>JBAPOP010000158.1:0-38196 GCA_049279675.1 Candidatus Acidiferrales bacterium
CACCTAAGCAATTCCTCGAGCTCGGCGGCGAGCCGCTCGTCATCTTCACGCTGCGCCGACTTGCCGCCTGTGCGGCAATCACCGATTTCATCCTGGCGACACGCGGGGAAGAGCTCACATCTCTCGAAGATCGGGTGAGCAAGGCGCGGCTCGGCCGCCCCGCGCGGGTGGTTCACGGCGGCGATACGCGCCAGCAATCCGTGGCCAACGCGCTCGCGCAAGTTGCGCCGGAGACGGAAATCGTCCTCGTGCACGATGCCGTCCGGCCGTTCATCACGCCGGAGCAAGTGGATCGCCTGATCGCCGAAGCCCGCGCGCGCGGCGCGGCAATTCTCGGAATCCCTGCCATTGACACGGTGAAAGAAGTGAAGCGCGCGAGCCTGCCGCAAGATGTCGCTCTGATCACCTCGACGATTCCGCGCGAGCGAATCGTCCTCGCGCAGACGCCGCAGGCGTTTCAATACGCCATCCTTTGCGAAGCTTTTGCGCGGGCCAAGCAAGATGATGTGACCGCCTCCGACGAAGCGTCGCTCGTCGAGCGGCTCGGCCGTGAAGTTTTCGTCGTTCTCGGCTCGGAGCGCAATCTCAAGATTACGCGTCCATCGGACATGGACCTCGCGCGCTTTTATCTCGATCAGGAGGGAGGAACAAATCCATGAGCGGATCGCCCGAGCCATTTCCTCGCGACTCAGCCCAGCAGCTGCCGGCTTCGACCATGCGAAGGACGATCTCATTTTGGATCGTGATAATCGTGGCTGTATTTCTCTGGAAAATGGCTACTGTGAAGGAGAACCACCCGAGCGCTGAAACACTCAATTACACGCAGTTCATGGAGCAAGTTGACGGACAGAATGTGAGTACGGCGAATTTTTCGGTTTCGGATAAGACCGCAGAAATCTCAGGCAGCTTGCGTGGATCGCAAAAGGCGTACACGACCACCGTTCCGAACGAGGTTATTCTCGACTTGACCGATCGGCTGCGAAAGCAGGGCGTGCCGATCGAGATAAAGGGCGGAACATCGAAGGATCCGCTTTCCGTGGCAGTAAATTTTGCTCCGATCATACTGCTCGTCCTATTCTGGATTTTCATGATGCGACAGATCGACGCTGCGAAAAAGCGGACTTGAAGAGAAATGATGTGGCTGGGTGAGTGAGTTGACTCGATCGGGAATTGGATACGACCTCCATCGTCTTGCGGAAGGCCGCAAGCTCATCATTGGCGGCATCGAGTTGCCATTCGAGAAAGGGCCCGTCGGCCATTCGGATGGCGACGTCTTGAGCCATTGCATTTGCGACGCGCTTCTCGGCGCGAGTGGCCTTGGCGACATCGGCACACATTTCCCGGACACAGATCCGAAATGGAATGGCGTCTCGAGCCTGCTGTTCCTCGAGCACACACGAAAGCTCCTCAATGCGCGCGGGCATTTCATCGTCTATGTGGACGCCATCGTCGTCACGGAGAAGCCAAAGCTCGGGCCGCATTTTCCAGCGATGCGCGCCGCGCTCGCGCTCGCGCTCGGCATAGCGCCCGAGCAAATCAATTTGAAAGCAAAGACGAACGAAGGCGTGGACGCGATTGGCCGCGGCGAGGCATTGGCCGCGTACGCCGTGGCGACGATCGGCGGAGGCGTCAAGCCCACCGCAAACGCACGCGGTCGAACTCGACAGATTAAAAAGAAACCCTCGCGGAAGGGACGACCAAGCTCGCGCCCGCGTAAGCGGCCATGAGCTCGGAATCACACGAGGCTCACGCGGCCGCCACTCAATCCGCGCCTCTCGCGAACGCATTCTCCGCGCTCGATGTTGAAGAAATTCTACGAGAGCGGAGTTGGCTCGGGCCGGTGCTTCACGAATCGGCAACGCAAACTGACGTTGCGCAGCTTGCGGCATGGATCGAACATGCGGCAGCGCTTCTCGGCCCGCACGCTTCGGATCGCAATGCGCTCGCTGATCTCTTGAGCTTGGTTTTTCAGTATGACGCCGCCGCTTCGCTCGCGACGCCCGAAGCGCAGGATGTGATGGCGCGCGCAGGCGCGCGCGAAGTGATCCGCGAGCTTGCAAATCTGGTTCTCGACGGCGCGGCAATGGATTCGGAGCAATTTAAAGCGATCGTCGAAGCGCTAAAGTCCTCGACGCGCTATCGCAGTCGCGAACTTTTTCATCCCATCCGCCTGGCGCTCGCTGGACGCAACGGTGAAGGCGAACTCGATCGCGTCATCTTGCTTCTCGATTACGCAGCGGCGCTGCCACTTGCCGCGCCGGTGAAAGGAACGCGCCAGCGCATGCTCGAATTTTGCGCGGCGCTCGAATGAGATGAGTTACCTTCTTGGAATTCACGCCGTCGAAGAAGCGCTGCAGGCCGGGCGCCCGCTCGACCGCATCGTCATCGCCATCGGACGCCACGGCACGCGCATGGAAGAAATAGTTCGCCGGGCGCGTGAACGCGGCGTACCAATCCGATTTGAGGATCGCGGCCAACTCGATCGCCTCGCGATGTCGCGCGATCATCAGGGCGTCATCGCGCTCGCCGCTTCCCGCGCCGCGCTCGCGCTCGAAGATCTGCTGGAAAAGAAAACGAGCCAATCGCTGCTCGTCCTCCTCGATGGCGTCGAGGACCCGCAAAATCTCGGCGCAATCGTGAGGACTGCGCTCGCGGCAGGCGCCGAGGGTGTGATCATTCCGGAGCGCCGCGCCGCGGGCTTGACCGACGCCGTTTCACGCGCGTCGGCAGGCGCGCTTGAACATCTGCCCGTGGCGCGCGTGAAAAATCTCGTGCGCGCAATGGAACAGCTCAAAGAAGCAGGCTATTGGCTGATCGGCCTAGACGAAACGGCGAAGCAGGTTTACACCGAAGCAAAATTCACGGGCAACATCGGAATCGTCCTCGGAGGCGAAGGACACGGCCTGCACGAATTGACGCGCAAGCGCTGCGACTTTATCGTCTCGATCCCAACGACCGGCCCCGTGCGCTCGCTCAACGTCTCCGTAGCCGCCGGCGTAGTCCTCTTCGAAGCCGTCCGCCAGCGGCGCAACGCAAAGTCCTGAGCCGCTAGTCTAGCTGTCGTATTTCAAGAGCGAAAAGACATCGATGCCGGGAAGCTTTGCGCGGCCATTGAGGAAATTCAATTCGAGCGCGAATGCCGCGCCCGAAACTTCGCCGCCGAGTTGCCGTATCAATTGCGCAGCGGCGGCTGCCGTGCCGCCCGTCGCGAGCAAGTCATCCGAAATCAAAACGCGTTCGCCTGGCTTCACCGCGTCCTGATGAATTTCGAGCCTGTCGCTTCCGTACTCGAGTTGGTAAGTGACTTGCGCCGTCTTCGCGGGAAGCTTATTCGGCTTTCGAATGGGAACGAAGCCAGCATTCAAGCGGTACGCCAGCGCCGGACCAAAAATAAATCCGCGCGCTTCGATTCCCACGACAACATCAATTTCTCGTCCTTTGTAATGTTCGCAGAGTTGGTCTACGAGGCTGTGAAATCCATCCTTGTCGCGGAGAATCGTGGTGATGTCGTAGAACAGGATTCCCGGCTTCGGATAATCGGGAATTTCGCGGATCAATTTCTTCAGGTTGTCCATGCACTTGTCCTTTCACCAATCGTCCCGCTCGATCGTGAAGCGATCCGCGTAGCGCGAATCCACGGCGCGTTCTTCGTCATCGACTCCTGATACGCTCGCGAAGCGAGGCCCTCTCGCCAGTTCCGTCCGCAGCGCCGCAAGCGCGCCCGGCGTGCCGATGGCATAAACTTCCACGCGTCCGTCGCCCAGATTTTTCGCATAGCCCGAGACGCCAAGCCGCTGCGCTGCGCCTCGTGCGAAAAATCGATACCCCACGCCCTGCACCATTCCGGAAATCAGAAAAACTCTCGCGGTTGTGGTGTCCGGCACGTCAAGCCTGCCCTCGGCAAACGCGCGATTTTACCAGACTGTGCCGCCCGCCGCTCCGCCACTCTTCGCCACCGCTGACATTCTGGATAACTCGTGTCAGAATCCCACATTGATTTCCGGCGGACGCGAAAATCTATGGCTCTTACTCCACTCCCTCGCCGCATTTTCGCCAGTCTGCTGCTGCCGCTCGCGGCTGTAACGATTGCTCTTCGCGCTCCCGCGCAGTCCGCGCCTCAAAATTCTTCGTCATCCCAGTCAGACCAGCCAGACAAGCCGCATGGAGTTGAATTTGTCGTTCGCGGCGGCTATCCGGAATTGCACGTGGATGGCGAGCCGTTTTTCATTCATTCAGCGGCATTTTTCTATTATCGAATCCCGCGCGACCTCTGGAGTGCTTCGCTCGATCGCTATCGCTCGCTCGGCATCAATACGATTGATATTTACATCCCGTGGAACTGGCACGAGCCGTCCGAGGGGGCATTCGATTTCGACGGCCACACGAACCCGCGCCGCAATCTTCGCGCTCTTTTGAAACTTGTCGCCGATAAAAATCTGCGACTGATCGCGCGCCCCGGCCCGCTCATCCTAAACGAGTGGCGCTGGGGCGGATATCCGGGTTGGCTGCTGCAGCGCCCCGAATCAGAAGCCTCGAATCCGATGGACGATACCGATCTCCTCGAAGGCCGCTATCCACCGCTTGCCTCCCTCAACGCACGCGACGCCGAAGCGGCGGCGAAGGGCTGGCTCGGCAATCCGATTCACATGGCGGCCGCAAAGAAGTGGCTCGAAGCCGTGGCGAAGGAGCTCGCGCCTTACGTTCCCGGCAACGTTGCAGCCCCCGAGCCCGAACCGCGCCAATCAAAAAAGCCGCCAGCCGCGCCTCCGAATTCGCCGTTGCTTTTCGTCCAGCTCGATGACGATGCGGGCGAGGGAAGGACAAACAACACGGGCCCCGATTTCTGGCGCTACGTGGCGTCGCTGCGCGAAATGCTGCGCGCCGGCGGGCTCAACGTTCCCGTATTCATCAATCCGGCAGACATGCGCGTTTCGGCTTCGGGTTCGGCGTTGCAAGAGCCTATCGGCGTGATGGGACAGTGGTACATGCGCCCGGATTCAAAAACGCAGACTACGGTGCGCTCACTGTCATCCGAAGACGCAGCGACAATCGAATTTTTCACTGAGGAACTGAAAACGCAGCCGCTGTTTCCGCCGGCGCTTATCGAATATCAAGCGGGATGGTACGCACCTGCGGATGACGACCGTCCCGCTGAGAATCCGCCATCGAACACGCTTGAAAGTTGGCGCCTGTTTCTCGCAAGCGGCCTCCACGGCATCAGCTATTTTCCCCTACAGGACACACTCACCCCCGCCACCTATTCCGTGCCGTGGGCGAATCAAGCTTATCTCTGGGGCGCAGCACTCGACCCTAACGGCCACCGCCAGCGGCGCATGGATGCAGTGCAGCGAAATGGCGACGTGATGAAGGCGTGGGGCAAGCAGCTCGCGGCATCGCACAAGCGCGCGGATTTTGGAATCGTATATCCCGTCGGCGCGTATGCGCAGACCGCTCTTGCAGCGCCGGATATTCTTCGCGTGTCCGGAGATGTGCAAAAAATCGAGCGGCTCGCGCAGCTCGATCATCTTTCGAGCGAACTATTGGATCCGCAGTATCAGCCTGTCGATCAACTCCTGCGCGACCCGCTCGTATTCCTCCCGGCGTTCGATTCACTGGGCAGCCAATTTCAACTCTCCGAGAAGGCGCAGCAGAATCTGGTGGAATACGTGCGGCGAGGCGGAACGCTCTTCGTCTTTCCGTCGCGGCCGGCGGGAAACGCAATCGCGCAACTCTGGAGCGGCGCGCCTGCCGAACGTGCCGCGCCATCTGAAGTCATCGCCGCAAGCTGGAAGTTCGGCGATGGCCGCGTGATCGAATCTTCGAAGGATTTTTATTCGTGGATCAATTTGAAAGACAGCTTCGAGAAAAATCGCGCTCAGGAAGTAGCTGCATGGGCCGTTCAAGCCGTCGAGTCGATTCTGGCTGAAGCGAAAATTCAACCTGCGATTCGAGTGCCTGGAAATCCGCCGGAGGCGAGCAATCTCATCATCTCCGAAATCGTCAGCAATGAAGGGACCAGTCCGCTTGGCGTGCGTACGAGCGGGGAAGGCTGGATCAGCGTCACGAATCTCGACGCCGAAGCCACAATTGACGCGCCCCTCACGGCTCTCTCGCCAATGTCCTCGTCGGTCGGCGATGCCGCGAAAACCACAACGATCAGCGTGACGGTTCCTCCGAAAGAATCGCTGCTGCTTCCATTGCTCATTCCAATTTGTTTCGACGTGCCGGCCTCCACTCCCTGCAACGACGCAGTGACGGCATCCGGCGCCGAGTATTTGGGCGCAGTCCGCGAGGGCAAGGCGCTCGAACTCAATTTCTACGCACCGGCCACGGCCGAGATTCGGCTGCGTCTCGACCATACTCCGTCACATGTTTCTCTTCAGGATGCGACGATTGAAAGTCAGTGGGACTCGTCCACGCAGGAAATCACTCTCTCGATCCCGCGCGGCGCTTCTCCCACTTTCTCCCGGCAACTGAAGGTCCAGTTGCCTTACGTCCCGCACGCCCCCGCCGTCGAACCGGGCGGAGCCAATCCTCTCGCCGACTTCGAACTTTCGGTTGCGAATGCCGTTCGCTTGCCGCTCGGCCAGAGCACGTATTTCGCGCCGTTTCCACCGCTCGTCGTTCTGGATGATCCCCGTTCGATGCGTGTCGTGTTCCAGGCGACGAATCCAAATTTGTCCAAGCAGGTCGATCTCGACGTGGGTGTCACCGGCGCCTTTCGTGGCTCCGCAAACTTCCGCATGACGCCTGGGGTCGATGCCGTCACAGACATGATGTTGAAGCCATCAAGCGGTCCCTCTGGAGCGTCTTTCGAGCCTGACCCGGATGGGCTCATCCACGGTTCGGTGGAATTGCGCGGCCTGCACGAACACGAGGAGATGCCGATTTCATTTCTCGCGCTTCGGGAAGGCGGCGTCACCCGGTATCGTTTCGATTTCGACGGAGACGGTTCGGATGAATGGATCCTCGAAAATGCGAAACTCCGGCTGATCGTCTCGCCGAAAAGCGGCGGCCGCGTACTTGCTCTCGTCGCGAAGGATAGCGCCGCGGATGTTTTCAGCAGTGTCGGCGGTGTTCGCGACAATTTTTCCTTCACGCCGAATCCGCCCGGAATTTCGCCCGAACGTGAGCGCGGCCGGTACGGCCTTTTTAATCGTACATACGCACCGGAATGGACGGGGGACGAGAAGAATGCTGCCCTTCGGCTCCGCTATCACGCGCCGGATGTTTTTCCGGGCGGCGCGACCATTGAGAAAACGCTCGCTCTCGACGGCGCGGAGGATGTTCACGTGAGTTATTCAGTGACGCTTGATAAGCCGGCTGATTCCGGAGCGGCGAACAGCGGAGAAATTAAGCCGGCGCGAAACGACGCGCAGTCTCAATCGTTCGTCGCCGTGAATTCACTTCCCGCAATATCGGATAGCGTGCGAGTCACGCGCATCTGCTGGGCTTACACGCAGGACGCGGCTCCCACAAGCGATTCCGCTCCTCCCAAATCTCCGTCCAACGAATCCGAGCATACGCAAATGCACTGCGAAGAATTCGTGCCCGGCGGCCCGACCATCGAAATACCCGAAGATGCGAAGCGCCTCGAAATTCGCACGCCTGGAAGGGCGGGCATCGCGCTCGATTGGGACTCTGGCAAAATGTCCGTCGAGCCGAAACTGTATTCCGTTTTGCTCAAGCTGCAATCGCCCGCGCTCGCTCCCGGCGTGGAACTCAAGATGGCGACGACATTCCACGTCCTCGCACCGGAGTGAACCGTTACCGAGCAATTCCCTCCGTTTAGCGATTCTCGACCGGCATTTGCTAGAATCCGAACGGTCCGGCCCAGCGTTCCGCGCCGGAGGAGGCAACACCATGGCCCAGAGTTTTCAGAATCACGCACGATTTGTTCCGCTTTATCATTTCTTCGCGCTCCCGATATTCCTGGTGAACTTCGTTTGGCACATCGTCCAGACGTTTAGGCACCTCTCTTTTGGCTCAGTGTTGGCCTGCCTCACCGCCGCGGCATTGCTGGTGCTGGCGTTCTACGGACGCGTGTTTGCACTGACGGTTCAAGATCGCGTGATTCGCCTCGAAATGCGATTGCGCATGCAACAGCTGCTTCCGGCGGACCTGAATTCGCGCATCGGAGAATTCACGCCAGCTCAACTCGTCAGCCTTCGCTTCGCGAGCGATGGCGAACTTCCGGAGTTGGCTCGAAAGGTTCTCGACGGCAAAATCCTGGAGCGCGCGAAAATCAAGAAGATGGTGAGGGATTGGCAGCCAGACTATTTGCGAGCGTGAGCGCTGCGGAACCGCATCGCATGCGCGGCGCGAATCGAGTGCCGCGTATGCGATGTTTCCCGGGCCGGCAGATTCAGCCAGCGTCAACGCGTCCGGGCGCATCTAATTCCTTGAGATCGATCCTTTGAAAATTCTATCCATCGCTATCATGTGCCTTTTCCTGCTCGCGGCGGGCTCCGGTGCAGCGAGCGCACAGACTGCCGGGCCCGTTGCGCCGCCGCCGAAATACGAAGTCAAGCGCGTTCCCGCTCAGCCCACCGACGTGAAAGCCCCGCCGATCCCCGCCGACGAGATTATTCGCCGTTTTGCGGCCAATGAAGATGTGATGAAGAAAGCGTTCGACCAGTTCTCGTTCAATCAAACGATTCGCATCAAGGAAATGAGCGACCCGGCGGGCGAATTCGCGGTCACGGGCGAGCTGTACGTGAAGTCAGACGGCCAGCGCTACGACCGCATCGTAAAGCAGCCCGTCTCGACGCTGAAGCAAACCGCCTTCACGCTCGAAGACGTGAAGACGATTGCAAATCTGCCGCTCTTCGCGCTCACCACCGACCAACTGACGAATTACACGCTGAAGTACGAAGGCACCGAAAAGCTCGACGAACTGAACACCTACATCTTCCGCGTTCAGCCGAAGCAGCTCATGCGCAATCGTCCGCTATTTGACGGAGTGGTTTGGGTGGACCAGCAGGAATTTGCAATCGTGAAAAGTTCGGGAAAATTCGTCCGCGAAGTGGCCACGCAGGGCAACGGCCTGCCGTTCTCAATGTTCGACACCTACCGCGAAAACATCAAAGGCAAATATTGGTTTCCGACCTATACCGTGTCCGACGATTTCGTCAGCGAGCCGAACGGGCAAAATCTTCCGCTGCACCTCGTCGTGCGTTCCACCGATTTCCAGCCGAATCCCATTGAAGTAGCCCCGTCCTCTGCGCCTGCCGCACCGGCACCGCCGCCGTCACCAAAACCGAATTGAAGGTGGGATCGCCCGCGCGACGTTTCCAAATTCCCGCGCGCCAAATTCGGTTTTCGAATTCCTAGTCGAAGTCCTCGATCCAATCGGGAAGCTCAGCGATGGAACCGAGCATGAGGTCAGGCCGCGCAGCCAGTACTGCCGCCGCGGTTGGAAATGGTCCGCGCACGCCGATGACTCGAACTCGCGCGCGGCGCGACATTTCGATGTCCTGCGGCGAGTCTCCGACGTAGACGCATTCCGCGGGCCGCAATTTCAACCGGCGCAGCGCGAGATTGAGCGGAGCGGAATGCGGCTTCCGGCGCCCAGCGTCCTCGGCGCAGACGCACGCCGCAAAATAGCCGCCAAGCTTGAAGTCGCGCAATTGCTCGTGAACTCGCCAGCCCGTTCCGCTCGTAACGATCCCCAGCGTGAATCGCCGCGCCAGCTGCCGGATCACATTTCGCGCTCCGGGCAGTAGCGCCGGCGACTCCTTCTCGTAGGCTTTATGCCAGAGTCGATCGGCTTTATCCCACATCGCCCGCGGCAGCTTCGCCGCGCGATAGACGTGATGCCAGTTTGGAGAGTAATTCCGTTCGAGTTCGGGCATACCCCACTCGATGCCCATCGCGCGAAACATGCTGAGATACGCGCGTGAGTCCGAGCGGTAGGAATCAAGAAGCGTGCCATCCCAATCGAACAGGACTGCGCGCGCGGCAAATCGCGATCGTTTCACCGGATTGAAATCGTAGCAGAGTTCAGAAGCTCGCGCTTATTGCGCGGCGTAGCGAAGTGGAAGCGTATCGTCGCGCTTGAACGCGATGTCGTCGAATGCGGCGGCGTAGCCCTTCCAGCCCGGCGTCTGCGATTCCTCGACGCGCACGATGTGCGCCGCGGTCCGCATGTGCACACTGCCTTGGCCAAGCGGACGGCCCAGAAGTCCTACTTCCATCTCAATCGCGGCGCCGCTGCCGAGTTCGCATGGCGCGAGAAAGAACACGCCAGTCGAGCTGATGTTTTTCGTGACGAGAGTGATGCCGTGCGGTTGGATCTGCCCGTTTACGCCTACGAGGCGCAACGGGAGATTGAGAAAGGCCCGCGGTGCGCAGCGTCTCTCGTACGAGAGACCCACAGCGTACGTCGGAACGAGAAATACCCGTCGCGGCCGAACCGTTTCGAGGCGTTTTGTTTCCTCGACGCGGTTCTGCAATTCCTTGCGTGAAATATCGACACAACCCCGCCCCAACGGCTCGGGTAATGCTCCCATGTTTGGATGACCCCCAGGTCCCCCCGGCGAAGGAGATGCCGGCTCGTTCGGACTATCGCGGAATAAGGAATGCAGGTCAACGAGGCGGGAAGGTGACGCGTTTCAAAGAGTAAACATGGCTTTCGCCTTACTTTCGACCACGCATGTCGGGTGAAATAAGCGTCGCAGGATCCTAGACGCGGCGTTTCACGAAGGCGCTGGACCGAGAACTCCACTGTTCGTGAAGTTCGGGCGAACCGAAAATCGATGCTCCGCGCCGCTCGAATCGATAATCACGAGCCGCGTGCGATAAACGTCGAAGCTTTCCGGCGGCTGGAAATCCATCCGGCGCGCAAACATTCCGGAAAAAAGAAACGCGAGCCATGCTGTCAGTTCCCGGTTGTGAGGAAGCGGACCGGTGCCCGCAAGTTTGTGGAAGTCTTCGAGAACCGTTTGCTCCGTTCCGGCGAATGAGTGTGCATCAGCATCGAGTGTATTCAACTCCCGGATGAGCACCCAGTAAGACGTGTCGTGCAGAACGGAGGATTGGTACGGTACGCCCGCGCAGATTGTCTCGAGACGGTATCCCTTGATACCCGCGGAAATTGGAGGAAAGCTCGCCAGCGACACCCTGAGAACCAGCGCATAATCTGCGCCGTTCGGCGGGTACGGCGCGTTGCAATAAATTTCAAGTATCTCGCCGCGCAGTTTGGCCCGCGATCCGTCATTGGAACTTCCGCGGCTTCTTCGTATCCCAAGCCAGACGAATACGCCAGCGCCCACAACTATAATTAGCACCAGTACAACGATGGCCATCCACGGCACCTTCAAGTTCAGACGTACAATCTAAAAACGGCGGCAAAATACCAAGCGGACCCAAGACCCTGGACGCCATCGTATCCTTCCCGCACATCTCTCGTCGAGTGCTGTGGACCAAAAGAGCACCCTCCCGCTCGCCAAAACCAGAGAATTCTCGCGGATCGCTTCGGCGAAGTTTGCGCGCTAGAATCGGATAGCCAATTTCCCGGGACTTCTGTAATTTGTCGAGTGCTGGAACAAATCGATGAGCGCACTTCAACATCACATTCATGAGAAGGCAGCCGTCGACGGCGATCCGCGCTGGCTCGCGGTTCGGACGCGCGATCGCTTTGCCGACGGCGCCTTTGTGTACGCGGTCCGCTCGACCGGAATCTATTGCAGGCCATCGTGCCCGTCGAGAAAGCCGCGCCGCGGGCAGGTGCTTTTCTTCCGCGTGCCGGAAGATGCCGAGCGAAAGGGCTACCGGCCATGCCGCCGATGCCGTCCGGCGCAGGCAGAGCAGCGCGACCCGCACGCAGCAGCGGTCGCTCGCGTTTGCCAGCATATCGAGGCGGTGCTCGCCGATCCCAATTCTGCTGGCAATGAAAACGCTCTAAAGCTCCGAGCGCTCGCCTCGCGCGCGGGCATCAGCGCCCATCAACTCGGCCGAGCTTTTCGCCGGTTGATGGGCATCACGCCCCGGCAGTTCGCCGACGCGCACCGCATGCGCCGATTGAAATCTCGTTTGAAAAAAGGAGACGACGTGACAACAGCACTCTATGACGCAGGGTTTGGCTCGAGCAGCCGCCTCTACGAACGCGCACCGCAACAATTGGGAATGACTCCCGCGACGTATCGCCGCGGTGGTGAAGGCATGCAAATTCGCTTCACGATCGCAGATTCCCCGCTCGGCCACGTTCTTGTGGCGGCCACGAAGCGCGGTATCAGTGCCGTATATCTCAGTGAGAGTGACGCAAAACTAGAAGCGGAGCTCCGACGCGAATATCCTCGCGCCGAAATCGAGCGGGATCGCCACGGCTTCGAAAATTGGGTGCGCCAGATCATCGAACATCTGCGCGGGCGCGAGCCGCGACTCGATCTGCCCACTGATGTGCAGGCCACCGCGTTCCAGCGCCGCGTCTGGGAAGAATTGCGGCGGATTCCCTATGGCGCCACGCGCACTTACACGCAAGTCGCTCATGCGATCGGCCGTCCCACTGCCGTTCGAGCCGTCGCCCGCGCCTGCGCCACGAATCCAGTTTCCATTGTCGTGCCTTGCCACCGCGTCGTCCGCGAAGATGGCAATCTGGCCGGCTATCGCTGGGGAATTTCGCGGAAGGAAGCGCTAATCGCGCACGAATCCGAGCACGCCGCAGCCGCAAAAAGCGTCAAGCGATAACTCGACATCGGCGTCTTGCGCGCGAAAAATGCCCTACCCGCGACGTCACACACATATTTCAGAGCCCCCATGCCCCCGACTGGGAAAACCCATGCGAGCTGGCACCCACTAAATTAAAATCGATGGATGAATTTGCTTGGAATTATTCTGTGCAACGAACAGCTTGAGGAAACTGCGGACTATCCCTGCGGCTTGACCTTCTCTGCGCCCTTCCAATGCGGCTTGAATTCCGATTCGTCTATCGGCGCATTGCGCACGATGTTCGTGTAGCGAATGATGAAATAATCATCCGAGCCCGTCTCAAAGAACTGCTGTTGTGCGGGAAGCCAAGTAGTCTCGTTGAACCACAGCTCGATTTTTGAGATTTGATTGCGCATCGCTTCGGATTTTGGCGTCAATTCGAGCTCGATTACTTTCCTACCGTCGAGCACGGGTTCGCCAAGCAGCGTGACGAGGTAGCCTTTCTTCAATTCGTGCCCCGGAGTGCCGAATCCCAGCAAAAGATACTGATCTGCGAACGCCTTGTATTTTCCGAGATTGTATTCTTCCACGCGATTCAACTTCGGATTGAATATAAAAAGCGAATCGCCGGTGCGTAGGATCGTGCGCGGATCGGGGTCTTTCAATTCCAGACGCATTTTTTCGCCGCGCACTAAAATGTCTCCGGACTCGGTGGACTTGTCGTTGACAACCACCGTCACTTTCGTCCGTTCCACATCGGCCGAGAGGCTGTGAAAGTCATGCGATGCTTCGTCGAGCCGGTTGAGCGCCTGCTCGAGCGACATTGACGCGTGTCCCTGCGATGCTGCCACGCCGGACGTCAACGCAAGCAGCAGCGACACAAATACGGCCCAGGATCGTCCCAAAACTTCTCCTTATGCGCTCTTGCCCCAAGACGCGCAAAACCTATAAATGATAGCACACGGCAATATGATGCGATTCTGCGCGGGTCGGTTCCACGAGCGGACAACTGAAGCAATCAGTCAGCACCCGAACAAGCTCTAGAACTTTATTCCAACATCGTAATATTGCACCGAGCCATCATCGCCCCTCACGGGATCGATCTGAAGAACCTGAAACGTCTGGCCTTTCAATTCCTCCACCGAACGGCCAAGAATTTCGTGGGTTTCTTCTTCGAGCTCCGGCGTTGGTTTCTGCGCGCGTTTGTTGGGAGCAAGCGCCGCGGCGTTGAGCCGGTACGTGCGCGTCCCCGTCGCATCATTTTCGCTCACGAGTTGGATCATCGCCCCGGCCTGCGCGGCGGCGACGCTCGATTGCGGCTGATCGTTGAACCACTTGCGGGGAGTGAGCAGCACAAATATCAGGATCGCGACGACCATCACATCGTACGGCCAGCTTCCGCGATCGTAAGACCAGAACAGCGTGCGAACGATTCCGTTCCAGAGCTTGCGCATCTCAGTGGGCCGCGTTCGCCCCATCCACGACGAGGCCATCGCGCATGTGCAGGACGCGGTTGCCGTACGTGGCGGCTTCGGGATTGTGCGTGATCATCACGATCGTCTGGCCCAGATCCTTATTCAGTTGGCGCAGTATACCGAGCACATTTTCCGAGCTTTGCGTGTCGAGATTTCCTGTGGGTTCATCCGCGAGAATAATTTTCGGTTCGTTGATGATCGCGCGGGCAATGGCCACGCGCTGCTGCTCGCCTCCCGATAGTTCCGATGGCCGGTGCTTCATCCGCCCCGAAAGGCCCAGCATCGAGCTGATGAGCTCGAAGCGATGCGGATCGAAACCGTCGCCATGAATATGTTGAGCGAGCGCAATATTGTCATGCGCGTTGAGCGTCGGCAGGAGGTTAAATCGCTGAAAGACGAAGCCGACTTTGTGCCGGCGAAGCCTGGTTCGCGCCGCATCATCGAGCACCGAAAGATCGTTGCCGTCGAGCAGCACCCGCCCCCTCGACGGGCTCGCCAGGCCCCCGATCACGTGCAGAAATGTCGATTTCCCGCACCCGGAGGGCCCCATGATCGAAATGAATTCGCCGGGCATCACGTCAACGCTCACGCCGCGCAGCGCCGCCACCTCGAGACGCCCCGAGCGGTATACCTTCCACAGATTTTCGGTCTTTAGAATGAGCTCCAAGCACAGCTCCCAGCTGGCGTTGACGCGTTTCGGGGAACCTCACGAGTTTAGTCGCGATTTCGATTTCTGCCTAGAACACGTTTCACGGCGGGATTGCTACAGTGGATCCCGGGGATTGAACGGTAGCCCAGCCGTTGTAAGAGAACAAAGCGGGATGAAGTGGCTGGCGCCGGGGATTTAAGCAGGTAGCAGCGGCTTGTTCGAACCGAGGGAATTAATTTCTGCGCCATTGATTTCAAGGCGTCGCTGCGCCAGATGCCGCGCTCTGAAATGCTCCTTCGCGCGACGGCCCCACTGGCGAATGAAGTAGTAGTTGAGCGTTCCGCCGATTACCCCGCTCAACACGGGAATCAGCCGGCCCGCCCATTTCTCGGCAACTTCGGCTCCCATCTTTGTCGCAATGCTTTCCATGATTCGCGGCACAAAGCGCTCGACCACTTCCTTCTCCAGGATGTCCTTGCCGAGATCAAGGCCCGCGGCCGTGCCGGCGGCAATCCACAGCCCGATAACTTCTTCCTCGGTTGCGTATTCGAACCCGTACACCAGGCTGAGCTTCTGCAGCATCCGCATCGCGATGATGGCCAGAAAACTCATGTCCGGCACGACGGTCAGCAGCCCGCCCATACCGATTCCTGCGCCTTCGAGCGCCGCGACCGTCTTTGACGACGCAATCACCTGGTCCGCCACGTTGTCGAGCGCACCCACCGGCATTCGGAACATATCGTCATACGAAATGACGGGGAGCCGGTAGGCACGCCGCAGGTGGTTCAAGTACGCCGCAGAGTCGAGCCGCACGCTCGAGTAGGCCCGCGTCAGGCCGCTGTGGATCGCCCGGCGCAGAACGCCGTTCAATTCCGGTGAATCGCCCGCCTTGCCCATACCTCAATTGTAATCGAATTCCGGCTGTCCCGGCTGCAAGCATTTCGGAGCCAGATATAAGACAATAGCCTTTATGCATCATTCCAGTGCAGCGGACATGAGGATCTCATCAAGGTCCGGGCGTGGGGCCCCGGGCTCCGCCGAGGGCGCTCCCAAATCCAAGGGTGCCGCGAGCTTCCTTAAGCTCCTGCCTGAAGTGTGGGTTTACGTCCATCCGCAGCGCTGGCTTCTGCTCATGGGCTTCGGTCTGATCGCCATCAACCGCGTTGCGGGGCTCATACTGCCGGGCTCGACGAAATTTCTTGTAGACAACATCATCGGAAAGCACCAGGTCAAGCTTCTTGTACCTCTCATCCTGGCGGTGCTGGCCGCCACGGCAATTCAAGGCGTCACCTCTTACACGCTGACGCAGCTTCTCTCAAAGGCCGCGCAGCGCATGATCGCGACTCTGCGGCTTCAAGTGCAGTCGCACATCGGCCGGCTCTCGATATCGTTTCACGACGCCAACAAAACCGGCGCCCTCGTCACCCGCATCATGAGCGACGTCGAAGGATTGCGGAATCTGATCGGCACGGGTCTCGTCGAATTTGCCGGCAGTGTGATAACCGCGATCCTCGCGTTCGTGATTCTCATAAAGATCAGCGCCTTCATGACCATCGTGGCTTTCACGATTCTTATCGGTTTCGCCTTCGCCTTGAACGTAGCCATTGGCACGATTCGTCCGATCTATCGAGCGCGCGCCAAGATGAACGCGGAAGTCACCGGCCGGCTGACCGAATCTCTGGCAGGTGTGCGCGTCGTGAAGGGCTATCACGCCGAAGAACGCGAAGAAGGCGTTTTTGCCGGAGGCGTGGAACGCCTGCTCGAAAACATTCTAAAGACGCTCACGGCAACATCGGTGATGAGCCTTTCTTCCACCGTGCTGCTTGGCATCGTGAGCGCAATCATCATGTACCTCGGCACGACACGCATTCTCGCTGGCACGATGACCTTGGGAACATTCTTCACCTACGTCGCGTTCCTAGGGCTTCTCGTCGCGCCTGTGTTTCAGATCGTCGCCATCGGCACGCAGCTCACGGAAGGCATGGCCGGTCTCGAACGCACCACCGAAATTCTGAAAGAAGATCGAGAAGAAGCTGATCCGCGGCGCACCGTCAGCATCAGCAAGATTCGCGGCGAAGTTGCGTTCGAAAAAGTTGGCTTCGCCTACGCGGAGGGCAAGCAGGTCCTTCACGAGGTCGATTTCATCTCGCAGCCCGGAACCGTAACGGCTCTCGTCGGCCCATCTGGAGCCGGCAAATCCACGATCATCGGACTGATTGCCGCGTTTTACATCCCGACCGCCGGGCGAGTCCTCGTGGACGGCGTGGATCTCGCCACGGTGCGCCTCGATAGCTATCGCACGCAGCTAGGCGTCGTCCTTCAGGACACATTTCTCTTCGACGGAACGATTCGCGAAAACGTGTCGTTCTCTCGCCCGAACGCATCCGAAGCGGATCTCCTCGCTGCGTGCCGCATCGCTCGCGTGGACGAATTTGCGGAAACCTTCGAGAAAAAATACGACACGGTGGTCGGCGAACGCGGCGTCAAACTTTCCGGCGGGCAGCGCCAGCGCATCTCGATCGCGCGCGCGATACTCGCCGATCCGCGAATTTTAATTCTCGACGAAGCGACCTCAAGTCTTGATTCCGAGTCCGAAGCCCTGATTCAGGAAGGCCTTGCCTATCTGATGAAAGGCCGCACCACATTCGTGATCGCGCACCGTCTTTCCACAATTCGCCGCGCCGATCAAATTCTCGTCATCGAAGGGGGCCGGATTATCGAGCGCGGCACGCATCAGTCGCTCTACGCTCTGGGTGGCCGGTACTTCGAGCTTTACAACAAGCAGCACGGCGTCGAATCCAATCTATTCCTCGCGCCTGGTGAAGGCGATGCGATTCCCGCCGAACCGGGCGCGGACGGGAAGCCGAACGGCGGCCCCGCAAATGGAGACAACGCCGCCGCGGGCGATTCGAATATCGCCGAGGCCGCGCGAATCCTTCGCGGCCGCGAATCGTAATGACGGCAGAGAACGACGAACCGCGAAAATCTGCGGGCCTTTGCGCAGATTGCACTCACTCCCAGCGAATTGAATCTGAGCGCGGCTCGACCTTCATCCTCTGCCGCCTTTCGTTCACCGATTCCCGCTTCGCAAAATACCCGCGTATTCCGGTTCTTTCCTGCCCCGGATACAAGCCAGCAATCTAAAAAGCAATTAAGAACGCCGGCCCCTGTAGCGCCGCACCGATTTTCGTGCGGCATGTAAGGCTACCAATCTGAAAGCTTCTCTACGCTATATCGAAGTATCCGGTGCTATTCGCACCGCGCAGAATTAATCCCCTACACATTCAAATGATTCGCCGCAGCCACGCGCCCATACCACAATCCCGAATCTTTCACCGTGCGTTTCTGATCGCGAAAATCCACATAAGTCAGTCCGTACCGCTGGCTATATCCGTCCGCCCACTCGAAATTATCGAGCAAGCTCCACGCGTGATACGCGCGAACGTTGGCTCCATCCTTGATGGCGCGCGCCAACTCCGCCAGATGCAGCCGGAAAAAATCGATGCGGCGCGCGTCCGGCACTCGGCCATTTTCCTTTCCGTAAGGAGTGTCGAGGTAGCTGCAACCGCTCTCCGTGATCTCGATGATCGGCCGATTGTAATCGCGCGTGATTTGCATCACGAGGTCGTAAATGCCGCGCGGCCAAACTTCCAGGCCAGCGTCGGTAAGCGGCCCTTCAGTTGGCATCTCGGCGTGAAAGCGCGTGTAGGAATCGCGGCCGGCGGATTGATCTTTCTCGATCTCGGTGCCGAACGTGGCTTGCCCATTTGACGGCGCGCCGCCGCCCGCGGCGGCAAATGAATTTTTGAGAAATTGGCGGCGATCCATTGCGATGCACGCTCCTTGAAATAGTTGCTGTAGCACCCTCCACTCTGGTCAGGAAGAATTTAAATCCTCAACGCGCCATGTGCGGAGACAGCTCTTCGCCCGCAGCGGTGGCGACCCGGCTAGATTGAGTGAGCTCGAAACAGAAGTGGTGACGGATGGATTTTCTTACGGGTTATTCGTATGCGAGGGCTTCGACGGGATCTTTGCGGCTCGCAAGCCACGCCGGATACGACGATCCGACCAAGCCGCCGACAATCGCGATGCCCGCAGCCCTTAGAATCCATGGCGTGCTGATGAGGATTGTCAACGTGGGGAAAAGATGCAGGAACAAAGCGCGCGCCGCAAATGACAGCACGATTCCGACGATCGTGCCCGCGACGCACAGCAACGTCGTCTCGCTCAAAATCACGCGGATAATATAGGCCTTCGACGCGCCGAGCGATTTCAGCACGCCGATTTCGCGCGTCCGCTCGATGATCGTCGTGTACATCGAAAGGAAAATCACGAGAAAGCCGATGGCCACAGCAAGTCCAATCATCGTGTTGATGAACGCTTGCAGTCCCGGCAGGCTCGAAGACGTGTATAGATCAATAAAATTTTTGAGCGGGCGAACTTCGTAACGCGGCAGCAGCGCTTTAATCTCATCCATCACGGTATCGGTGTCGTCCGGCCGCTCGCACTTGATGTAAAAGACGGACGCCTTGTCGTGCGCGCCCGCAAGATCCTGAAGCGTCGACAGCAAAACGAATAGCCGCGCGCCCTTTCCGTGCTCAACAATGCCCGCCACATGAAAATCGTGATCGAGAATATGGATGTACTGTCCGGCGCGGACGTTCTTGGCTCTCGCGTAAACGTCATCCACCAGGATGTCGTCTGATTGCTCGAGCTCGTGTCCCGAATGAAGGATGAACCCGCCGGACACCGCCTTGAACGAATCCGGATCGATGCCGTAAATGATGTCGAGGCCGTTCGTCGAATTGAATTGCAGGAGAACCGGCGCAACCGATTTCACGTATTTCATCTCGCCGAGTTTGTCGCTGAGGCGAATCGGCATGGGCGCGCCACTGAAAGCCATCAGCACGGATGCCGAGGGCGGCTGCACCATGATGTCGGCGCCGATGCCTTCGATGCGCTTCGCTGAGTCTGTCACCAGACCCGTCGTGAGCCCCACCACGGTGATGACGAGCATCACTTCAATCGCGACAGCGAGGACCGTAAGCGCCGTCCGAATCGGCCGGTGCAGCACGTTCTGAACGATCATCTGCTGGATCAAGGCTTCGATTCCTTTTCTTGCTTGCCCACTTCGACGAGTTCCGCACCCGCCGGTTGCGCCAGGTGGAAGCGTTCGGCCGCGATACTCTCGTTGACCGCCAGCTTCGTCACCTGAATATCAAGCTCGTAATCATCATGGGGCCTTTGGACGCGAATGTCGCGCGCGAATTGCGCATCGCCCGCCGGCTGCCAATCCGCGTAACGAACCGCCGAGTCCAATTTCCCGCCGTCGCCGAAATTCTCGATTTCCGCGACGCTCAGATCCGTGCGGTCAAATCGAATTTTTCTCTCGATCTCGAAATTCGTGTCGCGCCGGGTGCCGTGGAGAACCGTCAGGATATATTCGCGCTTGCCGTTGTCGTTCGACTCCTCGAAAAGCACCGGCGCATCTTCGTGAATTTCGCTCCAGAAGAGCGCGTCCACCAGATGCTGCGGCCGGAGATTCTCAATCGGTTTTTCCGAGAGTTTTTCGAATTTTGCCGGGCCCGTAAGGAATCTGTTTTTCGATGGGATGAAAATCTGGAATGTCTCGCCGTCGCTCACCATATCGAAGATATTCTTGTTCACCACCGGCGCCTGCCCGATCACGCGAATGCTCGCCGGCCTCTGCGCCAGTATGAATCCGTTCACTTCGTGATATTGCTCGACCACGCCGCTATATTGAGATCCCGCCGTCGCGTTCAACTTTACCGTCGCGTTTAGCGACTGGATCGCTTTCGCCTGCCGGTTGTATTTCGCCACCAACTCGGCCTGCGTAGCGTCAAGCGCCTTGCGCGTTTCCGCCGCGGGTACCGCCGTTTTCTTGCTGACCCGCACCGCGCAGCCGCTCGCAACGATCGCGAGTACCGAACTAAGAATCAAACCGACGCGTGCGCGCGATTTCAGCGATTCCATCCTCACCATAGACAAGTTCGAAGTCTAATGGCCGACTCCAAGGGTGTCAAACCACGTATCGCCGGAAATTATCCCGGAGACCTCTGTATCTTCGATTCAACGGATCCGATAATTTCAGTGAAGTTTGACTCGATCAAGCGTGTGAGATGTTCCAAGTCGGCACGTCAATTGCACTATCATTGTGGAGCTAGCAGCAGCACCTGAGCTTGCCCTCGCAGACGCGCCCGCTGGGATATCAGCAGGCAGCCGAAGCGATGCCAGTAACTCTCTGATTCTTGATTGATTTGCAGCGTGTCAGAGACGAACGCTCGGTCAACTTTGTACGCCGGTAACTAGGCAAGTCCCGGCTGAAAGTGAAGCGTTTTTCACTTGGCGGCAGAAGCATTTGGCGCTATTTGAGCAATTAGTTGCCAATGCGCTCGCCATCAAAGCCTTCATTTTCTGTGAGTTCTATACGCTATAGGCCTGAGCACACAGAAGTACACGGTCATGGTAAATTGAGTTGACGCTCCATGGCAGTTCGAGTATGAACGATGTAGCAGTTTTTCGGCGCTCCACAGCGCCAAAGCGGCATCGCCCTTTACCAGGGCAGTTCGGATAATAGACTTCGCTGAGAGTTCGCAGCTGTCCCCTGCGAGCCGTTCATGAGGATGCGAAAATGACGAAGAGGAACACACAGGCAGGTCAATCTCTGCTGATGATCGCATTCAGCATGGTGGCGTTTATCGCGATGATGGGTCTCGCGATTGACATGGGATACGTCCGCTACATGCAGCGCCAGCTTCAAACGGCCGCGGACAACGGCGCGCTGGCCGGCGCCATGCAAGTTCCTTACGCGTTCGCAGGCGGTGCAGGTGGCTCGACTCCGACCTCGATCACAACGGCGGCAATCTCCGGAGTGACTGAAGATAACTTCGTGAACGGCCAGAATGGCGTGACCGTGTCTGTGTGCTCGCCTCCGGGAACTGCATTGAACGCCGGCACCTGCCCAGCATCGCCCTTCGCGGGGAACGGGAGCAGTGTTCCAGTCTGCAATACTTGCGTGCAGGTAACCGTCACGGACACCCAAGTGCCGACGTTCTTTTCCCAAAATTTTGGCGCACCGAAGAATCTGACCTTGTCAGCCACGTCGGTGGCTGAGGGCAGCATCAATTGCATCTTCGGATTGGACACCACCAGCACCACGATGTCGCTGCAAGGCAGCACCTTCTTTTTCTTCACGATCGGTATTGACGACGTCCATTCAGCATGCGGGATAGTTGACAATGGCGGCCTGTATAATCAAATTAACGTTGGCCAAGCTGGCTTGTGTGCTCCGTCATTCGAAATGGTGGGCAGCATCACTGGGAATAAGACCGGAGGGTGCTCTTATGGCGGTGGTTTTGGCGGCGGCTTTAATGGTCACGTCACACAACCGTATCCGCCTACTGTCATTAAGACTCCAGTACCCGACCCATTGAAGTATTTGGTTCCCCCGACGATTCCGTCGGCGATCACCAGTAACCTTTGCTCGTCGACATCGACTCCGCTGGTAATCTCAGGCCAAACAGGCTACGTCATCAATCCGGGAACTTATTGCGGCGGAATTGAGATCATTAATTCTCAAGTGCTGTTCAATGCGGGCAACTACGTCATCGTGGGCACCACTGGCGGAGGCATCGGAGGAATCTCGATTCATAGTAGGGGCTTCTTCGGAAACTCTCAGGTTTATTTCGGGCCAGGGCAGTATGCGATCGTTGGCGGAATTAACGACAACGACCTCTTCGGTTCCTACGTCAATTACAATATTGGCGGCGGTACTTCGCTCTTCATCTTGTACGGCGGAGGCCTGAGTCTTGTCGGTCATCAGACCGCCGGCAATGGATCGGTTGGCGACGGAAATGGCGTAACTTTCTACAATACGGGAACTGGTGGCAACATCGGTGGCTCGGTTACCGTTGCGACTTGCCCTTCCTGCTACGGCGCGATAACCAGCTACTTCGACTTCAACTTTGGATTTTGCGGCGCAAGCTGTGGATTTTCTGCGCCGACATCGGGTCCATACGCCGGGATTCTGTTTTGGCAGGATCCCCTGAATACTCAGAACGCCGTCTTCGGCGCGAACGTCACTTTGGGTAATGGAAACCTCTACCACGAAGGCGCGTACTACTTTCCAAATGCCACTGTGAACTTCGACTTCGATTTTGGATCTGGTGCGAAATATACAATCCTTGATGCCAAGGATATCGCCTGGTTCTGGAGCTTTTCATTCAACAATAACCTTAAAACGTTGCCAAACGGTTCGCCGGTGGCCGAGGGCACTGCGGTACTGGTGCAGTGAACATGAACATGCAATCACAACCCAAGTGCGATTCATTCCGCCGGCCTCGCCGATTCGGTTTTTTTTCTGGCGGGCGCCGCCGCTCGCAAGGCGGGCAGGCAATGGTGGAACTTGCCGTGTCAATTCCTCTCCTGATGATCGTGATCGCGGGAGCGATTGATTTTGGCACCGCCTGCTACGTTGCGATCGAGGTGACCAGCGCAGCGCGCTCGGGCGCGCAATACGGCGCGCAAAATGCCACCACGATGCAAGACATCAACGGGATGATCCTGGCGGCCAAGAACGGAGCTCAGCAAATCGGCAGCACTTGCTCCAGGGGAAAAACCTGCTGGAACACAAGTTATCCAACGGCGGCTTTCGGATGCGAATGCGCCGACGGCACGGTGATCACGCCAAACAACGTTACCTGCTCGAATTGCTCTGCCGGAAATCACTGGATAAATTACGTCACTGTAACGACTGTGGCGACCTACTATCCGATGATTCCCTGGCCCGGGATCAGCTCTTCCTACACGTTTAACGGCTATGCCAAGATGCGCCTGGGAATTCAGTAGCATCCCGGGCACTGTTGCGCCACTGGCGCCGAGTGAACTCGGCAGCCCGCGAACGTGCAGATAATTTTTGATCAGTGGGGAAATTCAGGACAGTGAGTCAACGATGATGAAAAGGCTAAGAGGAGCATCCAGGCAGCAGGGAGCGACACTCTACGAGTTCGCCGCCATCCTTCCGATCATACTTTTTCTGATGGTCGGCATCATTGATTTTGGCCGCGCGATGTACGCTTACCACTTCGTATCCAGTGCGGCCCGTGCTGCCACGCGGTGGGCGAGCGTGCGGGGCGCGGACTGTAATCCTACCTACACGACGCACTGTCCGGCCGAGGGAAGCGACATCCTCGCGTACGTCCAGACACTTGCGCCGCCGGGAATGTACGTCAATGGCACGGCAGGTTGCACGACAGCCACAGTCGGCTGCTTGACCATAAACTGTCCGACGTGCACGTACCTTTCCGCCAATGCCAGCACCGGCATTTGGCCGGGGACCACGTCGACGAGCGGTGTTTCGACGACTTGCCAGGGCAGCGGCACCGCCACTGTCCCGCCTAATAATCCTGGTTGCGTCGTGCAAGTCACGGTCGAGTACACCTTTGGTTTCGGAGTTCCGTTATTTGGAAACGGCAACAACTTGATTTTGGCGAGTACGTCCGAAATGGTCATTTCGCAGTAGCACGTCCATCCGGGCGCACTCTGTAACTCCCGCATCAGTTTCGCTCAATCGGCTCGGCTTTATTCCCCCACTCGTACCTTGCTAGCAATTCAGACGTGCATCCACGTGCATTCTGTAGCTCCCACGCAAATTTAGTTCAGTCGGCGCGCCTTCCGCCTTTTTTCGCACCACACATGCACTTCAGAACCCCGAGTTCCCTGCCTCGGGGATTCAGGGCGACGCGTTACGCACCCCAGCGAATACCGCGCGTCTCCGGACGTTAATGCAGCAGAAGATAACACGGCAACTGAAGCGCGGCGTCTGCAGCAGGCTCAGTCGAAAAATATCGGATTAGCGGCGGTCGAGCGCGGGATGCCGAACGTCGCGGCCGGCAACAATATAAATCACGTCCTCCGCGATGTTCGTGGCGTGATCGCCGATGCGTTCGAGATTTTTTGCGACAAGAATCAACTCGAAGGCCGGAAACACAACTGCGGAATTTTCCATCATGTAGGTGAGCAGTTCGCGGAACATCTGATCGCGGAGCAAGTCCACCTGATCGTCGCGCGCGAGCACGCTTCGTGCGAGGTCCAAGTCGCCGCGCACCAGCGCATTCAGGCTGTCGCGCACCATTCCCTCCGCGATCTCGCTCATTCGCGGCAAATCCACATACGGCTTGACCTGCGGGTGCCGCAGAATGCGTAGAGCCGATTGCGCGATATTCACTGCCTGATCGCCGATTCTTTCAAGGTCGTTGTTGATGCGCGAGACTGCGAGAATGAATCTCAGATCAATTGCAACGAGCTGCTGCTGCGCGAGCAACCGCGTCACCCGCTCGTCAACTTCGATTTGCATCTCGTTGATGGCGTTTTCTTCATCGAGCACCGACTCGGCCATGTGCTCTTCGACGTCCAGCACCGCCTGCACCGCCTGATGCACGGCGCGCTCCGCGAGGCTTCCCATCCAAAGCAGCCTCTGCTTTAGTTCTTCCAGATCGCGTTCGAAATGACGTTCCATTTTTCTCGCGGCTCCCCGCGCCAAATCTTTCCGCTCAAATATTCCCGCGCGCTACTGTCGCATGAAAGTGAAAGCGAATTCACTGCACGCCAGCTCGCGCTAGCCGAAGCGGCCGGTGATGTACGCCTCTGTTCGCGGATCCGTCGGCGTGGTGAAGAGCTTCGAAGTCACCGTGTGCTCGATCAGCTTTCCATCCAGCAGAAACGCAGTGAAGTCGCTCGCGCGTGCCGCTTGCTGCATGTTGTGCGTGACGATCACCATCGTGCAGCTATCCTTGAGCTGAAACATCAGCTCTTCAATCTTTGCCGTGGTCACCGGATCGAGCGCCGAGCATGGCTCGTCGAGAAGCAGAACCTCCGGGTCCACCGCCAGCGCCCGCGCGATGCACAATCGCTGCTGCTGCCCGCCCGAGAGCGCGTACGCCGAATGGCTCAGCTTGTCCTTCACTTCATCCCAAAGCGCCGAGCGGCGCAGGCTTTTCTCCACCAAATCCGCAAGGCTGCCCTTGTAACCATTGATGCGCAGCCCGTACGCCACGTTGTCGAAAATTGATTTCGGAAATGGATTCGGCCGCTGAAACACCATTCCTACGCGCTTGCGCAGCTTCACCACATCGAGTTCGAGAATGTTTTGCCCATCGAGCAGGATTTCGCCTTCGATGCGCGTGTGCCGGATCGTTTCCTGCATGCGATTCAGGTTCCGGAGAAACGTGGATTTCCCGCAGCCGGATGGCCCGATCAGCGCCGTCACGCGGTTCGTCGGCACATCGAGATCGATGTTGTAAAGCGCCTGCTTCGGGCCGTAGAAGAAATTCAAGCCTCGAATCTTGAAGCGCAGCGGCAGGCTGGTCTCCTGCGCGACCGGCGTCGACGCTGGTATGGCGGTTTGCATGGCTCTCACCGTGGCGGCCGCATTCATTCCTAGGCTAACTCCATATTTCCCAAAAGTAATCTATCCCCGCAGAAATGCCGCGCGCCGTGCCATCACCAATCGCGACACGACGTTGATCGCCAGCACCAGACCGAGCAGAATCAATCCTGCGGCCCACGCCTGACGGTGCCAATCATCGTAGGGAGAAATCGCGTACGTGAAAATCATTACTGGCAGCGACGCGATTGGCTGATTCCATCCCGGGCTCCAGAATCGGTTGCTGAATGCCGTAAAAAGCAGAGGCGCCGTTTCGCCGGCCACACGCGCAACGTCCAGCAGCAACCCTGTCAGAATACCTTGAAACGCTGCCGGCACGATCACGGTCGCAATCGTCCTCCACTTGCTCGCTCCCAGCGCCATCGCGCCTTCGCGCAAATTCCTCGGCACCGCGCGCAGGAATTCCTCCGTGCTGCGCACCGCGATCGGAATCATCATGATTCCCAGCGCGAATCCGCCGGCCAGCGTCGAGAAATGCTTCATCGGAATCACAACCACGGCGTAAGCAAATATTCCGATGACGATGGAAGGCACGCCGTTCAAGAGATCCGTCGTATAGCGCACGATGAACGAAAATGTCTTTCCGCCGAATTCCGCGAGATAAACGGCCGCCATAATTCCGATCGGCATCCCGATCAGTGAAGCAATCAGCAAGAGTTTGCCGCTGCCCACGATCGCGTTGGCCATTCCTCCGCCGGTGTCGCCTACGGGCTTCGGCAACTTCGTGAAAAAATCCCAATTCACGGCGGACGCGCCGTTCCACGCAAGGTAGCCAAGAATAAAGACGAGCACGGAAACCGTAACGAGCGCACACGCGCCCGTCAGACTGAGCATCACGATGTTCACAGACTTTCGCCATGCCGTCCGGAAGCTCATGCCTGAGACATCCCTTTCTGCTCCGTCGCGACGATCAAGATTCGTGCCAGTCCGTTGAGGATGAAAGTCAGCAGGAACAGCACGAGCCCCAGCTCCACTAGCGAGTGAATGTAGAGATTTCCCGTCGCTTCGCTGAATTCGTTCGCGATCACCGCCGCGATCGAGTAGCCCGGCGCAAAAAGCGACGCTGCAATTTTCGGATCGTTGCCGATCACCATCGTGACCGCCATCGTTTCTCCAAGCGCTCTTGCCAGCGCGAGAAAGACGGAGCCGAAAATTCCGGTTCGCGCGAACGGCACCACCACTTTCCACGTTGCTTCCCACCGTGTCGCGCCCAATCCCATCGCCGCTTCGCGCTGGTCTGCGGGCACGGACAAAAGCACCTCACGCGATACCGACACAATGAACGGCACTACCATCACCGCCAGCACAATTCCCGCTGTCAGCATGCCCACGCCGTAGCACGGCCCTTGAAACAGCGGCAGAAATCCCAACGTGGCTTTCAGAAACGGCGCGATATAGAGCCGCATCATCGGCACGACGATAAAAATTCCGAGCAGGCCATAAATCACACTCGGCACGGCGGCAAGCAAGTCGATCAGAAACGCCAGCGCGTCCGAAATGCTGCGCGGCGCCAACTCGGCGAGAAAAATTGCCGCGCCCAGCCCAAGCGGAACAGCGATTAGCAGTGCCAATGCCGATGTAACGAGCGTTCCGTAAATAAACGGAAGCGCTCCGAAATCACCCGCAACCGGGTCCCACGTCGACGTGAAGAAAAAATGCCAGCCGAATTTATGCCGCGCGTCTGTGGAGCCAATCCACAATTGGTACACCAACATCGTCGTGACAAGCAGGATCGAAGCCGCAAAAATCAACGTGATCAGATGCGCGATCTGATCCCCATCCGTCAGGCGCCGTAAAAATGTGCGCGGCCCTGAGCGAATCGGGGCCGCGCCGTCCATCGTGCTCGAGGCGCTTGCCATCGTTACTTGATCAGTCCGATCGCTTTTTCTTCCTTGGCGATCACCGGTTTGGGAAGTCTCGCGTAGGCAAGGGCTTCGTTGTATTCCTGGCCGTCCGCGAGCATCCATTTCAAAAAGCCCTTGATCGCGTCCCGCTTCGCCGCGTCCGAAATCTGCGACGGAATTAAAAGCCAGGTGAAGCTCGAAATCGGATAGGCTGCCGCACCCGGAGCATTCGTGATGGAAACCCGGAAATCATCCGGCATCGACTTCGCCGCTCCGGCTGCCGCTGCGGTGACGCCCGCGAGATCCGCCTTCACGAATTTTCCATCCGCATTCTGCACCTTGCCGTATGTCATGTGGTTTTGAACCGCGTAAATCAATTCAACGTAGCCGATCGAACCGGGAGTCTGTTTAACCAGTCCGGAAACGCCTTCATTTCCTTTACCGCCGAGTCCAACGGGCCAATTCACCGACGTCTTCTTTCCGACCTTCGCCGCCCAGTCCGGACTCACCTTCGAAAGAAAATCGGTCCAGATAAAAGTCGTGCCGCTGCCGTCAGAGCGGTGAACGACGATGATGTCGCTCGCGGGAAGATTCACTCCCTTATTAGCATTCGTGATCTCGCCATCGTTCCACTTCGTGATCGTTCCGAGATAAATTCCGGCTAGCGCTTTTTGCGTAAAATTCAATTCCGCATTTACGCCCGGAATGTTGTACGTGGGCACGTCGGCGCCCAGAACCGTTGGGAAATGGAGGAGTTTGATTTTCGCCTGCGCGAGTTGTTCATCGGTCATTGGAACATCGGAGGCTCCAAAATCCACGGTGCCGTTCAGCAACTGGCTGATGCCCGCGCCGGAACCCACTGACGCATAATTGATTTGGATGTTTGGATTCTTCGTGTGATAGACGTCAAACCATTTCGAATAGACCGGGTAGGGGAACGTAGCGCCAGCCGCATTGATCAGCACGGTGTTGTCAGCGAACAGCGCACCGGCGGCGAGCAGCGACACCACCACGGCGGCGAGAGCAAATCTCTTGTTCATGTTTGGCGAGTCTCCTCAAGTTAGATTGTTTAGGGTGATTGTTACAACTGGGTTACAACGGCAAGAATTCAGGATGAACGACCGTTGCATTAGATTGCGTCGAAGACGCTTGGTCGACCGCGTAACTCAATGACTCGGCTTGACTTATGCTTTGAGAATCTCTGCGCAAATGGGCAGCGCTGCGCCGGAGGGGGGTCAAGGGGCCAGCGCAGGGGGAGCGTTGGCCCCTTGGGGGCGTTTCGGGTAGGCGGTGTGTTCGTTTCTTGGGTGCGAGGTTTTTTCATCGGCTCTGAACCGCTGAAGGAGCCTAGAGGATACGGTGTGCGAGTGAACGCAGCGTCATTGCATTGTGAAATCTGGATTACACGTTTTCAACCACGCTCGGTCATCGTGCTGCGGCGGCGTCTTGCGCGCTTACGGAGTCGTTGGCGGCATCGGTCGTGACTGCGGTCGCCGCATCGCCGCTTTGGTCCGCTCCGATGTCCGACTGGAGGGCGCGGCCGTGGCGCACTTCGAGGCCTCGCACCCAAAACAAAATATCCTCCGCGATGTTTGTCGTGTGATCGGCAATGCGCTCGAGATGCCGCGTCGCAAGGATAAAATGCGTATTCGGCGCGACTCGCGAAGCGTCCTGCGTCATTCCTGCGAGCAGGCTTTCGAAAATCCGGTCGCGGTATTGATCCACCACGTCGTCGCTTTCGAGAACTTCATTCGCCAGCGTCACGTTCTGAAAAATCAGCGCACCAAGACTCTTGCTCACCATCGCGCGCACGGCCGTCGTCATCGGTTGAAGCTCGACTGGGTTCGCCACGTCGCCCATCGATGCAAGCGAAATCACGCGTTGGCAGATATTGACCGCGAGATCCCCGATTCGTTCGAGATCGTTATTTAGTTTCAGGCTTGCGACGATCAGCCTCACGCCGGATTCCGGTAGATTTCCGCGACGCAACAGACGGATGGCGTGCTCGTCAATCACGATTTCCATTTCGTTGATGCGCGGCTCGGTCAGAAACACTTCCGACGCCAGCCGCTCATTTCTCTGAAGCAGCGCTTCGAGAGCGCGGTTCACTGAGCCTTCTACAGTTCGCGCCATCGAAACCAGATAGTTCACTAGCGCCGCCTGGTAGATGCCTTCCGTGCTGTCTGCCGTTGCCGCCATGTCGCCTCCCCGTTCCCCGCCCACACACCTTCGCGAAGAACTTAATCCCCTCATCTTTCACAGTAATTACGGCGGGATGAACGTTCGGTGAATCGCGCGGCGAGACGGCGGTGGGGTTTCTCGAAGAGATTCCCGACGTTTGCGCTGGGCCTATTCGCTTGCCGTTACCCTTGCAGAAAACTAGAATTGCACGCGGCTAAAACGCCGTTCTTATTTTCTCCCTCGGGGAGGCCTCTCATGACGTCTGCGACTAGCCGGCCGGCGTGGTTGACGTCGGGTTGGATTGCACCCGTCGTCGTGATGTTCGCCGGGCTTTTTGTAATCACCTATATTTTCGACGCCGCATTCGACCGAATGGGAGTCAATCCAGCGTCCACTTTGTTCAACAATTTCAGCATCGGATATTTCGGCGCGGCGATCATTCTCTACTATCAAATCTTGGCGTATCGGGGACAAAAAGCCGCGAGAGCAAAAGAAAAAGCGGAGCTCATCGCCGAATTGAATCAGTACGTGCGCGCAGAATTGTCGTCAATCGTTTCGTCAGCCGCGCTCGAAGATCGCGGCGAGCGTCTTCGGCGAATTGAAGAAACGATTTCGCGCATGGAAGCTCGCTTGGTGAATTCGGCTCCTGCCTCAGTGCCGGCGAAAATAGTAGCTCCCTCCGAGATGCACAGCTGACGACGATTTCGTATCTGCATTTCTATGCATTTGTCTTTTCGAGTCGCGGGATTCTGACAGCTTTTTGCTTGCCCTGGCCTTCTCCTCGAACTAGAATGCTGGCTCAACTGCGGTGGGATCGTCCCGTCCCCTCGGATTCGGAGGTTCAGGCATGCAGCCCGCGACAAATCGAGCGTCGTGGCTTCGGTGGGATCGAATCCTGCCGATCGGCGTGGTTTCCTTGGGGCTTTTCGGCATCAGCTTTTTCTCCGACGTATACCTCGAAAAAATGGGTGTGCCTCTGACGGCGACGATTATCAATAACGTCGTCGTCGGCATTTTCGGCGGCGCGGCGCTTCTTGCGTATGAGATCAAGATGTTGCGCGATCAGGAATTCAAGCGCGCAAAAGAAAGAATCATGCTCATCGCTGAACTAAACAATCACGTGCGCCAAAGTCTCACCACGATCGGATTGTCCGCCGGCCTCGAACAGCGCGACGAGCGCCTTCGCCGCATCGACGAAGCCATGGCTCGCATTGATACCGTGCTCACCGACCTGCTCCCCTACGCTGCCGGCACCGGAAGTTCGCGCGCCCCTGCGCGCAAGATTAAGAAAGCGCAACCGGACACGTCGGTGACGCCCGTTCCGGGACATCACCCCGGCGATTCCATTCGAATCACCTAGCACCTCCGCAATCGATCGCTCCCGCCTCCGGGCAACCGTGGACGTTCCGAATTTTTCAATCGCTCTCAGAAACTGTTCTTAAAATCGTTTGCCGCGCCTCGTTCTTAAAATTCGTTCCACGTTTCCCGCTCGCCGCGTAGCTGTTTTGGAAATTCTCACGCTCTCACACTGAAGCGACAGATGGCGTCTGCCGATGAAGAAATTTGAGACGGCTGCAGGCAGACCTGTCCGGGAACGTTTCAGGGTGAAACGTGCGAAAAGCATCGCTACTGCGCGCAATGGCGTTCGCGTTGTTCATCGTCGCTGGGTTGGCGCAAGAATTACCCGCGCAATCGCTATCACCCTCGTGCCCTCCCGCACCCGCCGCGGTGAGTCCGGCGGTAGGATTCTCATCGCCCGAGCCGGCTTACCGCAGCTATCCAAAGATAGGCGTCGGGCTGAGCGTTTCGCCACTCGGCATCAGCATCGAAGCTGCGGAACCTCTCGCGCCGAACATGAACATCCGCGCCGGGTACAACACGTTCGGCCACAGCGATGCGATTCAGATCAACGGCATCAACTATTTCGCAAAATTGAATTTTCACTCGGTGGAAACGCTCATCGATTGGTATCCACGTCCCCGATTTCATTTGAGTCCGGGAGTGCTCCTGTACAATGGCAATCAACTCACGGCCCAAGCGTCCGTTCCAAGCGGGCAGATTTTCTCAATCTCGGGCGCGAGCTACATGAGCATGCCGTTCGATCCTGTCACCGGAGCGGCCAAGCTCGATTTCTTCAAAGTTTCGCCGATGATACTCGCCGGCTTCGGCAACATCGCGCCGCGCGATGGAAAGCATTTCAGTTTTCGATTCGAGTTCGGCGGCGTCTACCAGGGAACGCCGCGCGTCCTGCTGAATCTCGCCGGCGGCGTTTGCAATGCAAATGGCACCGGCTGCGGCAACGTGTCCCAAAACTCCTCGATTCAAAGCGGCCTGCAGACCGCGCGGCAAACAATCAGCCACGATGCATCGCGCTACGGCCTCTTTCCGATTATCACGATCGGATTCGGCTTCGTTCTCTAGCTTCGCGCGCCGCTTGCTTGCGCTCAGCTCCCAAGCGCTGCGTCCTATTCCGCTGCGTTGTACAATCCCCGTTCGAGCAAGCGGAGGCCACATGCCCACTCAGCCGAAACACCGTGGCACGAAGTCAGCTGCAAAAAAGATGGCCAAGGCAGCCCCGGCGACGCTATCCGCCAAAGACATCGCTAAAGTTTTCGACGCTTGCATCCAGCGAAACGCGAAATTCAAGCCCGTGGCCGATGAGTTGCGCCGCCTCGTGAAAAAAACGCTTCCCGCAGCGCGCGAGACGGTGAATCCGTGGGGCATTCCCACTTTCGACTTGCATGGGCCTGTGTGCCTGATGATGATTGGGAAAAATCACATCACGCTGATTTTTCCGCGCGGCACTTCGCTCGCCGACCCGGCGCGGCTCCTCGAAGGCACCGGAAAGAATTTGCGCCACGCGACATTTCGCGATGCCGCGCAAGTGCGCACCGCGAATCTCCGCGCGCTCATTCTCGAATCCGCCGCGCTCAATCGCGCCTCCCCGCTCAGCTCCTCCATGCGCACGAGGTAAGTTTCGCCGCGCCGCAATTCTCGCGGGGAATGCAGCCTCGCCAATTTGTAACTCAAGCGGTTGGGTTTCTGCTATCATTGCTTCGTGCCGACAGTTCTGCGGCTTGGCGCACTTCTGGTCGTGATCTATCCGAATGATCACAGACCCTCCCACGTTCATGTGATTGGACGCGATCGTGAAGCCGTCTTCAACCTGAACTGTCCGGTCGGGCCGGTACGCTTGCGTGAAAACTTCAGCTTTAAGCGCCGGGAAATTGCACCCATCAAAAATGCTTTGATTACGCATTTGGTCTTGCTTTGCAACGCATGGGAGGAAATTCATGGCATCGCGTGACGATTTTGACCGAACCACTCGACGCGCGAAGAACCTGCGCGCGGTTGCTCCTAAAGCGATCGCCGCACGTTACGATCGCAGAATCGAGCGAGTTGTGATCCGGCTTAGCTCGGGACTTGATGTTGCTTTCTCTCCTCGTGACGCACAGGGACTGGAAAACGCCAGGCCGTCTCAACTCGATGAAATAGAAATTAGTCCGTCCGGCCTCGGTATTCATTTTCCAAAACTCGGTGCTGATTTATACCTGCCGTCACTGCTGGAAGGCTTTCTGGGCTCAAGAAAATGGATGGCAGCTAGACTCGGTGCGACCGGCGGCAAATCCAGGAGCAAAGCCAAGACATTTGCCTCGCGAATGAACGGAAAACTCGGGGGCCGGCCCAGAAAAATCACGGTGAAGTCATGAGTTCCTCTGGCTCGGGCGCCGGCCGGTTGCGGTCTCTTCATCAGCATTTGAAGGGGTAGTGTTTTTGTAGCGATTAGAACTGGGTTCCGTCGTTTGTTTTGTATGATTTACGGCAATTTCTAATCGTTTTGGTGTAGCGATTAGAAAAGGCAAGATTGCCGATCGGCTGCCTCTATTACTCCTCCGTACCTACATTCTCTGGTCATAGCTCTGCGACCACCGTAGCAGGCTGTTGGCGAGAAATCAAACGACCATGCTGTAAGGATTTGGTTTGAGAGTTGCGCGAAATGTGGCTCGGGTCTTTAGGCCCGAGGGTTTTGATGTGCGAGGAAAGTTAAACGTCACGAATGGACCGAACATCCTCATCTCCCCCCGACAGAGTTGGGACGCCAGACCCGGGCGAAAGAGGACGTGAGCTGCATTTCTTCGCCCTGGGCATGGCAGAAAATCTGGTTGACATCTTTTTGCGATGGGAATCCAATGCAGACGCTGGCGAACGGATTTCCTGCTAACGAACTCGAAAATTTCAATCAAGTTCAAGCTAAGGAGAAGCCTATGAAGAAGATGTGGATTTGGTGCTTGCTCGCTGCGGTTTCCGTGGTGAGCGTCGCATCGTTGCAAGCCAAGCCGGCCGACGATACGGCGAAAGCCGTCGAGGCGCTGGAAATGCAGTGGCTGAAGGGACAAAGGACAAATAATGCTGATTTGATCGCCCCGCTGCTGGCCGACAAGATCATCGTCACGGACGCCGAAGGGAAAGTGACCGACAAGGCCGCGACGCTGGACTTCTACAAGAAGACAAAATGGGCTAGCGCGGACTATACCGACGTGAAAGTAACGGTGTTTGGCGATGCAGCCATCGCAACGGGAGGCTTCGTCGGCAAGGGCACCGATCCGATGGGAAAAGCGTTCGATAATCACGAGCGCTGGACCGATACGTGGGTGAAAATGCCCAGCGGCAAATGGCAATGTGTCGCGAGCCAGGTTTCACCAGTAAAGTAGCGAGCAGCCCCGTAACGCGGAATTGAAATGGCCGCCCTTTGTGGCGGCCATTTCAATTCAGAGATTTTTTGCTCCTTAGCAAAATGGAGCCGGCAAGACTGCTTTGAGTTACAACAGCGTGAAGGTACAATAGGTGTAGGTCGTGATGAGAGCAAAGATTCAAACACGTTTTGCCACAGCGAAAGCAACCGCTAGCGCGTTAGGCGTGCCGCGCGCGCGTGCGAAAAAGCTGGCAAAACTTGTCGATTTGTTATCGCCTGTCAAAGATTTCGTTCACGTGCATTCGAAGAGCCCATCGGCTCTTAACGGAGGTCTTTCGAAGACGACGTTCCATGGGTTCCAGCAGGGTCACCTGCGTACGGTGGCGTCGAGCACTCTGAAAAGAAAAACCTCGAAAAAAACTCGTGCCTCGAGAAAGAGGCAAGCACGTGCAGGATTCTCGAAAGCCTCCCGCTGAAGTTTTCCTAAACATACCCTACGATAAACTGTTTGAGAGCTTGTGCCTCGCGTACGTATCCGGTATCTGCGCGCTTGGACTGGTCCCTCGGGCAACGCTCGAAATTCGCGAAGGAACCAGACGACTCGATAGGATTCTTGAATTGATAAAAGACTGCCGTTACTCGATCCACGATCTTTCTCGGGTCGAACTCGATAGAAAAAGGCCGCCAACGCCGCGCTTTAATATGCCTTTTGAACTCGGGCTTTCAGTCGCGCGGGAAAGGTTCTCCAGCAAGAAACATACTTGGTTCGTCTATGAAGCAAGAGACCGACGGCTCGCTAAATCCCCGAGCGATCTGAATGGCACGGACCCTTATGTACACGGTGGAACTATACGGGGCGTTTTTCGAGAACTTTGCAATGCTTTCGTCAGAACTCACCGGCAGCCCACGATTCAACAAATGAGGGAGATTTACAAAGATATAGTGAGAAGTTTGCCCGTAATACTGGAGGAGGCTGGGTCAAGTTCCATTTACAACGCACGGGTATTCAAAGACTTATGTGTGGTCGCGAGCGCCTCAGCTTCTAAGAATGTTCCAAATACCGACGGCAAGAAGCGAATCAAATTCTAGCGTTTAGAGATGAGATCGGAAGCGGTATCCGACTGTGCATTCGACCCAGACGCGGCCGCCCGCCGCGGCGACGCTCCTCCATGAACTCGAATACCGAGCAATTCAGACTACGAGTTTGCTGACACTCAGCGCGGCTTGACATCGGAAAAGTGCGGCCGTATGGTTTAGCGCACCGGACATGAATTGATTTAGAGTTCCAACGACGCAGCAGCCGCTGCCGAACTCACCGTATGAAGGACGCCGCCGATGGCAGGCCTCGGGCAGGAGTGACGGTGCAAGCACGCCGAATTCAAGAGCCCGATTCCGAGGGAGTTGCGCGGCGCAATCGCCTGGCGACGCGATTCGTTCGATTCAGGGCGGCGCTCGCTGCGATCTTCTTTCTCCTGCTACTGGTCCAACTCTTCTGCCACAATGCGAACGCCTCGACGAGCCCAGCAGCAAACTCGCATGCCGCGGCGCCTACGGACGCCAAGGGCAGTACGCCAAGCGGGACGGCTCCACTAACGCACCCCGAGATTGCGATTGTCGCGGCCTCCGCTCTTGGCCTTGCTTGGCTAAGGATATTCCAACGTTTTCACAGATATAAGGGTCTTTTGTTTAATGTCTTCGTAGAGTGGCCTGGTTGGGTTTTCGGACTTTTCACCGCGATGCTCGCTTTTGTCCCGGACTATACGATCCTTCCATTCCTGGGACGCTTCTTCGATGAAATTCACGTCCCTTGGGCGCGGGAGGTGCTTGGAGGTTCGGCCTTAATGTACGTTCACCTCGGGATCTCTGGAGTTTCCGCGTACTTCGGGCCATTTGTCCTCGGAGTCCTGGGCACAATCGGAATTCTACACGCCGCGCCGGACAAACCGAAAAGCGAACCGGACACGGAAATGAACGTGGTATTCGCAGCGATTCGCGAATCACTCGACACCCTAGTGAACGGCCAAATCCTGGATTGGACGAGTGAATATAGCTGGCCGAATATCAAGCTCACGGCAAAAAGTCTAATAGCGGATCTGGCGAATTCGGGAACCATGTCGCTAGAAGAGGCCGAACGCGCGAGGCGGGAAGTGGATGCATTCAAAAAATGCGACGACGATCTGGATGACAGGCAAGCCAAGTACGAATTGTTGAGGAAGATTATGAACCACAGTTCTTTCGACGACATCCACCGGCGCCTCGAGCACGCGCGCAAAGTGTCGTGAAAGCGCTCGAACAAGTCCTGACGATCGGTCCGAAGTATGCCGCGCAGTTTGAAAGCGCGGGAATTCGGACCGTGAACGATCTGGCGAATAGCCGCGACCTGCAAGAACTGAGCGTCCGCACGGAAATTCCATTGGAGATGGTCACGCAGTGGCATCACCAAGCCGAGAGTAAAATTAAGGCGTACCGATACCAACGCAAAGTCCTCATCATGATTTCTATCGTAGCTTTTTTGGTCATCGGACTGGTGTGTGCAGTTATTTATATCGCGCCCAATAAACTTTACGCGCGAGCGATCGCCCTCGATAACGGCGGTAACTACAAAGAAGCGCTTTGGCTGTATGACGCTATCATCGTGATTAACCCGAAGTTTCAGTTGGCCTATGCAAATAAGGGAGGGATCTTAATCAACCTTGGCCGAAATGACGAGGCCGTGGAGGCGCTTACTAAGGCGATCGAATTGAATCCCAAGGATGTGTGGGCCTATACCGAACGAGCGTATGTATCCGTAATCGAGAAGAACTACAAGCAGGCCATCGATGACTGCAATAAATCCATCGAGTTGAATTCCGGCTACACGCTGGCATACGTATACGAAGCAATGGCGCTGCGCGCGGAGGGCAACTATGCTCAAGCCGTGGATGTGCTGAGTCAAGGCTTGAGCTTTGACTCAAATTACGCGCAGGCGTATGCCGAACGAGGCGCGATTTTCCACGATAACTTATTCAAATATCAACTCGCCTACGAAGACCTCAAACAAGCGACTGAAGAGGCACCGAAGAGCGTGAATTATGACGCCGACTTTGCTGAAGCAGCTTTGACGTTTGGCCGCTATCAGCAAGCCTACACGATAAGCGCTGGGCTCCTCGACGATCAGAACGCGAACAGTCTCGACGTGTCCGTCGCTGTGACAAGCCGGTTCATCGCTATCTCGGCGCTACTGCTCGAGGGCAACACAGCGC
>JBAPOP010000159.1:0-8198 GCA_049279675.1 Candidatus Acidiferrales bacterium
CCCCGATAAAAAATGTCCCCGGGCAATCGTCCCATTCGAAACGGCAGCCTCGCCCCAAAAAACAAAAGCCCGCCAACAACAACCAGCACGACTCCAACAATCAGCAGCGCCCGTCCGGCTTCGCGCAGCGGTTCCATTCGGCGCTGATTCTATCGAACTCGCCGGCAGAACGCGACCTCAGTGCCAGTGAATCAGCCTCGAAATTTCCGACGTGCCCATCTTCAGTGCGGTAATTTCAGAACGTAATTTCCCGAAAGCAGAAACGCAGGAGGCGTAGCCGTGGAACGCAAATGCACAAGAACGAAATCGAAGGAATCGAACCCGTCGTCTTGCGAACATCCGGCGCGGGCAGAACTAAAACCTAAGCGCTACGGACGATAGCAGGCCCAGTTGACCTGGCCTTGCTCTTGGGCTTCCGGACTTCTTTCGTCACCCACTGCACAAACAATTTCTCGAACTCATCGTTGGTGTAAATTCCCTTGTGGATCAAAAGGGTGTTCATCGCATACACGGTTGCCTTGAACCGATTGTCCCGGGACACCAATTCAAGCGCCTCTTCGTAAGACATGCACTCCTCCACTGAATATCTCGGCTGGACGGGACGTAATTAAACACCCAGCTGATTGCGCGTCAAGAACAGTTTCACAAAAAAAATTCTCGTTATAGCCAGCCGCCTACTGCAACTCGCTTCCCGAAAAAAAGTACCCGATCTCGAATGCCGCCGTCTCCGGCGCGTCAGACCCGTGCGTGCAATTGAATTGAATGCTCGTGCCGAGTTCCTTGCGAATCGTTCCCGGCGCGGCCTTCGCGGGATCCGTCGCTCCCATCGTCTCGCGCCACTTCGCGATCGCGTTCTCCGCTTCGAGCACCATCGCCACCGATTTTCCCGAGCTCATGAACTCGACAAGGTCCTTGAAAAATGGCCGCTCGCGATGCACCGCATAAAATCCTTCTGCTTCCTGCTTCGATAGCGACACCGACTTGATCGCCGCAATCTGAAATTTCGCCGCGTGAATCCGGCTCAAAATGTCCGCCGTAAGCCCGCGCTTCACCGCATCCGGCTTGATAATTGCCAACGTTCTCTCGACTGCCATTCGGATCGTTCTCCCTTAATTTGAATTCTTACCCGCGTCTCTTCTTGCCGCGCGCGGCCTTGCCCTTTTTCGATGCCGCCTTGCTCTTCTTCGGCGCGGCGCCCTTTTTCTTCAACGCCGCCGCCAGCGTATGCCCAATCTCCGCCGGACTCTGCACCGTATGAATCCCCGCCGCCTTCATCGCCTTGTATTTGTCCGCCGCAGTCCCCTGCCCGCCGCTGATAATCGCGCCCGCATGCCCCATGCGCCGTCCCGGGGGAGCAGTCTGTCCCGCGATAAATCCGACCACCGGCTTGCGCACATGCTTCTTAATGTACGCCGCCGCCGTCTCCTCCGCATTCCCGCCGATCTCGCCAATCATCACGATCGCGTGCGTGCCGGGATCCTCGTGAAAAAATCGAATCGCATCGAGAAAATTCGTCCCGATAATCGGATCGCCGCCAATTCCAATGCACGTCGATTGCCCGATGCCGAGCCGCGTCAATTGATCGACGGCCTCATACGTAAGCGTCCCGCTCCGGCTCACCACTCCCACATTCCCCTTCTTGTGAATCCGCCCCGGCATGATTCCGATTTTGCATTTCCCCGGCGAAATAATTCCCGGGCAATTCGGCCCGATCAGCCGCGTCGACGAATTTTTCATCGCCGCCGCCACGCGCACCATATCGAGCGTCGGAATCCCTTCCGTGATGCAAACAACGAGCGGTAATTTCGCCGCAACAGCTTCAAGAATTGCGTCCGCAGCAAACGGCGGCGGCACAAAAATCACCGAAGCATTCGCGCCGGTTTTTTTCACCGCGTCCGCAACCGTGTCAAACACCGGCACGCCAATATGCTTCGTCCCGCCTTTTCCCGGCGTCACGCCGCCGACAACTTTCGTCCCATACTCAATCATCTGCTGCGCGTGAAACGTGCCCTCACGGCCCGTCAGTCCCTGCACGATGACGCGCGTCTTCTCGTTCACCAAAACGCTCATCGCGCGCCTCCCGCCAGCTTCACCACTTTCTCCGCTCCATCCTTCATCCCGCTCGCCACCGTAAAATTCAATTTCGATTCGCGCAGGATTCTCTGCCCCTCTTCCACATTCGTCCCTTCAAGCCGCACCACCACCGGCACACGAATCCCCAACTCCCGCGCCGCCTTCACCACGCCGCCAGCCAGCACGTCGCACCGCAAAATTCCTCCGAAAATATTCACGAACACCGCGCGCACATTCGGATCGCTCAGCAAAATTTTGAACGCATTGCGCACCTGCTCTTCCGACGCGCCCCCGCCCACATCCAGAAAATTCGCCGGACTCCCCCCGCTCAACTTAATAATGTCCATCGTCGCCATCGCCAGCCCCGCGCCGTTCACCATGCACGCGACGTTTCCCTCGAGCTGGATGTAATTCAGCTTGAATTTCGAGGCTTCCACTTCGAGCGGCGTCTCTTCATCCAAATCGCGCAATTCCGCAAATTCCGGATGGCGATAAAGCGCGTTATCGTCAAAATTCACTTTCGCATCGAGCGCCACAAGCCGCCCGTCACCCGTCACGACGCACGGATTGATCTCAAGCAGCGACGCGTCCGTCTCCAAAAACGCGCGATAAAGCGACTGAAAAAATGGCTGCGCGACTTTCACCATCTCCGCAGGCAGCCCGAGCCCGAAAACCAAATCGCGCACCTGATACGCCTGCAATCCCGTCGCCGGATGAATCGTCTCGCGCAGAATCGCTTCAGGATGCTCCTTCGCCACCTCTTCAATTTCCATTCCGCCCGCCGCGCTCGCCATGAACACCGCCGCTTCCGCCACGCGATCCACAAGAATGCTCAGATACAGTTCGCGCTTGATGTCGAGCCCTTCTTCGATCAGTAGCCGCCGCACCAGCCGCCCCTCCGGCCCCGTCTGCGGCGTCACAAGTTTCATCCCAAGAATTTGCCCCGCGAGTTCCGCCGCTTGCGCCGGTGATTTCGCGAGCTTCACGCCGCCGCCCTTTCCGCGCCCGCCCGCGTGAATCTGCGCCTTCACCACCACCACCGGCGTCCCCAACCGCGTCGCCACACCTTCGGCATCTTCTTTCTTGAAGACCACTTCACCGCGTGGCGTCGGCACCCCAAACTTCGCAAGGATCGCCTTCGCCTGATATTCATGAATCTTCATTGCACGTCCAGGAGTGCTAAAATTTGCCCACAGTCAAAGCGTGTAAGTTTACTCGGAACCGAAAGGGCGAACAAGGCGATGCCGCGTTGGAGAATGCTTCTGCACCTCGCGATATCCGTACTAGCGGGCGTCGCCACGCTTGCCGCCGCGCTTCTCGGAATGGGCGGCGTCTTCATGCTCAACGAGTTGTCTGCAGCGTTCGACCACAAACTGTGGAATTATTTCCCCTTCGTAGCGGTCATTGGCCTGCTCTTGACGATGGTGTATGCAAGTATCGCAGGCGCTCTCGTTTTCAAGCGTCTTCACCGCGTTCACAAGGTGAATGAGGTAGCAGGTCGCGGGAAAATTTTCGCATGAGCGCACCACAGCCCCATCACGACGCCGCCTTCACCCTCCACGCCGCCCTCGAAAAAATTATCGCCGGCAAAGATCTCACCCGCGCCGAAGCCGAATCCGCGATGGAGCAAATTTTTTCCGGCAACTCATCCGACGCTCAGATCGCCGGATTCCTCGCCGCGCTACGCATGAAGGGCGAAACAGTTGACGAGCTAGTCGGCTTCTCGAGCGTAATGCGCCGCCACGCCACGCCAATTTTTCCGCCCGGCCATCGCGCCGATGAAATGCTCGTCGACACATGCGGCACAGGCGGCGACGCGCGCGGCACATTCAACGTCTCAACGGCCGCTGCGTTCGTCGTTGCTGGCGCAGGCGTGCGCGTCGCGAAACACGGCAATCGCTCGATCAGCTCGCGCTGCGGCTCAGCCGATCTCCTCGAAGCTTTCGGCGCGCGCCTCGACATGCCCCCCGAAGCGATTGCGCGCTCCATCGACGAGATCGGCATCGGATTTATTTTCGCGCCCGCCGTGCATCAGGCCACGCGCCACGCCATGAACGCGCGCCGCGAGTTGCGCGTTCGCACTGTTTTCAATCTTCTCGGTCCGCTCACAAATCCCGCTGGCGCCGCGGCGCAAGTTGTCGGCGTCTTCGACGCGAGTTACACGGAATTGCTCGCGCGCGCACTCGGAGAGCTCGGCGTCCGCCGCGCATTCGTCGTTCACGGCGCCGATGGCCTCGACGAAATTTCGATCTCGGGCGAAACGTCAGTCGCGGAATTGCGCGACGGCAATGTCCGCAGTTACACCGTCGCCCCTGAAGATTTCGGCTTGCCGCGCGCGCCGGTAGAAGCGCTGGAAGGCGGCGACGCGAAGGTAAACACGCAAATCATCCACAAGATTTTCGGCCGCTCGATGCTCTATCGCGAGCACGGCCCGCGCCGCGACATCGTCCTTGCCAATGCTGCCGCAGCCCTCGTCGCCGCTGGCCGCGCCGCCGATCTTCTCGAAGGTGTGCGACTCGCCGCTCATTCAATCGACACCGGTGCCGCGCGCGAAAAGCTCGACGCCTACGTCGCCTTCTCGACAAAATGAACTTCGGCCTCACGCACTTCGCCGCGCCTCAATCTCAATCGTAGCGCCGGCATCTTGCCGGCGATTTTCCACTCCGCGGCACGAGACACAATAACCGGCAAGATTCCGGCGCGTTACCCTTCGGCATACGCTAACGGCGCCCATTCGAAGGATCGGCCGAGTTGGCCGAATCAAGATCCAGGTCGAGCGCACCCGCCCCGCTCGCCCCCGGCGGATCGCAATCCCCATCGGAGTTGTAAGTCGCCGCGCATCGCTGCGTGTATTCCTTCCTTCGCGGCGATTGCGCAAACTGCCAGACGTCCGCCAGCGCGAAACCGCTGAAAGAAGGCTTGGGCACGATCTGCGGATACGCGCACCCCTGCGATGGCGGGCACGCATCGTCGTAAACCCAAAACACGATCGCGCGCCCGTTCGCGTGTTCGCGAATATCTTCCGCCGTCATCACCTGCTCGCCGCCGTCTTTCACGGCGATCGCCGAACAATAAATTCCGCCGCGGAATCCCGCCGCCTTCACGCCATCAAGCCACGCGTAGATGTAAGCCTTTTGCGGTGGCAGCATCCGCCCGCCTTCTTCCTGATCCAGGAAAATAACGGTGGCCTCCGGAAAGCCCTCGCGGGTCGCCCCTGCGGAAGCCGCATTCGCGTCCGAAGCGCCTAAGCGCACGGCCGCAGCCTCTGACTTAAGCTCACCGCTCGCTCTGCCGTTAAAAAGTACAAGAAATCCGAAATTGTTCCGCGCCAGTACGTCCCGCTTGCCGAGCCACGAATTCGCGCTCGCGCCCGGCGGGTTGTTCAGCCAGTAGCTCGAAAACGAAAACGTGTGTCGCAACGCAGGCAGCGCATCGTCGCCGGGATAATCATTTCGATCGAAGCCGAGCACGGACTGCGAGATCGCGGCCTGAAAAATTGCGCTCTCAGGAATTCTTGAGCTCGGGCGGTCCAGCCGGATCGCCATGGCCACAATCGCAACGGCAAAGCCGATGAGCACAATCCCCGTGATTTGTTTTTCTACTTTTGCGAACTGCATCGTCCAGCCATCAACTACACGCTGAGGAAATTCTGGAGGAGCCGGTAGCCCGCATCGGTGAGAACCGATTCCGGATGAAATTGAACGCCTTCAATCTTCAACTTGCGATGCCGCAGTCCCATGATTGTTCCGTCTTCTGTCTCGGCGGAAATTTCGAGCTCCGCCGGCAGCGATTCCCGCTCGACAATCAACGAGTGATACCGCGTCGCGGGAAAATCCTGCGGGAGATCGCGAAATATCGTTTTGCCGTCGTGATGAATTTCGCTCGTCTTGCCGTGCATGATTTTTTTCGCGCGAATCACGCGCCCGCCAAACGCATCGCCAATCGCCTGATGCCCGAGGCACACACCCAGAATCGGTATCTTCCCGGCGAATCGCTCGACAATCGGAATGCTGATCCCCGCCTGCTTCGGCGTTCCCGGCCCCGGCGAAATCACAATCCGCTCAGGCGCAAGGTCAGCAATCTCATCCAGCGTAATCTGATCGTTCCGCCGCACGAGCAGCGTCTGCCCCATCTGCCCGAGATACTGCGCCAGGTTGTAAGTAAACGAATCGTAGTTGTCGAGCAGCAAGATCATCGCAATCACATCACTCGTGCGAAATCGCGCGCGGGTCGGCCTGACTCTTTTCCATTTTCACTTTTCCCTTTTCACTTTTCCAACTTCCCCCCATGCGCCTCTTCCACTGCCGCCACCACCGCCCTAGCCTTATTCACCGTCTCCTGATATTCCCGCGCGGGCACGGAATCCGCAACCACGCCGCCTCCCGCTTGAATGTACACGCGCCCATTCTTGGCCACGAGCGTTCGCAACGCGATGCACGAATCGAGATTCCCCGAAAAATCGAGATACAAAATCGCGCCCGCATACATTCCGCGGCGCGTCGGCTCGAGCTCGTCGATGATTTCCATGGCGCGAACTTTCGGCGCCCCCGAAAGCGTCCCCGCCGGAAAGCACGCCATCAGCGCCTCAAAGCAATCCACGCCTTCGCGCAGCTTTCCGCTCAAGCTCGACACGAGATGCATCACGTGCGAGTACCGCTCGACGTACATCAACCGGTCCACGCGCACCGAGCCGTATTCGCAAACGCGCCCGAGATCGTTTCGCCCGAGGTCCACAAGCATGATGTGTTCCGCGCGCTCTTTCGGATCGGCCTGAAGATGCGCTTCGCGCGCGCGATCTTCGTGTTCGTCGCGGCCGCGCGGCTGCGTCCCGGCGATCGGGCGATAGAAAGCGTCGCGCCCCTGCACCTTCACGAGCATCTCCGGTGAGCTGCCCACAATCGAAACATCGTCGAGCCGCAGAAAATAAAGATATGGCGAAGGATTGATCACTCGCAACGCGCGATAAATTTCAAACGGGTCAGCATCCGTCTTCGCGCTGAATCGTTGGCTCGGCACGATTTGAAACGCATCACCCGCGCGAATGTACGCTTTCGCCTTGCGCACCGCCGTGAGATATTGCGCGCGCGTGAAATTCGAAGTGATGTGCAACGGCGCCCGCCGCTTTTTTCCCCGCGCTCTCTGCCCCGTGCGCAATGGCGCTTGCAGCGCTCGCCGCGTGCGCTCGATGGCACGTACCGCTTCGTCGTATTTCTTCCGAAGGCTGCCTTCGTCCTCACTGTGCACGTTCTGAATAATCCATACTCGATGCCTGACGTGATCGAATGCCACCACCCCGCGATAAAACATCAGCACCGCATCGTCGAGCTTGAGATCGTCGCGGCCGCTCGCCGGAATTTTTTCGATTATGCGGACCATGTCGTACGCAAAACAGCCGATCGCGCCCCCAATAAACGGCGGCAGTCCCGCCACTCGCACCGGCTGATATCGCTTCATCATTTGCCGCAAGAGTTTGATGGGATCTTCGTCTGTCTCCATGCGCCCGCGCGCGGATTCGATCACGCAGCGCCGACCGCGCGAACGAAACACTTCCGCCGGATTCGCTCCCGCAAACGTATACCGCGCGATGTTTTCGCCGCCCTCGACGCTCTCCAGAAGAAACGAATATTTCGCCCCGCGCGCGATGCGCAGATACGCGCCCACCGGCGTCAGCAAATCCGCGGTAAAACTTTCGTAGACCGGAACGAGGTTCCCCTTCCGCGCCAACCTCCGAAACGTCGAGTAATCCGGTTGAATCATTCCCAGTCACTCACCGATTCCCGCATCACTCTCTCCGGCGCGCGCTCACCCGTCCAAATCTCCCACTGCGCCATCCCCTGCGCGACGAACATTTCCAGCCCCGATACCGTTTCGATGCCGCGCCGCTCCGCGAGTTGTAAGAGTTTCGTGCGTTGCGGACGGTAAATCGAATCAAATACAAGCCGGCAATTCAATTCCCTGGGCTCAAGCGGAGACTCATTCGCATTCGGGTACATACCCACCGGCGTAGCGTTCACAATTGCGTCGAAAAATTCACCGCGCAGCCGGCTTTTCGCGATCGCCTCGCCGCCAACCGCACTCGCGAGCTCTTTCGCCCTCGCCGGCCGCCGCGCGCACACGCGAACCGC
>JBAPOP010000160.1:0-11919 GCA_049279675.1 Candidatus Acidiferrales bacterium
CGATGGGAACCTTCGCATCAGAGCCGACGACCACGACCACGCCTGTGATCACGGTCACCAGCGGAACGAGCACGACGAATTTCGCAACCAATGCGACGGGCGCTCACGCGACCGCCACGTTCTCGGCAGCACCGCAGACGAACACGACTATCTCGTACACCACCGGCGGGAACACGTCGACTTTCACGACGAACGGCACGGGAGCCAGCGTGCAAGGAACTTTTACGGCCGAGCCGCCAACGGCAGCTACGACATACACGTTGACCGCCGGACCGACGCCGAACGTCACGACGTTCACGACGAACGCGACGGGCGCTCACGTCACCGGAACGGCTGCGGGCGCGGCGCTAACCACTTCGCCAGCGTTCACCGTTACGAGCGGGGCGAACACGACGTCGTTTTTGACGAGCTCGACGCCAGCGTCGGTGATTGGAACTTTCAACGCCGCGCCGACGTCCACGACGCAACCGACGATTACCGTTACGGCCGGATCGAATACTCTGACAGCAACGACGAATGCGACCGGCCCGAACGTGGTCGGAACGTTTGGCAGCGTGATAAACACAGCCCCCACACCTACGATCGTGTTGAACAGCGGGACTGGATCCACCACGACGACATTTACGAATAACGCGTCAACGTCGTCAACTTCGACCGCCGAGTTCACTGGTGAGCCCGGTACCAACAATACGATAACGATTACATTTCTTAACGGCATCAATCTAGTGGCCACCGCGACGGCCACAACCTCCGCAACTTGCGGAGGTGCGTCACCCAACTTCACAGTCACATACGCCAGGAGCGGCGCCAACACGCAGACGAACGCCGCCAATTTCACCACCGCAGTCAACAGGTGTTCAGCCAACGGCTTCAGCGCAGTACAAGGAACCGGCGCGCAAATCGACAACGTTACGGTGACGGCGACAGCTCTCGGCGTGACGTCTTATACGGAGACTTCCAGCAGCTTCGCGTGGAGCGCTGCCTCGGCCGGGAGTAACGGCACGAACACATGCACGGGGACCACAGGCACCTATGCGTTGGCCGCCACCACGGCAGCCCAGGCCACTGCATTTCAGACGGCGATCGCTGCTTGCCCTGCAGGTGAGGCCATCAGCGCACCGGTGCCTGGCGGCAGTGCGGTGACGGTAACTGATACGACGATTGGCGGGACGTTGACCGCAGGCGGATCGAACCTCGGCGGCTTCTCATGGGGATCGGTGAATGCCGGAAGCAACGGCTCGAACGGGTGCACGGGCTCGACGACGGCAACCTTCCAATACAGCGCCACTCTCTCGACCTTGGCGAGCAACTTGATTACTGCGATCGGCATGTGCACAAATCCGGGATTCACGGTAGCGCCGCAGGGGACATCGGGCATAACGTTCACCGACCTGACGCCTGGGGCCGCGATCAATACGTTCTCTGATTCGTCGAACGCCGCGCTTCTCTTCTCGTTCGGTACCGTGACGGCGGGAACGAATGGCTCGCCGACGTGCTCTGGCGTGGCGCCGGCCATCAGCGCGGGCTTTGTAAACAGCACCAACACGACAACGCTGGCCAGCAATATCAACGCGGCGGTATCCGCGTGCAATACGGCCTTGGAGCCCATCGGATTCACGGCATCGCCGACCACCAATACGGTGTTATTCACGGACACGACTCTCGGAGCTGCGGCGAACACGTTTACGGATGCCAATGCGGCTGGAGTTTTCACGTTCGGCACGGTAACAGCTGGAGGCAACGGGTCGAACACGTGCTGCACGGGAACGGCCCCAACGCTTGCGGGTACTTACGCTCTCAGCTCGAGCCCGATAACGCTGGCTGGGGATCTGGCGGCAGCGATTGGCGCCAGCACCGCAACGGGCGCAACGGCCTCGAACGGAGGCACGAGCACTGTGACCGTCACGGATTTGACGGCAGGAAGCGGGCCGACATTCTCCGTGGGCGGAGCCAACCAGACCGGCTTCTTCTCATGGGGCGCGGTAACTCCCGGAGGCAACGGTTCGGTTGGTTGCTCGGGCACTGCTCCGACATTCACGGGAACGTTCGTGACGGCAACGAATACGTCAACGCTGGCGGGAAATCTGCAGGCAGCCATCGCTGCCTGCCCAGCCGGCACCAACGTGACGGCATCGAATAGCACGAATACGGTGCTGGTCACAGACAACCTCCTCGGAAGCGCCGCCACAATGACGGTGGGCGATTCGAATTTCACCGGGAACTTCGGATGGAGCGCGGTGACGGCGGGAGGAAATGGCTCGAACACGTGCACGGGTACGGGACCGTATACGGGAACAATTGCGATCAGCACGACGACTACAACGGTGCAGGCGGCGGACCTTGTTAGCGCCATCACGGCGTGCCCGGCAGGTGCGGGCATCGCGGCGTCGAACACCGGCGCGGCGGTAACTGTGACGGACACGACTCCTGGACCCTCGTCCACACTCTCTGTGGGCGCGACGGGGAATACGGGGATATTTGCGTGGAGCGGCACGGTGAACCCGGGGACGAATGGCAACAATTCTTGCCCAAACTCGACGACGGGGACGTTTGCCACGGACACGAACACGACGAACCTGGCGTCGAATCTTGCGGCAGCGATAACAGCGTGCCCGGCGACAGTGGGAGTTAGCGCGACGACGACCGGCACGAATGTTGTGACGGTCAAGGCGCTTCAGCCGGGATCAAGCGGAAACAGCATCACGCTGGGAGCGACGAACGCGGGCGGCATCTACGCTTGGGGCGGGGCGATGACCGGCGGCGGAAACGGCACGCAGAGCGGCACGAGCTTTACATGGTGGAATGGCGCGGCGGCCGTGAGCGCGGATCAGCTGGCGGATAATATCTGCTCATCGTTCCAATCGAACGGGACTCTCGCCGGCCAATACGTGTTCTCGTGCTCGGCGACCCTCAACTACTTCAGCGTGAAGGACGCGACGGCGGGTTCCGTGGGGAACACATCGACGGTAGCCGAAAACTTGTCCGGGTACTCGTGGTCATCGAGCCCAGACTTCGAAGGCGGCACGGATTCCGGATTCTGCGGAACGGGCGGCCCGACGGTGGCTTTCGCGTACGATACGCACACAGGTGCGACGGGTGGAGGCGTGACGACATCGCCATCGCTTTCGCTCGACGGCACGAAGATCCTGTACGTGGAGAGCATCGCGGGAGGCTCCATACTGCACGTGCTGCGGCCGAGTACGGCTGCATTGAATGGAACTGGCACGGAAGGATCGGTTGCGACTCCGGTGGTACCGGCAACGGTAATCACGAGCACGCAGGCAAACGCGGGGACACTCTGGACCACTTGCCTCGCGGGGACAACGTCGTGCCTCTTCAACGTGGCGTTCAACGCGACGACGGTGACGTATTCCTCGCCGTTCTACGACTACAGTTTCGACAATGCGTACGTCGGAGACGACAGCGGGAAACTCTGGAAGATCAGCGGCGTGTTCGATGGGACTCCGGGGATAGCGACGGGCAACTGGGCGACGGGAATCACCGTCCACAGCGGCACGAAGCTGGGAGCACCGGTATTCGACGAGTCGACACACCTCATCATCATGGGCGACTCGGGCGGACAGATTAACTACGTGATGGATACGGGAGCCACGGTTGGAACGTGCGTCAGCGGAAGCGCGCCGTGCCTTGGCACGCCTTCGCTATCGGGCGAATTCAGCAACGTACAGGATCCGCCGCTGGTTGACGGAAGCTCCGAAAGCGCGTTCTATTTCGGCTCCTTGACGGGCACGGGCGCACGAGTACTGGAGACCACGGAAACGAATACGGTGCTGGCGACGGAAGCCGTTGGCGCGGACGCTACGCCAACGCAAATTCACGCGGGATACTTCGATTACGAGTACTTCGTGAATGGTCCGACGGGCGGCTCGATGTGGGTTTGCGGTATCAATTCGAGCAACAACCCGACGCTCTACCAGATCCCATTCAACGGTTCGGATGTGATTCAGACGCCGAACGCGACCACGCTGCAGCTTGGGACTGGCACGGGAGCATGCTCGCCAGTCAGCGAAATCTACAACCCGAACGCGACACCGGCGACGGACTGGATCTTCGTCGGAGTTCCCACAAACTGCAGCTACCCGGATCCTTCGGGGGCGACAACGACGACGGGTTGCATCGAGTCGTTCGCTATCGGCAACGGCACCACGGACGAGTTCCCGACGTCGGGAACGGCGGGCGCGGAGCCGGGCGGCACGAGCGCGATCGTGGTGGACAACGTCAGCTCGAGTGGACACGCATCGAGCGTCTACTTCGGGAACTTGAGCGCGGCGACGTGCACGGGCGGTACGGCATCAGGATGCGCCGTACAGCGCCTGCAGTCGGGCGTCCAATAGAAATAGAGAAGAGGCCCGATTCGGGCGCGATTCTTTGCGCTTGAAATCGGGCCGCCTTCGCTCTACTCTGTTTTTGTGCATGCGGGCAGGGGCCTGCAGCGGAAAGGTCTGGCGGGACGGCTAATTATGAGTTCACCTCATCGAACTGAGCAAGAAGCGACAGGCAAGAAGCCATACGCGAAGCCGGCATTTCGCCACGAGAAAGTCTTCGAGACACGCGCGCTATCGTGCGGCAAGTTGGTTGGCGCCACGCAGGGCGCCTGCCATTCTAAGCCGACGAATTCCTGACCTTCTGGAACCTCGGGGTGGAATGGTGCCGCACGCAGCTGAGCTAGATGTAGTGGCAGGCTGCGAATTGGTGGCGGAAGTAGCGCAAACGCAAGGCGAAGTTCAACTGCAGGTGCTGGGCGGAAGCATGCTGCCATCGATTTGGCCCGGTGACCGCCTGATAGTCCAGCGCAGAAACCCGAACCAAATCCAGCCAGGAAAAATTGTTTTGTACAAGCGAGAAGGCGGCTTGGTAGCGCACCGAGTGGTGGCGCGAGACGGCGAGAGCCTACTGACGCGCGGCGATTCGGTCTCTAAAGCAGATGCGCCGGTACAGGCCGAAGAGATCGTCGGGGAGATCGTCGCGATTATCCGGCGAGGGCAGCGAGTGGCGCTGGAGTTGACGTTGGGACGGCGAATGGTGGCGTGGGTGCTGCGGCGGAGTAATTTCTCAACACGCGCGCTATTGCACTTTGGGAGGATGGCGTGGGCGAGGTAGCAGTGGCCGGGCCGATCGAGACGACCATTGAGATCGGAGCCATGCCGATTCTCGTTCGCACCGAGAGCGCCGAATTCTTGCAAATCCTTCAAAAACGCTACGCCGGCTTTATAAACCCTCACGCTACACCTGTGTTCGGATTCGATGTCGACATCGTTGAATCGACGGAGAACAGCAATGGCGCGGATTTGAGCGTGCGCCGCGTCGACGGGCGATGGGTGATCGAGCGCGGAGATCTTCGCGCCGAATGGGATGCCGGCGCGAACCGAGGCCGAATCCGCCAAACGGCGAATCCTTACTCCATCGATGCCGCCTTCCGGATCGTCCATACGCTGTTGCTTGCGACGAAAGGCAGCTTGCTCGTGCACGCGGCCAGCTCGATTCGCAACGGCAAGGCGTATCTGTTTGCGGGAGTTTCCGGCGCAGGAAAGACGACGATCTCAAGGCTGGCGCCGCCGGACGTGACGCATTTGACCGACGAGATTTCGTACGTGCGGAAGAGCGGCGAGGGTTATGTCGCGTTTGGGACGCCGTTCGCAGGAGAATTGGCTGAGCCGGGAGAGAACGTCAGCGCGCCACTGGCCGCGGTCTACTTGCTTCAGCAAGGGCCGGAGAATAGAATCGAGCCGGTGGCGGACGCGGAAGCCGTGCGATCTCTGCTTTTGAGTGTTCTTTTTTTTGCCGTGGACGACGAGATGGTGCGGCTGGTGTTTCAAGCGGCTTGCGATCTCGTCGCGCGCGTTCCGGTTCAAAGGCTCACGTTTGCGCCGGATCGCCAAGTGTGGGATTTGATCGGATGAGCGGAGAAATTTATTTGGCGCGAAGCAAGAGCATCGCCGCAAGAATGATTGGCGACGAGATGATGGTGATGTCGTCCCGGGACTCGACGCTTTTCAGCTTGAATCCTGTGGCCAGCATCATCTGGAACGCGGCGGACGGGCACACGCCGCTCAACGAAATCGTGGCCACGCGGATTTGCCCCGCGTTCGACGTAGAGGTGAACGATGCGCTGCGCGACGCGGAAACGTTCGCGCAAGAGCTCGCCGCGCATGGTATATTGCTGCTTTCCGAAACACCGATCGAGCATTCGGGCCGTTCGCCGCAGGAGCCAAAATGAGCGTGTTGTTGGAGGAAATCAGCGATAAGGCGATGCGAATGGGCGTTCCGCTTAACGTTCACCTCGACATCACATATCGCTGCAACGAGCGTTGCGTTCACTGCTACCTCGACCACGACGACCACGGCGAGATGACAACCTCCGAAATCAAAAAACTTCTGAAAGAATTGGCAGAAGCCGGAGTTTTCATTCTGACACTGAGCGGCGGCGAGATCATGATGCGCAAGGATTTCTTTGAAATCCTGGAATACGCGCGGGAGATGACGTTCGTCGTCAAGCTCAAGACAAACGCGATTCTAATTGGGGACCGCGAAGCCGACCGCATCCGGGAGCTGGGTGCCGAGTCCATCCAGATCAGTATTTATTCGCACCGGCCGGAAGTGCACGATGCGATCACGAAAGTGCCGGGATCGCTGAAGAGATCGCTGAACGCGATCCGTTTTTTGAAGTCGAAGGGACTGCACGTCATCATCGCGAACGTCCTGATGAAGGGTTGCGCGCTGGACTATACCGGCGTCCGTGCGCTGGCGGCAGAGCTTGGAGTTGAGACGACCCTCGATCCGATGATCACGCCGATGATGGACGGCAGCAAGTCTACTTTGGCCTTGAACGTGGATCACGGGACGCTGAAACAAATTTTCGCCGATCCTGCGTTCGCATCGGATGTGGCCGCGATGTGTGCGCCCCCCGACCTTGCGGACGAATCGCTGTTGGGGAGTGTGCCGTGCAGCGCGGGGCACAGCGCGTGCTACGTGTCGCCCTACGGCGACGTTTATCCGTGCGTGCAGTTCCCGCTGCCGAGCGGAAACGTGCGGCGCCAGCGCTTCATCGATATCTGGAATCATTCGGAACAATTGAACGAGGTGAGGTCGATCCGGATACGCGATCTTCCCAATTGCTCGGCATGCGGAAACGTATCGTCATGCTCGCGCTGCCCTGGGCTGGCTTACATGGAAGGCAACATGCGCGGGCCTTCGACGCAAGATTGCGAAAGATCATTCATGATGTCGGGAATCGAGTCCGTGAATCTGCAGAACAAGAGAGCGGCGGCGGCGGCGGGGTTGGTGCAAATTCGAGGGGTGAGCGAAAACTCGACGCTCGTCAATATTCAGCCTGGCGCGTCGATGGCTGAAGTCGCTTCCGCGTAATTACGGCTGCAATTTTCTCGCTCGATTCGCAATTCATTTCACAGCTCTACAAAAATCAGCCACAGAAAAATCATCCAGTCATAGAGCCGCGCTTATTTTGGTGTTGGAAGCGGAGTGAAACGGTGGCACGGCCGGCTGCCCGGCCGCGCCACGCTTGCTGGTGAGATTTATTGTTGCTGCTCGATCACGCCGATTCCGATGTTCAGCGGATCTTCCAGAATATGCACTGCCATTCCGCCGCTCGCCTGATAGAAGACGAGGCCGAAAGGCGTAATCGTGCCATTCAGGTCAAGCGTCCCAGTGTAGCGTCCGGCGTTCGTGGCATCGGGCGTGAACGTTCCCGCCAACGAGACACCTGATAGCTGGCTGGCAACGAAGAGTTCATTGGCATCACCCGTACCGGCGAATGCCGAAGAACCATTCGAGAGAACCTGGCCGTTTACATCCACCACACCGAAGAAGCCGGTCTCGCCATCGAGATTGATGGCATTGTTGCCGGCGGCTGCGGTCGTGGAAGTTTGGGCACTCAAGACTCCGTGGCCCAAAGATCCTGAATCGAGTTCGACGAAAAGCGCCGAGCCCGTTCCGCTGGTTGTGTTGTTTGGATCGGACAAGTTCAAAGTGGGATCGGTCAGGTAAACCCCGTAAGTCGTGATAAAGGGGTTGCCAGTGACTGTTCCGATTGCCGAGCCGTAGCCATTGCCAGCCATCGCGTACGTGCCAGCGATAATGCCGTCCGGCGCGGGAGGCAGCGGCGGAATCAGGCCGCCCTGGTTGTAGTCGATCACGCCGGTTGAAATATTGCCGGCGCCGTCTGTGGTCATGAGACCCGCCTGCTCATTAAACCCGAACAGGCTGAATCCCTGATTATTGAACACGAATGAACCCATAAGCGATGCTTGCGAAAAGCTGCCCGCACCAGCGCCTTGCCCAAACGCGGAACCCACGACGCTAAAAGTTGTGGTGTCAATGTCAACGATGCGGAAGACCTCAGGGCCGATCACGTAGATTGCGTACGTATTGCCGCCGTAGGTCAGAACGCCGCGTCCGGAGGCATCAAGTGCCGCACCGGTGAGCGTCCCAGTAAATGAATTGCGAGTGGTTACAGCGCCGCCACTGTCTATGTCCACGTCCGACGTGGAAGTGAAATCTCCGGCACCATCCACCGTCATCACGCCGCCCTCGACATACGCCGCGCCGCCATTCGAGCCAGCGAGGTAGAAGGAATAGCCTCCGGTGATGGCTGTCGCGGCGGTAGCTGTCTGCAAATCGAGGCTGCCGGCCGATGTGTAGCTCGAATCAAACTCTTCGATCAGCGCGTGATTATTGTTCACGACGGTGAAGCTGAGAGTTTGAACGCTGGCCACACCGACATTCGGATCAGGAACTCCGCCGGAAGTGGCGGTGAGTGTCATGGAACCGTGGCCATTCGTTCCGACAGTGTATGTTCCCGTCAACGCGTCGCCGGCCGAGGGCGAGGCGAAGTTGGCGTCATTGAAGTCCTCTTCCCCCGCTGTAACGTCGCCCATGCCATCGAGCGTCAAGCTGCCCGCTGCGACGTACAAAGTGCCAGTGGTGTCGTAGCCGCTGAAGTAAAACGCATACTGGCCAGACAAGCTGGAGGCGGTGGCGACGGCACTAATGGTGATCGTCGCGCTGGCGCTGGCGCCGTTGGTGCTGTCGGTGCTCGACGCGGTGACAGTTACAGTGCCGCCGGTGGGCGGTGTCGACGGTGCGGTATACGTCGTGTTCGCGCCGCTCGCGGTGTGCACTGGGTTGAACGTACCGCAGCTCGCACTGCCGCAAGTCACGGTCCAATCCACGCCTGCGTTTTGATTGTCGCCGGTAACTGCGGCGCTGAGGGACGTTGAGAGTCCAACCTCAACGGAGGCCGGAGGCGCCGGAACCAGGGAAACCGCGATCGCTGGCGGCGTAAAGTTCGTGCGGCAGCCCGAGATCACCATCATTATGATTGCTGCAAGGACAAAGAAAAGATTTTTGCGAATCATCGCTGCCCTCCTCTCACGGGAGTGGTCGAGGCCGTCCCGTTTGAGGGATAGAGCGGAAAACCGTTTTGATTGCGCAGTGTGTATGTGTGTCCACCGGCCTGAACAGTTCGAGCCATAAATACCTGGCTGTTTCTGATCGTCATCATCACGCCCACAACTGTCACAGCAGTGCCAGGGCTCACGGACACTGGGTTGCTGCCTTTCAATGCGAATGGGCCAAGATCTGCATCCACAGTGCCGGACGACGTCGTCAAAATCAGGTGCACACCGATCAGCATCCCGGACGTGGGAGCCGATATAACGCTCTTCACCGTGCCATTCAAACTGGTTTCGTTTTGAGCGTCATATTTTTGCGCAGTAGTAGTCTTCTTCGTCGTCGCGGCAGTCTGCGCTTCAACAGGCGCCGCAAGAAACGAGAAGGCCATCAGGATCGTTATGGCCAAACCCCCAAGCAATTTCCGCATTTCTACCTCCCTTTGGTTTTCAGGTGGAATCGAAGCGAGACGGGACGGCACACAAATCCAGGGGGACGCCTAACTGCCCCCGATTCGTCTTCGAGAAATTACGGTGATACGCCCAGCAAAGACCCTGACCCCTGCGCGGCGGACTTTATCATAAAGCGACTCGTGACAGGGCGATGCAATTTGAGAAGAGCACACCAGCAGCGATACATCGAGAATACGGCTATTGACAAGAGCGGTCCGCAGGGAGAGAATCCGCCTTAGGCGAAGAAAAAGCGAAACTAAAAATTCACTTTCTGCCCTTCTTTGCCAGAGTATTCCCGTGAAAACCTCGGCTCTACGCGCCCAACTCGAAAAGTCTCTTGGCAGCAGAATCCCTGCGCCTTTTTCCACACGGCCGCCCGCACCCGCGGAGATGGTGGCTTCCGGCATTCCGGAAATTGACCGCCTCACCGGCGGCTTGCCGCGCGGATGCCTGACGGAAATTTCCGGGCCCGTTGGTTCCGGGCGAACAAGCCTTCTCGTTTCCCTGCTCTCCGCGCTGACCAACCGGAAAGAATCGTGCGCGTTGGTGGATGGCCGGGATTCGTTTGATCCCTGCGGCGCGGAAAGCGCGGGCGTGGCTCTTGGAAGATTGCTTCTGGTGCGCTGCAACAATATCGAGCAAGCGCTGCGCGCGGCGGATTTGTTGCTGCACGGCGGCGGATTCGGCCTGGTGGCGCTCGATCTGAGTGATTTGCCGGTTTCGACCGTGCGGCGCGTGCCGCTGAACGTCTGGTTCCGTTTTCGAAGGATGGTTGAAAACACGCAGACAGTTTTCATGCTCCTCGAACAGGAGCCTTGCGCGAAAACGTGCGCTTCGCTTGTTCTGCGCCTGGAAATGAAAATGGCGCGGTGGCGTTCCATTCACAAAAGCGGCAGCGAGGGAAATTCGCAGCCAACACTTCTCAGTGGCTTGCAATTCAACGCGGAAGTGATGCGCTGCCGCTTCGAGCGCACGAAATCGGATGATGGTTGGCCGGGCGTTTCGGCTACGAGCGATTTCGCTCAGAATGATTCTTCCGAGGGCACGCGCTGCAGTTTCGAATCAAAGCCTGGCTGGACCGAACTCGCAAAGAAACGCAGGAAAAACAGCGAAGCCTGAAACGCGATCGCAGCGCATTGTTTGACGGCGCTTGAAGGATCTTATTCGTTTGAGAGACTCCCCATGCCCTTTGCATGCATACATGTCCCCAATTTCATTCTGCAATCGGCGCTGCGCATCGAGCCCGGACTTCGCGCTCAGCCGGCAGGGATTCTGGATGGCGTTCTTCCGTTCGTCACCGTCATCGCAAAAAATAAAAAAGCGGGAGCGCTTGGCCTGCAAATCGGAATGACGAAATCGCAGGCGGAACAGATTCAAGGGCTGCAACTTCGCCGCCGTTCGATCGAGCATGAAACGGCAGCGCATGCGGCGTTGGTGGATCTGGCGCTGTCGTTCAGCCCGCGCATCGAGGAAACCGCGGCGGACACCATCATTCTCGATCTCGCAGGGCTCGCGCAGCTTTTCGGCGGATTCGAAAAACTAGCACAGCGATTGGGCCGGCGCGCGAAGAAATTCGGATTGTCCGCGCAGGTTGCCGTGGGCTCGAATCCGGAAGCGGCGCAACTCGCAGCCCGCGGCTTTGCCGGTATGACCGTACTCTCACCGGACGAAGAAACGGAGCGCCTCGACAGTCTGCCGATCATCGCGCTGAATCCGTCGCTCGAAATTCGAGAGACACTCGAACGCTGGGGCGTGCGGACATGCCAGGCGCTCACGGCTTTGCCGGTCGCGCAACTTTCCGAGCGGCTGGGGCAGGAAGGCGTGCGTTTGCAGGAATTGGCACGTGGAGCGAGCGGACGCGCGTTGATTCCAACAATTGCCGCGATGGAATTTGAAGAGGTGATGGAACTCGATACGGCGGTGAGCGAGTTGGAGCCGCTTTCGTTTCTTTTGGGGCGGTTGCTCGATCAGCTTTGCGGGCGGCTTTCGGCGCGGGCGCTGGCGACGAATGAGATTCGATTGAGGATGGAGTTGGAGC
>JBAPOP010000161.1:0-29514 GCA_049279675.1 Candidatus Acidiferrales bacterium
ACCTCTGGCGCGCCCGCTAGCGGCCGCCGCGGTGCGAAACGAAAGCCGGAGGGGAAATCCATTCGCTGCCTCGCCCCAAAAATCGCGGGCCACAGAGTCCTCACACAGACTCTTCAGCCCCTGAGGACACTCCGTTACTCGCGCCAGATTTTCTTGTGAATGAACTTTCCGATCTGATTGGTTTTACTGCCGCGCGCTGATGTATTCGACAAGGGTAATCTGGAAAGATCCGTGCCGCGTTTCGGTCGTCGCCCGGTCGACGCGCTTCTGAAGTTCCTTGAGCTTGGCTTCCGTTCCCGGCTCCGGCGCGCCTGGAAATTGAATCGTCACTTCGATCCGATCGCCCAATTCGTCGCAAATAATTTGAGCCAGCGGTTCGCGGCCGTTCGAGGCCGGCCACGTATCGCGGCACGTTTGTTCCGCCGCGCGTATTAGCGCCTGGCGCCGCGCGTCACTCATTCCCACACGCCCCGCCGCGTGCTCGATAATCGCGGCCACCGCCGCAAACAATCGAGGATCTTCCTCGAACTTCGCTTCCGTTCGTACGAAATCATTCTCCACGGGCATCCACCACGCGCACGTCGCAGGCCTCCCGGCAATCCGGGCAATAGTACAGCCTGTCAATACAGAGGCGCACTCCTTGCTGCGATTGGCAATAGCAACAATACTTTTCGCAGCTGCACTTCTCTTCCGGCTGGTCGCACTGCGAACATAGGATGGGTCCGCTCATCGAGACCCCTCCGCTCCTGTCCGCATAGCCATCTGGAGTGAATATAGGCCAACCTCGCCAGCCCGACAAGACGCATTCTGCGGCGCGGTGAGCAACCGCCCGTCCGAGCGGTTTTCTTGACACTCCAAAACCCGCATGCTACGGTGAACCGCGAGCCATATTTTTGAGATTTTATTCGTGAGCACGCCCGCCACCACACAAATCCGCAAAACCGCATTGAACGCCGCCCATCGCAAGTTGGGCGCCAAGATGGTTAATTTCGGCGGCTGGGATATGCCGCTCGAATACACCGGCATACTCTCCGAGCACGAAGCCGTGCGCACTCGCGCCGGAATTTTCGACGTCAGCCACATGGGAGAGATCGAAATTCTCGGTGCGCAATCGCTCGATCTTGTGCAGCACGTCACCTGCAACAACGCCGCGAAGCTTGCCGATCGCCAAATCCAGTATTCGGGCCTGATGACGCCCGAGGGAACTTTCGTCGACGATCTTCTGGTCCATCGCATTTCTCCAACGCACTATTTTCTTTGCGTCAACGCATCGAATCAGGACGCCGATTTCGACCACATCGCCGCTCACAATAATTTTGACGCGCGCGTCCAAAATAATGGCGACGACTATTCCCTTCTCGCCATTCAAGGCCCGAAGGCCGAAGCGCTTTTGCAGCGCTTCACGGATGTCGCGCTCGCGGACATTCACTACTATCACCTCGCATTCGGAAAAGTGGCCGGCGTTTCCGCGATGATCGCCCGCACCGGCTACACCGGCGAAGACGGCTTCGAGATTTATTTCGATCCCGAATACTCCGAACAAATATGGACGGATTTGCTCGATGCGGGCGCACCCGAGGGAATCATCCCCTGCGGCCTCGGCGCGCGTAACACGCTTCGCCTTGAAGCCGGAATGTGTTTGTACGGCCATGAAATTGACGAGACAACCACGCCGTGGGAAGCCGGCCTCGCCTGGATCTGCAAAGTTGATAAAGGCGCTTTTCTCGGCCGCGAGGTTCTGGTGAAGCAAAAGGGCGAAGGCCTCAAGCGCAAACTCGTCGGCTTCGAAATGCTCGACAAGCGCATTGGCCGCGACGGCTATCCCGTCGCCATCGGTGGCGCCGAAGTTGGCCGGGTCACCAGCGGCGGTCCTGCGCCATTTTTGAAGAAAAATATCGGAATGGCCTACGTTCCGGTGGATCGCGCAGATCTCGAAATCGAAATCATCATTCGGGGAACACCGGTCCCGGCGCGAATCGTCGGTATCCCCTTTTACAAGCGCGCAAAATAGCACGCGTCATTCGCACTGTCTCGACAAGGAGAGTCCATGTATCCAGCGGATTTCCGCTACTCGAAGGATCATGAGTGGATCAAGATCGAGGGCGACACAGCCACGATCGGAATCACGGATTACGCGCAGAATGAACTCGGCGACGTCGTCTTCGTCGAGTTGCCAAAAATCGGGGCACAATTGAAGGCCGGCCAAACGCTTGGTAGCATCGAATCGGTGAAGGCGGTCAGCGAAGTTTTCAGTCCGGCGACTGGCGAAGTTGTCGCCACGAACGAAGTTCTCGGGAACTCCCCCGAAAAAATAAATCAGGAGCCGCACACCGGCGGCTGGCTCATTCGCTTGAAACTTGCCAACAAGGGTGAGACATCCTCGCTCATGGATTCCGCCGCATACGAGACTTACGTCGCCGAAAAAGCCAAGGAACACTCGGCCTGATGCGCTACCTCCCCAAGAGTCCGTCCGAGCGCCAGGCAATGCTCGACGCCATCGGCGCTCGCTCGATCGGCGAATTATTTCGCACGGTTCCGGAGAAATTTCGTCTCACCGAGCCCCTAAACTTGCCTGGGCCGATGTCGGAGCCCGAAATCATCCAGTACTTCAAAGCGCGCGCTGACGAAAATTCGCGTGGCTACACGTCATTCCTCGGTGCCGGCGTCTACAATCACTTTCGCTCGGTCGTCACCGATTCACTAATCCAGCGCGGCGAATTTCTAACGTCCTACACGCCCTATCAAGCTGAGATTTCGCAGGGCACGCTCGAAGCGATCTTCGAGTTTCAGACGCTTATCTGCCAGCTCACCGGCCAGGAAGTCGCCAACGCTTCCATGTACGACGGCTCGACGGCGCTCACCGAAGCCGTCCTGATGGCCGAGCGTCTCACCGGCCGCCACTCCGTTCTCATCGCGCGCTCCGTCCACCCGGAATATCGCCAGGTGCTGCAAACGTACGCCAAGCACCTCGGAATAAAAATTCACGAAGTCGAATTCACGGCGTCGGGCGAAATGAATCAAAACGCGCTCGACAAAGTCGACGTGGCCGATCTCGCTGCGATCGTCGTTCAATCGCCGAATTTCTTCGGCGTCATCGAAGACGTTTCCGCGCTCGCGGAAATCGCACACGCCGCCGGCGCTCTCCTCGTCGTCGGAATCACGGAAGCTGTTTCGCTCGGCATCGTCCGTCCGCCCGCCGAAGCCGATGTCGTTGCGATGGAATGCCAGAGCTTCGGCGTCGCGCCGAGCTACGGCGGCCCGCACGTCGGCGTCATCGCCACTCGCGACAAATTCGTGCGCCAACTCCCCGGCCGCCTTGCCGGCCAGACTTCCGACGCCGAAGGCCGCCGCGGCTTCGTCCTCACCCTCGCCACGCGCGAACAACACATCCGCCGCGAAAAGGCCACATCCAACATTTGCACGAACGAAGCACTCTTCGCGCTCGCGGCCACAATCCATCTGACCCTGCTCGGCAAGCAAGGCCTCCGCGAAGTGGCGCTTCAAAATCTGGCGAAGGCGCGTTTCGCGCAATCCGAACTCACGAAAATTCCCGGCGTCCGCCGCGCTTTTTCCGGCCCCACGTTTAACGAGTTCGTCCTCGAATTTCCGCGTTCCGTGAGAATGATCAACGCGGCGCTTCTCCGCGATAAAATTATCGGCCCGCTCGCCATTGGCACCGCGTATACCGATCTTACGAAGCGCGGCCTCGTATGCGTCACCGAGACAATGCCGCGCGCGGAAATCGAACGCCTGGCGACTTGTATCAAGCGGATTTTGGAGAATCGCTCGATCGAAACAGAAACGAAACAAATTTGAGATCGAGCTATAAATGACCGCGCAGCCCAATAACGTGTCATTCCGAGGACGACCCGACGAGGGTCCGACGAGGAATCTGCGGTTCGGCATCACGCGCGTGTACCCATCGCGCGTTTTCCTGGGAGCATAATTTTCTTGAGCGATTCGCTGAAAACAGAAAGTACAATGGCGAGCGACGAATCCGCGAAAATCACAAAAGCGCGCCGCCACCCCACGCAGAACGAAGGCTTGATCTTCGAAAAATCTGCTCCGGGAAAGCGCGGCATCGAGTTGCCTCCTCTCGACGTTCCTGCGATTGACGCCGCAAAGGAACTCGGCGCAATCGCCCGCGGCGAAATCGACGGCTTCCCCGAAGTCAGCGAAATCGAAGTCATTCGCCATTTCACGCGCCTCTCCACGTGGAATTACGCGATCGATCTCGGAATGTATCCGCTCGGCTCGTGCACGATGAAATACAATCCGCGCGTGAACGAATTCGTCGCGCGCCTCGATGGCCTCGCCACCGAGCACCCGTACCAGCCCGCCGAACTCTCGCAAGGCTGCCTGCGCATCCTCCACGATCTCCAAAAATGCTTGCTCGAAATTACAGGCATGGACGCCGCCACTCTCGAGCCCGTCGCCGGCGCGCAAGGTGAACTCACCGGCCTGCTACTCATCCGCGCGCACCTCGAAGCGCAGGGCAATCCGCGAAAAAAAGTTCTCATCCCCGATTCGGCGCACGGAACGAATCCAGCGTCCGTCGTCATCGCCGGCTACGAAGTGCAGAACATCAAGTCCAATGCGCGCGGCCAGCTCGACACCGACCACCTGCGCGAATACGCCACCGAAGACGTCGCTGCGCTGATGCTCACGAATCCGACCACTCTCGGCGTCTTCGAAGAGCGCATCGGCGAGATCGCCGAAATTCTTCACCAGCGTGGCGCTCTCCTTTACATGGACGGCGCCAACATGAACGCGCTCGCTGGCGTCACGCGCCCCGGCGATTTCGGCGTTGACGTCATGCACCTCAATCTGCACAAAACATTTTCGACCCCGCACGGCGGCGGCGGCCCGGGTGCCGGCCCTGTCGTCGTGAAAAAATTCCTCGAGCCTTACCTGCCCGTCCCGGTCGTAATCGAAAAAGAACCCGGCCGCTACGCGCTCGATTCGAATCGCCCAAAATCAATCGGCCGAGTCCGCGCCTACTGCGGAAATTTCGGGGTTTTGTTGCGCGCTCTGGCCTACACGCTCGCCTACGGCCCCGGAATGCGCCAGGCCACCGATGACGCCGTCCTCAACGCGAATTACATTCGCAAGCATCTCGAAAGCGCCTACGATCTTCCCTACGATTTGCCGTCCATGCACGAAGTCGTGTTCAGTGATTCGCGCCAGAAGAGGCACGGCGTCAACACGATGGATATCGCCAAGCGCCTCATCGACTACGGCTTTCATCCCTATACCACGGCTTTTCCTCTGATCGTTCCCGGCGCCCTGATGATCGAGCCGACGGAATCCGAATCGCGCGAAGAATGCGACCTATTCATTCAAGCCATGCGCGCCATCGCCGAAGAAGCCGAAAAAAATCCTGAGCTCGTCAAGACTGCCCCGCACTCCACTCGCGTCGGCCGCCTCGACGAAGTCGCCGCCGCCCGCAAACCCATCCTCCGCTGGAAGCCCTGACACGCCAATTACATCGCCGTCTCCGGTCGATAACCTCCGATAATCACAAAAGCACCGCTGCGGTACTTGTCGCGTGACTCAAAGCCGCGACTGATATTCTGGATTTAACTTTTAGCTGAGGCGGCTAATCGCATGTCATCGTTCGCCGAAAATCCAATCAGCACGATTCAAAGGTCTCCATGAGCCACGAATCAAATGGAATTCTCAGCAGTGCGATTCGTTGGGTGCTGATCATCGTCGCCGCCATAATCATTGGCGGTGTAATCACCAGCTCAATTTCGTCACATCTGATTGCTACAAGATTCGGCTCCCCCGGAAAGCCAATTCACACGCAAGCGCCGCCAATTCAGCAGAAATGGAAATTTTCAGCGTCCGGTCCCATCAGCGCCGCTCTCGCCCTGGGAGATGACGGCACGGTGTACGCCGCCAGCGAAGACGGTTTCGTCTACGCCGTCGACTCCACCGGAAAATTGAAATGGAAATTTAATGCTGGGCGCGTGCGCATAGCTCCCGTCCTCGGCGCTGACGACACCGTCTATGTCACAAATGAGGACCAACTTATCTTCGCGATCAATCACGACGGCACGCAGCGTTGGTCGAACGGCGGCGGTCCCTACGCGGATAAAGGAATGGGCTCGATCGCCCCCGCCATTGACCAAAATCATCTCTACACTCCGTGGCGCGGCCTTCTTCGCGCCGTTCGATTGTCCGACGGAACATTCGATTACCCCACAGGCTACGGCTTCGAGCGAAATGGTTCCGTCATCATCCTTCCCAATAGGCTCGTCGTGTATGACGGACGCGGAAGAATGGATGCCGCCGATTCAACCGGAAGAACGCAATGGGAATATCCAGCCATGAATCCTCCGGTGACCGTGGACATGATCACCCGAACGCATGGATATATTCCGAACGGAAATTTCTGGCTCGAGTCGCCGATGGCCGTGGGAGACGACGGCACCATTTACGCCTGTGTCCCAGACTCCCGCTTCGTTGCGATTTCATCGGAAGGCCGCTTCAAGTGGGAATTCAAAACCAAAATCCACACCGTAAACTCCGCCTCGCCGGTTATTGCTACCGACGGGACGATTTATTTCGGCAGCGTTGACGGTATCCTCTACGCCCTGCATCCCGACGGATCTCTAAAATGGTCGTTTGATGCCGCTGGCGGCCCCATTTCCGCAGCGCCGATTCTCGCGCAAGACGAAACAATCTACTTCGTGAATGACACTGCGCTCATGGCCCTGTCTCCCGACGGCAAATTGCTCGCGCAATTCCCCGTCGACGCCCGCGCGTATTCCTCTCCCACACTCGCGCCTGATGGAACCGTGTACGTTGCCTGGCAGGAAGGAAATATTCTCGCCTTCGCAGGAACCCACGGCGGCCTACTCAACAGCGCGTGGCCCAAATTCCAAGCCGGCCCCGCCAACAGCGGCCGCGCCCGCTCCTTCTAATTGGAACTAGATTTGCGATTGCCGCTGATGTCTTTTGCTCCCCGATCCGATCGGAGCCGAGTAAGCGGCATCGTTTATCACTGTCATTCCGAGGAGGACCCGACAAGGATCCGACGAGAAATCTCTCTCGATTTTCGTAGTGGGCGTCAAAGGACGCGCCGGTTTCATCGGTCTCACGACGTCTATCACGTCGCGCGGCATCCCGAGGACGCATGGACTCAATTCGCAGCTTCTTGTAGCATGCGCAAATGAAAAAAACGAAATCCGCCACTCGCAGTTCCGCCGCAAAACCCACCCGCGCCCCGAAAAACATCGACGAATATCTCGCCGCCGTCCCAGAACCAGCCCGCAGCACCCTAAGCAAACTTCGCGTCGCGATTCGCTCCACCGTTCCAGCGGGAGCCAACGAGACCATCAGCTACGGAATTCCAGCATTCAAGCACAAAGTGGTGCTGGTCTGGTTCGCGGCATTTTCGGATCACTGCAGCCTGTTCCCCACCGCCGCCGTGATCGAAAAGTTCAAGAACGAACTGAAAGCCTACTCCACATCCAAAGGCACCATCCAGTTCCCCGCGAATAAGCCGCTCCCGATCGCACTAATCAAGAAAATAGTAAAGGCGCGCGTCTCGCAGGCCGATAGCAGAAAACGAAGTTGAACGGGTTGGTCTCGGCACAAGTTCTTGGCGGGCGTTAACGCAATTTTCTGAAACTGATCGACTGCCGAGGATTCTGCGAGGAACTACTTCTTTCGATCGGACTCGTTTTTTTCCGAGGATGTTCCGCGCGAAGCTGAGGCTTGCGGCGGCGCAGTCGCGTCAGCAGGCGCTGCCGTCACAGGGACATTCACCGCTCGCCCGTCCGAACTCGCCCGCGCTGCATCAGCCGCCATCGGCGCCGCGCTCGCAGGCATCGGAATCAGCGCGCCTTCCGCTTCCTTCAGAAAGACGAGCCGGTGATCATCCTCGTCCCAATCAATCGCGAGCACGTCGCCCAGCGCAATTTGTTCCGTCGCCAACAGGCTCGCCATCGGATACACAAGATGCCGCTCGATCGCGCGCTTCAAATGGCGTGCGCCGTATTTCAGATCCGTTCCCTCTTTTAGCAGGAACTCGCGCGCCGTGGGCGTAACGCGAAACAAAAATCTACCGCGCGCCGTTTCAAGCACGCGCTGCTGCACCATTCCCAGCTCGATCTCGAGAATCTGTTCAAGCTGTTCGGACCGCAACGGATGGAACACGATCACCTTGTCGATTCGGTTCATGAACTCGGGCGCGAATTTTCGCTTCGCCGCCTCGGACGCTGTCTTCTCGACTTTTTCATCCAGCCGCGTTTGCGTGTCCGCGCGCTGTTGCGGCGCAAATCCCATGCTTCCGTTCATCAGCTCAGTGATCTCGGTGCCGCCGAGATTTGACGTCATGAAAATCATCGTCTGCGAAAGATCCACGCGGCGATTGTCGCCGAGCGTCAGCGTGGCTTTGTCGAGAATTCCCAGGAGCAATTGCCACAGCGAGTCCGACGCTTTTTCGATTTCGTCGAAGAGCAAGAAACTGATCTTTAGTTTATCCGTGTGAAATTGCGCCAGCGCTTCTTGCGTGATCAGCGGATGAGTTTCGCGATGTCCGAGGTATCCCGGAGGCGAACCTATCAACTTTGCGATTTCGTGCGAGTGCTGGAATTCCGCGCAATCCACTTTGATCACGGCACGCGGATCGCCAAAAAGATTTTCCGCCGTTGCTTCCACCACGCGCGTCTTTCCTGATCCAGTTGGCCCAAGAAAAAGCAAATTGCCGACGGGCCGCCCCGGCGAATTCAATCCGGCGCGAAACACTTGATACAGATCGACCACCGCCTGCACGGCTTCGACCTGTCCGACGATCTTCCGGCGCAGTCCCGCCTCAAAATCGCGAGATTCATGGCTGCGTTGTGTCGGATCGAGATGTTGTGCCCGCGTTGCCACCACCATACTCCCTACCGGAATTTCCGGATTGGGCCAATGGCCCTCGGCTGCCTTCGTTCAACCTGGTCGAGCTTGGCGTCAAGTGTCGAACGGAGGAGCCTCAATTGCGTTACCAATTCCCGATTCAGTGCTTCATTCCCTATAGACAACAACGGCGGAGGTAAGTCCGCCAGGTCCAAATTTATAATTCGCAGTGCTTGAATCAAAGTCTGTACGTAGGGTGAACGGATGTCAAACAGTTCCACGCGGGTGTTTATCCTTTCACGCAATGCCGCCCAATCCAGTTCCAGAGCGGGATATTCGCGTGAAACGCTTCGTACAACATCATCAGTGATGCGCGGCCGCTCACCGAGCTTCGCGAGATGCATCTGTGCGATTTTTCCCCGACGGCGCACGTTGTGCACCAAATAGTAGACATTTCCTTTGCGCCGGACGAATGCCACGAACATCTCCGTTCTTCTTCGCCGCGGCGTAGTGTATGTACCGTGCACTACGCCGTCAATGGTACGATGCGCGGAGTTGTTACTAGTTATCTGAATCCGCGGAGTGGCGACTGTAGCGCCGCACCGATTTTCGCGCGGCACTTTTAATGCGAATCGAGCACAATCTCACTGGATATTTCGCGCGTCTGCCGCCGCGAGGAATTCTCTAAACTCATGTCGTGGGATGCCATTTATCGTTTGGTGAAGCGAATTCCGCGCGGGCGCGTTACGACCTACGGAGAAATCGCGCGCGCGCTCAAAGTGCGCGGCGGCGCACGCGTCGTAGGCTATGCGATGGCGGGATCGCCGTCCGGCCAAGGAATTCCGTGGCATCGCGTAGTCGGCGCGGGCGGAAAACTTATCATTCGCGAACCCTACGCTTCTCTCCAGCGCCGAATGCTTGAAAGCGAAGGAGTCGAAATTCCGGGCACCCGCATCAATTACAAGCAGTATGGCTGGTCGCCCGCCCGCAAAGCGGTTCGCAAGCGCGCGCGGCGGCCGGCGAAAATCCGGCGGCGAGTTTGATCGCTCCCGATGAGGCGCGTTCGCTCCACGGACACGTCTGTGGTATAGAAGATGTTCTGGTTTTGCAGGCAGCTTTCTTCGCCTGACCCGAACCCGCGAGCGGAATTCTTCAATCCTGTCGCGCGATACGATCTCAGGAGTGCTGTGAGCGAACCCGTAATACGCGTCGAAAACTTGCGCAAGAGCTATGGAAGCGTTGCCGCTTTGCGCGGTGTAAGTTTCGAAGTTCAGGCGGGCGAAGTTTTCGGATTGCTCGGCCCAAACGGCGCCGGCAAAACCTCGACGATTGAAATTCTCGAAGGATTGCGAGAGCCCGATGCCGGAGTCGCGATCGTCGCCGGGCTCGATCCGCAGACGGCCGGCCTCGAATTCAAGCAGGAAGTCGGTGCCGTACTTCAGTCCACGTCTCTGCCGGACAAGATGCGAGTGAGCGAAGCGCTCGCGCTCTTCACCGGTTTCTATCGCCGGCGCGCGGATCCCGAACTCCTGCTTCGCCGCTTTCAACTCGAAGAAAAGCGCGATGCCTTTTACAGCCAGCTATCCGGCGGACAGAAGCAACGCCTCGCTCTGGCCCTCGCGCTTGTGAACAATCCCACTGTATTGTTTCTCGACGAGCCGACGGCGGGCCTTGATCCTCAAGTGCGCCGCGAAATTTACGACATCATCGAAGAATTGAAACAGGAGAAGAAAACAATTCTCCTGACCACGCATTACATCGAAGAAGCGGAGCGTCTCTGCGACCGCGTGGCCATCGTCGATTCCGGCAAAATCATCGCCCAAGGAACCCCGCGCGAATTGAAACATCGTTCGGCCGGAACCACGCGAATCGAAGTGCGCCTGGCGAAGCAAGTTTCCGATGGAATTCTAAATGGCCTCGATGGCGTTTCCGATTCGAGGGAGTTCGAAGGCGTTTACCTGCTGCATTCCACGCGGCCGCCGCAAACGATCGTCGCGTTGGTGAAATTGCTGGAAGCCGAAAATAACGAGCTGCAGAGCCTCGAAATGTTTTCGCCGTCGCTCGAGGATGTTTTTCTCGAGCTGACTGGCCGAAGGCTTCGCGAATGAGCACGCTGGAGCGCGCGCGGTGAAAAACACCTGGAGTCTTACGAAAATTCGAATTCTGCTGGCGCTGCGGAACAAGACGTTCATGTTCTTCGGCCTCGTCATGCCTCTTGGTTTCCTGTTTTTCTTCGTGCTGATTTTCGGCCACGGGCAGACGGGCTGGATCGCGTACATTCTCGGCGCAGTTCTCACGATCACAGTCATGGGCAGCTTCTGGGGACTGAGCGTTCAACTGGTCATGTTCCGCGAGCAAGGAATTTTGCGGCGCTTTCGGCTCGCACCTGTCAGCGCCGGCTCGCTCTTGGCATCGAGTATTTTTGCAAATTATGTTTTGATCCTGCCCGCCGTCGCGGCGGAAATTCTGATCTGCCGGGCGGCATTTCACATGGGCAACTGGGGAAATCTGTGGGCCGTGTTCGCGCTCGTCTCGGTTGGCGCCGCGACATTTTCCTCGTTCGGCCTCATCGTTGCCAGTGTCACGAACACGATGCAAGAAACGCAGGTGATCAACAATCTTTTTTGGTCGGCATTTCTTTTTCTCTCCGGCGCGACAGTGCCGCTCGCTGTATTCCCGGTCTGGATCCAGAAAGCCGCGCTATTTTCGCCGGCGACCTATCTTGCGATGGGACTCGAAGCCGCCACCACGGGATATATCGGCGGGCACGAACTTCTCGAGGAATTGATCGCGCTGACGATCGGACTGATCGTCGCATTCGAAGTTTCGCGGCAATTGTTCCGATGGGAACCGGAAGCGAAAGTTCCCGGCAAAGCGAAACTGTGGGTGGTAGCTGCGCTCGTTCCGTTTCTCCTTTTCGGCGCGTACGAAAGCGCATTCGGAAGCCAGCTCACACGCATCCAGCAGCATTTCCAGATGCTGGATCGGCAAAGCTCGAACACGCGCGCGAAATAATCGCGCATTCGCGGCGCAAACATTTTGAAATAACCAGGAGGATCGAATGCAACGCAAGGCATCGGCAGTCTGGAAAGGATCGCTTCGCGAAGGCGCGGGCTCGATTTCAACCGATAGCGGCACTCTCAAGAACACTCCCTATTCGTTCACCACTCGCTTCGAAAATGCGCCGGGCACAAATCCCGAAGAGCTGATCGCAGCGGCGCACGCCGGATGCTTTACCATGGCGCTTTCGGCGCAGCTATCCACGGTGCAATTGACGCCGGAACAAATCTCCACCACCGCGACGCTGACGCTCGAAAAGCTCGACGCGGGATGGACGATCTCAAAAATTCATCTCGACGTTTCCGCGAAAGTTCCCGGAGCTTCGGCCGAAGCATTCCAAAGCGCCGCCGCATCCGCCAAAGCGAATTGCCCGGTCTCGCGATTGCTTAAGGCCGAAATCACGATGAGTGCGAAACTCGAAAACGGATGAGAATTCTCGAAACCATCGCCGGCATCGCCATTCTGTTCATCGTCGCGATCGACGCGTTCGAGACCGTCGTCTTGCCGCGCCGCGCTACGCGCCGAATCCGCCTGGCGCGCATCTTCTATCGCATGACGTGGCGGCCGTGGCGCGCCATCGGCCGCAAACTACATAGGCCGAAAGTGCGTGAATCTTTCTTCGCCTACTACGGTCCGCTCTCCCTCCTTATGCTGCTCTCGGTCTGGGCGGCCGGACTGATCGCCGGATTTGCGTTTTTGTTGCTCGCGTCCGGCCCTCCGGCAAATTCATTCCCCGGCAATTTCGATTATCTTTCGGCGCTCTACATGAGCGGCACGAATTTCTTCACGCTTGGGCTCGACGACGTAATTCCCCGGACGGGCTGGAGCCGGTTCCTGAGCGTTGCCGAGGCCGGAATGGGCTTCGGATTCCTTGCCGCGCTCATCGGATATCTTCCCGTCATCTACCAGGCATTTTCGCGCCGCGAAGTCGCCGTGGTGCTTCTAGACACGCGCGCCGGATCGCCACCAACGGCCGCCGAACTTTTGCGCCGCCACGCCTATCCGCATGGAACGGAATCGCTCGAAGAACTTTTCCACGAATGGGAGCGATCTTCGGCGGACATCCTCGAAAGTCATATTTCCTATCCCGTGTTGCCTTATTACCGCTCGCAGCACGACAACCAATCCTGGCTCGCCGCGCTGACCGCCATTCTCGATTCCTGCGCGCTCACGATTGCGAGTATTGACGGAACTTGCACGAAGCAGGCGCAATTGACTTTCGCCATGACGCGCCACACCGTCGTGGATCTCGCGCAAATTTTCAAGTCGAAGCCGCAAACGCCGAAGCACGATCGGCTCCCTGACGCTGATTTGCAGCGCATTCGCGAAAGTCTGGCACAGCTGGGAATGAAGTTTTCCACCGGGCCGACGGTAGACGCGAAATTGAAAGAATTGCGGTTGATGTACGAGCCGTACATTTATGCGCTCTCCGAATTCCTCGCGATCAGCTTGCCGCCGTGGATCAACGCGCAGGCGACTGTCGATAATTGGCGCACCAGCGCCTGGGGCCGCATATCCGGCGGATTGCGAGACGGCTCCCCGCTGCCACACGACGACCACGATTGAGCGGGCGATAACTCCCTACGATGACCGAAAAGAAAAGCATGACGATGATAGGGCTCACGAAGGGCCGCATCGAAACGCTCACCGACAGCGTCTTCGCCATCGCCATGACGCTGATGGTCTTCAATATGAAAGTTCCCGAAATCCCGTCGAACGCCGTCGACTGGGAGCTTTCGCGAAAGCTTTTCGGCATGTGGCATTTTTTCCTGGTTTACGCGATCAGCTTCACTGTTCTGGGAATTTATTGGATCGGCCATCACAATCAGTTCCATTGGCTGCGGACGACGGATCGGAGATCGCTCTGGATCAATCTGGCATTCTTGTTCTCGGTGACACTGATTCCCTTCTCGACGATACTTGCCGGCCGCTACCCCGAACAGCGCGACGCCGTAATTTTCTATGGCGCAAACCTGATACTCGTCGGGTTGCTGCTTTTTGCGCACCTCTCGTACGCGGCGGGCCCAGGACATCTGCTCGAGCCCAACGTGCACCCGGGGATGATCCGTTTCGCCAAGCAGCTCATTTTGTCGGGCCCTCTGGCATGCGTTGTTGCGATCATTGTGGCGTTTTCCCATCCCCGTGTTGCCGGTGTTCTCTATTTGCTGGTGCCCGCGTTTTATGTAGTCCTGCCTGGTGTGGACCGGCGGCTGTCGAGGTATGTTGGCGACGCGGACTGATCCGTCGCGCCCGCTTTCACCGCTGAGGATTTTGCATCCTCCATCTTCGGCGAACATCAATAACAGCGAAGTCTTGCGCGAGGTGCCGCGCCAATGCCCACGATGCTGGAAAATCTCGAACGCACTCTCCGGGGCGAATCTCCCCCGCCGCCGATTGCGCAGCTCATCGGATTTCGTCTCACGGCGGTGCAAAGAGGCGAGGCTAGGTTGGAGCTTGATGCCGATGGCCGCCATGCGAACCCGATGGGAACGATGCACGGCGGAATTCTCTGCGACATCGCCGATGCGGCGATGGGAATGGCGTTCGCATCGACACTCGAGGAAGGCGAATCGTTCACCACGCTCGAGTTGAAAATTAATTTTCTCAAACCGGTGTGGAGCGATCGTCTCGCGGCCGCCGGTCATGTTGTGCATCGAGGCAAGACGGTCGGTCTCGTCGAGTGCACCGTGACGAATTCCAAGGGGGATCGCGTCGCCTTCGCGACAAGCACATACATGGCACTCCGCGGTGACAAGGCGCGCGGCCGCTGATCGAGTTCGCTTTGTGCGCTGCATTTCAATCCAGGGACCCGGAGGCAGGGGCGTCCGGGCTCTGATGAGAAGTTTCGTCGCTATTTCTTCCGGGCTCTGAAATATTCTTTTTCTCGCGCGACAGGGACCCCCGATTTGTATCGAGTAGACTTCGCAGCCGTCCTTTATTTTCAATCAGATAGGTCATTTTCTAATTGCGCGATGTATCGAGTAGAAATCTTTGCAGGCTTGCCACCGCGCCAGTGAACGATGTGTCGAGCAGGCTCGACGTATCTGCCCTCGTCGTTGATACGAGCGTGCGCGATGACGGCGCGGACGATCGTGTCGCCCGTAACTGTGACGCGCTCCGCGCCCTCAATGAGGCTTTCCAGTGCGACCCGCAGATTGCGCCGGCGCTGTTCCCCGAGGCCGATCGCGTGAGCGTGACGGTAGACGGATTGACGGTCGTGAAGTTCATGCTCTTCGGCAATATCGGCGGCACCGCGCCAATGCAGAAAATCTTCTTCGATGATGGCGCGATTTGGATGGCGGCAGATCGCGCAGCAGCGCCTATGCCGGCTCAGGCTCGGTTTGCGAGCGCCGGCCGGAGGCGCGGAAGCGGCGCCTTTCCGATTTTTCTTTTTTCTGGGCATATTGTTTTGTTTAGGCTAGCGCGAAGTTGGAGTTAGCGAAAGTCCACAGCATTGTGGATCGGCGGCAGAAGTATTTGCGAATCAGTGGGTTGAAGACTCCGTATTAATTCATTCCGTTCCAGTACTTAGAGAGGCCTCCGGCGTTCCGCGAAACCTAATGTTCCGAAGAAAACTTCATCTCAGAACGAGAGACAAGAAGGCGCGCCGACGAAAGAAAGAAGGACGGTTGAACCGATGGCAGAATTCTAGCTCTTGGGCTTTCGAGGTTCGAGGAGGCGCTTGAACTCGGGTTCGTCGTGCAGAGACGACAAATCGGAGTCACGGGAAATCCATTCCATGTCCGTGAAGCCGCACTCGATGGCTCGTTTCAGCATGGCGAGAGATTCAGCTTTCAACCCAAGCATTCCGTAAGTGCACGCTGCATTGTAAAGCGTGTTCGGATCGTTGGGGCGCATGGCAACCGCCATCTCCAAATGCTGCGACGCGTCTTTAACCTTTCCTAATTGCACGAACGTCGCAGCGAGCAGGATGCGCGCCCGCACGTCTTCGGGAACCGTATCCACCTGGTGTTCGAGAACGCGACACTGCCGCTCAATCAGATTTCGGGCTGACTCCTTGTCGCCGAGAGCCAACGTCGAATTGACGTATGGGACGAAGACATTGTAGTTGTCCCCGGCTGCTGCAACTGCGCGCTCGGCCAGATCGGCCGCTTCCTGCCAGCGGTCTGAACAGAATAACGCCCGGCCCAAGACGTCCCATGCATTCTGGCAGTCGGACCTGCGATCAATCGCCATGCGAGCGAGCTTGACGGCTTCGTCGTATCTCTGCTGCACATGGCAAAGGCGCGCGCGGCTTGCAATCACTTCTGGATTTTCGGGATCGAGCTCAAAACTGCGATTGGCGGCAGCCAGCCCTCGTTCAATCCACCGGGGATCGCGGCCGTGCATTTCAAACTGCATGCCGCTGATATTCGCGATTCCCGCGTGCGCGAGAGCAAAATTGGGATCGAGGCGGATGGCGTGCTCGAACATCTGCATGGCGAATTCGAGATTTTCGCGGCGCGTGTAGTTGCGTCCGCGCAGAAAATAGTCGTAGGCCTGAAGATTTTCGGTGGGCTTCTGAGCGATCGTCTCTTGCTCCTGCGCGGAAAGCGAAATCCGGAGAGCCTGCGTGATGCTGCGCGCGATTTCATCCTGAACTTCGAAGACGTCTTTCATCTCGCGGTCATAGCGTTCGGCCCAAACCGTGTGGCCCGTCTGGGTCTCGACCAACTGCGCAGTAATGCGCAGGCGATTGCCCGCGCGGCGAACGCTGCCGCCAAGCACATAAGCGGCGTCGAGATGTTTGCCGATTTCGGGAGCCGTGGCCGGCTTGTCGCGGTAGGCAACGACCGCGGCGCGGGGAAACACTTGCAGCGTCTTAATCTGCGTTAGTTCGGTGATGACGTCTTCGGTCATACCGTCGCGGAAGTATTCGTCCTCTTTGGCCCCGCTGAGATTTTCAAAGTAGAGCACCGCGATGGATTTCCCCGATGGCTTTGCGGCCGTGGCGAGCCCCGACTCGACCTCTTTCTTCAGGCGCTGGAGCTCAGTGCGGAGAGCTCCGGCCGACTGGCGGCGCTCGTTGCGATTTTTCTCGAGAAGGGTCTCGATCATTCGGCCGAGTTCCGCGGGAACCTGGGGGTTAACGCGTGAAGGAGGCGGCGGCACTCGATTCAGGATGGCGTCAAAGACAACGGCGGACGTGGCGCCCGGGAATGCTTGCCGGCCTGTCGCCATTTCGTAAAGTACGACGCCAAGAGAAAACATGTCCGACCGCGCGTCGACCTCTTCGCCGCGCGCTTGTTCCGGAGACATGTAAGCTACGGTGCCGACGGCCGAGCCGGGGTTCGTCAGATGGTCCTTGAAATTAGGAGCGGCGTCGACTGTTGCCGTTTGTTCGTCTGTGTCGGCCCCCGCACGCTTCGCCGGAGCGAGCTTCGCCAAGCCAAAATCGAGCAATTTCGCCTGATTGCGATGCGTGATGAAGATGTTGGCCGGCTTGATGTCCCGGTGAACGATTCCCTTCGAATGAGCCGCGTCGAGCGCATCGGCGATTTGGATGGCGTAATCGAGAATCGCGCCGGTCGCCAACGGCGGCTGGGTGAGAAGGTGCTTCAGCGTCTCGCCCTCGAGACACTCCATGGCGATGAAGAGCCGTTCGTTGTCTTCAGCGATTTCGTGAATCGTGCAAATGTTGGGATGATTCAGCGCGGACGCGGCGCGAGCTTCACGGCGAAAGCGCTCGAGGGCCGTCGGCTCATGAGCTACGTCTTCGGGAAGAAACTTCAGGGCAACTGACCGGCCGAGATTGACGTCTTCGGCTTTGTAAACGACGCCCATCCCACCGCCGCCAAGCTTTTCAAGAATGCGATAGTGAGAAATCGTGCGGCCGGAAAGTGAAGACGAATCGGGCATGAACGCGAATATTATGATGCGCCTACGGGCAAGTCAATAAAGGCGGGCTTATTCCACGCCAGCGCTGGCTTGGAGCAGTCGGGCCTTGAACATTTGCGCAGCGGCTGCTCGTTGCGAAATGGATTCAATCCCAGATGCCGGTGCCCTGATTGAAAGAATCGAAGCTGGGTATTTCTTGCGGTATCATTCCGCCGCAAACGACCCTTGACACCAACAAATCGCGAAGAAGGAGCCACGATGCCGAATCCTATCGTTCATTTTGAAATTGGATGCCGTGACCGCGCGAAGACGCAGGCGTTCTTCGCCGGGCTTTTCGATTGGAAGATGGAAGAGGCGGGGCACGCGACGAAGATTCGTACCGGCGGCGAAATCGGCGGGCACATCACCGCGCTCGGGCACGAGCCGCAGCATTACACGATTTTCTACGTCCAGGTGGACGACGTGAAGGCTTACCTCGACAAAGCGACATCGCTTGGCGGAAAGATGCTCGTGCCACCGATTGACATTCCCGAAGGCACGTTCGCATGGTTCGCTGATCCCGACGGCAATACCATCGGGCTGATCAAGCCGAAGGTCTGATCCGCGCGCCGTCTGACATGTAATTTTCCGCCGGGCAGGATTGCGCTCGCAGGGCATCGCGTCGACCCCGCGCACGGAGGCTTTATTTCATGATTTACGATTTTCTCGTTGAGACGTACGAAACCGAGCGAGTCAAAGTGGTAAGCGTGTGGAGCGAATTTCGGGACGCGGAGCTTCCCTTCCGGCCGCGCGAGGGAGATCCGCGCGGGCGCAGCATTCATGAGCAAATGGTGCATCAGTGCGCGAGCGAAGATATCTGGTTTCGCACGATGATAGGGATTGACGTGGGAGCGCCACCACTGCCGAATCCGGAGACGCGAATCGAGTTCATCCGGCGTTACGCGGAGGATAGCGGGAAGCGCGTGGCAGCGCTGCGCGGGAAAAATGATGCGTGGTGGGAGGAGGGTGGAACGTTGTTCGATGTGCAGCGCCCGCGGAAATGGATCATGACTCGCCGCATCGCGCACACCGCGCACCATCGCGGGCAGCAGATGGCGATGCTGCGAATGCTCGGGCGGGATCTGCACAGCAACTACGGCCCGACTGCAGATACGGGCGGGCTGATGGCTAGCCACGCGCCGACGATGTATGCGTACGCGAATCTCGAATCGCTGATTCAAGGCGAATCGGCCGGTGGCGCAATGTCGCGGCTGCCAGGCTCGGGCGGAAAACCCGTCACGGAAAGGCCTGGAGAAAAGTCAAGCGCGGCCAGAGTGGCATTGACACGGCTAGACGCCCCGCGTAGTCTCCGAATTCGCCGGTGAAAATAAATCGATGTGGGATCGGCCGTCAACCCTCGCGGCCGCGAGGAAGAGGAATGATGCTACGAGTGATGGCTGTTTCATTCGGTATGATCTTATCGGCGCATGGTGCGGTGGTATCGGCAGAGCCGCCGAATGTTTTCTCGACGACGATGAAGCGCGCGGAGATGCGCGCGGCTGCGATTCCGGCGGCCGATAGTGTTTGCAAGATTGTGCTGGACGCAAACGACAAACTCTTGACCACGCCGTTTCACATGTACATGACGCAATCCAACCCCGGAATCCAGAACGGAAAGCCGATTAGCACTGAAATGGTTTTCGCGGGAGGCGCGCGATACATTCTGTACGACGGCAAGTGGACGACGAGCCCGATGTCCTCCGACGATTTAAAGGCGCTGGAGGCACGGAACCGCGCGAATGCGAAGAACACCTCCTGTCAGTTCGTGCGCGATGAAACCGTGAATGGCGAAAGCGCGGCGCTTTTTAGCGCGCACAGCGAATCGGAGCATGGGAAAGACGATAGCCAAATTTGGATTTCGAAGAGCAAGGGGTTGGTATTGAAGCAGGAGACAGTTTTGGATACGGGTGGGGCGAACGGCAAATCGCGGCTTTCGGTTCGGTATGAATATGGGAACGTGCAGGCGCCGAAATTGTGAGGGGTAGGAAAAGGCAAAGGCTGCCGGGCTGAAAGCCCGGCGCTACGACTGCTGGATTGGCGGAACTGCCCGTAGACGCGCTCGTGACTACTTGTGAGAGAGGGCTAGCGAATTCCTACTTGGCCTCGGACGCTGTCGATTAACTTTCTCGAATCGTAGCCGATACCTGCTTTGAAAACGGTCTCGACGTTTTCAATCTCGTCGATCTTTTTTGAGGGATCGCCTTTAATTAAAATTAGATCTGCCTGTTTGCCTGGCGCGAGAGTTCCGATGCGATCTTGCTGGCCGAGATATTTTGCGCCATTTTCGGTGGCGATCTCGATGGCTTCGGTTGGAGAGAATCCAGCTTCGACGAGCAGCTCGATTTCGCGCTGATCGCCAAATCCAGGTAACACGCCGCCGTTCCCCGTTGGATCGGGGCCGGCGAGCAGCAAGCCTCCCGCCTTGACGAATGCCACTTCGAAATCCATTTCCTTGCGCATTAGCGCTGTCATCGGCGAATCGAGCGCAACTCTCGCGCGAGCGGTGAGATAGCTTTCGGCCGATTCCGCGGACATCGCGTCGAGCGTGCGCTGCTGCAATTTTGGCCGCCCCGGCGCGCTCACTTCGAATACCGGCAGCGTCGAAGTGACCGCGACGTGGTGCGAGACCAAATTGCGGATCAGGTCCTGCACTTGAGATCCGTTCACGTCGAGCTTCGCCCAGGTGGCGGCGCCTCCCGCAGGGCACACGTCCGGCTTTTTGTCCGCGACGAATTCGGTGTCCGTGAAGACTGGACCGTGCTCGAAATCATCGATGCCAAGCGCGATCGCTTCCGGCCAGGTTACGGAACAGAGGTGACCCGTCAGCTTGAGATTGTGCGCGTGCGCCTGCTGGATCGCGGCACCCAATTCCTCGCGCGTGATGTTCATGTAGGCTTTGTACGACGTCATGCCTTCTGCCGCCCAGTAATCCACCGTGCGTTTCGCGTCGTCTGGGCCCGTCAGCTCATGCATCTGCGCGAATATCGTGGGCCCGCCTTCGAGGTACGGCGCCGTCGCGTCGATGCTTGGTCCCGGCATTTGGTTCGCGTCGATGCGGCTTTTGACTTTGAGGTCGGTGTAGGGCTCGAGGCTTCCGGTGGTGCGCATCGTGGTTACGCCGGCGGCGAGATACAGACGCGGCGCAGTGAAAGGGATTTCTGCGACGAACAACCCCGGCTCGGCGATTCTTCCGCCAGAAACTTGCAGTGAGTAGGAATCGGTGTAATAGAGGTGGTCGTGCATTCCGACGAGGCCGGGGATGACGGTGTAGCCGGCGCGATCGATCACTTGCGCGCCTTGAGGAATTTGGGCCGATGCTGCCGAGCCGATGGACTGAATTTTTCCGTTCGCGATCACGATTGCTTGGTCTTCCTTGGCGGGCGCGCCGGTTCCGTCAATTACGCGGACGTGATTGAGGACGAAGACTGGAGCGTCCACGCTGATGAATTCGGCGACGTCAGGCGCCTTCTGAGGTCGGGCGACGGCGATCGTGGCAACGAGCAACGAGCAGAGCAGAAATGGAAGACGCATGCGTGCACCTCGGGCTGCCTGCGATTGAGAATCCGGCAGGGCGCGGCAATTCTACCTTAGCGGTGGACACGTTGAATTGCCTTTCGAAAACTCAGGGCAGGCCGGCGCGTTGGGGAAAATACAAAGTCAGAAACGCCGGCAGGATGCCGACGCTACGATTTAGAGCTTGCCTCTGGGTGAATGAGTTTCTGGAAATCTGGGTTGTCCTGAAGGCAGATGAGATCGGGATCATTGGCTGCCCAGTCCGGGTTGCCGTATCCGGCCGCAAACGCCTTCTTGATTGTATCGAGCGCCTCGGCCTTTTTTCCGAGGAGGCCATACGTGCAAGCGGCATTGTAAAGCGTGTTGGGATCGCCGGGGCGAAGGGCGACGGCTGTCTGCAAGTGGCGGATGCTCTCGTCAATGTCTAGATGGAAGTAGGCTAGGTTGGTGGCAAGTAGAATGCGGGCCCGCACGTCTTCGGGCACCAATTCGAGTTGTTGGCGAAGCACTTTGAGTTCTCGCTTCCGGAGTTCTTCCGCTTCCTTTTTGCGTCCCAGCCGCTCCAAGGCCTGGCTATAGGGCGCGAAGACATTGTAGTCGTCTCCGTTGGCTTCGATCGCGCGATCGATGAGCGCCACGGCTTCCTCGAAGCGGCCCGAAGCGAAATACGCCCGGCCGAGAATGTTCCAGGAGCCTTCCGTGTCGTTTTTGCGCTCGATGGCACGAAGGGCCATCAGGGCGCATTCGTCGTACTTCTTCAGCGCATAAAAGATGCGCGCGCGCGCCACGAGCAGTTCCGGCATATCGGGAGCAAGCGCCGTCGCGCGGTCGCAGGCAGCCAATCCCCGATCGATCCATTTCTGGCTCTGTTCGCGAAGTTCGTAAATTAGTCCGCAAAGGTTCGCAATTCCGGCGTGCGCCAGAGCGAAATTCGGATCGAGTTGGATGGCTTGCTCGAACATCTGCAGCGCGTAATCCATGTTTTCGCGGCGTGTGTAGCCGCGTCCACGCAGATAAAAATCGTACGCCTGCGGATTTTCTGTTGGCTTGCTCGCGATGGTTTTTTCTTCCTGCGGCGTCAGCGTGATGCGGAGAGCCTGAGCGATGCTTCGAGCGATCTCTTCCTGGATGGCGAAGACGTCTTCGAGTTGGCGATCGAAGCGTTCGACCCAGACGAAATGTCTGGTCGAAACTTCGACAAGTTGCGCGGTAATCCTGACGCGGTTGCCCGAGCGGCGGATGGAACCTTCAAGGACGTACGCAGCGCCGAGTTGTTCGCCCACTTGCAGCGCCGTCATTGGCTTGTCGCGGAACGCGAGAATTTCCGCGCGAGGAAAGATTTCCAATTGTTTGATCTTCCAAAGCTCCGTGAGGATGTCTTCCGTAATGCCATCGCGAAAGTATTCATCCTCTTTCGAGCCGCTCTGATTTTCGAAATAAAGCACGGCCACAGATTTTTGCCGGCTTGCGGCTGCGTGCGCGCCGGAACTGGGAGCGCCCCTGTCGGCGCCGGGACGGCGGCCGGATTCAACATCCCGCTTGAGCCGCTTCAGATCGGCGCGGAGCTCGGCGGCGGTCTGGCACCGAAGGTCTGGGTCCTTCTCGAGGGACTTCTCGATGATCTCTTCGAGTTTTTTCGGCACGTCGGGATTCAAGCGCACCGGCGCGACCGGCACTTTGCTCAAAATGGATTCGAAAATTACGGCCGTGCTCTCGCCGCGGAAGGGCAGCGTTCCCGTCGCCATCTCATAGAGCACGGTGCCGAACGAAAAAATGTCCGAGCGCGCATCGAGTTCGCGGGCGCGCGCCTGCTCCGGCGACATATACGCTACAGTTCCGAGCGTGCTTCCGGGGCTCGTGAGCTGCTCGGGATTAACGCCGGCAATATCCTGCGTCGCCGAATGAGTGGTTGGCGACGCCAGCGTTTTAGCCAAACCAAAATCGAGAACTTTCACTTGCGAGCGCTTGGTGACGAATATATTCGCGGGTTTGATATCCCTGTGAATAATGCCGGCGGAGTGCGCGGCATCGAGCGCGTCGGCAATCTGTATCGCGTAGTCGAGTAGCAGATCCATTTCGAGCGGCTTGCCGCCAAGGCGATGCTTCAGAGTCGTGCCGTCAAGATATTCCATGGCGATAAATGTGCGGCCTTCGTCGTCGCCAATGTCGTAGATGGTGCAGATGCTGGGGTGATTGAGTGCGGAGGTTGCCTTCGCTTCGCGCTTGAATCGTTCGAGCGCCTGGGCATCGTGCGCGACGTCCTCGGGAAGGAATTTCAGGGCGACGGCGCGATCGAGGCGAGTATCCTCGGCCTTATAGACCACACCCATGCCGCCAGCTCCGAGCTTTTCGAGCACGCGATAGTGCGAGATGGTGCGTCCGGTGAGTGAAGGTGCATCAGGCATGCCTGCGCATTCTACGACGACGTGTCAATTCGCGCAAACCGACTCGTTTGGCTCGCGCTATTGAAACTCTTCCGCCGAAGCAAGCACTGTGACGACGAACATTCTCCCCTGCACCATTGCTCGCAGACCTCCAGTCACCAGCACGGTCCCGCCAGTGAGCAACGTAGCCGTATGTTGCGACCGCGGAACTTCCATGCTAGCCGCCGTGGAGAAAGTCCCTGCCGTGGGATCGAACAGCTCCGTAGAGGCGATGGAAACCGGTTCAAAAGTTTGGCAACCGGTGCCGCAATTCACGGCGGTTAAGGTTGCCCCTCCCGTGACGAGAACCGTGCCGTCATTGAGTAACGTCGCGAGGTGAAGCAGGCGCGCCGTATTTAGGGCCCCGGTGAGCGAAAAAGTGCCGCTGCCAGGATCGAAAAGTTCAGCAGACGCGAGAGTACCGCCATTGCCATCAGTCCCTCCTGCAACGAGCACCATGCCGCTGCTGAGCGTTGTAGCCGCATGCGCGAAGCGCGCGGAATTTAAGCTGCCAGTGAGAGTGAATGTGTCGCTGCCGGGATCAAACAATTCGGCGGTGGCGATCGCGTTTCCAGAGACATCATGTCCGCCGGCCACGAGCACGGAGCCGTTTTGCAGCAACGCGGCCGATTGTTGAGAGCGAGCGGCGGTCATGCTGCCCGCCGGCGAAAAGGTTCCGCTAGCAGGATCGAACAGTTCCGCAGAGGAGAGAACATCGCTAATGGAATCTTGCCCGCCGGTCACGAGCACTCTTCCGTCTTGCAGCAACGTCGCCGTGAAGGCCGAGCGCGCCGTACTCATGCTGCCGGTCGCCGTAAAAGTGCCGCTGGTTGGGTCGTAGAGTTCCGCCGACGCGAGGAAGTTAGCGTTGGGATCTACTCCGCCTGCCACTAAAATTTTGCCGGTGTTGAGCGCGACTGCCGTGTGCCCGGCACGAGCGGTTACCAGGCCGCCCGTCGGCGTGAATGCCGCGGTCGAAGGATCGAAGAGCTCTGCTGAGGCCAGGACGGTGCTGTTGTTGTTATCGATTCCTCCTGCCACGAGAACTTGGCCGGTACTGAGCAGCGACGCCGTGTGCTCCGCGCGCGGGGTTTCCATGTTGCCGACTGGTTGGAATCCAGAAGCCGCTGTCACTGTGATCGCGCTCGAAGTGCCGGTGATCGAAGCGGTCACCGTATCCATCGCCGAGATGGTTTCGCTGCCAGCGGTATTCAGGGTTGCTGAAAACATTCCTGACCCGCTCGCCAGAGTCGAGTTGGCGGGGAGCACGGCTTGGCTGTCGGTGCTTGTGAATTGCACCTTGCCGGAATAGCTGGTGGCCGTGTTGTTCGAAGCGTCGAGCGCCGTTACGGAGAAGCTGAAGGCGGTCCCCGCAGTCGCGGCGGCCGGAGCGGTGACGGAAAAGTGCGTGGCCGGAGAAGGCGGCGGAGGGGTTGTCGAGCCGCCACCACTTCCACAGGCGCTAAGGAGGCAAAGAGTGGTAAGCGCGAGCACCAGCAACAAAGATTGCTTCATGACGCCACCTCAACTGGAACGGGACTCGGCCGGTGGTTGAACGAGTATGGGGTATAGCCGCGAATTCTACGCCCGAGCGCCAATGGACGCAACGCCGTGCATTATAGCTATGGTATGTTGAGTCCCTTGCGAACTTCTATCTTCGAGGGAAATCCAATGATGCGCAGTTGCACCCGGCAAAATTTGCTACGCCTGATCGTTCTTGGCTGGTTCGTGCTGGCAAGTGTTGGCGGCCTTAGAGCGGCTGGGGCGGATAAACATCCGTTTGGAATCGACGACTATTCGGCGCTTCATCAGGCGCGAGCGGTGGCGATTTCTCCGGACGGAAAGACGATTTTGATTGTGGTGAGCCACGACGGAGACAAAGGGCCGACGAAGCGCGAATGGTATTTGATCGACACGAGCGGCGGAAACCGGCGCAAGCTCGATCTGCCGGAGACTTTCGAGCCGCACGATTTTATGAAAGATGGAGCGGCGCTCTACGGATCTTTCGAAGTGGCAAAAAAGGGGCAGCTCGCGATCGTGCCGCTGGATTCCGCGAAGCCGACGCGAATCATTTCCCTGCCGAATGGAGCGCATCGATTCGAACTTTCGCCAGACGGAACTCGATTCGCTGTGATCTCCGATCCGCGCGCAAAGGATCCGTTGGCGGACGTGCGCCATGTGGTGGAAAACGAAGTTTCGAGTTTTTATGTGGCGAGTGCGAGCGGTGACGACGGCGCGTGGTGGTGCCCAGAGCTGAAAGACATTTCAGATTTTGCGTGGTCGGCGGATGGCGCGCAGCTTGCCGTGGTAACGCGATTTCAAAAGATTGGGCATCACGACGTGCGCTCGGCGATTTACGTGTGCGGCGCGTCGGGTGCGCGGCGAATTGCGGATGCGAACAACGCGGTGGCGGGCATCGCCTGGGCGAATGGCGGAAAGGATTTGGCGTTTGCGAGCACGACGACGGATGTGTTGACTCCCGATCACCTCTGGACGGTTGCGGCAACGGGCGGTTCTGCGGTCGATCAGACGCCGAAGCTCGAGGGATCAGTCGAGAGCATTGCGAATGACCCGCGAGGAACCGTCTGGGTGATGATGCAAAAAGGGACGAGCGCGGAAATCTATTCGTACCGCGACGGAAAACTTGCGCCGGCCTATCGCTGGCCGGGCGGAGCGATTTTTGGAGCACCCGTGCGGACCGCGTTCACCAGTTCCTCAACGGCGCTGGCGTTTACCGTCTCGGATCCGATGCATTCGTCAAACGTCGCCGTTCTAAACGGCAACGAACTGCAGAAAATTACGCACGAAGGCGACGATACGCTCGCAAACACGGCGCTGGGCGAAGTGCGCGTGGTGAATTGGACCGCGAAGGATGGCACGCATTTGGAAGGCGTCCTTACACTGCCCGCGAATTATGAAAGCGATAAAAAATATCCGTTTCTGGTGCTGCCGCATGGTGGTCCCGAAGCAAACGACAGCGTGCGATTCGATTCGATTCCGCGCATGATCGCCGGGCTCGGATACATTGTTCTTCAGCCGGAATACCGCGGGTCGACGGGATACGGTTCGGAATTTCTCGACGCGATTTATCAGCATTTCGGAGATCGCGCGTATCAGGATGACGAGAGCGCGACGGATTTCGCGATTGCGCAGGGATGGGCGGACCCGAACAGGCTCGCGATTTTTGGTTGGAGCGCGGGCGGATTTATGACGTCCTGGACGGTGACGCAAACGCAACGGTACAAGGCGGCCATCGAAGGCGCGGGAATTACCGATTGGCTGAGTTTTATTCCGGAGAGCGACATCTCGCAAGTGGATTACGACATGCGCTATCAAGAGAAGGATGCGACGCCGTTTCTCGAGTTCTCCGCGGTGATGTTCGCCGACAAGGTGACAACGCCACTATTGATTTTGCACGGCGAAGCGGATCAGCGCGTGCCAATGCTCCAGGGTCGTGAGTATTTCATCCTTCTGGCGGAACGCGGCAAGACGGTGCGCATGGTGACGTATCCCGGATCGCCGCATTTTCCTTCGCTCGCGGAACAGCGACGGAATGTATTTCAGGAACTTCTCGACTGGCTGACGAAATACAATCCAGCGCACTGAGCAAGTCCGCAGGCGTGGCGCCGGCATCTTGCCGGCGACTTTCCGCGCCGTGGCAATGTCGAAAAAACGCCGGCAAGATGCCGGAGCTACGATCGCAATCTCGGTTGTCGCGGACGGCGGATTTTGCCTGCGTCCATTTTGTCTTTCCTTCTACGAAACGCCTCACACCACGCGTTGCATTGCCCCGAAAATGCGTGTGCTATACTTTTCTCGCGGACGGACGAACTGCGCGAACGAAAGCAGTGACGGAGAGCGCCGATGGCGTTGATAAAAACCGAAAAGATCTGGCACAACGGGAAAATGATCAACTGGGACGACGCGCGGATTCACGTGCTCTCCCACGTGGTCAACTACGCTTCCGCCGTGTTTGAAGGCATCCGCTGCTACTCGACGGCGCAGGGCCCGGCGATTTTCCGCCTGCGCGAGCACATGCAGCGATTGATCGATTCCGGCACGATCTACCGGATGGAGATTCCATTCACGCTCGAAGAAATCTGCAATGCGGCTTCTGAAGTGGTTCGCGTGAACAAGATGGAGTCGTGCTATTTGCGCCCCATCGTGATGCGCGGCTACGGCGACGTCGGCGTGAACCCCTCGAATTGTCCGATCGAAGTCTACATGGCGTGCTGGGATTGGGGCCGATATCTTGGCGAAGAAGCGCTGCGGAATGGCGTGGATGTCGGCGTCAGTTCCTGGCAGCGCCCCGCGCCGAACACGCTGCCCCAGATGGCGAAGGCCGCTGGCAATTACATGAGTTCCGCGCTGATTCGCATGGAAGCGCAGGCGAACGGATACGCCGAAGCCATCGCGCTCGATGTCCATGGCCAGGTGAGCGAGGGCTCGGGAGAGAATATATTCATCGTCCGAAACGGCGCGCTTTTTACGCCGCCGCTCTCGAACGGCCCGCTTCCGGGCATCACGCGCGACACGATTATGGCGCTATGCCGCGATCTGAAGCTGCCCGTCAGCGAGCAGATTATTCCTCGCGAAATGCTCTACCTCGCCGACGAAATATTCTTTGTGGGGACGGCCGTCGAGGTAACGCCGATTCGTTCGGTGGACCACATCAAAGTTGGCAGCGGCTCGCGCGGGCCGATCACGAAGCAGCTTCAGGATGAATTCTTCGCGATCACGAGCGGCAAAAAGGCAGACCTGCATAGCTGGCTCACACCGGTCCGAGTCCAAGAAGGCGCTGGCGTTCGCTAAGCCGCGGCGCGACGCCTCGTCCGACATTTTCGAACATCCACGTTTTGACTCTACCTGCGTTGATTGAGTAGAATCACGCGCGTTCCCAGTCAACTGGATTACGCCCCTAGCACAGCCTGATTTCGTCACGGAGGTCGTCGTGTACAGTCTGCCGCAGAAATTGCTATCGGAATTCGTCGGCACATTTACGCTCGTCTTCATCAGCGCGGGTTCGATTTGCGCGGACGCGTACTTGCGAGCGCAGGGGCAACATGGGATCGGCTTTCTGGGTATCGCCCTCGCGTACGGCCTCGCGTTCGCGATCATGGTGACGGCCATCGGACACATCTCGGGCGGGCACCTCAATCCCGCCGTGACGATCGGCTTCTGGGTGACCAAGAAAATCAGCACGCTCGATGCGATTTGCTACTGGGTGTCGCAATTGCTCGGCGCCACTTTCGCTGCGTGGCTCCTCACGTTGGTAATTTCGGAATCGGTTTGGCGGACGGTGGGGCTGGGGACGCCCGATCTTGCCCCCGACTTCACGCGATGGCACGGAATAGTCCTTGAGGCGATTGGAAGTTTCCTGCTGGTATTCGTCGTATTCGCGACTACCGCCGACACGAATGGTGCATTCAACAAAGTCGCGGGTTTTGCGATTGGTCTGACCGTCACGATGGACGTTCTCGTCGCGGGACCATTTACCGGAGGCGCGATGAATCCCGCGCGAGCGTTTGGGCCCGCGCTCGTCGCGCATCACTGGCAGAATCAGGGCGTTTATTGGGTTGGGCCGCTCATCGGGGGCGTCCTGGCCGGCTGGATTTACGGAAGTTTTCTTCTGAAGGAATCTTGAACGTTATCACAAACAATCTCAACCATAAAAGGAAAAGGAAGCCATGAAAATCGTTCGGGCCCTACTCGCTGGGTTCTTGCTCTTAAGTTCTACCGCGCCCGCGCATGCCGATTTCAAATACACGGAGACGTCGCAGATGACCGGCGG
>JBAPOP010000162.1:0-146744 GCA_049279675.1 Candidatus Acidiferrales bacterium
GTAAAAAGAAGCCAAGATGAAATCGGCGTCTTGTTTGACCAGTTCAACAGCATGCTCGACCGCATTCAACAGCGGGACGTCGCCATACAAGCCGCACATGACAGCCTCGAAAAAAGAGTCGAAGAGCGGACCGCGTATCTCAATGCCCTCATTGAAAACAGCCCGCTTGCCATAATGGTCTTAGATTCCAATCAGAAAATTCAATTATGCAATCCCGCGTTCGAGCACCTCTTTTACTACACTCGCGAGCAAATGATTGGAAAGTCGTTGGATATTCTGTTGCCGGAGGGGGATCTGTTATGGGAGGGCCGCGCAGGGCTTCTACAGGCGCGTGCCGATAAACCGGTGAACTTGATTACGCGCCGCCGCCGGAAAGACAGAAGTCTCGTCGATGTGGAACTTCATATCGTGGGCTTGGTCGTAAGCGGCGAAGCGGTGGGTTCGCTGATTATCTACCAGGACATTTCCGCCCGTAAGCGCGCCGAAGAGGCAATGCAGCACGCGAAGGAAGCGGCGGAAGCTTCGAGCAGGGCCAAGAGTGAATTCCTTGCGAACATGAGCCATGAAATTCGCACCCCGATGAACGGAATCATGGGAATGACAGAACTTGTTCTCGATACGGATCTGGACGCCGAACAGCGCGAGTACTTGAACATGGCGAAGTCTTCCGCCGAATCGTTGCTGTCCCTCATTAATGACATTCTGGATTATTCGAAAATCGAAGCCGGCAAGCTTGAGATTGACGCGATTGACTTCAATCTCGGGGACACAATTGGCGACACGATGAAAACATTGAGTTTCCGCGCCCATCAGAAGGGCCTGGAACTTGCCCACGATGTTCATTCCGACATTCCGAATGCACTTATAGGTGATCCGGGACGATTGAGACAGGTGATCGTGAATTTGGTCGGGAACGCAATCAAATTTACTCAGTCGGGTGAAGTGATCCTGCGGGTGCAAACTGAATGGAAAACCAGCCAAGACATCCAGCTACATTTCACAGTTTCGGATACTGGTATTGGTATCCCGGCCGAGAAGCAGACCGCAATCTTTGAAGCCTTTACGCAGGCTGAAGGATCCATGAGTCGCACCTACGGCGGTACGGGGCTGGGACTCACGATTTCATCGCGGCTCGTCGTATTGATGCATGGACGAATTTGGGTGGAAAGCGAGATGAATGAAGGCAGCCGTTTCCATTTTACCGCGCACTTTGGATTGCAGAAAGTTCCCGCCAGCGCAGTGGCCCCAAAAGATTTGGCGATTCTGCGTGAAATGCGCGTCCTGATCGTAGATGACAATGAGGCGAACCGGCAGATCCTGCTCAAAATACTTTCGCGCTGGCATACGAAACCAATTGCCGTGGAAAGCGGCGCAAAAGCTTTGACCGTCCTGAGAGAGGGACAAGGCCTCGGGCGGAATTTCTCTCTTATTTTGCTCGACGCCCAAATGCCGGAAATGGACGGCTTCGTGGTTGCCGAAACGATAAAGCGGAATCCAGAGTGGGGCGTGGCCACAATCATGATGCTGAGTTCAGCTGGCCAGCGCGGCGACGCCAAGCGCTGCCGTGAGCTTGGCATCGCTGCCTATCTCACGAAGCCGGTTCAACAAGCGGAGTTATTAGACGCTGTATTGACAGCGCTAGGCGCCGCGCCCGTGAGCACGTCAATTACCCCACCTCTGATTACTCGCCACTCGCTACGCGAGAACAAGCATCACCTTCGCATCCTGCTCGTCGAGGACAACGCTGTGAACGAATTGCTAGCGGATCGGCTTCTTGAAAAGCGCGGGCATGAGGTGACAATCGCGCGGAACGGAAAGGAAGCGCTGGCGACGATTGAAAAACAATCGTTCGACGTGGTTCTTATGGACGTTCAGATGCCTGAGATGGATGGCTTCGAGGCTACCGCTGCCATACGGCGAATCGAGAAAGGATCGGGCAATCACGTGCCCATTATCGCCATGACGGCACACGCGATGGTGGGAGATAAAGAACGGTGTATCGAAGCCGGAATGGACAATTACATTGCTAAACCGATTCGACCGGAGGAATTAACAGAAATGCTTGAACGTTACTCCGCAGTTGTTGCAACGGACGAGAATGCCGGCGCCGGAAATCGCGCACACGATTCCAGCAACCAAGGCCATAAAGACCACGATTGACCCCTCCGATAACTTTTACTCGACAGTCCCATTGTGTACAGCGCGAAGAAAACGTTAGGATGCACCATACGCTGGTAGACGTTGGGAAATCCGGCCAAGGTCAGTTGTGCGGATTTAATAAACAATAGAGGACCCCGGTTTGACGAACAGCTTGCGATTCGTGTGGAGAGGGGTTCGCCTCTCCAGCATCCCGTTGCTTGCCGCGGCGTTCTCGGCAATTTGTCCCGTAGCTGGGGCTACATGCAGTCAAGTGTCAGCCGGCACGACTTTCCGGGTCCGGCTCTTGCAACCCCTTTCATCCTTCAGCTCAAAACCAGGTGATGCAGTTAAGGGAATCCTCATCGAGTCGCCGGAGTGCGATGGCGATCGCTTGTTTGCCGAAGGAACGAAGGTTGAGGGGCAAATCAAGGCCGTTCACAAGGTCGGGATGGGATTCCGCCACGAAACGGCGTCGCTGCAGATCGACTTCGAGCGGATTCTTCCCGAGTTTTCCGAGCCGATCGATGTTCGCGTCCGCGTGTTAGAGGTGGAAAACGCCAGAGAGAAAGTAAAGGACGGCGTGATCCATGGAATCCGCGGGACGAACGCGCCGGAGGATCGCCTGAGCAGCAGGCTGGAATATCTCGCGATGAAGTATCCTGAACACTCGCTCTGGATGTTCTCAGCGTACCGCACCATATTCCCAAGTTTCCCGGAACCTGAAATCTATTTTCCACGTGGAACTGACTTGCTCGTAGAACTTACTGCGCCTTTTGCGGCGACAAGCGGATACTCCGTTGCGCCCTCGAATGAAGAATCTGACCAAACGGAGTCTGATTCCCTAGACGAGATGATGTCTTCGGTTCCCGAGCGGACTGTAACTCCCAAAGGGCGGAATGCGGACATCGTGAATCTTGCGTTCGTTGGCTCTCGGGAACAAATCAGCGACGCGTTCGAAGCTGCCGGTTGGAAGACCGGCGATGCGATGTGCAGGCGAACGGCCATGCACGAGATCCACGCCTTCCTCATGGTGGACAATTATGCGCATGGCCCGATGTCGAAGCAGTTGTTGGACGGGAAGGCCGCCGACTCGACCTGGGAAAAGGGCCTCGATAGCCTCGCGAAGCGGCATCATTTGCGAATCTGGAGCACGGCAGAGACGATCGAAGGGCAATCAATCTGGCTGAGCGCGGCAACTCGGGAAATCGGAGCTAGCATGTCGCTCCAGCGAAGGCAATTCATTCACCACGTGGATCCTGATATCGACAGCGAACGAGCGATGGTCATCCGGGATCTAACCCTTGCCGGGTGCGTGGATACGGTGCATATCGCGGCGCGGCCCGGGATGCAACATTCCGTCGAGAATGCGACCGGAGACGAATTGTCCACGGATGCCGCGATTGCAGTTGTGAGACTCAAAAATTGCGAGAATCCAATTTTCGACAATGAATCCGATGCATCCGACATCGCAACCCGCCCGCCGACAAAACTCGCCCGTTATTTGCGAACAGAAGTGCTATCGGCCCGCGATCTGTGGCGCGAAAACGTGGTGTACGGCGCGTATGATGCGAGCCGCATGGCGATCGTGGCAATTCGCCGCAGGCGCGCAAACACGGACCGCGCAGCAAAGCAAAATCCATCTCAGCCGGTAGCAACTTCCTTCGTTCCCGGATCAAGCACGACAACTGCGGCCGATTAGCTTCCGAAACGATTTCGTGCGATGGGAAGAACTCTAGTTATTGACATACTGTTCGCTCGAGAGCGCAGAAGTGAGTGAGTCAGCCTGCATCGGTGCTACTTGTTCCGTGCTTCTGCCCGTCCACCGTTCTGTTTTTTGTTCCACCGGTATATGGAGAATGCGCTTCCAACGATTGAAATCACGATGAGCGCGATCATCACGTGCTCGAGCCACGGTGACTTAGCTTGCCGGATGATCCACCCGCCGTAGTAAATGGCAAGCGCCCCTTCGATCGTGAAGCGAATTAATCGTCCTGCTCCAACAAAACTGAATAGTTTGCCGCGCGGATACCGAAACGCTGCTGCGGCCGCCACGAAAGGCGTGAACGGAAATGGCGGCGGCAAAATCGACGCAAGCAGAAGCGTAGCACCTGCCCGCTTTTTCACCAGCTTTCGAATTCGCTCGAGTTGTTTGCCCGACGCGAACTTCTTGAGTCCGGCCTCGCTCTTTCGGCTGATCCAGTCCGTGAAGAGGCACCCTATGAGCGATCCCGCCGTCGCCATCGCTGCGTAGTACGGCATGCGCTCGTGGTAGCGCGCGCTCAGCGCGAGCACAAGCAAGTCGTTGCCAAGCGGTACCACGAGGGGCGACGAATCAAATATACCGAGCGTCAGTAATCCCAATCCGCCCGCTCGAAATAGAGCCCTCGCAATGATGTGAATGAACGGTTTCACGTGATCCGCCCCCGGAGACTAAATGAAACCAACAGCTCGTGAATCAAGAATGGCGGTGCTGAATCAGATTGACGCGATCAGCCGCAAACAACAAGTCTACCTTTTCGAACCTCCGAAGATGACGTTCGAATCTCAAATGTTAGAGAGATTCCTGCCGCGGTTGGACGCGAAATAAAAGGGGCCAAAATCGCGAGACGTACAAGTGCTGGTGAATCGACAAGAAGGGTGGTTGCGGGGGTTGGATTTGAACCAACGACCTCCGGGTTATGAGCCCGACGAGCTACCAGGCTGCTCCACCCCGCGGAGCTATGATAACGGAAGCGGACACGCGCGTCAAACTGAGCGCGCTTTGCAACAATTCACGAATTTCATTTGCGACCGTGTAGCATGAGTGTATTCTTCTCGCGGCCGCACAACTTTTATCAGAGTTGCTGCCAATATTCTCAAAGCTGACTGCTCTCGAAATCAATCGCCGAATCGTTCCCGCGATCGGTTCAAGCCAGCCCTGGCGACGAGACGCAGCGATGAGAGAGTGAAGCCACCAGCCTTGGCTCGGGAGCCGCGCGCGTGTTTGCTCGCTTGGGAAATCTGCAACTACCGCCAGACGCAGCGATTGCGGAAGCTAATTTTTCGCGCATTCTGCGCGTCATCGAGTGCGCCGGCATGTTCTTTGCGGGCCTGGGAATCTTCGGAATAGTCGCGCTCGCCGGAACACCACGCGCCGTGCAGAACCGTTTGGGAAATGCGGTGGTCGCCGCAGCAGGCTTGACTGCGGCGCCTGGGCTAAGACCGACCGTTCTTGCGCCACCGGGAATGCGATATCAGTATCCGTACTCCGTAATTCCTGGCGGCGTGTCGTCGAAGGATGAGATTCGCGAAGCGATCGGCAGCGATCCCGAAGTCGCAGCGCACCTAGCAGATTTCGATTTCACTCGCGCCCAGATTGTTACTCTCGATCACGACGCGGCCTATTACGTTTCTTACCGCTTGGAATCGGGCGTTTTTTGGACTACCGAACGAATTCTCGTGCGCCGCGGCGAATCCCTCTTGACGGACGGCAGGAGTTACTTGCGCGCGCGCTCAGGCGGCCGACTGTCTAGCGCCGCGTGCCTTCCCGTTTCGAGTCTTGAACCAACTGCCTCTGAAATAAACTCCGCAGACCTCGCAAGCGATCCTGTCTCGAAGCGGTAAGTCACAGCACCTCCGCCAAAATCTGAATGCGAATCGCCTAATGTCGTCTTGTTTCGGAGCGATTCAGCTTGACAATCGCCCTCGCGGACCAATAATCCCGCAAATGGCGACCGCAGAATGCTCCGCCACGTACGCGTCTAAGATCCACGCGCGATATACTAGTTGATGCTGATTCATAGCGAAAGCGCTTAATATGGCGAGCGCTGTGAACGTCAACTGACTGCGTTCTATGCTGCGATGGACTTTGCGGGCGGGATTCGTTGCCTTCGGGCGGCTCGCATGAGATTTTGATGAGAGAGTTTCCTTTCGCGGAAGAAAGTCCCGGGATACGGCCACCAATTTGATTGGGGCCGAAGGCTAATGCGGATCAGCACACTGGCATTTCGCAAGGCGCTCGGACAATTTGTGACGGGAGTCACGGTGATCACCGTCATGCGCGACGATCAAAGCGTCCACGGCATGACGGCAAACTCATTTACATCCGTGTCGCTCGAACCGCTTGAGATTTTGGTGTGCGTTCATCGCCACGCCTTGACTCACGGATTTATTCTCACTCGGAAGGATTTTGCCGTAAACGTTCTTTCCGAAGATCAGGAATCGCTCGCTCGCTTTTTTGCCCGGCCTGAGCAGGATCTTGCGGCTGCACGGTCGCTCGGCGTTGAATTTCGTGCGACCACGCGCGGAACGCCTATCCTCAGAGAAAGTCTCGTACAATTGGACTGTAGATTGGTCTCATCAGTTGACGCGGGCGACCATACGATTTTCATCGGTGGAGTAGTGGATCTGATCGTTCGCGACGGACGACCGCTCTTGTTCCACGCCGGCGAGTATAAGCGTTTCAACGATGACCCCCTGGTGTGACCGCCCCTTCCAGTTAGACTCGAATCGTGTTCTTGGCATCGCTTTCGGGAGAGTGGGCTTTGTGGAATCGACTTGCCGGCTTCTCGCGCTGATTCTGACGCAGGCGATATTGCCGCAAGCAGCGCCGATAGGCCGCGTTTGAATCGAAGTCGCTCCAAATGGCGTCGTCGGCGACGCGCACGTACCGGATGCGCGATTGGTCGCGGTACACGACTTCTCGCGCGGTTTGAGCTGCGCGTAGCTCGCCGCGCAAACCACCGTCGCACACAATGGGGTGGCCGGCGCGCTTCCCCGCTCTCGGCATGACTATTTTTTGTTTTGGCCTCCGCGCGCGAAAAGCCTTCACAAGCCGCTCGACTAACTTCCGCGTCAACAGCGGCTGGTCAACCGGATATAGAAGAAACGCGCTGCCTCGAGGAACCCGCCGCAAACCGGCAAGGAGCGACGTAAGCTGACCGCGGCGCCAGTTGCGATTCAATACAAACCGCGCAACTTTGAGGTTGCTCTTGCAAACGGGCGCGGCGCCGTAACCCAGAACGACAATCGGAGGCTCAAGTCCGGCGCAGTTTTCAACTGCGATTTCGAGCGCTGTCTTATCTCCGAATCGCGCTAATGCTTTCGCGTATCCAAGTTTCCCAGGACCGCCGGCCGCGAGAATGATAGGAAAGATTCGAGTGGGTCGCATGAAGCGGACAGAGAATATAGTGTAGCGGCTGTGCTGTGCCATAGCGAATCGCCGGCTGTGCGCCGCTTCAGAACCGACGGTCGATTCTCGCGTTATTTGTTGAACCCAGAGGGCGAACGATTTAGAATCTGCATGCGAGAGCTGGTCAGGAGTATTCGCGCGAGTACGTCGCGAACGCCCCGGGGGACGCGTCTAGCCAGTGTACCCAAATTCTTTCCGATACTTCCGGCCTAGCACGCTCGAAGAAGCCTCAGCAATTCTTACTGAACTCGGTGACGACGCCAAGGCGCTCGCCGGCGGTCAAAGTCTCATACCGCTCATGAAACTGCGCCTTTCCAGCCCGTCGGCGCTCGTGGACCTCAATTTCATTCCGGATTCCTCCTATATTCGACGGACGAACGGTACTCTTCATTTCGGCGCGATGACGCGCCACGCCGAGATCGAATACTCTGAGATCGCGAGCCGCGTGCCGATCCTTCACGATTGCGCGGCAGGAATCGCCGATTCGCAAGTGCGTAACCGCGGGACAATCGGAGGCTCGGTCGCGGAAGCTGACCCGAGCGGCGATTGGGGTCCCGTCCTTCTCACGCTCGATACAGAAGTTCATGTCATCGGCCCCGGCAGCTCGCGAACGATCCCACTGCCTGAATTCTTTCTCGACGCCTACACGACCGCTCTCGCTCACGGCGAACTGGTGAAAGAGATCTCGGTGAAGGCGCCGCCGAAAAATACCGCCGGCGCATACGTCGCGTTCAAGCGCTGTGCGCCGGTCTACGCGAGCGCCAGCGTCGCTGCGTCGCTGACTTTTGATGACGGCGAGGTGTGCAAAGCAGCGCGCGTTTTCCTTGGCTGCGTCGGCCTCATGGCGATTCGCTCTAGCGAAGCCGAGGCGGCGTTGATCGGGAATAGGATGACACCGAAATCAGTCGAGAACGCGGCTGAGGCCGCGATGGCTGCGGCCGATCCGCAATCCGATATGCGGGGTTCGGCGGAATACAAACGGGCGCTGGTGCGTGTGCTTGTGAAGCGGGCGATTCACATTGCAGCCCGCAGGGCGCGTGGAGAGCACGCGGAGGCGGGGCACGAATATGTCGGAAGGATTTGATCGAATTGCAGTTCAGGTGCGTGTCAACGGCACGCTCTACGAGCGGACGATTGAGCCCCGAGTGCTCCTTGTTGATTTCATACGCGAGGAACTCGACCTCACGGGCACGCACATCGGATGCGACACCACATATTGCGGCGCATGCACGGTTCTGATGAATGGCGCGAACGTGAAATCCTGCACCGTATTCGCCGTTCAAGCTCATGGCGCGGAGATCACGACCATCGAGGGCTTGGCCAAGGACGGCAAGCTGCATCCGGTGCAAGAAGCATTCGCAAGCAATCACGGCCTTCAGTGCGGCTACTGCACACCTGGTCTCGTCATGTCGACCGTTTGCTTGCTCTCGAAGAACAAGAAGCCAAGCGATCAGGAAATTCGCAAGGGCATAGCGGGAAATACGTGCCGCTGTACCGGCTATCAAAATGTCTTCAAAGCGATTCGCGCCGCCGCGGCTGAATCGGAACACAACGGGTGATTTCGGATGATGATTCAGTTCGGCGGTGACTTCGTGGTGCAGAAGAAACCGGATGAAGTGTACGAGTTCCTCGTCGATCCGGAGCGCTTTTGCCCGCTTCTGCCGGACTATCAGAGCATGAATAAGCAGAGTGACAAGGAATTCAGCGTGGTCATGCGAGTGGGAATTTCGCATATTCGCGGCAACGCGACAGTGAGAATGTCGCTCGCCGAGGAAAAACCCACGAGCCATGCGGCGTACGACGGCAAGGGCGATGTTCCCGGTGGAAATGTGAATATACGCGCCGGATTCGATCTCGAGCCGAACGGCACCGGTACGAAAGTCTTATGGAAAGGCGAAGCGCAAATCGCCGGACGGCTGCCATCCATTGCGGGCGGGCTGCTCGAGCCGCTGGCTAAGAAAAATGTACAGAAGCTGATTGATGCTTTGCAGGCGGCGCTATCCTGATGTCGAACGCGGAATCGAAATTCAGAAGGCATAGGTTCGCGTGAAGCAGAAATCTACTATATCGGCAAAAAAACCGCGGCGCGGAAAACCGGGCGGCGTCAAGCTCGGCGACGACGCAAGCGGAAAATGGATTGGCAAGTCACTTCGCCGGCGCGAAGAGCTACGCCTTGTTCAGGGCAAGGGCAGTTTCGTGGACGACAAGAAACTGCTCGGCATGGCCTATATGCGGGTCGTACGTTCGCCCTACGCCCATGCGAAGATCACGCGCTTGGATATCTCGCGGGCTGCCGTCGCGCAGGGAGTCGTGTGCACCCTGACCGGCAAGGAGGTTGCCGGCCTCGTGAAGCCGTTCATCGAAATCGGCCCAGGCGCTGGCCAGGAGATCCAGGATTATCCGCTCGCCGTCGAAAAGGTCGTGTTTCAAGGCGAACCGGTCGCTGTAGTCGTCGCGGATTCACGCCTCGCTGCCGAAGACGCCGCGGAGCTCGTCGAAGCGGAATACGAAATTCTGCCGCCTGTCATGACCGCCGAGGACGCGCTCAAGGGCGATTCCCTTCTGCACGAGAAAGCCGGAACGAACTGCATCTGGAAAGGCGTTTTCGAATATGGCGATGTCGAGAAAGCATTCAAGCAAGCCGCGCATGTCGTGGAAATCGGCCGCTTGCATTTTCATCGCTTTTCGAGCACGCCTCTCGAAAACAACGCCATCATTGGCGATTGGGACCCAAAAACGGAGCGCATCAGCTTTTACTCGAACAATTCCTTCCCCGCGTTTGCGGCGCAATTTCTTTCGCCGGCGCTAGGCGTCGGCATCGATCAGATCAGGATTCACAGTATTGATATCGGTGGCGGATTCGGAATCAAGATCACCAATTATCCCTACATGGCAATGTGTGCGCTCGCCTCGCGCAAGATCGGCGGCCGTCCAGTCAAATGGACGGAAACGCGTTCGGAACATCTGCTCGCGAGCGCTCACGGGAACGAGCGTACGTTCTTCGATACGCGTATAGCTCTCGATAAAAATGGCGTGATTACCGCAATCGATTCGCGTCACGTGGATGATTGCGGTGCCTTTCCGCGTTACGAGCCGCTCGGATGCGTCATCTGGGCGCAGGTGCTTCCGGGCGCTTACCGTTTCAAGAACGCGCGCTTCGATTTCTCGCAGATCGTTTCTAATAAGTGCCCGGTCGGCCCCAATCGCGGCTATTCGCGAATGCAACATCTATGGTTTTTGGAACGCGTGATCGACATCTGCGCGCACAAACTCGGAATGGCTCCGGACACAATGCGCGAACGCAATTACATTCGTAAGGACGAGTTTCCGTACTCCACACCGAATGGCTGCATCTACGATTCCGGCGACTACAAGAAAATGCTCGACGTCGGCAAGGAGCTGATTGGTTGGGATAAGTGGAAAAAGGAACAGGCCAAAGCGCGCACGGAAGAACGGTACCTTGGGATCGGAATCGGCACGACGCTCGATTCGGGCACGAATAATTTCGGCCAGGCGCAGATTATTAACCCACACGCGCCATTTTCGGGGCAATCGAAAGCTGCCAATGTGAAGCTCGATATTTACGGCGAAATCGTCGTCAGCGTGGGCTCAGTGCCGCAGGGCCAAGGACACGAAACGATTGCGTCGCAGGTGGTCGCGGAATCCCTGAACGTTCCTCCCGAGATGATCCGCGTGCATCCCGGCTTTGACACGGACGAAAACGTGTACACAGGCCACACCGGCACGTATGCCAGCCAATTTGCTGTCACGGGCGTTTCGGCGATTCACGGCGCGGCCGAGAAATTGAAGGCGGAAATCACACGAGTCGCCGCGTTTGCTTTGAAAGCCAAGGAAAAGGACCTCGAATTCGGTGTCGGCGATATGGGACCCGAAGTACACGTCCGAGGAACGAAGAAGTCGGTCAACTTCTGGTCCATCGCGAATATGATCTATGTGAATAACGCCGGGCTGCCGCAGGATTTTGAAGACATCACACTCAATTGCAGATACGTGTACCGCGCGCCATTCACGGTCCCCGATGTCGCCAAGAAATATGGCAACCTGACGCTGACGTATTCGGCCCAGCTCCACATCGCGGTGATCGAAGTGGATCGCGAATCGTACCAGCCGAAAATTCTGGCGTACGCGACAGTCGAAGACTGCGGCCGCGCGATCAATCCCATGATCGTCGAGGGCCAAGTCCACGGCGCGACGGCTCACGGAATCGGCGCGGCTCTGATGGAGAATTGCGTCTACGACAAAGAAGGCACGATGCTGACGAGCACGTTCAGCGATTACACGCCGATCACTTCGATGAACATGCCGGACTTGTTGTACGGCAGCATCGAATCGCCATCGCCATTTACGTTCAATGGCGCCAAGGGCATGGGCGAGGGAGGCGCAGCGCCGCTGCACACCGTCTGCGCGGCGTTGCAGGATGCGCTCGAGCCCGCCGGAATCATAATTTCGAATTCACATAACACCGCGGACAGTTTGTTTCAGGCTTTGCAAGGTCGCGTAGCCGGCACGACGGTTCGAGTGGAGAGCCGTCCGGCCAAACGGTGAGCAGCAATTTCCTGCCGTCTCCCCTCGGAGACGAATGTCTGCTGATCCCCGCATGAATTGATGTACCAATGGGCGGTAACGAGTGGCGCAGAAAATCTGCATAATTGGTTGCGGCTCGATCGGAAGCTTATACGCTGCGCATCTGAGTCGTATAGCCGAAGTATACGCATTCGTGCGGCGCGAGGAACATGCTTGCGCCCTGAACGAAAAAGGGCTTCGCGTCTCCGGCACGCATGAGTTCACGGCGAGTCTCCGCGCGACCACGAAACCGGCGGAGATCCCGGACTGCGATCTTGGAATTGTCTGCTGCAAAGCCACGCAGACGGCCGAGGCTCTTTCCCCCGTCGCGGACAAATTTCGGAATGGCGCCGTCCTCTCCGCGCAGAACGGACTGGGCTGCGAGGAGATTATCGCCGATGTCACGAAAAGCCGCGTGATTCGCGGTACGACGTTCATGAGCGGAACGCGGCACAGCGATACGCACGTGCAGTACGAGCTCGACACGGAAACATGGATGGGCCCATTCGAACCTACCGGGACGCCTTTCGCGATGGTCAAGCGGGCGGCCGATTGGATCATTGCGTCCGGCTTGAAAGCAGTCGCTCTAGAGGATGCCAAGCCGGCTCAATGGTCCAAAGTGATTTTCAATGCGTCGGTAAATTCGGTGTCAGCGCTCACCGAACTCCCCCACTGCTGGAGCTTTGCCCAAGAGGACAAATTCGAGGACTTAGGACATTTGCTGCACGCCCTGATCGAGGAAGGCAAACAGGTCGCAAAAGGACTTGGGGTCACGCTGCATGACGATCCCTGGGAGATGAACAAGATCGGGGCGCGGACAGATCACCCGCCTTCGATGCTTTACGACGTGCAACATCATCAGCGCACCGAAGTGGATTTTCTTTGCGGTGCGATCGCGCGCGAGGCAGCGCAGGCGGGAATTCCCGCACCTTTGAACACCGCGCTGTACCGTCTCATCAAAGGAAAAGAGGCGTCCTGGGCGCGACCTGCCGCCCGGCACGAGTCGAAATCCTGATAGCATTGGCAGCCAGTTGGCGCCGCACGAATCGAAAGGCCAGATATGCCGTATCCGCTCGACCAGGAAAAATGGGCGCGCGTAAAGCGCGTGATGGGAGAGAAGAACCTCAGCGCGCTTGTCGTTCGCGCGCCGGATAACGTCTTGTATCTAACGAACTACTGGACGATGAAGGGATACGACATCGCCATCTTTCCTTGCGAGGGCGAGCCGATTCTGATTGTGGTCGAGCCGCAATTTCGCGAAGCACAGCGCACGGCGTGGAATAAAGATGTCCGCTATTTCAATTTTTATCATCCCACGGACCCGCGGCCGCCGACGCATCGCGCGCTCGACATTTGCCTCGAAGTTTTGCGCGAGAAGAAGCTGACCGAGTGCGTCGGCATCGAGCTATCGCAAGGCTCGCAAATTTGCGATCGAATGGTAGGAGAGCCGACGCTCCCCACTCAGGGCTATTTCGATGCGTTTCGCGGCGTTGCGAAGGAGGTTGTTGACGCCACGCCAGTCCTCGCTGAATTGCGAATGATCAAGACGCCTCAGGAAATCGAAAGGATGCGTCTAGCCAACGAGCTCGCAGCAATCGGAATGGCCTACGCGCGGAAGAATATTCTTCCTGGCATGAAAGAAAGTGAAGTTGCCGCGATGATCGAAGGGCACATCCACTCCGTCGGCGTTGGTTACAAGGACAAAGTTGCAATGGCGCGGGCTTTCACGCTTGTCTGGTCAGGAAAAGGCATCGCGACGTTCACGGCAACAAGTAATCGGCCCGTGCAGGAACATGAACCAACCTTGGTGGAAATTTGGGTGTGCGCCGATGGCTATTGGACCGACCTCACCAAGAATATTTGCCCGGGCACGCTGACACCGGAGTACACGAATTTGCTCGAACTGTTGTTGCGCATCTTTCACGAAGCGTCTGGTGTCGTGCGCGACGGCGCGCCGCTTGGCGAAATTGATCGCGTCATCCGCGCTCGCATTGATGAGGCCGGCTACACGGGTCAGCCATCACATCCGGTTGCACATGGCGTGGGCGCGAGAGCGCACGAGCCGCCTTATTCGCACAAAGCGGCGCCTGGCGTGATGAAGAAAAACATGGTGCTCGCCATCGAGCCGGGTATTTATTGGGAGGGCGGCGGCGGGCTGCGGTTGGAAGATAATTTTCTCGTCACAGAGAGCGGCAGCGAAAAACTGTGCACCGATCCAGACGATTTCCGCGTTTAGCAGGAGGTTCGATTGGCGATTTCTGAATCGCTGGCAAAAAAGATTACGGAGCAAGTTCGCGAGGACGAGATCGTCGCGATGGCTTTTGATGTCGTGAACATCGCAAGCCCGACCGGCGAAGAGCTCGATATGGCGAAGTACATGCGCGGGGCGCTCGAAGCCGCCCAACTTCAGGTGAGCTGGCAGGAAGTGGAAGAAGGACGCGCCAACGTGATCGGCCGTTGGGAGGGCACGGGCAACGGAAAGAGCCTGATGTTCAACGGCCATATGGACACGTCGAACACAGGGCGCGAAACATTTCTCACTGGGATCGGTTACAAACCGGCAGCCGTTCTGAAGAATGGAATGATTTACGGACTCGGCATTTACAACATGAAGGGCGCGCTCGTCTGCTACACGCAAGCGCTGAAAGCGTTGCAGCGAGCCGGCGTCCGACTGGCTGGAGACATCCTGATTGCCGCGGTCGTCGGTGAAATTGAGAAGACGCAGTGGAGCGATGAATTTGTCGGCAAAGAATACCGCGGTTACGGAGCCGGCACGCACTACATGGTGAATCACGGCGTTCTGCCCGACATGTGCATCCTCGGCGAGCCCACGGACATGCAGATCGTACTCGCGCACTATGGCTCGATGTGGGCGCGGATCGGCACGCGCGGCAGTTATGTCCACACCGCTTTTGCCGCGGGGCGCCAGAAAGATAGTTCAATCCGTAGAATGCACGAAGTCCTTGACGCTATTTACGAATGGATTCCTGGTTTCGAGTCACAAACTGCGTTCAATGGAAAGCGGGGCGTCGTCAACGTCGGCTGCATCCGCGGCGGCCATCCTTGGCGCGCGAGCCGGACTCCCGACCGCACCGACGTGTTTCTTGATCTGCGCATTCCGCCGAAAATGGCGTTGGCGGATGCAAGGCGCTCGGTCAAATCGCTCGTGCTCGATCTTCAGAAACGGTTCCCGGACTATGGAATCGACTTCGAGACTTTCGTTTCGGTGCCGGGCGCGCAGATTGCTGAAGATCACGAACTCGTGCGCGCGATCGACGGCGCGCACACGCGCATCATGGGCTCAGCTCCGCGACGCGACACGGTTCTTTGGTGCTCGGATGCGTCTGTGATGACGCGATTTGGAATCGAAACTCTAAATTACGGTCCGTCGAGCGGTCCTCGAGACGCAGAAGGCGAGAAAGTGGCTGTCGAGACATTCGTCAACATCACGAAGGTTTACGCTCTCGCGGCGGCTGAGATCTGCGGCGTCATCGAATAAAGGCTCCATCACGCGCGTCCCGCAAGCGCCTCGGAGTGGCGGCGAAATCGAACCAGGGAGAGTGCATGGTCAGTCCGGCTGAAGTCCAGAGACGCAATCGCAACATACGTGAAGCGATGGCGAACGAACATCTCGATGCGCTCATCGTCTGCGGCAGCGAGTACACCGGATTCGAAGGCGCGGTCCGCTACCTCTCAGGATTCGAAATCGTTCATCGCTACGTATACGTGTTGGTGCCGCTCGAGGGCGATATGCGCCTTATCTTCCCTGCCGAAGCGCGTTGGATCGGCGACAAGACCAAACCCTGGGTACGCGAACATGTGTGGGCCGATGTACCGGGCAAATGGATTTCCGATTTTGCAGCGACGAAGAATTGGAAACGGCTCGGCGTCTACGGCCTGGACGCGGTCATGGCGGTCCGCGACTATCGCGAACTGCAGAAGGGCTCGGCTGAGCTCATATCGTTCGACCGGCCATTCGATATGGCGCGCGCCGTGAAAAGCGATGAAGAACTCGCGGGTATTCGCCACAGCATGGAAATTATCGAGGATGGTTTCTGGGCCATGCTGGAGGAATATAGGGCCGGCAAAACCGAAGCTGAAATCATGGCACCGGCGGTAGACCGATTTTTTGCCGGCGGCGCTGGCTTGCAGATGATGAACATCGTTCTTTCGGGCACGAACGGCGAAGCGCAGGCGCATTTCAAAGTTCCGCGCGACCGCAAAGTGAATGCTGATGATCTCCTTCTTTATTCTCTCGAAATTGCCGGCCCAGAGGGCTATTGGGTGGAATTTTCGAGACCACTGATCCAAGGCAAGATCAGCGCAACCACGAAGAAGATGGCAGATGTCTATCCGGAAGCTCTTGAAGCCGCTCGCGCACTGATGCGGGATGGCGAACCGATTAAGAATGTCCACCGCGCGGCGGCCGATATCTTCGCGAAGCAGGGCTTCAGTCTCGGACATTTGTCCGGCCATTCGATCGGTATGACGATGATCGAGCACCCCGCGATCGGCGCGACGAGCGAAACTCTGTTGCGCGAGAATATGGTTTTCTCATTTCATCCGCAGGTCGTCGATCAGGACGGAAAGGTGTGTCTTTACACGCAGGACACCTACCGCGTTGGCAAAAAAGAAGGCGAGAATTTCGCGAACGTTGATTGGAAATTCTATTCGGGCTCCGAGAGGCCAAGGTAAGCGGGCGATGAAGATCTGTATTGTTGGGTGCGGCGCTATCGGCAGCATCTTTGGCGCCCATCTGGCGCGGTTGGACGGAGTGGAGGTGCACGCCTACGACGTCTCGCAGCAGCACGTGGATGCGATAGAGCGCAACGGGCTGAGAATTTCCGGGGCCGCGGATTTCACGGCGCGCCTTCACGCAACCACCGACTCTCGAGCGATACCGCCGTGCGATTACGGCATTGTCGCGACGAAAAGCACGCACACGAAGTCGGCAATCGCTCAAGCGGCGCACATTTTTGGCCCAACGAGTGCCGTCTGTTCGGTTCAGAACGGCGTCGGAAATGAAGACATCATCGCCGAGCATGTGAAATTCGTGATTCGCGGCACGACGTTTCCAGCCGGTCACATCGTCGAGCCCGGTCACGTCGGATTCGATATTCGCGGCGACACTTGGATTGGCCCATTCGAACCAACCAATACTCAGATGGCCCGGGTTACGGAACTCGCGGGAATGCTCACCAAATCGGGGCTTAATACCATCGCGCTCGAGGATGCCCGCGGCGCGCAATGGACGAAGTTAATATTCAATGCATCCACGAATCCCGTCGGCGCTCTCACGTTATTGCATCACGGTGCAGCCACGCGCCTGCCGGCCACAGGCCAGCTCTTCGACGATTTGATAACCGAGGGCGAGGCCGTCGCCAAGGCTCTCGGCATCACGCTTCACGGCGATCCGCGCGCTCTCGTGCAAAAAGGCGCGAATGCGCCTGGCAAACACAACGCGAGTATGTTGCAGGACGTTCTCGTCCGCCGCATCACCGAAGTCGATTTCATGAATGGCGCGATTGTGAAGTCCGGCGAACAGGCTGGGGTCCCGACGCCGCTGAATAAAGCGATGTGGGCATTGATCAAGGGCCTCGAGCATTCCTGGACGAATCCCTAAAACTCATTCTTCAGAAGCACGGAGCAGAAAATCCTATGGCAGTTCCCTTTCGAATTGGCGTCTTGCAACTCAGCATGGAGCCCGTTGCGGAAACGGTGCAAATGGCTCAGGCGTGTGAACGCGCCGGATTTGACGCCTTCTGGCTTGCCGAGGCCTATCCGTGGTGGCGCAAACACTCGTATGAGGCGCGGTCGTCCACGGCGATCGCCGCCATCATCGCGCGTGAAACGAAACGCATTCCCATCGGCTGGGGGATCATCTCGCCTTATACTCGCAATCCCATTCAAATCGCCATGGAAGCGCGCGTACTTCAGGATGTTGCTGGTCCCGCAAGATTCTTTCTCGGTCTCGGCGCCTCGAAGATATTTATGAAAGAAGCGGGCGAAGGCGAGGCAGGCAAGGGCGCCGGGCCCGCCACTGTGATGAAGGAAAGCATCGAAATCATTCGCGGTGTGCTCGGCGGCGAAGAATTTCACTACGAGGGAAAAGTATTTGATGCTCACGTGCCTGCGCTCAAGCCCGATGCTGACGTCGCGCGCCATCAAGTGCCGATATACATTGGCGCGACAGGGCCCGTCTTGCAGCGAATGGGCGGAAGCATGGCGGATGGGCTTCTGACAGCGAGCATAACCACGCCTGATTTCGTCCGTTACTCGCGCACATTTATGGAGGAAGGCGCGAGAAAGGCCGGCCGCGACCCCGCGAATCAAGACCTCGGAGCGGTGATTGTAGGCAGCGTTGGCAAGGACCCAAAGCGTGCGCGCGATGGTGCGCGCGAAATGGCTGCCATGTATCTAGCCAACAAGGTTCAGAACATTCGGGGCTCAGCTGATATGTTGCTCGAAAAAGCCGGCTTGAGCTTTGAAGAGATTCGCCCGATTGCCGACGCGATGGAAAGCGGCGGACGAAAAGCAGCGGCTCGCGCAGTGACTGATGAAGTTTTCGAAAAGGTTCGGCCGATTGCGGGTACGCCTGAGGACTGCGTTCGTCGCATCCAGGAATATCGCGACGCGGGCTGCACACACATTTTGCTCGAACTTTGGGGCGACGATCGTCTCGAACAGGCGAAGCTCTTCGGCGAAGCCGTCCTTCCGCACTTCAAGCACTGAGCGACCGGGAATTCCAATCGATGGCCCCAAATCTGCGATATGCCCGCAGCTGGCTGCGACGCGTGACTTTCTAGTGCCCGCCGATTGAATCGCGGACAACTCCATACGTTTCGCCCCACGCATCCGTCATTTGATTGCGGATTTCCCACAATTCCGGGAAGAATTTCACGCGTTGTCCTTCGTTAAGCAAATCTACCCCGCGGCCTTTCAGCGATTTCGCGCCGAGTCCGATTGTGCGATGGATCAGTTGAATGTGGCAGAAGCGGAATCGTTGAAACAGTTCGTCGAACTCCGCGAGCGCCTCGGCGACTACATAGGCATCGGAGTGTGAATATTCCGAATTGTAGATTTTCTCGATCGTAAGGCCATGCTTATCGAGATAGTGTGCCTTGAACGAATTCCAGAGAGGCTGGTGCATTTTTAAGAGTGTCCGAAAGCCGGGCGATTCCTGTCCGCTGCCGTTCCCCAGCTGCAGGCGTATCTCCTGATATTCCTTTGGCGACATCGTCTCAAGCAGGTCGAGTTGACTGATCATCAATCGCAGCGCGCCATGGACTCGGCGGAAAAGGGTGATCACGCGATTTGTGTTTTCCTGTTGCAGGAAGTCGTCGATGTCGAGCAGCGTGTACGCGATTAACTTCATCCACAATTCTTCGACCTGGTGGACGATCTGGAACTGCAGCTCATCGCCGTTACAGAAATCCTTAAAGTCTTTCTGGCAGTGAAGGAGAGACTTCGTATTGATATAAATTTCATAATCCAGCGTCCCGTCGCCGTTCATCGTTGCGTAAAAGTGCTCACGGTCCATAAGTTCTCCTGATGCTCCAGCATGGTCGAGAATCCGCGCCGCACTCTTCGGCGCAAATTCATGATATAGCAAATTGTTCGCGAGGAACCGCTCTCGTGGCGATACGGGGTTCTAGATCCGACTGGCTGGCCTCGAAACCGATCTTCAACGGCCGCAGACGGCGCTGACGATGGCGCGGAATTCCTGCTCCGTGAGCAAGCCGCGCTTTTCAATTCCCTTTTGTTTCACCGCGGCAAGCACCGCGGCGCGCTGCGCCTCGGGCACATCCAGGCCGAGGTCCCGGCTTTTTATCGCGATGCTGTCGAGCCCGCTCTTTTTCCCCAACACGATTTCCCGGCGCGCGTGAACGATGTCCGCCGAAAACGGCTCGATCGCCTCTGGAATGTGAAACTGGCTGGCGACCGCTCCACTTTCGCGCATAAACAAGTTCTCGCCGACCACCGGTTTCCACGGTTCGAGCGCATAGCCTGAAACATTTCGCACGTGGCGAGATACATTGCGAATCTTCTCGAGATTCAATTCCGTCTCGACGCCGTAAATGCATTCGAGCGCCATCGCGACTTCGCCGAGGTCCGCGTTTCCCGCACGCTCACCCATTCCATTTATCGTTCCCTGAATCCAGTTTGCCCCGGCACGTACGGCTGCGACCGCGCATGCCGTGGCGAGCCCAAAATCATTGTGCCCGTGGAAATGAAGCGGAACGGCCGGCCCGAGCCACTCACGAATCTGCCCAACCAAAAAACCGGCAGCCTCCGGGCCGCAAGCTCCAATCGTATCCACGATCACAGCTTCCTTCGCCCCCGCCTCGAATGCGGCGACATACAGCGCGCGCAAGTGGCCCAGCTCAGCTCGTGTGCCATCCACAGGGAAGAATGCGACAGTCAAGCCGTGCTTCACAGCGTGTCCAACAGCTTCTGCGGCGCGGCGAATTGAATCCTCTGCCGTGATCCCATACGCGCGCAGTTTGATTTCGCTCGCGGGAATCTCGATCACCGTCGCGCGCGCTCCGAGGCGAATCACCTCATCCAGATCGGCGTGCACCGCTCGCGCAAATCCCCAAATCTCGGCGCGCAGCCCCGCATGGCAGACCAGGCCGAACGCTTCCGCGTCGTCGGCCGACACCCTCGGAAACCCAGCTTCTATCCGGCTGACGCCCAGCGAATCCAGCAGCCGGGCGATTTCGAGTTTTTGCTGAGGATCAAGCGCTACTCCCACAGTTTGCTCGCCGTCGCGGAGCGTGGTGTCGTAGAAGCGAACGGGGCCCTTCCTCGAGGCACTGGGAGCGATCCGCGCCGGATCGTTCAACGCGCTCACCCAGAATTTGCGTTCGCCGCCGTTGTTCATCGCTCCCTCGACCTAGCCCGCTGCCGTAGATTTCTTGCCGTAGGCCTGTTCCCACGAAATCACAGGGTTGCGCAGGACGCCGATTTTCTCAATTTCGCATTCGACGATGTCACCCGGCCTCAAAAACAGCGACTTCGGATCGTCGCTGAACGCCGCCACACCCGACACGGTTCCGGTAGAAAGCACGTCACCGGCGCTGTAGCCCATTGGCGAGTAGTGCGACATGATCTCGGGAATCTTTACCGACATTTTCTTGGAGTGCGACTGCTGCCGCACTTTTCCGTTCACGCGAAGTTCCATCGCCAGATTGTGCGGGTCCGGAATTTCATCGGCAGTTACGATCCATGGCCCGAGCGGGCAGAAGGAATCGATTCCTTTGCAGAAGCTGAAGACGCCAGACTTCATCTCCCGGCGTTGAATATCGCGCGCTGTGATGTCGTTGAAAATCACATAGCCGCCGATATAATCCACCGCATCCGTGGCGGAAAAGTGGCGTCCCGCTTTTTTCACAACGACCGCGAGCTCGAGCTCGTAATCGAGTTCCTCAGTGAGCTGATCGGGATAAATCACCGGCTCGTCGGGCCCGATAATTGCATCCACGTTCTGAAAAAATACGATCCAGGGAAGCACGGGATGAGAAAACCCCGCCTTTTGCGCCTCTTCGTGATGCTCGCGAAAATTCCCTGCCGTATGGAAGAATTTCTTCGGCGCGATCGGCGCTTTGAGCTTTATTTCGTCAATTCGGTAGAAAATCCGCTCCCCCGATGGGCCAAGTACCTTCGGACCAGCGCCTATCACATGTCCCAGAGCTACACGCGCCGCGTCCAAGCTCTGATCGCCGCCTTCGAAAAGCCCGCGCATATCGGCCGGAACTCGAGCGTCGGCAACTCGATAGGCCGCGGGGTCGTGCTCTTCGTCGCGCAGATACAAAGCGTAGGCGAAGTTCAGATCAACGACCTGGCCATCCGGCGCCATCGCCCCGATTCGCTTTTGGTTCGGACCGGTCCGGAACGTCACCAATTTCATGAGTTCGACTTTCTCCAAACAACAATCGTGATTGCAGCTGATGTTAATCTAACGCATCCGTGCGCGCTGCCAAAGATGAAACTCGAATCAGCCGTCGCAATGTTCCGTCAATTTCCGCGCGCGGACCATCTTGTCAAATTCGGTATTCGACGGTAGCGTTTCGACTCCAGCAATCGTGCCCATGACCACGCCAACTTACGCTTGGGCCATCTTTGTCGCGGGCACATTGGCCTTGCTCACCGTCGATCTTCTTGTACTTCATCGAAAACCACATGAAGTGAAATTTCGCGAGGCCTTGCTTACGAGCGCGGGCTGGATTTCCCTGGCGATGCTCTTCAATATCTGGATCTATATCGATCGCGGCCCCGCGCTCGGACTTGATTTTCTGACAGCATACCTGGTCGAAAAATCTCTGAGCGTCGACAACATCCTTGTCTTCATCATGGTGTTCGAGTCGTTCCGCGTCCCGCCCGCGTCGCAACATCGAGTCCTCTTTCTCGGTGTCGTAGGCGCTCTGGCTCTGCGCGCCATATTCGTCATCGGCGGGGTCGCGCTGATTCACCATTTCCACGTCGTCATTTACGTTTTTGGAGCATTCCTGATCGCCACCAGCGCGAGAATGGCGTTACGGTCGCGGCGGCCACCCGAACTCAAGCCGAATTTAGCCGTGCGCTTCGTTCGAAAGTGGTTCCCTGTTACGAAGGGTTTCGCGGGAACTCGCCTCGTCGTCCGGCGTTCGGGGAGTTGGTCTGTAACACCGCTTTTCCTCGCGCTGATCGCGGTCGAAGTTAGCGACGTTCTTTTTGCTGTCGATTCGGTCCCCGCCGTACTCGCGATCACGCAGGACACATTTATTGCCTACACCTCGAATGTGTTTGCGATTCTCGGTCTGCGCTCCCTGTATTTTGCGCTGGCTGGCATATTGCCGAAGATGCGATATCTGCGTCAGGGTTTGGCCGCGATGCTGGCAGTTGTCGGAGTCAGAATGCTAGTTTCTGGTTTCTACCGGATATCAAGCGTGACGTCGCTTGCGTCTATTGCGGCAATCTTGCTCATTACCGTGCTGGCATCAAGCGTCAGAATGCAAAGAAGATAGCAAAAGAGATCACTAGCGCAGATTTAGCATCAGGAGTTTAGGCTCGGTCATTTCCTCGATCGCGTAGCGCAGGCCCTCTCGTCCGATGCCCGAGTCTTTGATTCCGCCGTACGGCATGTGGTCAATCCGGAAGGCTGACATCTCACCCACCATCAACCCGCCGACTTCGAGCGTTTCATAAGCCTCGAAAATCAGCTTCGCGTCGCGAGTGAATAGCCCCGCCTGCAATCCGTATGGCGAATCATTCACCCGGCGAAGCGCGTCCGAAAAGTCGTCATACGGCTCGATAACAACGACAGGCGCAAAGACCTCTTCGCAGCTGACGCGCATATCTGACTTCACATGCGCGAACACTGTCGGCTCAACCACCGCGCCGCGGCGCTTACCGCCCGCCAAAAGGCTTGCCCCACCTGCAACCGCCTCGTTGATCCAAGATTCCGCTCGCTTAGCCGCATCCTCATTGATCATTGGCCCGACGTCTGTCGCATCCTCGCGCGGATCGCCGACTTTCAGTTTCGCTACGCGCGCCAACAGCGCGGCAGTGAATTTCTCCGCAACGTCGCGCTGAACAAAAATGCGCTGCACGGAGATGCAACTTTGTCCCGAATACGAGAAACCACCAACCGCGCATCGCTCGGCCGCATAATCCACATCTGCGTCGCTGTGCACCACCACGGCCGCATTGCCACCCAGTTCGAGCACGACTTTCTTCTTTCCGGCCTTTTGCTTGAGTCCCCAGCCTACGGCGCCACTTCCCGTAAACGTGAGTAGCTTGAGCCGATCGTCCATAACCAAACGTTGCGCATCCTCATTTGAAAGCGAGAGGACATTCAGCCCGCCTGCAGGCCAGCCAGATTTTTGGACCACCTGCGCCAACAAAAGCGCCGTCAATGGCGTTTTTGGCGCAGGTTTGAGGACCATCGTGCAGCCCGTTGCGATAGCCGGCGCGATCTTATGAGCCACTAAATTCAATGGAAAATTGAACGGCGTAATTGCGGCAATCGGGCCGAGCGGAAAGCGCCGAACGATCGCAGAGCGTCCCGCCGTCGCAGGCAGCAAATCCAATGGGATCCATTCCCCGCCGATTCGCACGCTCTCTTCCGCTGCGACAGTAAACGTCAGTATCGCTCGCTCGACTTCAGCGCGGGACGTCTTGATTGGCTTTCCAGCCTCCAACGCGATCGATTGCGCAAACTCCTCCTGCCGCGCTGTAATTCCATCGGCAATCGCGCGAAGAACACGCTGGCGCTCATACGACGCCATCCGGCGAGTCGTCTCAAACGCGCGCACCGACGCCGCTATCGCGTGCTCGAGCCGTTCTGAAGTCGCCCAGTAAGTCGTCCCGGCAAGGCTGCCATCGAACGGAGAAAAAACTTCAAGAGGCTTGCCCGAGGCAACCCATTCCCCGTCCAGGAGGAAGGGGCATGATTTAGCCGGAGCTTTTGTGGAAACAGACATCGGGGTCTCCCAGAACTATCGAGCGTCAGGCGCGGCGAGACTCGGCGCTCGCATGTGTTTCGCTGATCGAGGCCAGCGCGCCCTCGAGCACATCGAGACCCTCGTCGAATTCGGCGTCCGAAATGATCAGAGGCACAAGAAGCCGGATGACGTTACCGTACGTGCCTGCCGAAATTGTCAGCAAACCGTGCTCGTAACAATATCGCATGATTTCTTCCGTCTCGTGTTTGGCGGGTTCGCGTGTCTCGCGCGACGTGACCAACTCAATCGCCCGCATTGCGCCCAATCCTCGAATTTCGCCAATGATCGGCCACCGGCGTTGCCACTCCGTTGCCCGCGCCGTGAATTTCTCGCCGAGCAATTCGGCCCTGGCGCTCAGGTTTTCCTTCTCCATCGTTTCGATCACGGCAAGCGCGGCGGCGCACGCGAGCGGACTGCCGCTAAACGTGCCGCCGAGCCCTCCGACGGCCGGCGAGTCCATGATTTCGGCGCGGCCCGTGACTGCTGCTAGCGGCATTCCCCCACCGAGCGATTTCGCCGTTACGAGAAGATCCGGCTCGATGCCGTATCTCTCGCATGCGAAGAGGCTCCCGGTACGGCCGAATCCCGATTGCACTTCGTCCGCAATAAAGAGGATGCCGTGCTTCTTGCAAATCTCCTGAAGAACGTGGAAGAACTCGCTTGGCGGCGCCACGAATCCGCCCTCGCCGAGCACCGGCTCGACGAGGACGGCCGCGACGGCCGAAGCGGCAACGACGCGCTTGAACGTGTCCTCAAGGTGATGCGCGCAGAAGACCTCGCACGACGGATACTTCAGCGAATACGAGCAGCGATAGCAATATGCATAGGGGATCCTGTAAATGTCGCTCGCGAACGGCTCGAATCCGGCTTTATACGGCTGCGTTTTGCTCGTCAACGACATCGTCAGCATCGTCCGGCCATGAAACGCGTCTTCGAAACAGATGATCGCGGGCCGCCGCGTGTGGCACCGCGCGATTTTGATCGCGTTCTCAATCGCTTCCGCGCCGCTATTCACCAAGATTGTTTTCTTCGGAAAGTCGCCCGGCGCCAACGCATTCAGTTTCTCGGCCAGCGTGATGTAGTCGGCGTACGGCGCGACGCTGAAGCACGTGTGCAAGAATCGCTCCAGTTGTGCGCGAATTGCGGAGACCACGCGATCCGCCCGATGGCCGACATTAGAGCAGCCAATTCCGCCCGCGAAATCGATGAATCGATTGCCGTCAACATCTTCCACGGTCGCGCCTTGGGCTCGCGCCGCGAAGACTGGCGTCGCATGATAGATTCCGCGCGGCACAGCGCGCGCGCGGCGCTGCATCAATTCCTGCGATTTCGGGCCGGGTATGGAAGTGCGGAGTTGAATCGTAGGCATATCAATACCATCCGATCGGCTGCTCGTTCAGATTGATGTGTACCTGCTTGGTTTCGAGATACTCCTCGATTCCCCACGGGCCGAGTTCGCGACCGAATCCGGATTGCTTGTAGCCGCCCCACGGCGCTTCGACGTAGGTCGGCTGCATGTGATTCACCCAAACGATGCCCGCACGCAGAGCTTTCACCACGCGGAACGCCTTAAAAATGTCGCGCGACCACACCGCAGCTGCCAGCCCGTAGGGCGTTGCATTGGCAACGCGCACGGCTTCGGCTTCGTCGCTGAATGGGATCACGGATGCGACCGGCCCGAAAATTTCCTCCTGCGCGATTCGCGCCGAATTGTCCACGTCGTAAAACACGGTCGGCTCAACGTAAAACCCTTTCGCAAAACCCTTCGGCCGGGCGCCCCCAGCGGCGAGCTTGGCTTCCTTCTTGCCGATTTCGAGGTAAGACGAGACGCGATCGTATTGATCTTTACTCACCAGCGGGCCCATCTTCGTCTCGCGCTCCAGCGGCGGGCCAAGCCGGATCGTTTTCGCCTTAGCGGCCATCGCCTCGACAAATTTCGGATAAATTGAACGCTCGACGAGAATGCGGCTACCCGCCGAGCAAACTTCGCCTTGATTGATGAAGACGCCGAAGAGCGCACCGTCAATCGCGGCGTCGAAATCAGCATCGGCAAAAAAGATGTTCGGCGACTTGCCCCCGAGCTCGAGAGTGACGCGCTTCACCGTGTCCGCGGCCATTTTCACAATCTGCTTCCCCACCGACGCGCTGCCCGTGAACGCAACTTTGTTCACGTCCGGATGCCGCACCAGCGGCGCTCCACACGTCTCGCCGAAGCCCGTGATGATGTTGACGACGCCGGGCGGAAGTCCCGCGTCCGCGAGCCAGTTGGCAAACTCAAGCGCCGTCAGCGGCGTCTGCTCAGCGGGTTTGAGGATGCATGTGCAGCCAGCAGCAATGGCGGGCGCCAGCTTCCAAGCCGCCATCAAAAGCGGATAATTCCAGGGAATAATTTGCGCAGCCACTCCGATCGGTTCACGCAGCGAGAGACTCAGCGCATTGTCCGGGACTGGATTCACATGGCCGACGACCTTCGTCGCGAGCCCGCCATAGTATTCGAAGCAAGTGGCGCAATCCGCGATGTCGTATTCCGCTTCGACGATCGGCTTGCCCGTATTCCGGCACTCAAGTTCGGCCAGCATCGCGGATTCTTTTCGAACGCGCTCGGCGAGACGGAATAGTATGCGACCGCGTTCCTGCGCCGTAGTTTGCGGCCATGTGCCGGAATCAAACGCTGCGCGTGCGGCGGCGACGGCGCGATTTACGTCTTTCTCATTCGCATTCGCAACTTCGGCGATGGTTTCTTCAGTGGACGGGTCAATCACTGGAAAGTAGCTGCGGCTCTCGCTTTCCGACCATTCGCCATTGATATAAAGCTTATACTTGCGGACGCTTGCCTTCGCTTCGGTCGCCATCACGCTCTCCTTCATCGAATTTCGATCAAACGGGCCGCGCAGCCGCCGCTTGCGCACTCTTACGCCGACCATACACAAAGAAGAAAAACGCTGCGAGGCCGATAAATAGCGCCGTGCCGCCGAACATCCAAGCTTCGTACAAAGGCACGGATGTGATCTGTTGCGCCGGGAAAAATGCCACGATTATGGCCAAAATCGTCGTCGTCAAGCCGCTCAAACCCGACAGGATCAGCACGCTCTTGCCGTACCGCCCCCGTACAAATGATTCGCCGAACGCGAGCTTCAAAAGCGCACCGAAAATATAGATGAATGGGACCAATTGCAGCACGACCGCGAGAGACAATAGCTTCTGAAACGTCTCTTGAACGCCGCCTCCGAGAAAATTGAGTCCGACCAACAATATCGACACGATGGCGTGCACGATTAACGCAGCGTACGGCGTTCCGTAGCGAGGATGAACTTTGCCGAGCCACGCCGGCAGATACGAATCGAGTCCCGCCACAAACGGTATTCGCGCAGATCCCGCCAGCCATGCGGAAGCGATTCCCGCGATTGAAAGGCTCAGCATCAGGGCGAACGGCGCAACAATCCAATTGACGCCGACCCGACTCGCCATGTGCGCGACTGCCTGCACAATTCCCTGAAGGACGCTGATATCGTTCTTGCTGACCGCCATCAGCAGCGTCACCGTCGCAGCGATGTACAGCGCTCCGGAAATCACTCCGCCCCACGCAACCGCGACAGGCAAATTCCGCTCAGGCTCCTGAATTTCATCGCCCATCACCGAAGCGAGTTCAAGACCGACCAGACCAAAACAAATCACGCCAAAGGAATTCAGCACGAATCGCGGATCCTTCGGAATGTGAAAGTCGGCCCCCGTGACCGTCGTACCGAACCGTGACCAGATAACGATGCCGAGAATCACCAATGTCGCGGCCGCGATGCCCGTTCCGATCCCGCCGAGGTTATTCACCCATTTGCCCACGCCGAGGCCTCGGATATTGAGCAATACCAGTAGTCCAAACAAGACGAGTGAAACAATCACCGTGAATGCTTTGTTGTCGGCGAGCGCCTCATGTCCGGGCCCAAGCACGAATACTGACACGCCGACGAAATACAGGAGGACAGTCGGAACGTACATCATGTTGTTCGTCCAGTAGCACCAGCCGGAAAGGAAGCCGTGGAAATCGCCGAAGACTTCCTTGGCCCACAGATAAACGCCGCCCTCGCCAGGGTAGCGATGTGCGAGTTCGATCACAGCGATTCCCTGCGGCCAGAAAAACATCACCAGCGCGACGAGCCAGAGCCACACTGTAACGCCGCCATTCGCGGCGATGCTCGGCACGACGTTGAGGTTGAACACAGCCACAACGAACAGCGCGACAAGGTCCCATCGGCCCAGCGCGCGCTTCAGGTGGGGCTGCTCAACCACTGACGCTTCTGCGGACAACGATTGCTCCTCGTTTCTGTGCGGCGTTTATCGTGGACAGTGCAACTATCGAGCGACAGCGGCTGAGCGTTCCTTTTGTGCTGCAGCCAGAGCTGGCGCCACTTCCGCAAAACATTCCAGATGCCGCTCAATATCCGCATCCGTATGCGCCACTGAAATCGTCCACTGCTCGTCCCACCAATAAGGCTGCGGCATCACGCCGCGGTTCGTCATCGCGAACCAGTAATGCCGCCACAGGTCAGTGTCCGCGCTTAGCCAATCGCGATAATTGCGAATCGGCTTCGGGAAGAACATCAGCGCTCCATTCGAACCCGCGCCGATGACGTAGGAGACGAGTCCTGTCTTATCGAGCTGCTTCTGATAGCCGTCGAGCAGCTTTTTATTGAGACGCGTTACATGTTCGTATGCGGCAGGTGTCAGAACTTCACGGAACGTGGCGAGGCCCGCCGCCATCGCCACGGGATTCGTGTTGTACGTCCCGCCGTGAAAAACGCGATGATCCGAAATCAAATTCATGATTTCGCGGCGCGCGCCGAATGCGGCGAGCGAAAACCCACCGCCGATCGATTTCGCCAGGCAGACGATGTCCGGTATGACGTCAAAAAACTCGCATGCGCCTCCACGAGCGAGTTTCGCTCCCGTCTTCACTTCGTCAAATATCAGGAGCGCCCCATTCTTTTGAGTAATCTCCCGCAAGCCTTTGTGATAGCCCGGATCCGGCATCAGGATTCCAACGTTCATCATGATGGGTTCGACGATGACGGCGGCAATTTCGCCGGGGTACTTGGCAAAGAGCCGCTCGACGCCGGCCAAATCATTAAATTGCGCGATTACGGTATTCGCGAGCGTGGCCTTCGCCACGCCTTCGCCGCCCGGAACGGAATTTGGAAAGTTCGGATCGCCCACCTCGCCAATCTTCGGCTTAACGGAAACGAGCGCCGAATCGTGCAACCCGTGGTAGCCGCCTTCCATCTTGACGATGCGGTCGCGGCCGGTTGCAGCACGCGCGAGGCGCACGGCGTGCATTGTGCATTCAGTGCCGCTATTGCTAAAGCGCACCATATCCACCGGAAAGCGCGCGCAAATCTCTTCCGCGAGCGCATTTTCCGCGTCATGTGGCATGCCGAACATCGTGCCGGTCGCGAGCTTTTCCTGCACGGCCTTGATCACAGCCGGATGGCAATGCCCCGCCATCAACGCACCAAAACATAAATTGAAATCGATATATTCGTTCCCATCAACGTCGCGGATCCGGCCGCCTTTGCCGTCTTTCACAAAAATCGGGTACGGATCGTACGCACGGTAATTGCTGGCCACTCCTAAAGGAATCCGCTTCGTGGCTTTTGTATGCGCCTCACGCGATTTCGGTGTGCGCTTCTCGTAAGTCTCGATCTCTTTCCGAAGTCCTTCGTGCATACGGCCCTCCCAGGGCAAGTCTCAAACTGCTGGCGAATTCGATGCGATCAGTTCCGGCCTGCTCTTAATTTCCACTGTCGAACCGGCATGTGCCTCTTCGCCAGTTCTTCAAAGAACGGTTGCGGCGGCACCACGTTTTCGGGCGCCTGCACACCCACACCTGAAAATTGTCCGCGCCCGAGCATTAACGCCGCGATGGCCGCAGGAAATCCAGTGTCGCGGGCGACGGCCGAAAACGCCGGCTTGGCCGTATACCGCGCCGTTGACTCCGCCGCGGCAGCCACGCTCCGCCCATCTTTCCGCCCACGCACCACCACGCGAATCGTTTCTACATCCTTCGCACTCATCTTTGGCGCCTTGCGGTTCAGCAGCGCTAGCAAGACGTCGCGTGGCGCCACGCGAGTTCCGTTTACTGGCATTGGTTCGCGGCTCGTGAATCCCACTTCGGTAAGATCCCTGATTAATCCAACGAGTTGCGGATCGTAATTGATTTTGAAATGTACTTCGCGGACGCCCTTGCGCCGAAAACTCTCCGGCAATGTGCCGAGCTCGGAGTGAATCGAATTGCGCAAAGTCACCCGTCCGATCGGCGCCGGAAATCGTTCGATGACTGGATCCGACAGCATCGGCCGCTCGACGTAGCGTCCATTTCGAAACGCAATCGGCGGCATCGTCAACTCATCGAGGATCGTTGCGATCGAAAACGTGTAAGCGATCGGGCTATCGTAATGACGCAAATCCGCAGAGGCATTGAACACGTCAATCGAGTCCACGCGGTCCATCGAGTCGGCTAGAAACCGCGCCATGATATTCGTCGTACCGGGTGCGCCGCCCATCCCCGCGATGGCGACGCGGCCAATCCCGCGAAAGTCCGCGTCCAGCGCGAATTGCTTTCGCGTCATGTGATAAAGCCCGCCGAGGTCGAGGTAATTTACTCGTGCCGCCAGCGCCGCGTGCATCACGTCCAAATTCCAATTGTACTGGGTGCAATTCACGACCGACGTCGAGCCGCGCAGAAGCCGCGCCAGCTTCCCCGTATTCCGCACGTCGGCAAACGCCGCTTTTGCCTTCCCGCGCCCAAAGTCGCGCGCCACTTCCTCGGCGCGCTTCTTGTCGAAATCAGCGACAATCAAACTGGAAACGTCCGCGGCTCGCGCCAGGTCGTAAACGACCGCGCGGCCCATCATCCCTGCTCCCAAGACGCTGATTTTCATGCTAGCTTTCGAGGTCCGCAGCGGTCGTCGAATTATTCCTCTTCACGCGCGAAAGCGAGGAGCCTCTTTCGAAGCCCCTCGCTCTCGATGGCTGCGTTTCTTTTAGAACATCAACTTCAACGCGAATTGAATGACGCGCGGATCTTCACGAGTCCTCTGTATCAATCCAAACGTACCGCCTATGTTCGTGCCAGTACTATCGAATTGCGCCGGGCCATCCGAGAAGTTGCCGTCGGGGTTGCCAAACTGAGTGTGATTCCAGGTGTTGTAGAATTCCGCCCGGAATTCAGTTTTCCAACGCTCGTTGATTGGGGTCGATTTTGAGATGACAAGGTCCGTATTGCTAATCGCGGGACCGCAGCAAAGAGCGTGGGGAACATTGCCGAACGTCCCGGGGTTGGGATCCGTAAAGTTTGAGGCGTTGAACCATGCGTTTGGGTTCGCGCTCGACTTAGGATTCACGAACTGGATTGGGCCGGTGACTTGCGGCGTTGCCGCTGACTCAAAGAAAACGCTGCTCATCAATTCGGCGTCATCTTCATCCTGCACACGAATCGGGAAGCCACTCTGGTAGATGATGATCGCCGACACTCCCCATCCGTCCAGCGCCTTTCCCTTAAAGCCGGAATATTCTGGCACCGGCAAGGTCCAAATCGGGCTGAAGACGAATCGGTGCTTTGCGGAGAGAAGCGAGTTGCCACGAGTTGCCTCGTAGTTAATCGGGTTGAGCTCGTTTTCGAATGACGCGCCCTGGTCAATCGCTTTGCTGAATGTATACGACGCCTGGAAGCTCAGGCCATGGGAATAGTTCCTGTCTAGAGAGATCTGCAGGCCGTTATAATTCGAATTGGCCATCGTGTCTTCCTGGAAGATGTTGCTAAACACCGGCACGTCATCCGGCGGGCAGCCGATGCCGGTAAGCGGCTGGCAATTGGGCGAAGAGTATTTGCGAAGGCCAACGAGTGTCACACCAGCAGCACCGACTTGGTAGTTTGCCGGCAGACAATTCCCTCCCGAGCCGGCGTTGTACGGCAGATACAGACCAGTACATCCTGTAACGACGGCGACTCCGGGAGGTGGCGTATAAGCCGGGATCACGGTTCCCGCCGGGAGAAAGAACGAACTATCCGCGTCGAACGATGAGCACCCGCCGGAGGCGGGAATATTGTTCAACTGGAGGCAGGTCTCGGGATTCCCGTAATTGAGGTCGTGGGATGCGAGTAGCCGGTGAGCCTGAGTCCCAACATAGGCCACGCGGAACACCATGTCCTTGCTTACCTGCCGCTCAATCGTCAGGTTGTACTGTTCGGCGTACTGTGTGCGAAGATTCGGCGTGAATTCACCAAAGAGCAGAATCGGCCGGAACGACGCCCAGTCCACGCAGCCCGCAGGACCACCCGCGCCGGGACACGGTGTCTGAGGAGTTTGCTTGATTACGCCGGCAAACGGATTCGGAGTAAACGGCCCCGACACCGGATCGCTAGATTGAGGCAGGAACGGCAAATTAAAATTCGGATAGTCGGAGAACGAACTGCCACCGAAAGGCGGCTCCGCGCTGAATTGTTCCAGAACGAGTTGTTCCATCGGATTATAGAAAAGTCCAAATCCTGCACGGATACTCGACTTGCCGGCGCCGCCAAACAATTTTCCTAGGAAACCTTCGGTCATTGAAGGACTCCATGCCAGACCAATGCGGGGCGCAAATGCCTTGTAATATGTGGATGTCAAGCCGCGCGGAACTCCCTTGTCGCCTGGGAATACAAGCCCGAGTGGGAACACGGAGTTTTGCGCGCTGTTCTGACCGCAATCTCCCGGCGACAACCCGGCCGCCTCAGAGCCGGACGTATAGATATAGCAAGGGTATTGCGTCGTAACTTGTCCAGGCCGGAATGTCTGAAGACGGTTGCCGGTATCGTAATATGGAGTATTCAGCTCCCAACGCATTCCGTAGTTAAGCGTGAAGCTCGGTTTGATCTTCCAGCTATCCTGCATAAAGAGATAGAAGGCGGTATTGCGAATCGCCTCGCCCTGGGCTGCGCCCTGGGAATACGAGTTTGGCGCGCCTAGAAAGTAGTCAGCGTAGCCGTTGCCGTAGCCGAGGTCGTTTTCCTCGCCCGGAGTGCTAATGAAACTGAAATCGCCATTTACGTTATAGTAGAGGAACTGGTTAAAGTATGCCTTCCGGAAGTCCCCTCCAAACTTCAACGTGTGATTGCCATACGTTTTCGTATATGTGTCCGTCCACTGGAACGAGTTGCCGGTCTGAGGCAGTTCGCCTTCAACGTTGTTGCCGATGGCAAACCCGCCATCCACGCTGATAAACGGAGTGCCAACGTGGCCCGGGAGGTTTGTCGTAATTCCCAACAAAGGGTTCGTTGGATCGGTGAAGCAATTTGTTGAGGGCACGGCCGATCCGCACGAATCTTGGATGCTGGCGAGCGTGCTGAGCGGATGGTCCAGGTTGGCCTGGCCTTCCCTGAAATAGTTAAATCGAACTTCGTTTACAGCGCTCGCACCTATCGTCCATGTATGGGAGACATTCCATTGCTGGCCGCGCGTGGTCGTAAGAGCGGGAAATCCTGGAAGGTTCGCTCCAGCCTCTTGGAACGTGGAAAACGGAACCGTGTCGCTGTCGTTGTTGAAATAATAGTAGACGCTGAGCTGCTGCGAAGCGCTGATTTTCTGGTCGAAACGAGCCGTGGCCTGATTTACGTATTCCGCTTCGTTCGGGACGGCGCTGAATTCGCCGGTGCCAAATGGGGCGACGTACTTATTGTAGAGCGCAAGAGCGGTAGGGTCGAAACACTGAGTCGGCACGACGCCACCCGGGAAGATATCTGAATATGCGGCTCCCGCAGTAATTGCCACGCCGCCCGCGGTCGTAACCGCCTGCTGGCATGTCTGGCCGCTCGTTCCCGTGGAGCGTCCAGCGAGTTGGGTCGCAAATGGTTGATCAGAGATGGTTCCCGATAATCCGCCTCCCGGCGCAAAGTTCCCCGCGGCTTCGTCCGAGGTCGGAAGAAAAACCGCGCCTGACGGCTGACCCTGAATCCGGCGATTGCCTTCGTAAGATCCAAAAATGAAGGACTTGTCCTTTTTGATCGGAGCGCCGAGCGTGCCGCCAAACTGATTCTGATGGTAATCCGCTACAGTTGGATCGAAATAGCCGCGGTCGTTGAGGGCGTTATTCCGCAAGAATTCGTAAACGTCACCGTGGACTTCATTCGTTCCCGACTTCGTCACGACGTTAACGATCGAACCTGAATTTCGGCCAAATTCCGCATCGAATGTGTTCGTAATGACGCGGAATTCTTCGATAGCGTCAGGCGACGGTTGAATCGCCGGAGCGTTCACGAAAATGTCGTTCGCATCGCCGCCGTTGACCATGTAATTGTTCGATCGTCCGCGGCCACCGTTAACGGACACCACACCCGGATTGCTGCTGCCGTAAAATAGATCCGAGCCAAGCTGCGATTGCACGCCCGGTTGCAACTGTAGAAGCTGATAAGCGTTGCGCGTGCTGAGCGGAAGTTCTCTGATCGATACATCGTTCATCACCGCGCCGATCTGCGTGCTCGTGGTCTCGACTTGCACGGCGTTCGCCTCGACGGTTACGGTTTCCGTTGAACCGCCGACCTGAAGTGTCGCGTTGACCAATGCAACGTGGCCGATGTCAACGGCCAGATCCTTAGCGACAAACTTTTTGAATCCCGATGCGTCAACTGTTACCTGGTAATGGCCAACAGGCAGTTCGACAATCTCGAACGCGCCGTCCTTATCCGAACTAACCGTACGCGCGGTGTCAGTTCCCGGCAGCGTCGCCGTCACCGCAGCGCCCGGAACCACCGCGCCCGAAGGATCCTTCACCGTTCCGCGGATCTCGCCAGTGGTCTGCGCCGACGCGGCGCTCGAGAAAAGAATTACTCCCAGAAACGCAAGAACGCACACCCCCGCGCCCGCTCTTGTCCTCATTTGCGCTCCTTTGCGACTCATCCCCACTCGTAGGAAATTATTTTGTTCCCCGAGATTTTAATTGCACCGTGAGAAAAAACCTTACTATAATCCGCGAACCTTAGTGTAAGGGTTGCGGGTTGTCAAGGAATTTCGCGTGGCCGCCGCGCCTCGTCACTCGAAAAAAATGAATCGGACGCATGGATATCTTCGCATCAGCGATGTCGCTCGCCTGGTCGGCGTTTCGCCGTCCGTCCTGCGCACATGGGAAACCGTCGGACTCGTTTCTCCTGTGCGAACGGACAGCCGTTATCGCTTGTTTACGTCGCGTGATGTCCGAGTGCTGAAGCGCGCCCAATTCTTGCGTCGCGCTCGCGGCATGAACGCGCCCGCCATCGTTCACATGCTCCGATCCGAAGGCCTGCTCGCAAATCGCGCTCCTGCGAAGCCCGGCCCTGTCGGCCCGCGCCTTCGCCGCTTGCGTCTCAAGTCGAGTCATTCCCTTTCACAGGTCGCCAAAGCCGTTTCGGTCTCGGTTGGATTTCTTAGCGCGCTCGAACGCGGCCACATGAGCGCTTCCGTGGCCACTCTCCTCCGCCTCGCGAATTTTTATCGTGTCAATATTCTCTCGCTCTTCGACGCGGCGGCAGCGAGTCCAAGCCGCGTGCGTCCCAACGAGCGCAAAATTCTCGAAGCTGGCCCCGGCGTGCGAATGGAATTGCTCGCGTGGGGAGATGCCGTCATGGAACCTCATCTATTCCGCATCGCGCCTGGCGCCGGCAGCGGAGATTCCTACGCTCACGAAGGCGAGGAGTTCCTTTACGTTTTGCGCGGAAACTTGGAAATTGCGCTCGAAGGCGGCGAACCAACACTACTCCGCGCAGGCGACAGCTTCTATTTCACGAGCAACACGCGGCACCGTTGGACCAATCGGGGCAAACAAGAAGTCTCCGTGCTCTGGATCAACACGCCGCCGACATTTTGAGCGAAGGAGCGTTGATTGAAGATAAGCGTTCAATCGCCATACGCGCGTCGAATTCTTCTATTCGCGACGGCAATTGCCATTCTTTCTGCGGTTGTTGCCTGCAAGAAGGAGCAGCCGTCACTTAGCCTTCTCGTTTGGGAAGGTTACTCGGATCCATCCTACGTCCACGATTTCGAGGTCGCGCACAACTGCAAGATCAGCGCCTCCTACATGGGATCGAGCGACGAGCTTGTCGCCAAGCTTCGCGGCGGCAGCGCCAGTAATTACGACGTAATTTCGCCGTCGAGCGACGTCGCAACGATGATCGCGTCGTCTGGCCTCGCGGCCCCGCTCGACCTCTCGAAGATTCCGTCCTACGAACAGCTCTCGCCGCGGCTTCGTTCGCTTCCGCTCGTCCGCGTCAATGGCAACGTCTATGGCGTGCCCTTCACATGGGGACCAAATCCACTCCTATACGACACCACCGTATTTCCGGCAGCTCCCGATAGCTGGGCTGTGCTCTGGGATCCGAAATACAAAGGCAAGATCTCTGTCTGGGATGAGCTTTCGACGCTTTACATGGCCGCCCAACTTCTTGGCTACGACAAGCCCGACCCCAATCGCCTCTACAATCTCTCCGACGAAGAACTCGAAAACGTAAAGAAGAAGCTCCTCGATCTAAAGCCGAACATCCGAAAAATCTGGGCCACGGGCGGTGAATTGACAAATCTCTTCGAAAATCACGAAATCGTCGCGGCGATGGGCTGGCCACTCATGACCAACCAACTGCGCGCCGCGAATTTCCCCATCGGCGAAACGATTCCCAAAGAAAACACAACCGGCTGGATAGACCACCTCATGATTACCGCCGCAAGTGAACACAAGGACCTCGCAGCGCAATTTCTCGAATACATGATCCAAGCCGAGACTCAGAAGAAAGTTGCGGACGTAACGGGATACGATCCAGCAAACCCCGGCGCGGCAAGATTCATGACGGACGCGCAAAAGAAGAGTCTCCACCTCGATGATGTGGACAATTACATGGGGCGGATTTATTTCTGGCAACAGGTACCGCGCCGCGCCAAGTACACAGAAATCTGGAACGAGGTAAAGGCCGCGCAGTGAATTCGCTTCTATCCATCCGAAATGTCGCGAAGAAATTTCAGAGCCGCGAGGTCTTGCGTGGAATTTCGCTCGACGTGGCCTCCGGCGAATTCTTGACCATTCTCGGTGAAAGCGGCTCAGGCAAGACCACGCTGCTGCGCCTAATCGCTGGGTTCGAGCAAACCGATAACGGCGAGATCTGGATGGAAGACGAAAGGCTCGACACGCTCCCGCCGCATCGCCGCCACGTCAACACGGTGTTTCAAAGCTACGCGCTGTTTCCCCATCTCTCTGTTTTCGAAAACATCGCCTACGGCCTGCGTGTCCAGCGCATCGCGAAATCGGAAATACCTTCTCGAGTGGATCAGGCGCTTGCGATGGTCAAGATGACGGATTTCGCGGGTTCGGCGCCCTCTCGACTGAGCGGCGGCCAGCAGCAGCGTGTTGCGCTCGCCCGCGCTCTCATAAATCGGCCGAAGGTATTGCTGCTTGATGAGCCCCTTTCCGCGCTCGACGCCAACCTTCGCCGTCAGATGCAAATCGAGCTCAAATTGCTGCAGCGAGAAGTCGGCATCACTTTCATTTTCGTCACGCACGATCAGGAAGAAGCCATGGCGCTTTCCGATCGTATCGCGTTGTTTCGCGCCGGCGCGCTCGAGCAGGTCGCGAGCCCGCGCGAAATTTATGCTCGGCCCGCCACTTCTTATACCGCCAAGTTCATCGGTCAAACCAATCTTCTTCGCGCGCAAGTGAGCGGCGGCGTTGCGACGGTGAGCGGAATGTCCTGGCGCGTTGCGGGCGAGTCATCCGAGTCCGGTGCGACGACGTTTTCTCTGCGGCCGGAATCCATTCGTCTTCTCGGGCAATTTGCTCCGGGTGTTCGTGTGGCTGATGGTGGACCCGTTCGCTTCCGCGCACGAATTAAGACTCAGACATTCGGCGGCGCGACCGACCTTCTCGAGGTCGCGCTCTCGGACAACAGCTCGCTTCGCGTCCGCATTCCGAGCTCCGGGAATCTTCAGGGCGAGGCCGAATTCGAATTTGCTCCCGCCGACGCGGTCAGCGTCCGCGAATCCGAGCCGAACTAGCTATGTATACCCGCGCCTACAAAGCGACCGTGGCCATTCCACCGCTTCTCTGGGTGACCATGTTCCTGTTGGTTCCGTACGCGATCCTTTTTTGCTACAGCTTCTGGCAGGTTTCTTCCCTTCAAGTCATCGTCCATGCCTGGACGTTCGACAACTATCGCGAACTCGTTCGTAATCCGATTTATATACAAGTTCTCTTTCGGTCGATGCGTATCGCCGGTGCCGTCACGATTCTTGCGCTACTGCTCGGCTATCCGCTGGCCTACTTCCTTTCATTCTGCGCGACGCGCCGGAAAGATCTGTTCTATCAACTCGTCATTATTCCGCTCTGGGTCAGCTACCTCGTCCGAGGTTACGCGTGGAAGACGATTCTCGGAAGCGATGGCGTTCTGAATGGATTCTTGCAATACCTGCACATCACGTCGCATCCGGTTGAATTCTTTCTCTACAGCCCGTTTGCCGTCATTCTCACGTTGACGCACATTTACACTCCCTTCACGTTTCTTCCGATCTACGCGTCGCTCGAGCACGTGCCGCGAAATCTAGTCGAAGCTTCGCAAGACCTCGGTGCGTCTCCTCTTCGCACGTTTTGGCGGGTGGTTTTTCCACTATCGCTTCCCGGCGTTCTCGCGGGAGCGACTTTCGCCTTCGTTCTCACGCTGGGGGACTTTCTCGCTCCACTTCTCGTCGGCGGTCCGAGCGGGATCATGATCTCAAATATCGTCGTGAGTCTGTTCGGCGCCGCATATAACTGGCCTCTAGGCGCCGCAATTTCCTTCGGTATGTTAGTTCTCGTGGTGGTGCTGCTCTTCCTTGTCGAGCGCGTCGAGAAGAAGTTGAGCTTTTCATGAGTTCCCGAAACATCGCCTATCCAGGCTCGCGATTGCTCAGCGCTTACGCGGCGCTCGTGTATGCGTTTCTTTATCTCCCGATCGTCGTTCTCGCCGTCTACTCGTTTAATGCGGGCGGCGTTGGCGGCTTCCCGCCGCGCAATTTGACGCTCGCGTGGTATCGCATTTTGTTTCAGGATGACGCGATCTGGAGCACGCTCCTGAATAGCTTTATCGTCGCAACGGTGGCCGTGGCGATCTCCATCACGCTCGGCTTGATGGCGGCTCTCGCTCTCGACCGAGTAAGTTTCCCCGGCAAAGCGCTCTTTCGCCGCATCGTGCTGCTTCCGTTGATTCTTCCGGGCATTATCACCGGGCTTTCGCTGCTCATGCTTTTCGTCGCTGCGGGAATGAAGCTGAGCCTGGTAACCATCACCCTCGGTCACGGCACCGCTCTTATTTCCGTCGCGACCACCGAGATTTTTGCCGGCCTACAAAAGCTCGACCGCGCGCAGGAAGAAGCCTCGCTAGACCTCGGCGCAAATCACTTGATTACGTTTTGGCGCGTGACGCTTCCCAACCTTCGCGTTTCTCTAATCGCCGCGGCCCTGCTGATCTTTACGCTTTCACTCGATGAGATCGCGGTGAGCTTTTTCCTCATAGGCCGCAACAACACGCTGCCGCTCGAAATATGGTCGAGGCTTCGGCGTGGCATCACTCCTGAGATCAACGCGATTTCCACAATCATTCTGCTGTTTTCAATCTTTCTGATTCTCGTGTGGTATCGGCTCCGAACGCGTTCCGAAAGACGCGACGAAAGCGCAGCCGTGCTTCCCACCGCCATCCAAGGAGAACGGGTATGACACCAACGCGCAGGGACTTTATCAAGTTCGTTGTTGCAGGCTCGATCGCCGCTGGATGTCCGATCGATTTGTCCTTACTCGCGTCTCCCGGCGACACGGAACCGCAAGTTGATGGCGAGCATTTCGAAATCTGCCATCAGATTCGCGATAACAAGACGTTCGCGCATCCGCCCGTTTCCAAGAATCATGATGTCGTCATCGTCGGCGGCGGAATCAGCGGCTTGAGCGCGGCATACTTCCTGCGCTCGAAGGATTTTTTGCTTCTCGAAAAAGAGGAGCACTGGGGCGGCAACGCCTACCGCGAGGATTTTCAAGGCCAGGGCTATGCCACCGGGTCTGCGTACGATTTTGTCGGCTCGGACAGCGCCATTCTCGCGAAGGAAATCGGTCTCGAACAACTTCCGGTCAACTGCGCCGACCCAACTATCGTCAACGGCAAATGGGTGGCCGACACCTGGCGCGGCGGACTCGATGATCTTCCCTACTCGCAAAGCGTGCGCGATGCCTTCAAGAAATTCCGCGCGCAAATGCTGAAGCTCGCCGCACCGGGAAATCTCGAGCGATTCGATGGCGAAGCTCTCTCTAAGTATCTTCAGGATTACCCGCCCGAGCTCTCGCAATGGTGGGACGCTTACGGTCAATCCAACTGGGGCGCGAAAGCGAAGGACACCTCCGTCTACGTCGCCCTTGTAGATTTCGTCGAAATCGCAAGCGAGAAATTCGAGGACACTCGCATTACCCTCCCCGGCGGGAACGGTGCGATTTCGCGGAAGCTATCCGAGGTACTCCTCGCAAAATATGCCGATCGCATGTTCACCGGCGCAACCACGATTTCCGTTGAATCCCAAAAAGATTCGGTCAACGTCACTTACGCGCTGGGCGGCCAGTTGCAGACAGTTGCCGCAAAAGCGGTGATCATGGCCACGCCGAAGATCATTGCCTCGCGTATCGTCTCCGGCATCCCCGACGATCAAGTCGACGCGATGCAGTCCATTCGCTACGTCCCCTACCCGGTGATTAATTTGATCTTCGACAAGCCCGTGTACAATCGCGGCTACGATAATTGGTGCCCCGGAAACAGTTTTACCGATTTCATCGTCGCCGATTGGACGATTCGAAATCAGCCCGGCTACAAACAGAAATACAACATCCTCTCGTTCTACACGCCGATGGAAGAAAAGGACCGCAAGAAACTCCTAACGATCGAAGGCTGCCAGAAAATCGCCGCGAACGTGTTGACTGATTTCAAAAAGCTTTTGCCCGAATTCAACGCGGATCCAATCGAAATTCACATGTTCCGCCGCGGCCACCCCATGTTCGTAGCCACACCCGGCAATTTCACGAAGACGATTCCCGCGGCAAGGAAGCCGCTCGATCGCGTCTTCTTTGCAAACACAGATTCAGAGGGCCCGGAATCGCTGGCGGCCGGAGGTGTCGCCGCGTCAAGGAAGGGTGTGGACTGGGTGGAAAAGCGCCTCGCGGGATCATCCGCCGGGCGTGCCGCAGAATCGGTTGGCTTTGCTGTTTAGTTCAGAAGGGTCGAAAGAGCGCGGCGGTTGATTTCGGAGAGAATGGCCGCTCGCCGGGATTCGCCGCCGGTTGTTGCCGTGATTCCGTCATACGCACGCATCAGTTCCGCGTCGGTGAGTGTGCGTAATTCCGCAGCGCCCGCGGCGTGATTCGAGGTCGCAAAGAAATAATCCGGACTTGCGCTCGCGTTCGCCTTGGCCGCGACTTTCACGGCTTCCAAAAGCTTCTTGCATTCCGCGCAAGCGCCCTCTGGCGAGCACTCATCGCAATGCTCCACATGCTCCCAAAACCGGCTCAAAGCTCCTGTGTCTGTGCGTTCGTAAAGCATCAGAATTCGCCTCGATCCTCTCCTGCAATTAGTGGCTAACGGCTAGATTGCGGATGCCTGCACCAAACGACGTCGCCGTCCCAATCACCTGCGGCACCCACCACATTCGCCGCACCATTCCATTTTCGCTGTGCTGCATCTTACGGCCGATGAAATCGAAAAGTATCGGTGTCACCTGAATCGCAGCGTACATCGCTGGTGAGCCCGCTACGGGACGCAGCATCGGATTCAATTCCGAGTGGCCCTGCGCGACCGCGCGATTCGTGGTCCAGGCATCAAAAGTCGCCGCGCTGGATTGCATGAGCGCGAGCGCCAGCCAACTGTGTCCCGGGCGCAGAACTGAAGTTCTGCGTTCGGGCAGCGGCGGCAATTTTTCAAGCTGAGGAGGAATGTGAACCGACGCCAAAATCTTCGAGGTCATGTCCGGAAATACGGGCTCCGCGCTGGTCGGCTTTGCCTTGCTTCCGTCGTCGGAAAGATTGAGCAGACGAATTCCATCTTGATCGAATCGCGAAGTAGTAGGCGCAGTGGCAGTCGTATTGGGGGCTTTGGGCTGGAAGGCGACGACTGAAGTTCGCTCATCCGTGAAATTGGCAGCGTAATAAACGGCGTTAGGCGCGTTCTGTGCTGCGACGTCGGTCCTTACCGGAACCGCTGGCGCTTGAAACAGTAGAGCTAGGGTGGCCAAAATCATGGTTTTGTACTCCAATAACCTTCAAATCCACGCAATGGTGACAACGCAAGCACGAGGCCATAGAGGGCTTCGCCGTAGTACTTTCTTATGTCACTGTAAATAGGGAAGTTATAAGGAGATGCTGCTATTCCCGGACGAGCTCATGCAGTCCCTTGCGCTTTTCTGTGGAAAACAGTTTCACAACAAGCGAACAGGGTAGGTTGGACGATTATTGGCCGTGCGCCGGAAGTAGGGGTTAATCGGCCGGCGCGGCCGCCAGGAGCGTTCCAAGGCTCTCGCGGCTTGCTGATATCGTTCTCTCGATATCCGCGTCTGTATGGGCCGCCGAGACGAAAAGCGCCTCATACTGCGAAGGCGCCAGGAAGATTCCTCGTTCGAGCATCGCCGTAAAGTACGCTGCGAAACGCTTCGTGTCCGACCTCTTGGCGTCGCCGTAATTCCGCACGGGGCCATCGCAGAAAAACAGCGTCACCAGCGACCCCACGGCGTTCACGTGCGCCGCAACGCCGACGTCTCGAATCGCGCCCGAGATGCCTTCGGCGAGCCGCGCCGCCTTGCGATCGAGCGCATCGTAAAATCCCGGCGCGCGTAAATGCGGCAGCGTCGCCAGGCCCGCGCGCATCGCCAGCGGATTCCCCGAAAGCGTCCCCGCCTGATAGACCGGCCCGAGCGGCGCAACCATCTGCATGATTTCTCGCCGCCCGCCGTACGCCGCGACAGGCAGCCCACCGCCAATAATTTTGCCCAGCGTCGTCAAGTCGGGCCGAATCTTGTAAACGCTTTGCGCACCGCCGAGAGCCATCCGAAATCCGCTGATCACTTCGTCCAAAATCAGCAGAGCACCTCCTCGCCGCGTCACTTCACGCAGCCCTTCGAGGAATCCCTCAGCGGGCGGCACCACACCCATATTCGCCGCCACCGGTTCGACGATCACAGCTGCGATCCCGCCCTTGTGCGCGTCGAACACTCTCTCCACGGCCGCGAGATCGTTGTAAGGAACGTTGATCGTCAATTTCGCGAAAGCTTCAGGCACTCCGGGGCTCGCCGAAATCCCAAGCGTCGCAAGACCCGAGCCCGCCTGCGAAAGAAAGCTATCCGAATGCCCGTGATAACAGCCCTCAAATTTCACGATGAGATCCCGCTTCGTAAATCCGCGCGCGAGGCGAATCGCGGACATCGTGGCCTCTGTGCCCGAACTGACAAAGCGCATCATCTCGATCGAGGGCATCGCGCTCGCGATTTGCTCGGCAAGTTGGCTCTCGAGCGGCGACGTCATCCCATAGCTCGTTCCGCACGCCGCCTGCTCCTGAATCGCCTTAGTGACCGAAGGATGCGCGTGCCCCAAAATCATTGCGCCCCAAGAGCATACGTAGTCGAGGTACTCGTTGCCGTCCACATCGTAAAGGCGAGCGCCGTCGGCCCGCTCGATGATAAGAGGACTCCCGCCGACCGCGCGAAACGCCCGCACTGGGCTATCCACGCCGCCAACAAGAATCTTCTCGCTTCGTTGAAAAATCTCTGCGGAACGCGGCCTCGACTTCGATGGCATCCCTGCGTGGCTCCTCAGCAAGCCTTCAGCCACCGCGCCGCATCCTTGGCGTGGTAGGTCAGAATAATTCCAGCGCCCGCGCGCTGAATTCCGGTGAGAATTTCGAGCACGACGCGCTTCTCGTCGATCCATCCATTTTTCGCTGCCGCCTTGACCATCGAATATTCGCCGCTCACATTGTACGCGGCCACCGGAAAATCGAAAGCCTCGCGAACGCGCTGAATCACATCAAGGTAAGGCAGCGCGGGCTTCACCATGATCATGTCCGCGCCCTCATCAAGATCGAGTGCCACTTCGCGCAGCGCTTCCCGCGCATTCGCGGGATCCATTTGGTAGCTGCTGCGATCGCCAAATTGCGCTGCGGATTGCGCGGCCTCGCGAAATGGTCCGTAGAACGCCGAACAATATTTCGCCGCGTAGGAAAGGATCGCAATGTCCGCAAACTTGTTCTCATCAAGCTTTCGCCGAATCGCACCTACGCGCCCATCCATCATGTCTGACGGCGCAACGATGTCCGCACCGGCCCGCGCGTGAGACAGCGCTTCATCCGCCAGTATTTCCAGCGTCGGATCGTTCAGAACTTCGCCGTCTTTCACCACGCCGCAATGCCCGTGGCTCGTGTACTCGCAGAGGCAAATATCCGTCATCACGATCAATTTCAGCTTGGCCTTGCGAACGGCTTCAATCGAGCGCTGCACGGGACCATCAGCCGCAGTCGCTTCCGAACCTCTCTCGTCCTTCTTTTCCGGCAAGCCAAATAAAATAATCCCGGGAATTCCGAGTTGTTCCACTTCGCGGCATTCTTCAACGAACTTGTCCACGGACTGCTGGTAAATTCCCGGCATCGAGCTGACTTCGGTCCGCACATTCGTTCCGGGGCAAACGAACATCGGATAGACCAGGCCCTGCGTGCTAAGTCGAGTCTCGCGCACGAGACTTCGCAAGCCTTCATTTCGCCGGAGTCTGCGCGGCCTTTGCACCGGAAAGCTCATGAAGTCTTCACTCCCGAAGATTCTCTCTCGAAATACAAAGCGATCGCATCGCCCAGTCCATGCGCCGTCGATTCCGAAGCCTCAATTGCAACATCCCATCCGTCGTCGCGTATCGCTCGCGCCGTGGTCGGCCCGATCGCCGCAAATTTCGCCGAATCGGAAAGCGCTCGCATCGCCTCCGCTCCCATCAATTCCGCAAAGTTCCGGTATGCCGAAGGGCTAGCGAACGAGATCACGTCTACGTCGCCGCTACGCACTCTTGAAAGGGCCTCCGCCGCGGGATCGACGATTTCTTCCGTTCCGCGAATTCGTCCCGTCGGCGCGGGGGTTTCGCTTCCCGGCGCGACCGTGCGGTACGCCACCACATCAATCACTTGCCCCGCAAATTCGCGCAGCATCCGCGCCAGATCATCTTTCGCCAAATCGCTCTGCGGTAGCAAAACGCGCTTCCCAGCCAATTCTCCGCGCAGTTCCTGCGCTAACGCTTCTCCATTGTGGCGTTTCGCGACGTAATCCGCCGTCATCCCTTCCGATGCCGCGGCGGCAGCCGTCGTTGGACCCACTGCGGCAATCTTTGTCCCGCCCTTCAATTCACCAAGAGCAATTCCGAGCGCGCGAGCCCTCCGCGCGAAAAACTTCACTGCGTTCTCGCTCGTGAACAAAATCCAGTCCATCCGGTCGAGCGACCGCAAAGTCGCATCGAGAATTACCGTGTCATCCGGTCCCGCAAAGTTCACCGTTGGAACTAGTAGAACCTTCGCTCCGTGGCCCTCGAGCTGCGCGATCAATTCACCCGCTTGCTCTGCCGCGCGCGTCACCACGACGCTCTTCCCTGCAAGCGGCTTGTTCCCCGCGCTCACGATGCCGCTCCGCCGGTGACACGCCCCGCAATTTGTAGAATTCTGTCTGCGCCGGAATGCAGTAGCCGCCGTCCCAATGCCCTGCCAATTGCTTCGGCGGTTGAAACGCCACCGCACGCATCGCCACGCACACAATCCGCCCCATCCACGCTTAGCACCACAGCGTCGAGATGAAGTTCTCCAGTCGCAATCCGCGCCCACGCGCCTAGCGGCACCTGGCAACCGCCTTGAAGCTCGGCCAGCAGCGCGCGCTCCGCCGTAACGCAGGAACGCGTTTCTTCGTCGTCGAAGTCCCGCACAATCGCAATCGTCTCCGCATCACTCGCGCGTGTCTCGATTCCCAACGCGCCCTGCCCCACAGCCGGCAGCATTACTGCTGGTTCGAGCACTTCCGTCGCCCGCGCACCGAGGCCCAGTCGATCCAGCCCCGCCTTAGCGAGAACGATTGCGTCGAAATCTCCCGCATCGAGTTTACGAATTCTCGTGTCCACGTTTCCGCGCAAGTCCCTTACTTCGAGATCGCGGCGGCGATGCCGCAATTGCGACTGCCGTCGCAGGCTGCTCGTCCCGATGCCTGCTCCCTGTTTCAGATCATCGAGCTTCTCGCCGCCTCGCGCGACGATGCAATCGCGCGCCTCATCACGCTTCGTGATCGCGCTGATTTGAAGGCCGTCCGGCAGTTCCGTCGGCACATCCTTCATGCTGTGCACTGCCAAATCCACGCGGCCCGCCAAAAGCGCGTCCTCAAGTTCCTTGATGAACACGCCTTTCAATCCAATCTGCCCAATCGCCGATTCCTGAAACTTGTCGCCCGAAGTCTTGATTACGATGAGTTCGGCGCTCACTCGCTGGCGCTCGGCCAGTTGATCGCGAACAAAATTTGCCTGCCATAGCGCGAGGGCGCTACCCCGCGTTCCGATCCTCAAAACTTTCACTTTTCTTCACCGTCGAGCCCGAAAAGGTCGCGCAGCGCTTCGATTCCAGCAAGGCGCTGCCGCAATTCGCGCGTCCGGCGCAGTCGGTCGCTCGGCGTCTGAACGACGCGCTCGATCAATTCCTCCGTCAGCTGCAGAATCCGCTCGCGCTCTTCAGCCGGCAAACTTGATAGCTCTTCCGCCCGCTCGTCGAGCAGCGCAGTGCGCTCCTTCAGCAGCCGGTCGCGCAGTTTCCCCGTCATCGAGAGCGCTTCAACGCTGCTGCACCATGTCTCGAATTTCGAGATGTGTTCGGTGATCAGCGACTCCGCTCGCGGCACTTCCGCTTCTCGCGCCTTTCGGTTCTGCTCCACAATTTCGCCGAGGTCATCAATGTTGTAGAGATACAAGTTATAGAGACTCGCCGCTTCGGGCTCCACGTTTCGAGGCACACCCAAATCCACGACGAAGAGCGCTCGCCCGCCATGCGCCTGTTGTACCCGTTCGAGCATCGCTTTTGTAATTGCGCCCTCGGCGTTCACCGACGTCACGATGATGTCGGTCTGCGCAAGAGAAGTCTCGAGCGTCGCCCAATCCGCTGATTCTCCGCCCATCCGCCGCGCCAAATCTTCGGCGCGTTCGCGCGACCGATTCACCACCACCAATCGCCCGATTCCGCGATCGCGCAGATGCTCGACCACTTTCTCGGCAACCGATCCCGCGCCAATAATCACAGCTTCGTGCCCATCCAAATCGCCAAACACTCTCTCCGCCAGCTTCACGCCAGCCCACGCGACCGACATCGGCCGCGTACCCACCTCCGTTTCGGTTCGCACGCGCTTACCAACTTCGAGCGCGCTCTGAAATAGACGGTTCAGCACCGGCCCGGTTGATCCGTGCTCGAGCGCGCGCCCGTAGGCCTCGCGAACCTGCCCCAAAATTTCCGCTTCGCCGAGAAGCATCGAATCGAGGCCAGAAGCCACGCGAAACAGATGCCTCACCGCATCCGTATTGTTTTCGCGATAAAGCCGCCCGTCGAGATCAGCTGGCGCAAGGCCGTGAAAATCCGCCAACAATCTTTCCATCACGTTTTGCACGTCAGCGTTGGGGATTGGCGCGACTCCGTAGAGTTCACTGCGGTTGCACGTGGAAAGAACTAGCGCTTCTTCAAGAGTCCCGCTTAGCCGCAGCTCATCCGAGGCGCGTAGCGCCTGTTCCGGCGTGAACACGATTCGCTCGCGAAGTTCGACAGGCGCTGTTCGGTGATTGCACCCAATGAGCGCAATCTGAACGCGGCCCATCGCGAGATTCGCTGATGCGGTAGCTATTGCCATCAAAAGAACCGGTGAAATCCGGTCAAATAAAAATTCACGACCGTGTAGCTGAACAACACTACGACAAAATTAAACGCGCAGATATACGCAGCGCGCGCGCCACGCCAGTTCGCGCTCCCGGCCAGCCAAAGATAGATGGCGTACGCACCAAAGATCGCCAGTGTCACGATGACTTTCGGATCTGCCGCGGAGTATCGACCGATCAAGCGATGTTCCCAGACGAAGCCAAACGAAACTCCCAGCGCGAGCGACGCCAGCCCCACCCACACGCTACTTCGGCACATCCGTTCGAGAACGTCCAGCGCGGGGAATCGCCAGAAGACCAGCCCAGGCCGCCGCGCCTTCAGCACGCGACTCTGGGTCAAATAAATCACGCTGAGCGCAAACGACAGCGCAAAAGCCGAATACGCGAGCGTATTTAGTGTTACATGCAAAGCGAATAGCACGCCGCGAGCCGGCGGCGGTGTCGGAGCGGTTCGTGGCGCGAGCAGTGTAACCAGGCTCATCCAGATCAGTAAAATCGGCGTCACAAACGCGCCCACCGAACGTTGCCTGTGAAAAAGTTCGAGCCCCAAATACGTCACGCCAAGAAGCCACGCGAAGAGCGACATCGAGCCATAGAGATCGTCGTAGGGCACTGAATGAATCCAGCGCGAACGCTCGAGCAACGCCGCGTAGTGCAAAATAATTCCACCCGCGAGGCACAGCGTCGCCACGCGCCCGATCCAGCGATCATTTGTATAGAGAAACCGCGCGTAGCAGAAAAAGCTGACGGCATAGATGGCGATGCAGGCGTAGCCCCAGGCGTTATTCATCCCACCTCGTCAAGATGCCGGCATGGGAAGCAGTCTTTAATATTGGCAGTCAACCCTACAAACTCCCGGTCGAATTATTATAGCCCCGAATCACGCGTTGCTTCGCGCGTCTCATGTCCAATTCACCGTTCGCACCGCCGCGCCGCAGCGTCCCATCTGTTATCATAGCCCGAGGACGTTGAGTCAGCATGGAGCTTGATACTCAGAATCGGAAGCAGCTGTTCCTTCGCGCATGCCGCTCCGAGCCCGTCGCGCGCGTGCCGGTCTGGATCATGCGCCAGGCCGGGCGCTACCTCCCCGAATATCGCGCCCTCCGCGAAAAGCATTCATTTCTAGAGGTTTGCAAGACTCCAGAACTCGCCGCCGAAGTCTCGCTCCAGCCGTTCCGCCGCCTTGGCGTCGACGCCATCATCGTTTTCTCCGACATCCTGATCGTCGCCGAAGCTATGGGCCTACCCCTCGATGTCCCCGATTCAGGGCCCGTCCTCGGGAATCCGGTGCGCGACGCCGGCGACGTCGATCATCTGCGAGTATTCGACCCGAACGAAGCAACGCGGTTCCTTGGTGACGCCATCCGCGCCATCTGCCGAAGCGCCGGGCCGACGGTTCCGGTCCTCGGCTTCGCAGCTGCTCCCTGGACGCTCGCCTGCTACATGGTCGAGGGCCAAACGCGCGGCGAGCTAATCAAGATCAAGCAGATGCTTTACGCCGCGCCGGATCTCTTGCACTCGCTTCTCGACAAAATCGCGCGCGCCACCGCGCCGTACCTCCGCGCACAGATCGAAGCCGGCGCAGCTGCCGTCCAACTCTTCGACACATGGGCGGGCGAATTGAGTCTCGAAGAATATGAAGCCTTCGCACTCCCCGCCACGCAGCGCATCATCGAAGAGGTCCGCAAAAGTGGCGCGCCTCTGATTCTCTATTCGAAGGGCACGTCGCATCTCCTCGCTTCGCTCGCGAAATCCGGCGCGGATGTTCTCAGCGTGGACTGGCGCATCCCGCTCGACGAAGCTCGCCGCGTGGCCGGCCATGGCATCGCGCTTCAAGGAAATATTGATCCGCGAATTCTTTTGACGCGTGAGGACATCGCCGCTGATGCCGCGCGCGCCGCAATTTCCAAAACGGCCGGACGCGGGCACATTCTAAATCTCGGCCACGGCATTTTGCCCAATACGCCCGTCGAAATCGCCCAGGCATTCGTTCGCGCCGGACAGGAATACAAATTGACCGCCGCGGAAGATGCGCGCGCCGAAGCGGGCCGGAGAGCTTAGCCGCAGGAATGAATCGCAATGCCGAACTCAACCACAAAGCCGCTTGACGCCCACACGATCTCGCAGGTCTCCGAAGAGTTCCTCGCCAAATACAATCGCCCCGGCCCGCGTTACACGAGCTATCCCACCGCGCCAGTCTGGAAGGATGATTTCGGCCCCGACGATCTCGAAAAAGTTTTCGCCGCGGCCGACGCGAAAGCCACGCCCGTCTCTTTGTACATGCACATTCCGTTTTGCGAAAGCTTGTGCCTGTTTTGCGCGTGCACCGTTTCGATTCAAAAAGACAAAGGCGTCTCCGTTCCCTATCTCGCCACATTGAAAAACGAAATCGAGCACACCTCCCGCTTCGTTTCCAAATCGCGTCCGGTGGTCCAATTCCATTGGGGCGGCGGCACGCCGACGTATCTCAGCCCAGCTCAAATGGAGGAGTTATTTAGCTTCACGCGCGAGAGATTTACCTTCGCACCCGACGCCGAAATCGGAATCGAGGTAGACCCGCGCGTCACCTCCCACGAACATCTCATGACGCTGCGCCGCCTCGGCTTTAATCGCCTCAGCATGGGCGTTCAGGATTTCGATCCGCAGGTGCAACAGGCGATCCACCGCATCCAGCCGTTCGAAATGACGCGCGACCTCATTCTTGATGCCCGCGCGCTCGGATTCGACAGCATCAACGTGGATTTAATCTACGGCCTGCCTTATCAAACCATGGAAAGCTTCGCCGCGTCCGTCGAGCAAGTTCTCACCCTTGCTCCCGATCGCGTCGCCATGTTCAGCTACGCGCACGTTCCGTGGCTCAAGAAGCAGCAAGGCACGTTCATCGGGCATCTGCCGGAAGGCATGGAGAAATTTCGCATCTTTCGCACCGGTCTCGCGCAGTTCATCGGAGGCGGCTACGAGTATATCGGCATGGATCATTTCGCGCGGCCCGGCGACGAGCTTGCCGTCGCCCAACGCAATCGCACGCTGCACAGAAATTTCCAGGGCTACACGACGAAAGCTGGCGCCGATCTCTACGGCATGGGTGTGAGCGCGATCAGCGGCCTCGGCGAAGCCTACGCTCAAAATTATCGCGAAGTCGCCGCATACGCCTCGGCTGTCGAGCGCCGCGGTATCGCCACAATGCGCGGCTACCGCCTCACCGACGACGATCGCCTACGCCGTGAAGTAATCGGCCGCTTGCTCTGCCACACCGTGATTCGCAAACCCGAAATTGAAAGCGAATTCGGAATTTCTTTCGACGAATACTTTGCGCCCGAGATGCTTCAAATCGAAGAGTTTCGCGCTGATGGCCTCGTCACTCTCGACGACGAAGAAATTCGCGTCACTCCGCTCGGTCGCGTTTTCATTCGCAATACCGGCATGGCTTTCGATCGCTATCTACGCGAGCAGCAAATGGATAGCCGTCCGCTGTTTTCGAAGACCCTCTGACGTCGCGCACATCGTGCCGCCGCAAATCCAAGTCGCCGTCATCGGTGCCGGAATCTCCGGCCTCTCCTGCGCTCATCGCCTACGGCAACTTGGCATATCCGCTCTCGTTCTGGAATCTCAAGAACACGGCGGCGGCCTTGTCGGCACGGTTGAGCGTGACAGCTTTCGCTTCGAGTCCGGCCCACAAAGTTTCCTGTGCACTAAGCCCATTCTGGAACTGATTCGCGCAGTCAACATCGAGCCTGAGCTTTTGCATTCCGATCCTCGCGCGCCGCGGTACATTTACAAAAATAAGCGGCTGCACGCGATTCCGATGTCTCCGCCCGCTGTTCTTGCAAGTTCGCTTCTCAGTCTCGGTTCGCGCTATCGCATCATCTCCGAGCCGTTCCGCCGCACGATGCCGCAAAGCCGCGAAGAATCCGTCGCCGATTTCGTTCGCCGCAAATTCGGCCACGAAATTCTCGAATATCTCGTCGCGCCGTTCGTCTCGGGCGTCTATGCCGGAGATCCCGAAATTTTGAGCCTTAAGAGCGCGTTCCCTTCTCTCGATGAATGGGAGCGCGAGCACGGAAGCGTCATTCGCGGAGCGATGAACGCGAGGAAGGCAGCGCCTGGCCCGCGCCCCAGCCTCTGCTCGTTTCGAGGAGGAATGAAGACACTTCCGGAAGCGCTCGCTCGCAGCCTCGATTCCGCATTCGTCCCCGGCGTGCGCACCGATTCGATTGAGAGGAACGTCACGGATTCCGGCCTTACGATTCGATTCATGCGGGGCGGCCAGCGCGAAGAGTTGAAGGTGCAAGCCGTGGTCGTCGCGACGCCTGCGTACGTCTCCGGGCACATCATCGAGGGCCTTTCGCCGAATCTCGCCAAATCCCTTCTCGGCATTCCCTATGCGCCCGTCGCTGTCGTTGCGCACGGCTATAAGCGCCGGCAGGTGGCCAATTCATTAATCGGTTTCGGCGTGCTCATCCCCCGCAAAGAGGGCCTGCGCACGCTTGGTACGGTCTGGAACTCGTCGCTCTTCCCAGGCTGCACTCCCTCCGGCTCGGTTCTCATCACCAGCTTTGTCGGTGGCGCCACCGATACCGAAATCGTTCACGCGGATCCGGACGAGATCAGCACGACGGTCGAAGAAGAGATCAGCGGAATTCTCGAAATCAGCGGCGTGCCGGTTGCGAAACAAGTCTGGCGCTATGAGAGGGGCCTTCCGCAATACAATCTCGGCCACGCACACATTCTCGAGAACATAAGTGCGGAGCTCGCGAACCTACCAGGCCTTTTCTTGACGGGAAATTATTGGATCGGACCCGCCCTGGGAAACTGCGTTGAGGCGGGAGCGCGCGCAGCTGAATCCGCTCAGTCCTATCTATCGGGAAAAACTTCATCAACGGACGCGCAATCCAGCATTCCCGCCGTTAGTTAAAAGTTTCCGCGAGGCCGTTTGTACCGGTGAGCCAGTCGAATCCGCCGCCGCGATTCTGCCTCGCGATATCGCCGGCGCTCTGCCGCAGTCTTGAGAATCAGCGGCGGAATCGACCGAGGATGGCGCTCATTATCGATCGCCACAAATGTTAGATAAGCGCTGCTCGTATGCTTGCGCTCGGCCGTGAGCACGTTCTCAGAAAACACTTTCACTCCCACTTCCATCGAAGTGTGAAACACTCGGTTCACGCTTGATTTCAGAACGATCAACTCCCCGACTTTGATCGGATTCCGGAAATCCACGTAGTCCATGGATGCGGTCACTACGTGGCTATTCGAGTGCCGATGCGCCGCAATCGCTCCAGCGATATCCACGAGATGCATCACGCGGCCGCCTAGAATGTAGCCAAGCGGATTCGCGTCGTTCGGAAGCACCACTTCCGTCATCTCCGACCGCGATGCGCTCACCGGTTTTCCCGGCAGCAAGTCCGCCTTACCGCCCCCCGCTCCCGCCTTCGGTTGTACGTTCGATTTCTTCTTCGCCATTTGCCTTCCAATCAGAATGAATCGCTTCGACGGGCTTAGTCCGAAATTCCAGACGAAGCCATCCGGCAACCCCAGCACATCTCTCGCAGCCAAGAATCCGCTATGATACGCTTTTAGCTTCGATGACCCAAACAACCAAGACGCGCCGCGAAAGTCTCGAAGGATTCGTTAACTCAAATCCAAGCGACGCCTTCGCGCGTTACGGCCTCGCACTCGAATGCGCCAAGCTCGGCGACGACGCGGCAGCGAAGGATCATTTCCAGCAGCTCCTCGCGGCGAATTCGAGCTATGTCGCGGGATACTTTCAATATGGTCAACTGCTCGCGCGCCTCGGAGAGAATTCCGAAGCGCGCCGCATTCTGTCAGCAGGCGTGGCTGTAGCGAACGACGTAGGCGATCTTCACGCACGAGACGAAATGCAGGCCGCGCTTGCGGCTCTCCCTTGATTTTGCAAATCCAAATACGGTGAAGAAACGATTCCCATGAGTTCGATTCGCATCCCGCTCTTTCCACTACCGCTTGTTCTCTTTCCGCACGCCAACTTGCCGCTTCACATTTTCGAGCCCCGCTACAAGCAGATGATCCGCGAGTGTGTCGACGGCGAAACGAAATTCGGAGTCATTCTCGCCGGCGAACGCGGCATCGCCAAGGTCGGCTGCACCGCCGAAGTAGTCGAGGTCACTCGTACTTTCGAAGACGGCCGAATGGACATTCAGGTCGAAGGCCACAGAGCATTTGAAATCGAAAGTGTCGTCGAGGAAAAACCGTATTACGAAGCCAACGTAAGAATTCTCGAAGAGGATACCGATCCAAAGCTCGCGGATATTCCCGAAGGCCTGCTCGATGTCTACGCTCGATGCCACGCGCTTCTCTATGGCAGCGAGCCCGAAGAGATTGATCGCGACGTGAACGAATCGATCGCGTTTGCCATCGCAGAGAATCTTCCCTTCGATCTCGAGGACAAGCAGACGATTCTCGCCCTGCGCGACGAAAATGACCGCCTCGCGCATCTCCTTCCGATGCTCAGGCAATTGATTCCGCAGGCAGAAGTCCGCTACCGCATGCGCCGCAAGGCCAGCGGCAACGGCCACGCTCAAGCCTGAGCAACTATCTGCGCGCTCGTGCATCATCTATAATGAAGACTGAACCGCGCGCCATGACCGGACCTTTCCTTTTTCGGTCTGAATGAGGCCCCGATGAATGCTCGTCCCGCTAATCTTGGTGAACTTCGCAGCAGTGGCTGGTCCGAAGAGAAATTCGGCCATCGTTCCGTTAAGCAGGAGTTGCGCGAGAATCTCATCGCGCGCCTCGAATCCGGCGAGCCGCTCTTCTCCGGAATTCACGGCTACGAAGACACCGTCATCCCTCAAATCGTTAATGCCCTGCTCTCCCGGCATCATTTTATTCTCCTCGGCCTGCGTGGCCAGGCGAAGACGCGGATATTGCGCGACCTTGTCTCGTTTCTCGACGAGCAAATTCCCGCGATCGCTGGCTGCGAGATCCACGATAATCCCTACGATCCCATCTGCCGCGCCTGCCGCGAGCGCGTCCGCACAGAAGGTGACGCGACTCCCATCGTCTGGCTCGGCCGCGATCTTCGCTACGTCGAGAAATTGGCGACTCCGGACGTAACCATTGCCGACATGATCGGCGACGTCGATCCCATCAAAGCCGCGCGCGCGGGCCGCGATCTTTCCGACGAACTCACGATTCACTACGGCTTGCTTCCGCGCGCAAATCGGGGCATTTTCGCCGTCAACGAACTGCCCGACCTTGCGGGCAAGATCCAGGTAGGTCTTTTTAATATCATGCAGGAAGGCGATGTCCAGATTAAGGGCTACCCCGTCAGGATGCCGCTCGACGTCTTGCTTGTTTTCACCGCCAATCCGGAAGATTACACGGCTCGCGGGAAAATCATCACGCCGCTGAAAGACCGCATCGGCTCGGAGATTCGTACGCACTATCCGTCAACAGTGCGCGAAGGCATGTCCATCACGGCGCAGGAATCGTGGACCGATCGCACGGGCCGCCGCCGCGTGGTCGTTCCCGACTACGTCGCGGAGGTGATTGAAGAGATCGCGTTTCTCGCGCGCGAGGATAAACGAGTGGATCGCCGCAGCGGCGTCAGCCAGCGCCTGCCGATCAGCGCTCTCGAAAATGTGGCGAGCAGCGCCGAGCAGCGCGCCGTTCGCAACAAGGAATCGCTCGCTGTCACGCGCGTTGCGGACATTTACTCCGCCATTCCCGCGATGACCGGAAAATTCGAGCTTGAGTACGAAGGCGAAATGCGCGGCGCGGACAATATCGCGCGCGAGCTCATTCGCGCGGCAATTGGAAAAGTGTTCACGCGATATTTTTCCGAGGTCAATCTCCAGCCGGTGGTCCAATGGTTCGAGCTTGGCGGAGATCTAAAAGTCCCTGTCAATGCCTCCGCTACGGAGCATCATGCGCAGCTCAAGAAGATTCCCGGACTTCTCGACAATCTCGCTCCCCTCAGCGTCGGCTCGAAATCCGAGCAGCCCGTTGTCGCCGCCGCGGCTGAGTTTGTTCTCGAAGGCCTCTGGGCGCACAAGCGAATCAGCCGCAGCGAAGAGCGTGGTTTCTTTGCCGATGCCCGCCGTGCCCCCGAACAGCGCGAGCCGCAGGCGCCTGGCCGCACTCCGCGGCGCCAATTCAATTAGGGGACTCGCAGAGAGCACATGAAATACATCCGCTATTCGAAATACACGGGCGAGGCTGCTGACGATCTGGACCTTCAGGAGCTGATGAATCGCCTTTCGGAATTTCTGCTCCAAAGCGGATACGAATCGCAATACGGCATGTACGAAATGGATTCTTCCATGTCGTCTGAGCGCGCGATGGACGAACTCCGCGAAGCAATTCTTCGCGCGCTCGAAGAAGGCGACCTGCTCCCGCCGGAATTGATGGAGCAGCTCATGGAGAATCCGAACCTTTCGCAAAATCAGCAACTCCGCGAACTAATCGATCGCCTGATCGAGCGCCTCGAACAGGAGAACTTTATTTCAAGCCAGCCGCCGCAAGTGACTGCGCCGCCTACGGAAACGCCCGGCGGGCAAATCGGCCGCGATCAACCCAATCTCAAAGCTCGCTTTGAAATCACCGACAAAGCCATCGATTTTCTCGGGTTCAAAACATTGAAGGATCTGCTCGCGTCGCTCGGCAAATCTAGTTTCGGCCGGCACGATACGCGCGATCTCGCCACTGGCGTCGAATCCGGCGGCGTTTCGAAGCCGTACGAATTCGGTGACACGCTCAATCTTGACATCGGCGAAACGCTTTTTCGCGCCGTTCGCCGCAACGGCGCGCAAGTTCCTATTGAAATCGACTACTCGGACCTGATGGTCCACCAGTGCGAGTATCAAAGCTCCTGCGCAACGGTTTTGATGCTCGATTGCAGCCACAGCATGATTCTTTATGGCGAGGATCGATTCACGCCGGCCAAGCGTGTCGCGCTCGCCCTCGCCCACCTGATCCGCACGCAATATCCTGGCGATTCGCTGCACTGCGTTCTCTTTCACGATTCCGCCGAGGAAATTCCGATTGGCAAACTCGCGCGCGTCCAAGTCGGCCCGTACTACACGAATACTCGCGAGGGGCTGCGCATGGCGCAGCGCATTTTGAATCGCCAGAAAAAAGACATGCGGCAAATCGTCATGATCACCGATGGCAAGCCATCGGCGTTGACGCTGGAAGACGGCCGCATTTACAAAAATGCCTTTGGGCTCGATCCACTCGTTGTCACGCAGACTCTCGAGGAAGTATCGAAGTGCCGCCGCGCGGGCATTCTGATCAATACGTTCATGCTCGCGAGCGACTACAGTCTCGTCCACTTCGTACAGAAAGTGACCGAGCTATGCCGTGGCAAAGCGTATTTCACCACCCCTTACACCCTTGGCCAGTATCTTTTGATGGATTACGTTCAGAAAAAAACTCGCCACATTCACTGAGGCAGGAAGAGGCAAGGAGTTGGTTATTTTTGCCACGGCCAGTGTCGCACAAGAAATTAGAACCTAGATGTGGCGAGCAACATCGAATCACTGTGGATTAAAATGTAGTCTGGTGGCCGACGAATCGTGTGCGCTTTCTGGAACAAGAAAAATACGAGAGGAATGCTGGAATCCGGCACAGTCGCGCCGGATTTCTGCCTCGATGACGTTGATGGCAAACCGTATTCCTTGTCCGATGCGCTGAAGATTGGCCCAGTCCTCGCGGCATTCTTCAAGATTTCCTGCCCGGTTTGTCAATTTACATTTCCTTTTATCGAGCGGATTTTCGAAAGATACGGCGGCGGAAGCGCGCAGATCTGGGGAATCTCTCAGGACGATGCAGCCGACACGAAGGATTTCTACAAAGAATTTGATCTCAGTTTCCCCGCTCTTCCCGATCGCGTCGGATATCCAGTCTCAAACCTCTACCGCATCACCAACGTCCCGAGCCTTTTCTTCATCGAGCCTGACGGCACAATCAGCATCAGCGTGACGGGATTTTCGAAAAAAGATTTGGATGAGATTGCGAAAAGGTTTGCGGCGCCCAGCGGAAAGCCGGTCATTCCACTTTTCGCACCGAGTGACATCGTTCCCGACTACAAGCCTGGTTGAGGCTCCCGCAACTAGGTTCCGGTGGAACCTAAAACCTTCCGAAGCGATGCAGCAGTTCCTAACTCACTCGACTTCGTGCTCTACAACGTCCTTTTTATGCTTCGGCGGTTTGTTGCGTTTGTCTTGAATCACGCGCGCGGCAGGAGGCGATCCCGCGCCCAAACGCGCTCGACGCCGCGCTTCCTTCTCCACTCGAAACCGACGCTGTTTTTTCCGCGCCATGCCGCTCCGCCGCAAGCGCCCCACAGTAACTCACTTGCATCAGTGCCCCGCCGCCACGTCGCTGATTGATTTTATTTCTGCGAGCAGCCGCGGCCAATCGAAGTCAACACGTTGTTCGCCGCTTCGAGAGTGCAATCATAGTGATAGCCGGTCGTATTCGCGGTCGTGTAGGTCTGATCGCTCTTCTGATTTTGATTCGAGTAGCTACCATCCGCCGCGAAGACAAGCGTGTCGGTGGAATCCACGTGATTCGATACCGCTCCGATGAAGTTCGGTGAGATCACATCGGTCTCGTATCCCTGATGCACGGTCGAGACTTGATCCGCCGATCCATCGGAATTGAACGTCACGTCAATATCGAACACGAGCGGGTATTTGTATTGCTCGTAGGTCGCAACAATCTGCGGCCCAATTCGAGTGAGCGTGGTCGAGTTCACGTGAGTCGCCTGATTGATGTTCTGATCGTACTGCGCGGCGTTTATCGTGAATTGCTGCGTGCTCTCGAAGTCCACGTCCTGATACACGTTTGTCGTAACTTTTCCGTGCGACGTGTTTACGTAGCCCGCTACTAGAAACGATCGCGACGATGCAACGGAAACCGATCCGTCGACGCTGCCGTCTGGATTCGTCGTTAGATTTTCATCCACGTCTGGATTCGGCCCCGCGCCGATGGTGTTCTCTGTCACCTCGCCGGTCACTTCAGTGGAGCCGTGATCGAGATAGACGAGCAAAGAAGCGGTCGCGAGGAAGTAGCTGTCCGCGTTGTAAACGCTCACCGCGATCGTATGTGGCTGGCCGTTGCTGAGCAGACCGGCGAACGGCGTCAAATCCACGCGATACGGAACGAAATTGAGCGTCTGCACGCCAGGCAACGGAAACCAAAGCCACGGGTCCACGCCACCAGTAAATACCCACGGATAAACAGGCGCAACTCCAGCGGGAGTTCCGTCGATGCTGATTTCCGCTTCGCGGAAAGCTGAGTTGCCGCAACTTTCGAGTTCGGCCGCGACGTCGTTCGGAACGCATGTGTACCAGAATTCATCATTCGATTGATTCTGTGTGATGACGTCGAGATACGCACGCTCGACGTTTGTGGGCAGAGTGAACGTGCCGGTCAGTTGATCCGTCGTCGTGTTGAGCGTGGCCGCGCCGCCCTCGGCATCGGGCATCGGATAGACCCCGTCGGCTGTGGCTGGCGCCCCCTGATTTTCCGCCACCGGATAAAATTCCACCGCGGCGGTGCCGTAAATAATTCCCGTGTATGTTGAGTTCACGAGGTTGCCGAGATCCACTTCGCCTGTCTGCGAAGTGGTGAAGAGCGACGCGTAATCCGTGAGGTCGCGCTCAACGTGCCACGACGGGCCGAAGGTCGCAGACGGTTCCGGCGTCGTACCGTAATAAATATTCGCGTGGCCAAGATAAATCGCTGCGGTGCGATCGTACTGCACGCCTTCGGTGACGTTGAAATTTGCCTCAAAAACGATCTTAGCCCACGGGCCTGCGCAATTCGCGGGCGGCGTGTAATTGAACGTCTGCGCATTGAAATTCTCGAAGGCGTAATCGGAGAAAAGCGTGACGACGCACGGCGTAGTGCGCGGCCGCGGAACCGGTGGGTCGGCAGTCACGGTATTTTGCGATCCGTCCTGCGGCGGAATCGGAGGAGTCTGAGCAAGAGATTGTCCCGCAATGATCGTGAGTGCGGCAACGACGACCAGAGAAAACTTGGTTAGAGCGAAAAACGCATGCTTCGACACAGGCGCGCTCCTTGCGTGCAGGTCTGATTTGTCTTACGGGGCGGCGGGAGTATACAACAAAACTTCACGGATCAAGCTGCTTTGTGTGGGAGCGGGTCGAGTTTCGTCCGCGGGATTGGGAGGCGTTCTTGTAGCGATTACGATTGACCGCGTCCCCATGTTTTCAATGGTTTGCACGCATTTCTAATTGTCTTGGTGTAGTGATTAGAACGCCCCTGACGCCGGGATGCGCCGGAAAATTGCGAATATTCAACAAGCGCTAGAAATGCTGAATCATTGGACGCGGCACGGATTTCTTACAGGCGAAGCTTGACGAGATTTGAAAGTCAATCCGGCATCGGCAAGGCCGGGCGGTCGGGTTTGCCGTCCGGTGCGAGATTTATAGCGTTCAAGAGGATTATGTCGAGAGGTCTCATTGTTTCCGGGAGGTTCTGCTCGCAGTACCGGCGCAACTGGTTTCGGAACCTCTCCAATGGAATCGCCCTCATGGGCGCGCTTGCGTACGCGTCCAAGTCAGCGTGGATTACGGCAGGTTCGGGCCATGCTACATCGACTGCGTGCGGCGCCGCGCTCCGGCCCTTCCGGTGAAGAAGTACATCGTAACTACCGTCGGCCCTGGAAGCCGCCCAGCTAATCTGAACGTCGTAATCGGATTTATCTGCGAGTGACGAGAAATCTTGCGGATCGACGCCGTACTCTGCTGCGCCTGCGATTTCCATTTTGAAAGATTCGACCGTCTCCGAGCCGCGCCGCGTTTGTAGCTTGTCAAAAGCAAGAACATCCTTCGCGACTCTGCGATTTGGCACGTTTGTAAATCCCAATAATTCGGGAGTTTGTCTCTCCAGCGCGATAGCCAACGATTCCAGTGTCATTTCTGTCGGCCGCCATGGAAACCACTCCGGCTTCAACTGTTTAGCTGGCGCGGCGCCTACGTGAAGAATTGCGTTATATCGATAGCGGTTCATTTCGTTTTCAAATCGGCCGCGCCTCGGGTGGAGTTCGACCCGCGAAATTTCCGGCCAGCGTTGACGCAGAGCCAGAAACAGCGCCGGCGACAAAACCAATTGCTCATCGAACTGTATTCGCTTTCGGACACGCTCGCGCAGTTCCGCGATGGTCATTGCCGCGGACGCTTGGAACAGCTCCACCGAAGCAGCAAACGGTCGTTCAAGCGGCAAGCTCCGCAAATCGCCGAGAAAAATCCTGCCACCCGGCTTCACCACCCGAACTGCCTTTTCGAGAATGCCCACGAGATAGCCGAGGCTTGGGAGGTACTGCGCAACCGAATTGAGGATCACGGTATCGAATGAATTCGCACCGAATCCATCGAAGTGATCCGCCGCGCGTTCGAGAAGCTCGACTTGATTCCACTCGCCGCCGAGTTGATGCATCTGCCGCTTGAGCGCTTGAAGGACCGCGGGCGCATTATCCACACCGACGTAACGCTTGCATTGACGCGCGAGGCGAAGCAATAGGAGGCCCACGCCGCAGCCAAGTTCCAAAACCTCCGAAGGCTCGCTTCTTGCTATTTCTTGCGTGGTAACTCCGACCCACTCGCGCATTTCTTCTTCGGGAATCAGAAGGCGGGTATAGCTGCTGTTCCAGCCGAGGATGTTGAAATCCGGCTGCGAAACGCTCGATTCTTTCCCTACTTGCGTCAGCTCGTAGGTCTTCCGCCATTTCTGAATGCGCCTGGTGATATCGTCCGCTCCAACCAGCGTTCGATCGAGGTAATCATTATCCGGAACGAGATAAGCGACAAGGCGATGGCCTTGTTCAGCTGGCTTCCAAAGGAAGACGGCAGCTTCGCGGACGCCTGGGAGGGCCCGTAGCTTCGCTTCTAATTCACCGGCACGATTGGTATTTTCCAACATCATTCTCGGTCGTTCTTGTTACAACGCAAGGCACAGCGTATCGCCAATAAGACGGTGCTCCAATTCAATTCGAGCGAAGGCTCGCCTTTTAACGCGCTCGCACAAGCGCGCGAATGTCATCGCGCATCGCAGATCCAGATCATCTAGATTGCGATTTCCGCAAGCTGTACTCCGGCGCACGGGCCACGCAAGAATCGAATCGGGTGTATGATGGCGGCCGATTTACGGTTCAAGCTGGGAGTTTGTGAGAGGAGATTACATGAAGAAGAGAGCGATTTTGTTGACGATGGCGGCGATGTTCGCCGTCGTAGCGGTGTGCTTTGCGGCCGCCGATTCGAATATGGGGACGTGGAAATTGAACGAGGCCAAGTCCAAGTTCCCGGCCGGAGCGACGAAAAATCACACCGTCGTGTATTCCGCCGCGGGAGATAGTGTGAAAGTCACCGTGGACGGAGTGACCGCGGACGGCAAGGCCGTGCATGATGAATGGACGGGCAAGTTCGACGGCAAAGACTACCCCGTGACTGGCGAGCCTTCTTACGACTCGCGGTCGTATACGCGAGTGGATGCGAACACGTTGAAGATGACGCTGAAGAAAGACGGCAAGGTAGTTGGGACGGGCCGCATCGCAGTGTCGGCGGACGGCAAATCACGCACCGTCACTGTAAGCATAACGGACGCGATGGGAAAGAAAACTAGCAGCACCGCTGTCTACGACAAGCAATAGAATTCAAAATTGCGAGATCACGAAGGGCCGCGGATTTTCGCGGCCCTTTTCTTTGCGATGGCGCTGCATCGTGAGCGTCGAGGCGAGGACGAAACGCAGATTCCTCGGCCGACCCTGGTCGGGTCGGCCTCGGAATGACAGTGTGGTGATTTGGCTCGAGGATGTTCGGAATTCCGGGCGAGCGCGGCGGAGATCCGAAATGCGAAGGCAAGAGCGTCTCACGATTGGACGTGCGGCAGACCCGGAGGCGGGGGCTTCCGGGGTCTGAAAGAGATTCGCCATCTTAACTCTGTGACGACACATTCGATTGGAGGGGGCAGAAATCCCAGGGCTGAAAGCCCGTGGGGAGCGACGATTTCTTCCGCTGGACGAAAGTCCAGCTTCCCCCTGCTGAAGCAGGGGGCTCCCACCGACGTGCCAGAGCGTAATTGCGATGGCGTGCTAGTGCAGAGCGGAGGATTCGGATTTGGCTTCGCGGAGGATAGGGACGTCAGGATCGGCGTCTTTCCAGAGAGTCAGGAAATCGTTGTAAGCGGATTTTGCTTTTGCGGCGTCGCCGGCTAGGGCGTAGGCGCGAGCTAGGCCGAGATGAGCGTAGGCGCCGGTGGGGCAATTCCAGACTAGGCCGCGGTGATCGAGGATTTTGTGGAATTCGGCGGCGGCGGCGCTTCCCTGCTTCTGCGCTAAGAAGGCTTCGCCACGGATGTAAATTGGATAGAGGCAGGAATTGTTGAGTGAAGAAAAGGTAGGCGCGAGTTCCATTGGCGCGGGCGTTTGAAGCAGATCGATCGCGCGGGCAGGATCTTTTTGCGAAAGCGCGAGCTCGGCCTGGATTACGGGCAGCCAGTATGACTGGATTTGGGTATTTAGCGGGAAGCGTTTGGCCAGGGCCTGCGCAACGGCTTGAGCGTGTGCAGAATCTCCAGCCATTGCGAAGACGAGCGCGGACTCGGTCTGGGCATCATTGCTTGAAGCAGCATGCGCTAACGCGGCGGCGGCGGCCTGGCGTGCTTCTGCCATACTGCCGAAGACGGCTTCGCGGAAAGCGGCGTTATCCTGCCAGAGCGCGCTAGATTCCTTGTTGTCGGAGCGATCGGCTGCGTCGGTGGCGCGTTTCGTCAGCTCCCGCGCTTTCTGCAAGTGGCCGTAATACGCGGCCGTGTCCGCTTCAAGCGCAAAGTACTCGTGCTTTAGATCTGGATGTCCCTCGAACCACGTGCCTTCTTCCGCCATGCCGTGGCTATCATTCGCGATGAAGTCGAGGGCGTATGCCGAAATGTGCAAACTGTCGTTGTCGAATTTCAGGGAATAGGCACTAGCGATCGACTTGCGGGCATCATCATATTGATCCAAGGCCAAATGCAGGCCCGCCACATTTCCCAAAGTGATTACGCTAGCCGACTCGAAGTGCTGAGCTTCAAGCGTTAACGCAAGCGCTTTGTCGAGTTGCCCCTTGGCAACGTATATGATCGCGAGGTTTTCGTGGGCCGTGGAATCCCGGGGGTAGCTCCCAAGCCATTGTTGAAAGACTTCCGTCGCTTTGTCCAGATCGCCCAAGACCAACTCGTAATAGAGAGACTCGATGTGAAGTTTCTCGCGCTCACTGGCACGGTCGCGCAGCTCGAAAGCCTTCGCGATATAAGCGTCGCCCTTCTCCGGCTGGCCCGTGTCCGAGTACATCAGGCCCAAGTCCTCATACGCGCGCGCAAATTTGGGATCCAGTTCGACGGCGCGCTGGTAGAGAGGCAGCGCCGCAGCCGGGCCTTTTTCGTCGAATGTTTTCGAGCCAAGACTCAGCGCTTTCAATGCATCGAGCGAGGCGGTGGTTTCCTGATCGAGCGGGACGTCAAACTTTTGAACTGAGGCGAGGGATTCTCCGAGTTCGGTGCGGAGTCGCGTCGCAGCCTGGCCGAGTGCGTCGAGAACCTTCTCTTTGCCGGCAGCTTGGACCTGCTCCTGCGCGAGGACGTCGCCTGTGGCGCAGTTGATGGCTTTCAGGCCGACGACGTAGTCGCCACCGATATTGGCAATCGAACCGGCGACGAAGGCTTTACTATCGGCGCGGAGGCAGAGCTCGCGGGCGACATCGGGAGTGAGACGCGTGTCCGCTGGGCGTGTCATCAGGCGGAGCGTGGAGGAAACGCGCTCGTCGGAAAGAACATTGAGAAATGGCGACTGGCGCAGAGAGACGCTCAGCGCTTGCTTGAGCGCGTCGTCGAAGACCGGATCGCCGGTGGAATTCGCGAAGTCGGCGACGATGACGGTGTCGCGCTCGGTGAGCGCTGTGGGCTTGCCGGTGCTTCGGCCTTTGATCCACCAGAATGCGCCAGCGGCGAGCGCGATGACGACGACCGCAGCTACGGCGATCATCGGCGTTGATCGAGATGGAGTGGCGGCTTTGGCGGCGGAAGTCTTCGCGACAGCGGATGTCGAGCGGCTCGATTCCTGATCGCGCTTCATGCGCTGAAGATCGGAGCGCAGATCGGAGGCGTGCTGATAGCGCAGCGCGGCATCTTTTTCGAGGCACTTGTTGATGATGCGATCGAGCTCGGCGGGTACAGTGGGATTGAGGCGCGCCGCTTCCTGTGGCGTGCGATTCAGAATGGCTTCGAAAATCTCGGCGGTCGAGCTGCCGGAAAATGCCGCCTTGCCGGTAGCCATTTCGTAGAGAACGGCGCCGAATGAGAAGATGTCGGTGCGCGAATCAAGGTCGCGGCCGCGGGCCTGTTCGGGAGACATGTAGGCGATGGTTCCGAGCGTCGAGCCCGGGCTGGTGAGATCCTTCTCGGCGGAGGTCGCGGCGGTTTCCTCCATCGAGATGGATTTCGAAGAGGCTGGCGTGACGGTCTTCGCGAGACCGAAATCGAGAATCTTAGCTTGCTCGCGGAGAGTGACGAAGAGGTTCGCGGGCTTGATGTCGCGATGTACGATTCCCTTTTCGTGAGCCGCAGCGAGCGCGTCGGAAATCTGGATACCGAGGCTTAGCGCTTCGTCGAGCGGCAGCGGCTTCCCGGACTGGCGATGCTTGAGCGTCTGGCCTTCGAGATACTCCATGGCGATGAAGAGGCGGCCGCGATCCTCTGCGATTTCGTAAATCGTGCAGATGTTGGGATGATTCAAGGCGGAAGCGGCGCGGGCTTCACGGCGGAAACGCTCGAGGGCCGTGGGGTCTTTGGCCACATCGTCGGGGAGAAACTTCAGGGCAACCGCGCGGCCGAGATTGACGTCTTCGGCTTTGTAGACGACGCCCATTCCGCCGCCGCCAAGCTTCTCGAGAATGCGGAAGTGGGCGACCGTTGCGCCTGGGACGAACGCGGAAGAGGAAGACGTGTCGGACATCGCGCGGGAATATTAACAATGAAGAGAACCGCACTACAAGGTGAAACGAAAATGGCGGGAGTGAGTTCGAGCAAAACATGAGGGGCTTGCAGAGAGTGCGCGTAATTGCTACTTCCCTGCCGATTATCATGTTGGCGGCGCTGGCGTTGCGCGTTGGGTACACGATTTCGCAGACGCAAAAGATTTCGCCGCAGGTGCTGCGGGCGGTGCCGTTTCTCTACGAGCCTGGGAATATCGCGTATTCGATTGCCATCGGACATGGATTCGGGTCACCGTTCCGCGCGGATACTGGGCCGACGGCTTGGACTGCGCCCGTTTATCCCTATATTGTCGCGGGATTTTTCGAGCTGTTCGGGACGTATTCCTACAAAGCATTTCTGGCGGCAATCAGCTTGAACATGTTGTGTTCGGCGCTCGCGTGCGTGCCGCTTTACTACGCTGGCAAGAGGATTCGCGGGCCGGGTCTGGGGGCCGGAGCGGCGTGGCTTTGGGCCGTCTTTCCCAACGCGATCATTATTCCCTTTCAATGGATTTGGGATACTTCGATTTCGACGCTGCTGGCGGCGACGATTTTGTGGGCGACGCTTGTGATGTCCGAATCGCGACGGGTACGAGATTGGATCGGCTACGGGCTTCTTTGGGGCCTGACGCTGATGACGAATCCGACGCTATCTTCGCTGCTTCCACTACTGCTCGGCTGGCTCGCGTATCGCGCATGGAAAGAGCAACGCCCGCGGATTACGAATGTGGTGCTATCGGCAGGGGTGATCGCCCTATGCTGCGTGCCGTGGACGATTCGAAACTACATCGTCTTCCACGCGTTCGTGCCGACTCGCTCGGCGTTCGGGATGCAGCTCTGGATCGGAAATAACGAACACTACAGTGATCGCTGGGCTGTCTGGAAAGATCCTCTCGATAATCAGGACGAGCGCAACAAGTACGTGGCGATGGGCGAGATCGCGTACATGGCAGAGAAGCGGCACGATGCGATTGAGTTCATGCTGACGCAACCGCGGCGCGAGGCGCACATGATTTCGCGGCGGTTTGTCTCCACGTGGACGGGGAGCGCGACGCCGATTCACGATTTTCTGGAGACGCACTCGTTCGTGATTCGCGGATTATTCGCGAGCAACCTGCTCGCTGGAATTGGCGCCCTTACGGGGATTGTCGTGCTGTGGCGACGGAAAAGTGTGTATGCGTTTCCCGTCAGTGTGTTTCCGATTGTGTATCCGTTTGCGGAATATCTTGCGCAAGCGCTGCTGCGTTACCGGCATCCGATTGATCCCGTCGTTATGTTGCTGACGGCGATCGCGATTGCGGAGTTATGGCGAATGGTCGCGCCGGAGCGAGGTCGGTCCGCGATGACGCAGTAGGATTATCATTGCCTACAATTGCGGCACGAAAGTCGGTGCGGCGCTACAGGTGCCGCAGGTGCCCCGCGCGCTATTCGTATCGCAGGGCTTCGACGGGGTCGAGGCGGGCGGCTTTGACCGCCGGGTACATTCCGAAAAATAGGCCTACGCTCATGGAAACGCCAACCGCCATGACGATCGCCCAGAGCGGCACGTAGGAAGGCAGCTTTGGAGCGGCAAGGTTGATCAAGAGGCTGATGCCAAGGCCAAGCAAGACGCCGATGACTCCGCCCGAGCCTGTCAGCACAATCGCCTCGATCAGAAATTGAGAGATGACGTCGCGGCGGCGCGCGCCGATTGCTTTGCGCACGCCGATCTCGCGAGTCCGTTGGGTGACGGACATCAGCATGATGTTCATCACGCCGACGCCGCCGACAAGCAATCCAATCGAACTGATCACAGAAACGAGCAACGCGACCGAAGCCGTGATCTGGCGGAATTGATCGGCGATCTGTTGGGCGCTCGAGATGCCGAAATTATCCGGCTTGTCGTAAGGCACGTTGCGCATGCGACGCAGCACACCGCGAATTTCGTCCTCGGCTTCCGGCATTCTGCCGGGATACGCGACCGCCCCGATTAGGTTTTCATCGTCTTCGGGATTGTGCTTTTGATACGTCCGGTAGGGTACGAGCACTTGCTTATCGGCGGACGGCCTTTTGAGGAGCTGCCCTTTCCGCGGCTCGAGAACCCCAATCACCGTGTAAGTGGCATTGCCGACTTCGACGGGCTTGCCGATCGGGTCCGTGTCCGGGAAAAGCGATTTGGCAATTTCGGAGCCGATCAACGCGACATCGGAGCGATGGATGTTTTCCGCTTCCGTGAAGAAACGCCCGCTCGAGGGAACGGAGTTGAAGACTTCCTCTGTTTCAGGGAGCGTTCCCGAAAAATCCGCTCCATTCACTTCCTTACTCATGTATTTGACTGTGACAGGAGGACGAGGCCCCACGTCAGTGACTCGGGGAATCACGCTGACTGTCACCTGACTCACCGCCGGACAGAATTCCTTGATTGCTTCTCCTTCTTCCAACGTCAGCGGTTTCCGTGCGCGCTCCTCGGTCGTCAGGCGACCCGTGTGTATGCCTGGATCGAAGCGGAAAACGAAAAGCGTGTCGGGGCCGTAATCCAGGAGGACCGCGTTCACGTCCTGATACACGCCAAGCAGAATCGAAACGACCGCGAGCAACGCGGTGATGCCGATGACTACGCCGAGAACGGTGAGAAACGAGCGCATTTTATTCTCGCGCAGCGTGCTGACCGCCATCCTTGCGTTTTCATCGAGTTGAAGCCAAACAGACGTTTTCGCCACGGCTAGAGCTCCACCCGCAGCGCCTCGATGGGTTCGAGACGCGCCGCTTTCTGAGCCGGATAGACGCCGAAGAAAACGCCAACCGCGGCCGAAATCAATTCGGCCATGATAACCGCCGTCAGGGGCACGGACATCGGCACGGACGTCGTGGCCTTGACGAGGAGCGTAATTGCGTAAGCGACAGCCACGCCGATGAAGCCGCCGGATGCCGCCATTACGGTCGCCTCGATGAGGAATTGCAACAGAATGTCGCTACGCCGCGCGCCGAGGGATTTGCGGATGCCGATTTCGCGGGTGCGTTCCGTGACCGTGGCGAGCATGACGTTCATGATCACTACGCCTCCGATTACCAGAAATACCGAGACGATTCCGACCATTGCGATGGCGATCACGCCGGTGAGTTGCTTCCACAGATCCATGAGCGTGGCCGAATCCAGAATTCCGAAGTTGTCGGTTTCGTCCGGTTTCAAGTGGCGGCGGGCGCGCATCAGGACTCGGGCTTCGTCCTGCGTGCGGGCCATCCATTCCGGCCCGCGAGCCTGAATATTGATGTAGACGCCGTCTCGAGCGCCATAAATCTTCACGTAAGTCTGGACGGGAATGTAGGCGAAATTATCCTGCGACTGGCCGAGCACGCTGCCGATGGGCTTGGCGACGCCAACTACTTCGAACGGGCGGCCGTCAATTTCGATTTCGCGGCCGATGGGATCAAAGCCGGCGAATAACTTTGTGGCAAGATCGGAACCGATCATCGTGACCATCGCGCGATGAAGATCGTCTGCCTCGGAAATGTAACGGCCGGATGCCGGCTCTTCGACGTCAATATCGGCCATGTCCGCGGAGACGCCGCGGATTTCGGTGTCATCGATGCCCTGGCCATTGGCGCGGACCTTCCCGCTTGCGTCCACTTCGACGCCTTGACGCAGCGGCAGCTTCAAGTTGTCGCGAAGTGCCTGGTAGTCGTCGAGAGTGATCAGCTTGTTGCGGCGGGTGGCTTTGACGTACTCATCCACCTCGGTGATGATCGGGAAGCGTGCCACTACGAAGACGTTGGAGCCGAGGTTCGCGACGCGCTCCGCGATGTAGCGATTCACGCCGGAAATCAGCGCGATGACGATGATTAGCGTGGAGACCGATAGGATGATTCCCAGAAGCATCAGAAACGACCGCAGCTTGTGAGCGCGCAACGTTTCGAGCGCGACGCCAATCGGCTCGCGCAGAGACACTACGCGGTTCTTGCGCACGTCATCCATGCCACTTAGTTTACGCTTGGGAGGCACAAAAGGTTTCGGACCGAGGGCGGGGGCGTCGCTTTTGCTCGCTAAAATGCCTACTCGTATCGAAGAGCGACCATGGGATCGACCTTCGTCGCCCGGCGCGCTGGCACATAGCACGCCCAGGCGGCCACGCCGATCAACAAGACGGAGACGCTAGCGAACGTAATCGGATCACTTCCGCCAACTCCATAGAGCAGATGCGAGAAGCTCGTCAGCAGCCGCGTCAGGATGAGCGCAGACGCTGCTCCAATCGCAAGTCCGATGAGGACTAGCCGCAGTCCCTGCCCGATCACCATACTGAAAATGGCCCGCCTTTCCGCGCCGAGCGCCATGCGAATCCCGATTTCGTGGACACGCTGTGACACGGAATAGGAAATCACGCCGTATATTCCGACGGACGCGAGGAGCAGGGCCAGCCCGGCGAACGCGGCCAATAGGATCATAGGGAAGCGCTGGGACGACATCGAGTCTGCGGCGATTTTCCGCATGGTTTGGATTCGATAAACCGGCTGGTCTCTGCCCGCTGCATAGACCGCGGCCTTGATCGCAGGAATCACCGTTGCGGAATCGAGCGGCGCGCGAACAACGACAGTGACTCTGCGATAGAACACCGGGGCCCAATCGTCTGAAAGTTGGTAGAGAGAGGCGTAGATCTGATTTTCCGTGTAGGTATCGCGGGCGCCCAACCCCCAGTGCCTGACGTGATCTACGACGCCGATGACGCGGACAGGCCCCCAATGCGGAATCGTCATGGCCTGCCCCACGGGATCCCGGTCCGAGAAATAAGATCGCGCCAGGACGGAATCAATGACGACGACCGGCTCGGATTTGACGGTGTCTTCTGGGGTGAAATAGCGGCCTCGAAGGAGCGTTATTTTCATTGTGCGGAGGTAATCCGGGCCGGTCCAATAAAAGAGTGCCCGCGGCGCCTGCGCACTTGAAATCGGCGCTTGCGAGCCAACCCAGAATGGACCGATGTTCTGTCCCTGAGCCAGCGGAACAAGAACCGTCAGGTCCGCTGCATTTACGCTGGGAATATTGCGAATGCGCTCGATCAACTGCTGGTAGGCGCTACGCATGCCAGAAGGAGTTTTGGCCGCCGAAGGCGAAAGTCCTACCCTGAAGGTGACGAGATTTTGCGTGTCGAAGCCAGGATTGACGTCCCACAAGGTGCGAATTGTGCGAAGCAACAAGCCAGCACCGACCAGTATCACCAGCGTCAAGGCGACCTGGATAACCACAAGGCTGCCTTGTGCTCGATGATGAGCGGCCGTAGAACTGGGAACTCCTTCCTTCAGCGCTGTTTGTAAATCGGTCTTCGAGCTTTTCAATGCGGGCGTAAGACCAAACAGGATTCCCACCGTAATCGAAACGCTGAACACGAATAAAAGCACGTAAACATTTATACCGATATTCTCGCTGCGCGGCAGACTTCCCGGCACCGCCGCGAGTATCGAATTAAGCGCCAATTTTGCAACCACCAAGCCAAGTCCGCCGCCGAGAAACGACAGCAGCACGCTTTCGGTAAGCAACTGAGACACGATGCGGCGTCTGATCGCGCCAAGCGCAGAGCGGATGGCAAACTCCCGAGTGCGCGCCGCGGAGCGAGCAAGCAACAAGTTCGCGACGTTTGCGCAGGCGATCAGCAGCACTATTCCCACGGCTCCAAACAGTAGTAAGAGCGTTCCACGCACGTTCCCAACGAATTCCTGCTTGAGGGGCGTCACGTTCGCTCCCAAGCCTCGATCTGCGGCGGGATAGAGCTGATCCAGGCGGTCCTGCACCGCACCCATCTCCGCATCAGACTGGGCCAGTGTCACACCTGGTCTTAGGCGGGCGATACAGATGACTGGATGAATTGTGCGGTCGGGGTAAATTAGTGGATCGCCCTGTCCGAGCGGCGTGTAAACGTCCGCTTCGTCTCCAAAGAGGCGAAACGCGGCTGGGAGCACCCCGACAATCGTGTAGTCGATTCCGTCCAGAGTTACAGACTTGCCCAAGGCCCCGGTGCTACCGGCGAATCGATTTCTCCAGAGACGATTGCTGATGATGACGACTGGCGCTCCATCATGCTTGTCTTCTCGCGGCGAAAACTCACGGCCGAGAGTTGGTTCCACTCCCAAGGTCGCGAAGAAGCCCGAGGAAATCAACTTCCCGCTCAGATGTTCAGGTGTTCCGGGGCTCGTCAGATCACGCTCCTGCCAATCGAACGCCGCCAATTGACGGAATGAACGAGCGTTGCGTTGCCAATCGAGAAAGTCGGGGTATGAGTCGGAGATCATGTGCTTCAGTGTCAGATTGTTTTGCCACACCAGGACCAGGGAGTCCGGCTCGCTGAAGGGCAATCGAGCCAGGAGAACGCCTTGCACCACGCTGAATATGGCCGTATTTGCGCCAATGCCAAGCGCGAGTGTGAGCACTGCAACTATTGTGAAACCGGGAGACTTGCGAAGGGTGCGGAGAGCATACCGAACATCTTGCGCGAATGAATCGAACAGGCGCGTTCCGCGCGCTTCTCGGCATTCCTCTTTGATTTGGTCGGAACCGCCGATTATGAGGCGCGCACGTCGGCGCGATTCCGCGGGCGAGTGGCCGGACTTGGCGAACTTATCGATCTGCTGCTCGAAATGAAAGCGAAGCTCGTCATCTAGCTCGATCTCGACAGCATCGCGCCGAAATAGAGCGCGCACTCTGATTAAAAGATCATTCAGCATCTCGCGCTCCCTGAATCATCGAGGATTGGAAACTCATTAAGCCGTCTCCAGCACCTGGGCGACCGCGGCCGCCAGCTTCTTCCATTCGCTCTCTTCCGCTTCGAGCTGTTTCCGCCCGCTCTTCGTCAACTCGTAAAATTTCGCACGACGATTGTTCTCCGAGGCTCCCCATTTCGCCTTGATCCAGCCGCGGCGCTCGAGGCGATGCAGCGCCGGATACAGCGAGCCCTGTTGCACTTGCAGAACCTTGTCCGAGCCCTGATGGATGCGCTCGGAGATCGCCCAGCCATGCTCGGGCCCGAGCGCGAGTGTCCTGAGAATCAGCAAGTCCAAAGTGCCTTGCGGAAGATCGATGCGCTGCTCTGGCATGTGCTCCCCTTCTACTTCTACAGGGGAAAATACAATATCTCTTGTCGAAGTGCAAGGGGACAATAGAGAGCTCGCAAACCCGGAATTCCCCCAGGCTCGATTGCTAAGAGTCACGCGTCGGAGCTAAGAACTGCAGAGGGAAGTCAGGTACGAGAAAACGGCTACGAAGGGCACTTTCATTGCGACGCGTCGGCAAGCGAGGGCCAGAACGCCGAACCGGACGCGACAATCTAGTTAACCGAATGCGACAGGAGCCTCAAACAAAGTTTCAGTTGGCGCCGCGCGCGCGGAAGAGATGAACAATGAATAAGATAATAGCCAGGATTAGCAGGATGTGTATGAACGCGCCTACGACGTGAAACGTGAGAAACGCGATTACCCAGATGACCGCAAGAAAAGCGGCAAGTAGAAGGAAAGCGTAGCGCACGGTTCACCTCAGCTCGGATGCTACCACGATTCGCGCGGGGCACTTCATCAGCGTGGATCTCGCGACAGAAGAGTCCCGCGACAGCGCGCCAGTTCATTCATGCCAGAATAAATGTCAACGAAAACACCACGGCCATGACGAGACCGACGGTAACCAACAGGTCTCCGGCACCGCCAATCAGCAGGTGCCGGCTGATGATCGGCCCCGCAAATCCGGTCGCGCCGGGCGCACGTTCATACGGGGCTTTCAGCCTATGGCCCATCCACGTTATTCCCCCGCCGACGAAAATGCAGAGTAACGCGTACAGGTAGTGCATGCCGTTCATCTCTCCAGAATGGTGGAACTTTGGCGGAAGCGTGTGGGAGTCGAACCCACCACCCGACCCGCGAAGGGCCGGATCGCCGGCTTTGAAGGCCGGGAGGATCACCGGACCCCTTGCGCCTCCGAAGTGAGTATAGGTTCGGCGCGGGAAGCGTTCAACTCTTAGGCGGGCCTTCGGTGATGCGTTTGCGCGCGATTTCAAGCAGGCGCGGATGCGTACACACTTCGTAGTAGGGACGCGAACCGGGCAAGCCGATCTTGCCGCCCGGGAGTAACTGCCGCACGGCGCCCTTGCGTACCACGATTGGCTCGAGCGCGCTGGCGATCGGCAACTCTCCAAAATAAAGCTGAACACGTTCCTTGCCCCACGGGAGCGTAAAGGTTCCCGCCATCGGCGCCAGAGAGATCTCGCGCGAAAGCTTTTGAAAGCCCTCTTCATTCAGTTCGATTCCGTTCAAATTGTAGCGAACGAGCAGCTCTTCGCCTTCGTCCTCCACCGCGTCCTCCATCAGCGTCTGGACGAGAAAAACATTGAATGGCGACGGATTATGCGCGAAAAGCCGCCTGGCCATTTTCGAGCAGCTCGAAAGGCGATCCGACAAATTCAGCGCCTTCGAAATCATGATGCGCGAGTCGCCGTCCATCCAAAGAGACGGCGCCGAATTCTGGAAGGCGACGCCAAGGCCCAGCTCTAGGCGCGGCAGATCGCTTGATTCCGCGCGGATGTTGTATGCCGCAGTCGCCGCGAGAATTTCTCGCGCGAGAACGCACGCTTTTGCGACTGCATGCTGTGTCGCGCGCGTGGACTCAGTCTCGTATATGGCAAGAATAATCGCATCGCCTTCTATGAATACTTTCGCAGCGCCGTGACGGCTGAGAAGCCGCTTCACCGGCTCGTGCAGGTTCATGCTGAAATGCGAAGCAGGATTAAGGCCGCGCGCGAGCAAATCCTTGGTGATGCCTGTTGAGCCGCGAACGTCGGCTTTGATCACAGCGTGAGAAACGACGGCGTCAGCTTCCTTGCGGACTTCGGCCGGGAGCACCAGCTCGTACAGGCTGTTGTTGATGCGTGAGAGCTCCCGCGAATGCTCCGAGCGAACGAGATTCACGCGTTCAATCCATCCGCTAATGTGCTGATAGTTCCGGCGATCGCGGCGCAGACGCGCCAAGTCTTCGGCAAAGCGCAGGGCCGTCGATCGCGTCTCCTCGGCTGAGATGCGCCGGATCATTCGTGCTGAATCCTGAAGGCGTTTGATCGAGAACTTTCGCGCCGGATATTGCTCGAGAATCTGTTCGACGCGCTTTTGTTCCTCATTAATGACAAGCGCTTTCTTGAGCTGTTGCAAATGGACAGGCGGGCAATAATCTCGATACAGGCTGCGCGCTTCATATCCTGCCAAAACGTGAACAAGCAGATCGCGTTCCTCAAGCCGATGGACAAACTCATTGAGCAGCCGGTCGCGAATCTCGGGCGCAGAATCGTCTTCCCCGTTTGCAGTTCGCGAATCAAACAGGCGGCGGATATTTTCGGGATCGTTCAGGTAGTTTCCAATGCGGCTGCGGTATTCGTCCGTCAGGAACTCCATTTTCTGTTTCGAGGACTCAATGGAAGGAGCGACTTCTTGAAGGCTTAGCTCGAGCGCGTCAATGCGCAGTTTCAATTCGTCGGCTTCGGTATGTTTCTCGGACGAAGCCTCGCGGCGCTTCCAGGGCCAATGAAACGAATCTCCGCCGCCGTCAATTTTCCGCCGAAGCTCCTCCTGCTGCTCTTCCAGTCGAAAGAGTTCGGCGCGCAACGAACGGGCTTGTTCCATTAATTGCTCGTAGGATTGCTGCGTCTGGCTCAGCTCTTCGGCGTTGTCGTCAACCAAAACGAATTCACGCACCAATCCGAGGAGAAGCTCGTCGAAAACTTCGAAACGGTCCGGGTCGCGGCTGAAATTGCCGAGCAGAACGTAATGTTCCAGAAATATCGTCTCGTCGCTGCCGTCCTCGACGAAAAGCAGGCGGTTCTTCAGTAGATCGTACATCACGCCATAATCGTCGCCGAAGAGCGCACGGCGGGCCTTTGCAAGCGTCGTGTCATCAAGATCGCGAATAATCTGAAACAGCGTTTGGCCCACTTGACGGTAGATGTTTCTTCGATCGGCCTGGAGTTCCGCGATGCGGGCGCGCATGACGTGCGCCTGTTCGCCGTGTTCGAAGTGCACACCGCGCGAATGGATCCATTCTTTGCACTCGACGATCAGGCTCGAAAGCTGACTCGTAATTTCTCCGAGAAGGTATTTCAAGAGCGCGATTCGATACAGCAGGTCCACTTCAATGTTCTGCGAGAACTTGGCGCGTGTGAGCGAAATCTGAAGTAACTCGGAAAGCTGCTTTTTGAATGTGGCCGTCTCAGGCGTGGCGGACTTTCGGCCGTGATCCCAAAAGATATTCAGATTTGCGGTCTGGCGAATGAGGTCAAGAAGATAGCGGCGCGCGAAGTCGGCGAATGCCGGGCTCAGAAACACATCGAAATGGATGTTATCGATCCCAATGTTGAGCGATTGCAGGCGTATTTCGGCCGAGTACGGCTCGAGCTTCATCCGAGCCGGTTGCGTAGGTGAAGGCGCGATCGGAACGTCAGGCATTTTGAGAGCTTCTGGCAACTAAAATTTCACTGTAGCAGAATGAGACGGAGGCGCAACCGCGGTGGGCGAGACGGTTAATGGCGAAATCCGAACGTCGAGTTCATCGGGAACGTGCCTTCATATCGCACACAGCGGCGAGCGCTGCACCCGGCCTGCGCGCTTCGGTGTCTTCTGCGAGCGACACGATCCGCAGGCTACGCCACGGCCAATGATGCCACTCGTCCGAATGGCCGCGGCCGTTTTCTTGCTAATGGTCTTTCTATGGCCGCTGGTGGCGGATTTGGTGCGGGAGATCGCCCGATGGATTCGCTGACGGGCGCAACGCGGCGTGCAAGGCGATAAGCGCTCAATCAGACGCTGCCGAGCACATTGTCCGGATCAGAAATACGAATTCGCCGGCTATCTTCGTCCACGTGCTCGAGGTCAATCTGCACGACGGGCCATTCGCTGCGCAACGTCATTCTCTCCGGCCATTCCACGATTACGATCGCGGGCGTTGCAAACAGGTCTTCCACGCCGAGCGTCTCAAAATCTCGGAAATCCGCGATCCGGTAGAGATCGATGTGATAGACGCGCACGCTGTTGTGGTAATTGTGAACGAGAGTGAATGTCGGGCTAGTGACATCTTCCTCGCGAGCGGCACCGAGGCCGGAAACTATCCCTTTCGTCAGCGTCGTCTTTCCCGCGCCCAGTTCGCCGCGAAGCAGTATCAGCACCGGCGGCTTCAGCCGCGCACCCAATTCCCTTCCGGTGCGAATCGTGTCGTCGGCGGAGTGCGTCACGCAATCACGCGCGTGCATGAGCCAACTCAGCGAGGATGTGCGAATAGGCCCGCGGGATCGCGCGAATCAAGTCCGTCGCCATCAAGGGAATTTCGCCGATTTCCCGCGCCGCCAAATCTCCGGCGAGGCCATGCAAATAGACTGCGAGGCAAACAGCGGAAGTCCGATTTTGCCGGCCATGCTGCGCCAGAATGCCCGCAAGCATGCCGGTCAGAACATCACCCGTCCCGCCCTTGGCCATCCCCGGATTGCCGGTGGAATTCACCCAGACATCGCCTTCTGGCGAGGCAATTACTGTTTCATGCCCTTTCAGAACGACCGTGGCTTTAAACTCGGTGGCAGCCGCTTTTGCGACGTCGATCCTGCATCGCTGAACATCTGCCACCGAACTTGCGATGAGCCTCGCCATTTCGCCAGGATGAGGGGTAATCACCAGCGACTCGCATTTATGCGCGGCAAGCTCCGCCCTGTGACCCGCCAAAGCGTTAAGTCCATCCGCGTCGAGCACAGTCGGAATCGGATTTTCGCGAACCACCGCGCGTATAAATTGCTGAGTGTCAGCGCCAGTGGACAATCCGGGGCCGATAGCCGCTATCGCCTTACCACGAAGTAAGCCCGCAAATCGGTTGTTTTCGAGTGAACTCGCGCTGATTGAACCGAAGTCTGTCGCGGCGAGCGGCTCGGTCATCATCTCTGGCACCTGGCCAGATACGATGGGAAGGCACGGCTCGGGCGTCGCGACCGTTACCAATCCAGCCCCGGAGCGCAGCGCTGCCCACCCGGCCATCACCGCGGCACCTGTCTTGCCCACTGACCCCGCCACCACGAGCGCATGACCGAAATCGCCTTTATTCACGTCGGCGCGGCGATTCAAATCGATTTCCGATATTTCTCCGGGCTCGAGCCATCGAACTTTTGAATCCGAGCATTCTTCCACCAGCGCACGAGGCGAACCGATAGGAACGACAACGAGCCTGCCAACCTTTTGCGACGCAGGATGGAGAAGTTGCCCGATCTTGGGCGCAGTGAATGTGATAGTGACGTGTGCATCCACCGCAGGCCCAGCCACCTCGCCGACATCGGCGGACAGCCCCGATGGAATATCGACGGCTACGATCCGCGCCACATCGCGGCGTGAATTGATATCGTCAATCACGCCGCCCAGCCAACCTTCGACGGACCCGCGCAATCCTGTCCCAAAGAGCGCATCGAGCACGATGTCCGCTCGCAACAGAATCTTTTTTGCGTCCGGCCAATCGCCCGGAGCGCGCGCGAAAGCGATCTCGCCACCCGCACGCCGATAGCGGTCGAGATTGACACCCGCGTCGCCACGCACTTCTTCGGGCCCGGCGCACAGGATCGCAACGGGACGTCCACCGCGCGCCCGCAAAAGCCGCGCGATCGCGAATCCGTCACCGCCGTTATTTCCCTTCCCGCACACCACTACGATTGCCAGGTGATCCAAATTCGCAGAATTCTTTTCGAGATAATCGACGACACCCGCGGCCGCATTTTCCATGAGCTGCAAACCTGAAATGCTGTACCGCTCGGCCGAGAGGCGGTCAACTTCTCGCATTTGCGCGGCTGTGAGGACTTTCACGGGTTTACACCAATTGGATTGGATCGCTATAACGCAGGCAGGAATTTTCGCGCCGCGCGCGCATTACAGCATCCAACCGCCGCTCACGTTGAGAACCTGGCCGGTAATGAAATCGGCCTCGTCGCTGGCGAAGAATTTGACTGCAGCCGCCACGTCTTCCGCTGAGGGCGGCCGGCCAATCGGTGAGCGCGTGTCGCGAATTTTCCGAGCCTCGTCGAGCGTCAAATCTTTTTCATCGACATTCGAGGGATTGATGACGTTCACAGTAATGCCGTGCTTGGCTTCTTCGATCGCGAGCGACCGCGTGAATGAGACCACGGCTGCCTTCGCTGCCGCATACGCGGAAATTGTGGCCTGACCGAACGCGCGTTCTGCTCCGACGGCTCCCATATTGATAATGCGTCCCCAGTGCTGTCGGCGCATCACCGGCAGGACGGCCTTGCTCATGTAGTACGTGCTGAATAGATTGGACGCGACGACGCGCTGCCATTCTTCGTGCGTGGTCTCGACGACGGGCTTCCAATAGAACGTGCCAACGTTGTTCACTAGAATGTCGAGGCGCCCAAACCGTTCCGCAGCCGTATCGGCGAGAAATTGCACTTTGTCGGAGTCGGTGGCGTCGGCCTCGACGGCGAAGCATTCCGCACCGAGCGACTGAATCTGACGCAAAGTATTTTGCGCTGCGCTCTTATTCGTGCGATAAGAAATGGCAACACGAACGCCCTCTCGCGCCAAACTGAGCGCGATGCCCTTGCCGATTCCCCGGGTGCCCCCTGTAATGAGCGCACATCGTTGCCGAAGCGCCACGCTGCCTCCTCAACAATTTCCGCCAGTATAAGTGATTCCTAGCACCAGCCCTAGCTTGTTCGCGGACCGCCGCTCACGCATAAGCGCGCAACAACCACGGTCATATCGTCCGCCTGCTCGGGCGTTCCAGCCCATTGTTCTGCAGAATCAATCAGACTCTCAGCCATTCTTTGTGGCGCTGCGTCGCGATGCCGAAGGATTTCATCGGTGAGGCGCGGCGTCCCGAATTCTTCGCCGTAAACATTCTCCGGTTCGAACAATCCGTCACTAAACGCAACCAGAAGGCTATCCGGCGGCGCCTCGATTGTAACTGACTCGTATTCAGCTTCGTCGAAAAGTCCCACGACCGTTCCGCCAGCGTCGAGCTTGGTTACTTTTCCATCGGCCACAAAGACCGGTGCGCAGTGACCGGCGTTCGTGTATTCGAGTTTTCGCGTACTCGAATCAAAGACGGCATAGAAAAATGTGGCATACCGGTCGTCGGAAGTGTTGTGGAACAAATGATGATTCAAGCGGCTCACGAGCTGGGCCGTGCTGCCATTCGCATCAAGAACCGCTTGGCTGCGAAGAGCGGCCTGAAGGCTCGCCATGAGCAAAGCTGCAGAGATTCCTTTTCCGCTGATGTCGGCGACAGCGATGCCGATCCTGCAGGGACTCAAGCGAATAAAATCGTAGTAGTCGCCGCTGACAACTCGGGCCGCCCTGCAGATTGCGGCTAGCTCGACGCCTTGCACCTGCGGAATCGACTGCGGGAAGAGTTGCTCCTGCACTTCGCGGGCGATTGAGATTTCATTCTCGAGTCGCTGGCGCTTCCTCTGTTCTTCAATCAATTCACTGATGGAGCTAGTCATTTCGTTAAACGACTCGCCGAGAGCGCCGAGTTGGTCGCGCCGTTGCACCCGGACGCGATGCGTGAAATCTCCGCGCCGGATATATCGAGTGGATTCGTAGAGGTCGGCGACCGCGCTGGTGATGCGCCGCGTCAAGACGACACCTGTAATCAGCGCGCCGGCTTCCAGCACGAGGAAGATCACGGCTGTAACGACGAGGATTAGCGTCAGAAGCGGACCGAAATCGCCGAGCGACGCGAATAACCGCTGATTCAATCGCGACGGACGAGCTGAGAAAGCGGCGAGCACAGGGATCGTTCCTCGATCTCCCTCCTGCGGGTCGAGAAGAATCGCTTGCCAAGTGAAACCGCCAGTCACGACGGAGTCGAACCAATTTGCGCGCGCTCCGACCTTTCGCCGCCGGCTCGTCAATTCTCTCGCGGGGACGAAATCGCGGTTGTCGATTGACATGCGGAGGCCTTGGGATTGCGGCCCATTCGCTGGCCGGAGAATCGTCAAGTTGATCGGGCCAAGCTCGGAATTCAAATCATCGAGCATCTCGGAGGTGACCGGAACGGAAAACGAGAGTGGAAATGACATCTTCGGCAAATCAACCAGCGTCGTGCATCGCAGCCAGAGCTCGTCGTTGATTTCCACCATTCCTGCGAATCGGCGCCGATTGCCCTCTCCCCATTTTTCAAGAAGATGGTTGGTGCGTTCTGCTTCCACGCGCAAACCGGGGAGCTCTCCCGACTCTCCAGCGATGACGGCGACCACATCGGGCCGGATCAGGAGTGTGAACGGATCGCTCGTCTTCCCGCGCGATGCCTCTTGCACAACCGCCGACTTGATTGCCCGCGAGGCTCCCTGCAACGCCGCGATTCTCTCTTGAACATCGTCGCGCAAAATGTGCGCGCCGAACTGCATGTAGATCAGATACAACCCGAGCGACGCCATCGTCAGCAACAGCACGACGGGCACGACCGCGATGAATAGGTAGGCTACGATCAGCCGATTTCGAAGGCTCCAGAGCAGCTTCGTGCGGACCCAGGGCGTCAGGCGGAATAGCGCGTAGACGATCGCGAGAATGAAAAGGAATCCGAGAAAACCGGAGAACGGAATTGTGATACCGATCGAACCGGCGGCCTGGGATAGAACATACGCAATCGCAACTACGACGGCGGCGACATCAAAGGGCGACAACCGCCGCCAGAACGCTCGAATACGAAGCATCGAGAACGGGGACATGAACAGTCATTGTGACGCAGACAGGCGCCTGCGCTCAACAGCTTCACTCAAACTGCACGCTCAACCACCCCGCTCGGGCAGGAGCACAGATTCTATCGATTAAGGGATTTCTGCACGCGGCTGTGGCTGCGACCGTAGAAGAAATATACGAACATTCCAATCGCGAGCCAGATCAAGAGGCGCAGCCAAGTTGCAAGCGGCAGGGCGACCATAAGAGCACCTGAAATCAGGATGCCCATGATGGGAACGACAGGCACCCACGGACATGTAAACGGCCGCGTCATCTCCGGACGGCGCACTCGGAGAATCCAGATTCCCGCGCATACGATCACGAAGGCAAGCAGCGTTCCGATGCTCACCAACTCCCCGAGGACGGCGATCGGAATCATCGCGGCGAACACGGCCACGCAAATTCCAACCACTATGCTCGACAGATAAGGCGTACGGAATCGAGGATGAATCTTGCTGGCCCACGGCGGGAGCAGTCCGTCGTTCGACATCGAATAAAAGACACGCGATTGCCCAAGGAGCATCACGAGCATGACCGTGCCGAGCCCGAATATCGCTCCGAGTTTTACAAGGAAGCTTCCCCACCTCACGCCGGGCACGGCATCGATGCCGACAGCGACCGGGTCCGACACATTCAACGCGGTATAAGAAACCACGCCGGTCAGCAGCCCCGAAACCACGATGTACAGGATCGTGCAAATCACGAGCGAGCCGAGAATGCCGATGGGCATGTCTTTCTTCGGATTGATTGCTTCTTGCGCTGCGGTCGAAACGGCGTCGAATCCGATGTACGCGAAGAAAATCACAGCCGCACCACGCGCGATTCCCGACCAACCGAATTGTCCGAATGTTCCCGTGTTTGGCGGAATAAACGGATGCCAGTTCGCCGTAAAGTGGCTGGGATTCTTGAAGAAATAAAGTCCCGTCACGCCGATAAAAATCAGCACGATGGAAACCTTGATCATCACGATCGCGGAATTCAGGTTTGCGGATTCCTTGATGCCGATGATGAGAACCACGGTCACCGCGATAATCGCCAGAAACGCCACGAGATCGAAATACGCGGTCATGTGGGGCAAAGAGTCGGGACTTATGCCGCTCGATGCCAGCGTATCCTTGATTCTCGATAAGTGCTCCCAGTGGCCGTTGTACTGAACGAGCGGCTCACCATATGCGCTCGTGAACTGCGGAGGGATACGTATGCCAAAATCCTGGAGAAAGCTGAGCATGTAGCCACTCCAGCCGGAAGCGACCGTCGCCGCGCCAAACGCATACTCGAGAATCAGATCCCAACCGATGATCCATGCGACGATCTCGCCCAGTGTGGCGTAACCATACGTGTAAGCGGAACCAGCGATCGGAATCAGCGAAGCAAATTCCGCGTAACAGAGTCCCGCGAACGCGCAGGCCGAACCCGCGAGGATGAAAGAGAGCACGATTGCCGGGCCGGCGTACTTTGCGGCCGCAGCTCCGGTCAGGACGAAAATGCCGGCTCCGATAATTGCGCCGATTCCGAGTGACACCAAATTCACGGGACCGAGCGCGCGCTTGAGAGAATGCTCGCCTGTCTCCGACGCCTCGCTCATGATCGTGTTTATCGGTTTGGTGGCAAAGATCGAACCTGCCATCGAGTGCCTCCACAAACTCTTCTTGACGGGCGCTTCTATCCGCCAGTCACGCGCTCGTCTACCTCAAGCATTGACGCGCTTACTATTTCTCGTGCGCTGACACTCCGTAGCACGCCGACTAAACTGGGCCAAGTGTACTGCGGTTTATACCTCAACACCTGAATTTCGACAAAGACTGCCGTGATCAGGTTAAGAGCGGAAAGTATCTACCGCGCCCGCCAGCCCGCCATTATCTAGCTCTGTGAGTAGCGGACTTGCTTAGCAAGACTCAAGAATTGTTCCGCGCGGCGAGCGGGATCGGGTGCCGATATCAAATCGCGGATCACGGCGACGGAATCCGCGCCCGCTCGATAAACTCCCTCGGCGTTTTCCAACGTGATGCCGCCGATTGCGATGATTGGCTTCGGCGTCAGCTTGCGAACTCGACGCACGAAGTCCACGCCCACGACGGAATCGGGATTGCTTTTTGAAGCCGTCGGATAAATCGGGCCCACCGCGACATAGTCGGCAGAAGTCTTTATCGCCTCCTCGAATTGCGCGAGGTTGTGCGTTGAAACCCCAACCCAGCGTCCATCGCCGCAAATCGCGCGAGCATCTTCAACTGCGATGTCCTCCTGCCCGATATGCACGCCGTCCGTGCCGCACAACGCGGCAATATCAGCGCGGTCATTGACGATGAACCTCGCACGCCCGCGGGACAGATCAATCAGGCGAGCGCAGTCCCCGTGCACAATACGAGAGGAATCTCTCTTGTTGCGATATTGAATAATTTCGACGCCGCTCGAAGCAAGCGCTTCCGCGATGGAGAAGAGTCGGTCGCCCGCCACTTCTACATCGAGAATCGCGTAAAGACTCGGAAACATGTGCTCCGCAATTATTTCGCAGCAAACGTGGCCGTCTTATCCAAAAAATGCGTATCAAATTTTCCCGCGATGAAATCCGGATCGGAAAGAATCTTATAATGCAGAGGTATGCTCGATTTTATTCCCTCGATTACAAATCCCTCGAGGCCGCGCCGCATCCGCGCCATCGCTTCGCTGCGGTCATGCCCATGCGCGATCAGTTTCGCAATCAGGGAATCGTAATAAGGCGGGATGACGGCATCGGCGTATACGGCTGTATCGACGCGAATTCCCGGGCCGCCAGGCACTCGAAACGCAGTTATCCGTCCGGCCGAAGGCGCGAAGGTTCCCGGATCTTCCGCATTAATTCTGCATTCCATCGCGTGACCGCGAAATTCCACTTTGCCGACGACATCGGCGAGATGGTCGCCAGCCGCAACGCGGATTTGGGACTTGACGAGGTCAATCCCGGTAACCATTTCTGTTACGGGATGCTCGACCTGAATCCGAGCGTTCATTTCGATAAAATATAATTTGCCGGTCTCATCGCGCAGAAATTCCACCGTGCCGGCGCTTGAATATTTCACGGCCTTAAGCGCAGCGACAACTCTTTCACCCATTTCGCAGCGCGTCTTCGCGTCCAGGATCGGCGAGGGCGACTCTTCAATCACTTTCTGGTGGCGGCGCTGAATCGAGCACTCACGCTCGCCGAGATGGATCAGGTCGCCATAGCGATCTCCGAGGACCTGAAATTCGATATGGCGCGGGCGCTCGATCAGCTTTTCAAAGTAAACGTCAGGTGAACCAAACGCTTGCCGCGATTCCGCGCGGGCCGTCTGAAAATGGGGGATCAATTCCGCGGCGCTGGTTACGACGCGCATGCCGCGGCCTCCGCCGCCTTCGGCCGCCTTGATCATGATCGGATAGCCGAGCGCGGCGGCGACCTTCTTGGCCTCGTCCTCTTCAGCGACGATTCCATCACTACCCGGAATCACCGGCAGCCCCGCCTCAGCCATGGCCTTCCGTGCTTTATCCTTTTCGCCCATCAGGCGAATGTTTTCGGAAGTCGGACCGATAAACGCGATATGGGATGCTTCGCAGACCTCGGCGAAGTTTGCATTCTCAGAAAGAAACCCATAGCCCGGGTGAATCGCGTCAACGTTGGTAATCTCCGCCGCGCTGATCACATGAGGAATGTTGAGGTAGCTTTCGCTGCTGCGCGGTGGCCCGATGCAGACTGCCTCATCCGCGAACCGGACATGCAGAGCGTTGCGGTCGGCCTCGGAGTAGACGGCAACCGTGCGGATGCCGAGTTCCTTGCAGGCCGAAATGATGCGAAGGGCGATTTCGCCCCGGTTGGCAATCAGGAGTTTTTGAAACATCTGGCTCGGGGCGCCGGAGCGGCCGGACGCCTATTTCTTGCGCTGCGGATGAATACCAAACAAAGCTTCACCGTACTCGACGGGCTGGCCATTTTCGACATAGATGCGCATGACTTCGCCGTCGACATCGGATTCAATTTCGTTCATGAGCTTCATCGCTTCAATAATGCAGAGCACCTGGCCGGACTTGACGCGGTCGCCAACCCGCACGAATGCCTCTTCGCCAGGGTTCGGCGACGCGTAAAAGGTCCCAACAATCGGCGATTTGACGACGTGCAGATCGTCGCCGCGCACGGCATCTCCGGCCGATTCCTTAGCAGGCACCGATTGAGGTGCAGCGGCCACAGCTGGCGAAGCTATGACAATTTCGGGAGATATTCCCGGCCGGAAAATGGGCACGGCATTGTGAGAGGCTTTCTTCAGGCGAACCCGAAAGCCGCTCCGCTCGTACTCGAATTCCTCGAGGCCGTGTTTGCTCATGAAAGCGAGCAGACGTTCGAGATCGGGGAGGTCGACGCCCTCAGTATCCGCTGAAATATTCTTTCGCGCCTTCTTCGAATCCGCCATCAGAGCTCTAAAAATTCCTTGGGCGCGCTGGTGAGAATTTGAGCGCGTTTTTCCGCCGTAACTCCGTCATCCTCGACTACCAATACGTCATCTTCGATGCGTATTCCGCCGACATTTTCCACGTATATGCCGGGCTCAATTGTGACGACATTGCCGGCCACCAGCTTGGTTGTTTCACCGCGTCCCAGGCGGGGGGCCTCGTGAACTTCAATCCCCAAGCCATGCCCGGTGCTGTGAGTGAAAAACCGCGCCAACCGATGGCGTTGCAGAACGCGCCGGGCCGCCGAATCGACGTCTCCGGCGCTAACCCCGGGTTTCAGCGCCCGAATAGCCGCTTCCTGAGCGTTGAGAACCGCCCCATACCATTCGCGTACCCTGCGGGGCGCCCTCCCCACGAAAACGGTCCGCGTCATGTCGCTACAATAGCCGCGGAGTATAGCACCCAGATCGAGGACGACCAACTCGTTTTTGCTTATGGGCTTATCGGAGGGCCTGGCGTGAGGCAACGCTGAGCGAGCCCCAGAAGCCACAATCGTTTCAAAGGACGCTCCGCTAGCGCCCCTGCGCCGCATGCAGTATTCAATCTCGGCTGCAAGCTCATTTTCGAGAACTCCCGGACGAATCAGGGGTATCACATCGGCGAAAACAGCACTCACGAGATCGGCTGCCTCCTTCATCGCCTGAATCTCGTTTGGGTCTTTCACGCCGCGAAGGCCGGAGATTAGGCCGGGGTCCCTCCGCATGCGGACGCGGGTCCCAGCGGCCTTCCGTAGCACGGCAAACTGGGCGACAGTAACCCGCCCAGGCGAATAGAAGACCGCTTTGCGCGCACGCGATTGTGATAGCAGTCCTCCAGCTTCGGCGAAAAGAGGTTTGCTGGCGATCAGCAAGTCGACGCCAGACGTCTCCTCGCTCGCCTGAATCGTGTAGCGGCTGTCCGTGATAAGCGTCGATTCGCCGCACGAGACAATCAGAAGCGCATTGCTTCCCGAGAAGCCGCATAGATAGCGAATATCCGGGAGATGCGAGACGAGGATTGCGTCAGCGTGTATCCCAGAAAAACGAATCCGGAGCCTTTGTTGCCGGCTCCGGAGTCCGTAATCGGTAAGATTGTTATTCGTCAACTAGTTCGGAAGAATCCGGGGCGTCAGGAAGAAGAGCAATTCCTGAGAAGTCGAGCTAACCGTCGTGTTGCGGAAGAGATTGCCGATAATCGGCAGGCTTCCGAACAGAGGAACCTGGGAAACGGCCGTTTGCTGGTTCGACACGATGATGCCGCCGATCACAACTGTGCCACCGTCGCTGATTGTCACGCGAGTGTCTTCTTCCTGCGTGTCAATGGCCGGGATACCTTCGACGCGCGGTATGGCCTGATCGATCTGATCGTTCGTCACTTTAACGTCCATGAAGATCGTGCCTTCCGCCGTAATCTGGGGAGTTACTTCGAGCTGGAGCACGGCATCCACGAACTGGACCGAGATCGTGTTATTGACGATAGTCTGGACAGGGATTTTCGTACCCTGTTTAACCTGGGCCTTCTGGTTGTTCTGCGTGATCAATCGAGGCTTTGAAATCAGTTTGCCGACGCCCTTTGTCTCAGCCGCATCGATGATGAGGTCGAGGGCAAAGTTACGCGACGTGAATCCGTACGAAATACCGCTCGTCGGCGCGGCTGCGCCAAGTCCCACGCTCAACGGCATCTGAGATCCCGACGAGGAACCCGTGCTGACGACTAGCGGAGGAGTCGGGAGCCCAGGCCCGCGGGTGAGTTCACTGGTTCCGACGCCTTGATCGCCGCCGAATACGTTGTTGCGGCTGGCGGTACCCGCGGAAAACGCCCACTGCGTACCGATCGCGCTCGCGAAGTTGCGGTTGGCGGCCACAACGCGCGCCTCAATTTCCACTTGCTGAGACTTGCGGTCGAGCTGGCGGATGAGATTGTCCATCACGGGGAGGACGCTCGGAATGTCGCGGATGATTACGGTGTTCGAACGCGCGTCGCCGATGACATCGCCGCGCGAGGACGAGAACTTCCTCAACGTAGCGACAATCTCATCAGACTTCGCGTAACTCAATACACGAGTGGTAGTAATGATGTCCGCGGCTTCGGCCTGCGCCTGCGACAATTCGTGCGCTTCCTGAGCTTCCTTCTTAATCGTGTCCCGAGTCGCAATTCTTAGGACGTTGCCGTCGAGTTGCTTTTCGAGATCGTTGTTGTGCAGGACGATATCGAGAGCCTGATCCCACGGCACATCATCGAGCACGATGGTGAGGTTGCCCTTGACGTTGGGGTCGACGACGATATTTAGGCCGCTGATCTCATGAATCAGGCGGAAGAAATCGCGCAGATCGACATCCTTCAAGTTCACCGAAATCGGCTCGCCGGAATACCGCCCGGAAGGGGCAGGAGTCGATGCTTGCTGCGCATCAGCCGCCGCCTTGGTGGCATCCGTGCCGGTAGGACCCGGTGCTCCTACAGCCTTCTTCGTGTCAGGCTCGGAAGCCAATCCCGCGTTCGCTTGAGTCAAGCTGGCCGGCAAAGCTACTGACGGGGCCGATACAGGCGCTACGTTCTGTGTGGTGTTAACCGAAGACGCATTCGCATCTGCCGCTCCCTTTGCGGAGCCCTTGGTAGCGCTGCCGCCGACGAAGTCAACCGTAACGGTATTGCCCTTGGCGTTTACGGTGTATGGCGCGAGTGCGCGCAGTTCGATCACGACGCGCGCGACTTCGGGAGAAAATTGAGCGAGTCGAATCGCTCGAACCGGTTCGAGATTACTTGCGATGTTGCGATCCGACGTCTTTACCTGGGCTCCGGTGAAATCGAGAACGATTCTATCCGGATGTGCGAGTCTTGAAACGTGGTACGTCAGCGGTGCGCTGCCCGTAACGTTAACTTCCGTATCGCCGCCTGATTGCTCGAGGCGTACGTGTTCGATTCCAGGGGCGGAAGTGTTCGACGGCTTTGCATCCGTGACAGGAACATCGTCCGTGGATGCGGTGGGTGATGCGTGCAAACTTGTGCCGGCCACGATGAGCGTCAATTCGGAGGTTCCGGCGCGTTCGACCTTCGGCTCCGCGTCGGCGCTCATCCGAACTTCAACGCGCACGATTGGCTTCGCCCCGCCGTAAGACAGCACGCGGTAGCCACTCACCAACCGGGAGTCGACAGTCCGGGCAGCCGTCGGCACCGGGGCCGAGACGCCGCTCAGATCGAGCACGAACAAAGAGCGGTTGGGCCGGCTCGTCGTGTACCCGAATGGACCAGTGGCCTGTGCGACCAGCCGCACCACGCCGTCCTTGACTTCGCTATTGAGCCGGACGACCGGCGCAGACTCAGCGCGCAGAATCCCACTCGTCGAAAAAAGGGTTGCCGCGAAAAGAAGGGCAAGTCCCCACGGTTGCCGTATCATCCTCATTGCTGCTCTCCTGCGCTCGCGTAGAGTCGCTTCGTAACTTCCCGCTCGACCGGCTTGCCAAATGCGTCCTTGGTCGATTCCCGGAAAACTACCCCATCCAAATTAATTTTTTCAACTTCGCCATCGTAGAGCCGATCACCTTCGCGGACGAAATAGACACGTTGCTGTGGGTTGGAGACTACCGCAATCATACCTGATTGCGATTTAATCGCCCCATCCACCCGAATCGATGCGATCACCAAACCGGCCTTGCCTGGAGGCAAATTCGCGCCGGTGTCCGTCTTCGACACATTGAGCAACGATTGGAAAGGATCGCGGCGGGCAGCAACAGTGGCTGTCGGCTGCCCCTCAGCCTTCGGAGCCCCCGCTGCGGGCTTGGTGGCCGTAGCTTGGGCCGCCTTGGCCTTATGCGTTTTCTTGTGTGCGGCGTTCGGTTGCTGTGCCGGCGCACTGCTTGCCGGAGGCGGCGTCTGCGCAGCCAAGGTCGAAGCAAAGGCAAGCGTCATACCCGCCACCGCAATCGTACTGGCGATCGAATTCAAGAGTTTCATATCTCTATTATCCTGATTCCCTACCGCTTTACCGGCTGAGTAGCCGCGGCCTGTTGCTGGCCCGGCTCGGTGAAAAATGTTGTCACAGTCATTGTTCCCGTAACAGATGTTCCCGGCGTGACAGGAAACTTCGTTGCTCCGCCGTTCTGCGCAAGCGCGTCGAATCTGAGATCGCCCACATTGATGATCCGGGAGAGGCGGCTCAACTTTCCGAAGAAATCCAACATCGAGTAATAAGGCCCATCTGCCTCGAGATCGAACGGCATTTCGAAATGGTAGTCCTTGGACACGACTGGCTTCGTCGTAATCCTGCGAAGCGAAACGCCAGAGGTGCTCGCCGCCGTTTGGAGCATGATGATGAACTGGTCCACTTGTTTGTCTTCTGGAACGATCGTCTGGAGCGTTGCAAGTTGCTTTTGCAAAGCATCCATCTCGCCCTGCAGTTCGACGCGGCGCTGCTGGTAGACGCGCAGGTTCGCGACCTCGTTTTCAAGCGGCTTCAATTGAGTCTTGGCGGCCTCAAGATCGGCGCGTACGCGCTGATTGGGGAACCCCGGAACCCATAGGCCAAGAATTACGATTACAACCGCAAGGCCGAGATAAAAAACGGCCTGCAGAGGCAAAGGCCAATCTCTGAACGGCGTCGCCATGAGTCTAGCTCCTGCCCCGCGGCGCAGGCGCAGCAGGCGCCGCTGGGGCGCTCGCACCCTGCACAGTTTGCGAACTTGCGATTTCCGCAGTCATTGAGAAAGCGAATGTAGTTACCGATTTCACGATATCGTTTTCCTTGGCTTCCTTGATTTCGACCTTGTCGAAATATCCGGAGCGCTTCATCTGAGTGAGGAAGTTGGCCACAGCGTTCACGGAACTTGCCTCGCCGTCAAACGTGATGGTGTTCCCCGCCTTCGTCATGTCCGTCAGCCAAAGTCCGTCGGTATGAGCGACAGTGTTAGCCACGTTCTGAAGCAGATCCTGGCCACCTGTCCGTCCCTTTTGCAACAGTTCAATCACGTTGATGCGCTGTTGCAGGACGGCCTTTTCAGCCTCGAACTGCGTCACTTGCTGCTTTACCTGTTCGAGACGCGCTCTCTCCGCTTCCAGCCGGTGGATTTGATCGTTCGTCGCGTCGAGATCTTTCTTTTGTGATGCGTAGGTGACGAACAAAAAGACGAACGCCACGACAAGCGCGGCAATCAGCATTCCCACGCGAAGTGTCGCTTCGACCGGAACCGATTGCTTTGCGGCCCGCGGACGGGCTTGACCGAGTAAGTTAATCCGGATCATGGTGTGTCAAAACTCCTCAAGGCCAGACCGACGGCGATAGCCAGCCGAGGCGCCATTTCGCGGAGCTGGTTCTCGTCATAACGGTCCGGGGCGATCGCGATCTTTCGGAACGGGTACAGCTCTTCGACCGGCATCGCAAATTCCTCGCGGAGAAGGTCGAGCAATCCCGGTACGCGCGCCGTTCCACCGGCAACTACGATTCGGCGAATGTTTTCGCCGCTGGCCGTGGCGCGGAAAAAGTCGAACGTCTTTTGAATCTCCAAAATCAAGATGTCGGAAACGGAGCGGAGGATGGCCGTGCGCTGTTCTTCGGTAACGCCCGCGTGGCTTCCGCCCATCTTAAGTTTTTCGGCATCCTCAAAGCTGAGATCGAGTTCCTTTTGAAGCGCATCGGTGTACTGATTGCCGCCGACCGAGACGTCGCGCGTGAACAGAGGCGTGAACCCTCGCACGATATTGATATTCATGACGCTCGCGCCCACGTTCAAGAGGGCCACGACCTGCGTCGGATCGGGATCATAGTTGACTTCAAAACAATTCTGCAGCGCGAACGCGTCAATGTCCACGACGACCGGAGTTTTCCCCGATTGTGCCAAAACGTTTGTGTGATTCAGAATCTTGTCTTTTTTTACCGCGACCAGAAGAACGTCCATTTGATTCTCGGTCGCTTCGAGAAGCTGGTAGCTCAGGTTAACGTCGGCGATGTCAAAGGGAATGTGCTGGCTCGCTTCATTGTGGATTCGATCGTAAAGCTCTTCCTCGCTCATCAGCGGCATCGGAACTCGCTTCACGATAACAGAGTGTCCGGAGACCGAAGTGGCAACATCTTTGGATTTTATTTTCTGCGCTTCAAAGATTGCGGTGATTTTCTCGGCGACCGATGGCGCGTCCATGATGGCGCCGTCGACGACGGTATCTTGAGCCAGCGGCTCGAGTCCGAAGCTGACAAGCTCAAATCCCTGCTTTGACCTCTTGAGCTCAACAGCTTTCACAGAACTCGACCCGATATCGAGCCCAACCAACGACCTCGTCTTTCCAAGATTAAACATCGCGCGGCCCCTCGCTCCCTGCTCCGCAATCGCGGTTAGTGCGCTCATGCTCATGCCGTGAATCGGGAAAAATCAAAATTCAAAAACTGTGTTGCCGAATCCCCGTACTGAATCCCCTCTACGAGCCGGCCCACACCCGACAGGCCGACTTTCCGCGCCACGCGCCAGTAGTACTAACCTTGCTGGTACGTCGCGCTTTTTTCGTTTATTACATCCCAGACACCGAGTGTCAAGCGGGGTGTTCGGGCGGTGTGCTGTTGGTTAAGAGCAAACTGGAATCACTCGGGGAAGGTATTTACGCTATTGGCAGGGTCGAGAGGCAAATTTTGGCGCAATGGCGCATTTTGAGACCGCCTGGAACGGCCTGAATTGCAGGGCTGGCGCGGGTACGCGACGTCTGTAGCGCTCGTAGACTTTGCCGCGACTATGGACGCGACCGGGACGGTACTACGTCATTTCTTGTCGGCAGTTAGATATGGCGCCAGCGGAATTTGCAACGATCCAATTTTGTTGCGCCCGCCATCCAGCACGATCACACGAAGTTGCGCCGCGTTTGGTACGAGAGGCAGTTCCTGTTCGAACGAAAGGCCCTGCGCCATCAATTGCTTCAGCGTTTCAGCGTCGAGCGATACGGGAAATCTTCGCCGGCTGGTGCGGACGATCTGGCCTTTGCCATCAAACTGAACAAACGCAAATTCGATGATCTCGTTCCACGCGCCATCCTTTTCTTCGAAATCGAACTGCCGGGGATCGAGGGCGATGGCGAGATTTAACTTGGTTTCGTCGTCGACGCGAGCGGACGTGACGTGCGCGCGAACACTGATCTCAGTGGCTTCGAGCGGGCCCTTCGCGGCTTCAGACATCAGTGCCATTCGAGTGTCGGGCGAGTCTCGAGACTCACCGAACGCGAAGTAGCCTTCGCGGGTGTGTACTTGAGCGCCGGACGCTTTCACTTTCACGTGAATTGTATGGAAGCTGCCATCCCATTTCACGTCGCTCGGATAAAAACCCATTTCGTAGGTCAATTGCGAGTCGCTGATAGCCTCTCGAATCGATCCCATGATGTCGTTCGTGCTGTAAAAGGCTCGCCCGCCCGTTCTTGCTGCGAGCGTTCGCATCGGCGCGAGAGCCGTCATGTCGGAAGCCTGAACAATGCCCGAATCGTTCATGCCACCACCGATGAGCCCATGGGCGTCGACAGGATAAATCGAGATATTCGCGGTGATCAACGCTCGAGCGGTCAGTTCGAATTCGGAAGCGAATTGCGTTAGCCTTCCATCCTCGGTGCGCTCCAGATTGTTGGACTCGATGCTGAACGGAAAATCGCCGGCAACCCAAATCAGGCTTTTGCGGCCGGGGAGACCGCCGACGTGATCGGCGATTAAGCGCAGGGCTTCCGTCGTCAACTGCAACCGAGCCGGAGTGATCGCTTGAGCCTCGTCAATTCCGGCGTCTTTTTCGGCCGCGGCCATTTGCGGGTTCCACCGGTTCGTAGCGGTAGTTTCGGGCGTGTTCAAATCAGTCGAGAGCTTGCCGCCCTTGTAATCGTTGAGCGCCTGGACCAAGCGCGAAGCATCGCTCGTGAAGTCATGCAGCACTTGAAGATGCTCGCGAAGCATATACAGAGCAACGCGATCCGCGGGCTGAATCGTCCGGAGATACTTTATGATCTGGGCCCGCGCGCGAGTCTGATCAAAGAAGTCCGTATTCAGCGCGTCTAGCAAAATCACCGTGACGCTTGACGGAACGACTGCCGGACCTCCGAGGTCATTCGTGTAGGTATCCGCGGGAAGAGGATCCGACGCAGAGGGAGTCGGTTGATTCGTGTGAATCGAAAAGGCTGATATCGGCTGAGGCTTTTTGTCGTCGAGAACGGCGAAATCGTCCTTTGTGAGGCCTTCGATCGGTTTCCCATGCCTGTCGAGCACGCGCACGCTCAACTGAACCATTCGGGTTTCTACCTGCAAAGGACGGACGTGAGTCTCCTGGGTCGGGGCGGCTTGCGGCGCGGACGATTGCGCTGGCGGCGCCTGAGTTTTTTCGTCCTGAGTGGCTTGTGGAATATTTCTCGGACGTGCCGCGGCTAAGTCAATGTCGGGAACGATTGCTGCGCACAGACCAACGAGCGCAATCACAGTGAGCCCAAGTTTCACTATCGTAGAGTTTACTCCATGACTCGACAGCTTGCATCCGGGGGCCGCTTCGGGAAGGCTACTTTGTCCCCGGCTCCCCAATTCCAAGGCGGTTCCACATGTCACCGACGCGCTGCTTCGTGGCGTCGTCCATTTTAATTTCGTCGGGCCATCCGCCGGAGTAACCTTCGCTCGCCCACTTGCGAGTCGCATCAATTCCCATTTTCGAGCCGTAGTCCTGCATGCGCGCGGCGTGATCGAGCGTGTCTACCGGGCCGAGGACGAATTCGACATCCCTTTCTGGATCAATCGCGCAGAGAGCTTTCCAAACGACTTCGCGCGAATTCTGAACGTCAACATCGTGATCCACGACAACGACGACCTTCGTGAACATCGCCTGCCCCAACGACCAAATCGCATTCATGATTTTGCGCGCTTGACCGGGATATGATTTTCGAATCGCGACAATCATCAGGTTTTGGAAAATTCCCTCGGCGGGCATCGCCACGTCAACAATTTCGGGGAATTGCATCATCATCACCGGGAGAAAAATGCGCTCTATCGCGTGGCCCATCCAATAATCCTCTTGCGGCGGCGGACCGACGATCGTCGTGAGGTAGATCGGATCCTTACGATGGGTTACGCAGGTAATGTGAAACGCCGGGTATTTTCCTTCAAGAGAATAGAAACCGGTGTGATCGCCGAAAGGGCCTTCGGTTCGCAACTCAGAGAGATCGACATATCCTTCGAGTACGAATTCCGAATTGGCGGGGACTTCGAGATCGACGGTTTCGCACTGGACCATTTCGACGGACTCGCGGCGAAGGAAGCCGGAAAACATGAACTCGTCTAAGTCCGGAGGAATTGGAAGAATGCCTGCGAGCGCCGTCGCTGGATCCGAGCCAATGGCTACTGCAACGTCGAGCTTTCCTGCAACCGACCGCGCGCGTGCCGAACGGTAGTGATCCGCGCCATGCTTCTGCGTTTGCCAGTGCATGCCTGTCGTGCGCTCGTCGAAAACCTGCATGCGGTAGCAGCCGACATTTCTTTTGCCGGTCTCCGGATTCTTCGTGATCACCATCGGCCAAGTGATAAAACGACCACCATCTTGCGGCCAACATTTTAGAATCGGGAAATCGAATAATGAGAAACCATTTTTCTTGATGACTTCCTTGCACGGCCCCGACTTTACAGATTTCGGGAAAAAAGAACCGAGCTCAGCGAGCTTGGGAAGCATTCTTAATTTGTCGAATAAGCCCTGCGGCGATTGCAAATTTAAGAAAGATCGAATCCGTTCTGCGACGTCATCGAGATCGTTCACTTCGAGTGCCAGGTTCATTCGGCGCGCGCTGCCAACCGAATTGATGAGGAGCGGAAACTTCGAGCCCTTCGGGCGCTCGAAGAGCAATGCGGGGCCATTGGCCTTGCTCACCCGGTCGGTGATTTCCGTGATTTCAAGAACCGGATCCACTTCGACACTAATGCGGCGCAGTTCGCCTTCTTTATCGAGGCGGGAGATGAAATCTCGCAGGTCGCGATATGCCAAAGCTTCTCCAGACGCGCGATAAGTGCCGCACGCAAACTGCACACTCTAACACGGAGCCCGTCGATGGCAATACAGGGAGGAATGAGGTCAGTTGGCGTCTTGTCATGTCGTTCGGGGCGGTGCTATTCTGATGGCGCTTCGTGGATTGAGCGGGAGTGGTTCAGTGGCAGAACGCGAGCTTCCCAAGCTTGAGATGAGGGTTCGATTCCCTTCTCCCGCTCCAGATTCTGAATGACCGCGGTCGCGCGCCGGCTTCCCGATTTTCAAATTCAAAACATGCGAGCTAGGCTTAAAGCTTCACGCTATCTGGCTGCGGCGGCGCCGAATGAGAGTTGCTGCATTAGGCCAAGCTGGTCCCAATTGTCCCAACCGCGAATGATCTGACCGTTCTCTATCTGCGCGACTGAGATGCCGGTGATCTGCACTTTTTTGTTCGTCGCGGGCATACCGAGTTGATCGCCCGTGTGAGTCATTACGGCAGACCAACGGAGGGTCACTTTGTCGCCAGCGCCGAACACGTCTTCGATCGTAATTCTTATATCTGGAAACGCGCCGCGAAGGCGATTGACGAGTCCGACGAATTCGGCTGGCCCGTGAATTTCGACGCCGGGCCGGTCCTGACCGATGCCAATCGCATTTTCGGACATCAGATCGTAAACGGTCTGAATCCGCCCGTCGTTCCAAACTTCCTTGAACCATCGGCGCATCAGAGCAATATTCTCTTCGACTGACATAGGCGCGCTCCTCGTTCAGAGTGGAAAGGCAGTTACAAATTTACAGCGCGACATCTTGACCGAACGATAAAGTACACCTACATTTCGCACGATGCAATGTTCCAGACAGATTCTCTCGGGCCCAATCTCCTAGCCGTCGAAAAATGGGGAAATGCGAATTTCTTGTCAGATCGCCAAGCAAATGTCGCGCGAAAAGCTTCCGGCAGGATGTTAGCGCGAGCATGAATTTCTTCTGATGCGCTGAAATTATGCCAGTGCTTTCGGGATTGCTTCTTTCCAGCGGCCTTGTGCGCGGAGGATCAATTCCACCACTTCGCGTGCGGCGCCATTTCCGCCGGAGGCGCGAGTGACGTAGTGCGCGGCTTTCTTCACTTCGTCGACGGCGTTTGCGGTCGCGACCGAGAGCCCAGCGTGCTCGAAAAGCGCGAGGTCGGGGAGATCGTCGCCGACGTATGCGGTGCCGGCATCGTCCACGCCGCTGAGCGCCTGACATTCGCGATAAGCATCGAGTTTCTTCGCGCGCCCCTGATAGACGTAGTCCATTTTCATTTCTTTGGCGCGCTGGGTTGTTGCTGCCGAATTGCGCCCGGTGATCAGACCTGTCTTAATTCCCATGATGTGAGCGAGCGTGAGGCCCGCCCCATCGTGCGCGTCAAAAATCTTCAGCTCGCCCAAATCGCCGTCGGACATTTTCGCGAAGATGCAGACCTTCCCATCGGTCAGCGTGCCATCCACGTCCAATAACAGGAGCCGGATTTTCTTCGCGCGTTTTAAGATGCTCGCCGAGACTCGCGGTGATTTCGAAGGCAATTCAGTTCTCCAGGGATCGAGATTTCAGAAAAGCTGCAGCGTCCAAAGATCGTGGATATGGACGACGCCTTGAAGGCGATGCTCGGAATCCACGACGAGCACCGACGTGATGCGCTTCTGCTCCATGATGCGGAGCGCGCTGGCGGCGAGTTCGTCAGCGTGAAGCGTGGTCGGATTCTTGGTCATGCATTCGGCCGCGGCGAGATCCAGCACGTCTTTGCGCCGCTGCTCCATCATGCGCCGGAGATCGCCGTCAGTGATGATGCCTAAAAGTTTTTTCTCGCCATCCACGACCGCCGCCACGCCAAGGCCTTTGCGGCTCATTTCATAAATCACATCGGGCATTCTTGTCGTGGGCCCGACGCAGGGAAGATCGTCGCCCGAGTGCATTAGTGATTCAAGGCGGCGCAATCGCTTGCCGAGCTTGCCGCCCGGGTGAAGCGCCGCGAAGTCGTGTTCCTTGAAGTCGCGGCGTTCGAGCAACGAAATCGCGAGAGCATCGCCCATGGCTAGAGCAGCGGCGATCGAAGCTGTAGGGGCAAGATTCAGCGAGCACGCTTCTTCCTTTACGGCAATGTCGAGGACGACGTCGCTCGCAGCGGCAAGCGTAGAACGCGAATTCGCGGTGAGCGTCACCAGCGAAATTCCCAAGCGTTTCAGCGTCTCGATCATGTCGAGGAGTTCCTGAGTTTCGCCGCTCACGGAAATCGCCAACATCACGTCATCGCTGACGAGCATTCCGAGATCGCCATGGGCCGCGTCGGCAGCGTGCAGAAAAAAGGACGGGGTACCGATGCTGGCAAACGTCGCCGAAATCTTCCGGCCGATTAGACCAGACTTGCCCATTCCAGTGACGACGACGCGGCCTTTGCAACCGAATAGCGCTTCGACGGCTTTTTCGAAACTCGCGTCCAGACGCTCAATTAATCCAGCAATGGCCTCTGCTTCAATTCGAAGAACTCGTTTGGCGGTTTCGAGGCTCATTGGCCCCCCGCGTTCCACTCGCGCACGAGTTTCGAGATTTGCAGCAGCCTTTTTAACAGCGGGCGAAATTCTTGCAACGGAAGGGCGTTGGTACCGTCGGAGAGCGCTTTCGAGGGATTGTCGTGCACTTCGATAAAAATGCCATCCACGCCGACCGCGGCGCTAGCACGCGCGAGAGGTTCGATAAATTCCGGCTCCCCCCCACTCGACTTCCCTTCACCGCCCGGCAACTGCACTGAATGTGTCGCGTCGAAGACAACCGGATACCCGAACTTGCGCATGATGGGAAGCGAGCGCATGTCCACAACGAGATTCTGATATCCAAATGACGCTCCGCGTTCGGTGAGAATAATTTTCGTGTTGCCGGTGCTCGCGACCTTTTCGACGGCGTTTCCCATCTCTGCCGGGGAGACGAACTGGCCTTTCTTGATATTCACGGCGCGGCCGGAACGTCCGGCAGCCACCAGCAGATCGGTTTGGCGGCACAGAAATGCGGGGATTTGTAGCACGTCGCATACCTCAGCCGCGGGCGCGACTTGAGATGTATCGTGAACATCGGTGAGGATCGGTAAGCCCGTGCGCTTCGCGATCGCGGCGAGAATTCTCAATCCCTCTTTTAGTCCCGGCCCGCGATAGGACGAAACCGAAGTGCGATTCGCCTTGTCGTAAGACGCCTTAAAGATGAGCGGCACGGTCAGCTCGCGACAAGCCGCGGCTAAATTCTCAGCGATGGACGATGCATGCGCCTCGCTTTCGATCACGCACGGGCCGGCGATCACGAACAGGGGCGCATTGCCACCGAGCGTGACGTTTCCTACCGTAAATGTCGAGACGTCGCTCATGCGATCAAATCGTTTGGAATTCGCTTGAAAAGCCTATGCGGGATTGACATGGATTGCAACCGAAGGAAACCGATAATCTTTAGTCCGAAGTTTCCGCCGTCCGAACGCGAGCTTCGACGGAGCCAGCATGCCGGTGGCGGCGATGTTCGTAACTCGCATGAATGAACGCCGCAAAGAGCGGATGCGGCGTGAGCGGCTTGGATTTGAATTCGGGGTGAAACTGAACGCCGACGAACCAGGGATGATCGGCCAATTCTACAATTTCTACGTATACGCCGTCCGGAGTCTTGCCAGTGATGCGGAATCCCGCTGCGATCAAAGTGGATTCGAAATCGCGATTGAACTCGTAGCGGTGACGATGGCGTTCGGAAATCTCAAGCTGGCCGTACGCGCGATGCGCGAACGAACCCGGTTCGAGCTTGCATGGCCATGCGCCTAGGCGCATCGTCCCGCCCATTTCGTCCACGCCGAGAAGTTCGCGCAGCTTATAGATGACGCGATTCGGCGTGGTGGGATCGAATTCGGTGCTATCGGCACGCTCGACATGACACACCTGACGGGCATACTCAATCGTCGCGCACTGCATACCGAGGCAAATCCCGAAGAACGGAACTTTTTTCTCGCGCGCGTATGTGATCGCGTGAACCATCCCCGCGATTCCGCGCTTGCCGAATCCGCCTGGAATCAGGATGCCGTCCACGTGGCGCAGCCGCCGCTCCGCGGTCGCAGCGGAATCGATTTCTTCCGCTTCGATCCATTCGATGACGGTCCTTTGATGGCTCGCCAGTCCGCCGTGAACCAGCGCTTCGCGCAAACTCTTGTACGCATCTTCGAGTTGCACGTACTTGCCAACCACTCCGATGCGAACTTCGCCTTCCGGATGCTCGAGGCGTTCGAGCATCGCGATCCATTTGCCGAGATCACGAGCGGGCGCGTCGATACGAAGCAGACGCAGCACCTGATCGTCGAGGCCTTCTGCAGCGAGCGACATCGGCACTTCGTAAATGTTGCCCACATCGGGCGCGGAAATGACGGATGACTCGGCGACGTTGCAGAATAGCGCTATCTTCGACTTCAAATCGCGCTCGAGTTGGCGATCGCTCCTGCAGATGAGAATGTCCGGCTGGATTCCGATGCTCAGCAATTCTTTGACACTGTGCTGAGTCGGCTTCGTTTTCAGTTCGCCGGCGGTCGGAATGTACGGTACGAGCGTCAAATGGACGAAAATTACGTTTTCGGGCCCAAGCTCAAGGCGCATCTGGCGGATCGCTTCGAGGAAAGGCAGCGATTCAATGTCGCCGACCGTCCCGCCGATCTCGACGATGACGACGTCAACCGCGTCGGTGACCTTTCGAAACGCGTCCTTGATTTCGTCGGTAACGTGCGGAATTACTTGGACTGTCTTGCCGAGGTAATCGCCGCGGCGTTCCTTGGTGAGGATGGCTTCGTAGATTCGGCCTGTCGTCCAATTGTGATCGCGTGTGAGCTTTGCTGAAGTGAATCGTTCGTAGTGGCCGAGATCGAGATCCGTTTCGGCGCCGTCATCAGTGACAAACACTTCACCGTGCTGGTACGGACTCATCGTGCCGGGATCAACGTTTAAGTAGGGATCGCACTTCTGGAGGGTTACTTTAAGGCCGCGGCTTTCCAGCAAACAGCCCATCGAAGCCGCTGCAACGCCCTTACCAAGAGAAGAAACCACGCCGCCCGTAACGAAGATGAACTTCGGGCCGGTCCGCAAGGTCTGTTAAATTCCTCCGGTCAGGTCTGCGTACAACGCATTATGCGTGGAACCGTGCTACGTGTCAAATCACGAATCCGTGGGGCTGGAATTCAATTTTTCCAATCACTGGGGCAATTGGGAGCAGTTGGATTCCCTTCCTGGAGCGGTTGAATGAAGGATTAGTCCGTGGTGTGATTGCAGCACGACGTGACGGAGACGTGACCATGACTCGCAATGATTTTCGAAGGCTCGCCCTGAGTTTCCCAGAAACCACAGAGAACGAGCACATGGGCCATCCTGATTTTCGGGTGCGCGGGAAGATCTTCGCGACGCTTGACTATCCAGATGAACGTTGGGGGATGGTCAAGCTCATGCCGGATCAGCAGGAAGACTTCTCGCATGCGGAGCCTGGTGTTTTTGTTCCGGTCAAGGGCGCGTGGGGTCGCCGGGGCGCCACTAGCGTGCTGCTGCGCTCGGCCAAGAGCTCGTCTCTGAAGCGCGCGTTAGGCCTTGCGTGGTGCAATATCGCTCCGAAGAAACTCGCTGAATCATTCGAGGGATGACCGTTCGCCGGCTGGAAAGTCTTAGGACAGTCCGCTGTCGCTCAAGATTTTTTCGACACGGGGTACATCGGCCGGGACATCCACGCTGACGGCATCGTACTCGCTCTCCACGATGCGAATCTTGTAGCCATTCTCCAGCCAACGCAATTGTTCGAGTTGCTCGACGCGCTCGAGCTCCCCGGGCGGGAGCGTTGGAAAATCCAGCAGCGCTTCATGCCGAAAGGCGTAGAGGCCGATGTGTTTCCAATGGCGCGCGGCGACACTCGCGCCGGTATCGCGCACCCACGGGATCGGAGCGCGCGAAAAGTAGAGCGCGTTGCCATCGAAATCGATCACAGCCTTAACCACGTTTGGATCCATGATCTCTGCGGGCGCGCGTATCAACGAGCAAGGCGTGGCGACATGAATTTCGGCGTCTTCTTCCATAGCGACGACGAGCGCGTCTATCACTTCTGGATCAATTAGCGGCTCGTCGCCCTGGACATTCAGATAGATTGCAGCCGAAACGTGAGCAGCGATTTCGGCTGCGCGCTCCGTGCCGCAATGATGGTCCTTGCGGGTCATCATCGCTTCTCCGCCGAAGGATTTCACGGCATCCGCGATGCGAGTGTCGTCCGTCGCCACAATTACGCGAGCGATGCGTTTTGCCTGCTTTGTGCGTTCATACACGCGCTGGATCATCGCCAGACCGGCGATCGGGGCCAGCGGCTTTCCGGGGAAACGCGACGATTCGTAGCGCGCCGGAATGACAGCGACTGCGTTGAGCTCAGAGGTATTCGCCATCGATTAGCTCGAAAATACGCCGAATCATAGCACGCGCGCCGTGGATGCGGCGGGTGCCCCAAAAGCGCCAGGGTGTCCGATTGAAAAATTTACAAATCTGCGGCTTGCTTTGCAATCGCCGAGTGATAGAATTCGCGACTAGAGAGATGGGATGGTGCGCCGTCCCCTGCGGCGGACTTCCCACGGGGGACCCTTGAGCGGTCACGCCACACCGCCTTCCGCGACATGGATTCGTGGAGTCGCGTGTGTTGCGATTCTTTCCTGCGTCCTGCTTCCCGAAAGCGTGTTTCCGCAAACCTCCGCACCAGCGGCGCCCGATAAACCACAAGTCGCTAAGAAAACTGGAAAGAGCATGAAGGTGGACGTAGACATGACTCTCGTCAACGTCACCGTAACCGATCCTTACGGCCGGCTGGTAACGGGCCTCGAGCAGAATAATTTCCGAGTGTTCGAGGACAACACCGAGCAGGAAGTCGTGCGGTTTTCGAGTGAAGATGTCCCGATTTCAATGGGCGTGATTTTCGATATGAGCGGCAGTATGGCGGACAAATTTGAAAAGTCGCGCCTCGCCGCCGTGCAATTTTTCAAGACGGCGAATCCTCAGGATGAGTTCTGCCTTGTCGATTTCAATGATCGCGCGCAACTCGCGAGCCCGTTCACGCCGAGCGTCGAAGAGCTTCAGGATCGCCTGATGTACTCATCCGCGCACGGGCAGACGGCTCTCTTCGACGGTGTCTATCTCGGGCTGAGCCAGATGAAAGGCGCACAGAACTCGAAAAAGGCTTTGCTCATCATCTCCGACGGAGGCGATAATCATAGCCGGTACAGCGAAACTGACGTTCGCAAGTATCTAAAGGAAGCGGACGTTCAGCTGTATGCGATCGGCATCTTCGATCAGGGCGAATTCAAGACGATCGAAGAGAAAGAGGGGCCTGAACTCCTCTCCGAAATGACCGAGTTGACCGGCGGACGGACTTTCACGGTCTCGAACCTGTCCGATTTGCCGGATGTCGCATCAAAGATCAGTATGGAGTTGCGGAATCAATATGTTCTTGGATATCGCCCCAGTGATCGAGCGCGAGACGGCAGATGGAGAAAGATTAAAGTCCGCCTGCGCCCCCCGAAGGGATTGCCGCCCCTGCAAGTGTTTGCGCGGACCGGGTACTTCGCACCGGGCCATTAGTCTCGCCGGCGGATTCACGCCGACGCGCCATTCCTTTTTGACTGCGCTCTTAACAATCTTGTACATTGCGTTTATTTCACCGACGCTGCGCGCGCAGGATCAGCCGCCCCCGCCGCCCGGGGCGAATTCCGGCAAGCAGACAGGCCAGCCGGGATACACGCTCAAAAAGGACGTCGATCTCGTCGTGCTCCACGCGACCGTCGAAGATTCCAAAGGCGCGTTCGTTCCCGATCTGAAAGAGCAGAATTTCCGGGTGTTCGAAGACAAATCCGAGCAAAAAATCTCCGTGTTTAAACGCGAAGACGTTCCAGTCACGATGGGACTCGTGGTGGACAACAGCGGAAGCATGCGCGAGAAGCGCGCGCAGGTGAATGCGGCGGCGCTAACGTTCGTTAAAACCAGCAATCCGCAGGATGAAGTCTTCGTCGTCAATTTCAACGACGAGTTCTATCTCGACCTCGACAAAGACTTCACTAACGATCCGAAAGAATTACAGGAAGCCTTGGAACGAATTGATTCGCGGGGAAGCACGGCGCTTTACGACGCGGTGATCGGATCGCTCGATCATTTGAAGAAGGGCCACAAAGACAAGAAGGTGCTGCTCGTGATCACCGATGGCGATGACGACGCGAGCCGGAAGAGTTTCGAGTACACGGTAAAGGCCGCTCAGAATTCAAATGCTTTGATCTATGCCGTCGGTGTGTTCAGCGATTACGATCAAACGCACGATAAGAGAATGGTGCGGCGCTCAAAGAAGATTTTGACGGAGCTGGCCGAGGCAACTGGCGGCGCGGCGTTTTTCCCTGACACGCTCGATGACGTGGCGCCCGTGTGCGCCCAGATCGCGCGAGACATCCGCAATCAGTACACGCTCGGCTACTATCCGACGAATACGGCGAAGGACGGGACATACCGCCTGGTCCACGTAGACATCAATGCCCGTGGCCGAGGGAAGCTCGTCGTTCGAACGCGCACCGGCTATTACGCAAAGAGCGAAACCTCCACCGGGCAGTAAGCAGCCAGCGAATCCCGCTCCGCTAGTTTCCGATCACGTCGGCGCGATTTCCTCGAGGAAACTCTTGCCGTGCGGAATCGTGCCGCCAAAATTTTCAGCGATGGTCTGTCCCATGTCGGCCAACGTTGCGCGAATTCCCAGATTCTTGCCGCCTGGTGCTCCGGGGCTATAGGTGACAATCGGAACGTACTCACGCGAGTGATCGGTCGTTGGGTTGACAGGATCGGGGTCGCAACCATGGTCCGCGGTGATGATTAGCAGATCCCGACGTTCGAGCTTCGGGAGATACGAAGCGAGTAACGAGTCAAATTCCTCGAGCGATCGCGCGAAGCCTTCTACGTCTTTCCGGTGGCCGTAGAGCATATCGAAATCAACGAGATTGGCGAAGATCAAGCCGTCTTGGCGCGCGGCTAGCGATTCGGTGAGCTTCGCCATTCCGTCCGCGTTGTTTTTCGTCGTGACGTAATCCGCCACTCCACGGCCGTTGTAGATGTCGTGGATCTTGCCGACGCCAAAGACCGGGACACGCCTTTCGGCGAGCACATCCATCAGCATCGGGCGCGGCGGCTCGACCGCGTAGTCGTGCCTGCGTTCCGTACGGCGATAATTCCCGGCCGGTCCTGCGAAGGGCCGCGCGATGACGCGGCCCACTCGATGCGGGCCGTCGAGCAAATTACGAGCTATTTCGCACATTCGATAAAGTTCCGCGATCGGAATCACATCTTCGTGCGCGGCGATCTGGAAGACGCTGTCGCCGGATGTGTAAACGATGGGATAGCCGGTGCGGACATGCTCATCACCAAGCTCTTTGATGATTTCAGTTCCGGAGGCGGGCTTGTTGCCAATCGTTCGCCGGCCAATCTGCCGCTCGAACTCCGCGATCAGTTCCGCCGGGAAACCGTGCGGATAAACGGGAAACGCCTGATCGAGCCAAATGCCGGCCATCTCCCAATGCCCCGTTGTCGTGTCCTTTCCGGGAGAGTGTGTCGCGCCTTTGCCGAAATTTCCCGTAGGATGAGTTGCCGGCGAAAGATTCGCCAGCGGTTTGATATTGGCCAGGCCCACCGACACGAGAGTGGGAAGTTCTAGCGGCCGCGAGCGCGCTATATGACCGAGTGTATCGCGCCCAACATCGCCATAATCGGCTGCATCAGGCAGTTCTCCAATCCCGACGCTGTCCAAGACTATCCAAATTACTCGCTTGAACTGGCTCTCCATTTCCGCCACGGGGTAGCTCCTGAAAATTTCTAATATCGCCGCCGCAATCCGCTCTTATCCGCCCAGCGCAAAGTACTTCGACGCAAGTTGACTCTTTCAGTCAGTTTCTTACTCCCAGCGAAACACCTTCGCAGAGAGCGCAGTGCAAACGACGAACACCACAACTAGTGCCGCGAGATCTCCCAGATGCGCCGACCACGCGTCTCCCTTCCAGATCCCTGCGAGCAGCGACACGGTGTAGGTTAGCGGCACAACTCGAGCCACAGCGTGGAGCACCGGTGGAAGCGACTCAACTGGCGCGAAGAGTCCCGAAACACCGATCATCGGGTACATGATAAAAGCGCCGATCGGCTGCGCAAATCGCGCGGTCGGAACGATGCTGGCGATGAGAAAACCGATCGATAGGATGCTCCAAGTACTGATCAACAGCGCGATCGTAAAGCTGAACAACGGAGCATGAACGCCCACCGGGTAATACCGCTTGCCGGCCAGCACCATCAAGACGAGTGTGGCCGCAGTGAGCAGCAGCTTGACGATCACATGGGCTGTGAGAATCGTCTGCGGGCGAAGTGGAGTAGCGCGTAGCCGCTTGAGAATTCCACCCTCACGATAGATCGAAATGATCGTGACCAGCGACAGCACGGCGCTGACGGAAATCAGGACCGATGCGAGGACGGGCAGACCAACGCCGATAAAACTGCTCGCGGCGAGCGAGCTTGGCGTCAGGCTATGCCCGACCATCCGGCCCACTACAACGAAAACCAACACTGGGATGACAATCGTCCCGATAGCCCCGAGTGGTTCCCTGAGGAATATCTTGAGCTCGATCCAAGTCAGCTTCCAGAGTCCACGCAGCATCATTTGTTAAGCCTAGTCTCGAATCGAATGGCCGGTCAGTTTGATAAAAACGTCCTCAAGATTCGGAAGAATCGTGCGGAAATCAGTGACCCGGATCCGATTCTCGGAGAGACAATGAATCACCTCGGTCACGAAATCGTCGCCACGGCCGCGAATGGTGAACTGTGAGTCGCTGCGGATCACCGCCTCGATTCGCGGGATCGCCTGAAAGAGCACTTCAGCGGCTGGGTCGTCCGTCGCAAGGACGACGGTTCGCTCAGGGCAGTGGCGATTAACGAGATTTCCCGGCGTGTCGATGTCGATGATGCGACCGTGCTCGATGACTGCCACTCGATCGCACAATCTTTCAGCCTCTTCCATCAAATGAGTGGTCAAGAAGACCGTCTTGCCTCGCTCGCGGATTCCGCGCACCAGCTCCCAGATGGCGCGCCGCGACTGCGGGTCGAGCCCCGTGGTCAGCTCGTCGAGAAATACGACCTCGGGATCGTTGATCAGCGCGAGCGCTATAAAAAGTCGCTGCTTCTGGCCACCCGAGAGTGTCATGAACCACGCGTTTCGCTTTTCGGTCAGCCCAAGCTGCTCGAGTAGGCGTTCGCCGTCGATGGCCTTCTTGTGGTAAAGGGAAGCCCAGAGGTCCACCGCCTCCCACACTTTGATCCGCTTTTGCAGCTGCGCCTGCTGGAGTTGCACGCCGATGCGCTCCTGCAGCTTGTAGACATCGCGGAAGGGATCGAGACCCAGCACTGAGATGGCGCCTCGGTCAGGCGTGCGCAGACCCTCGATACACTCCATCGTGGTGGTCTTCCCTGCACCGTTCGGCCCGATTAAGCCGAAGATCTCGCCGTCGTTGACTTCAAACGATACCTCCTCGACCGCTACGGTTGAGCCGTAGGTCTTGCGGACTCCGGAGACTTGAATGACTGGGAGCATGAGAGTTTGCAGAATTGCGATTCATTGAATCGAAACTATCCTTATATCACGGACTTCATCGAAGTTCTGGTTCGTCGAGCTGCCGGAAAGCAGTCAATTTCAGCGCTCGAGAGCAATTTGCCGCGATTTGCACGGCAGCGTATAATTGTTGGTTTAAGCTCATGCCAACGAACCGACTAGAGTCCACCCGCCCCGCCCCGAAGCCTGTCGCGCCTCCTGCGAGCGAACCAGACGCCATCGTTGTGCGCGGCGCGCGAGCGCATAACCTGAAGAACATCAGCGTCACGATTCCTCACAACGCGATCACGATCGTGACGGGCGTATCTGGCTCCGGCAAGTCGAGCTTGGCGTTCGACACGCTTCACGCCGAAGGTCAGAGGCGCTATATCGAATCTCTCTCGGCATACGCGAGGCAGTTTCTCGATCGAATCGAGAAACCCGACGTCGACGAGATTATTGGCATCGCTCCGGCAATCGCAATTCGCCAAAAGAACACGACGCGAAATCCTCGATCGACGGTGGCAACCGCGACGGAGATTTACGATTACATGCGGTTGCTCTACGCGCGCGCTGGCCGGACGTTTTGCGTGCGCTGCGGCAACGAAGTTCGCAAAGACACGATGGATGAAATCGCGAGCCGCGTGTTGGCGCAACCGGACGGGCGTCGATTCCTGGTTCTTTATAAGCTGCAACTCGGCGACGATGGCGCGGCACGCACCGCGAAGGGCCGAAAAACGCAAAAGCCGTCTAGCGATGCGATTCGCCAGGCACTCGCGAGCTTGCAGAAGCGCGGATTCAACCGGCTTAAACAGAATGGCCGGACGTACGAGTTCTCTTCCCCGGAGACGCTTCTCGATCTGGATTTTTCGCAGCCAGTATATGTCGTCGTGGACCGACTCTCGCTCGATTCATCGATCCGCTCCCGATTGATGGATTCGATTGAGATCTGCTATCGCGAAGGCCGAGGCGAAGCGATCCTCGAGTTCCCGTCCGACGAGATGGAGAGCGCAGAATCAGAACGAATGATTTTTAACGAAAGGTTTGAATGCAAGAAGTGCGGGCTTGTTTATCAGGAGCCTGAGCCGCGGCTCTTCTCGTTCAACAACCCCTATGGCGCGTGCCCCCGATGCCAGGGATTCGGGAACACGATTGACTTCGATATTGACCGGGTGATTCCGGATAGGAGCAAGTCGCTGTCGGGCGGCGCCGTCGAACCGTGGACAAAGCCGCGATATCGGCAAATTCTCGCGGATATGAAGGTGTACGCGCGGGCGCACGGGATTCCGCTGGATGTTCCGTTTCGCGAACTCTCTTCCGAGCAACAAGAGCGCATTATCGCGGGCGATCCCAAGGAAAATTTCGCCGGCGTTCAGGGATTCTTTCAGTGGCTCGAGCGAAAGAAATACAAGCTCCACGTGCGCGTCTTCTTGAGCCGCTATCGCGGATACGCGACGTGCCCGGATTGCAATGGCACGAGGCTGCGCCAGGAAGCGCGCGCCGTCCGCATCGCCGATAAGTCCATCACGGACGCCGGCAAAATGACCGTCACCCAAGCGCGCCAATTCTTCCGCACGATTGAACTCAGCGCGTCGCAGGCAGAGATTGCGGCGAACGTTCTGGAAGAAATCGAGGAGCGGTTGCAATTCCTCGAAGAAGTCGGATTGGATTACCTCACGCTCGACCGCCTGACATCGACTTTGTCTGGCGGAGAAGCGCAGCGAATTCAGCTCGCGACGTCTCTCGGATCGCACCTGGTCGGTTCACTCTACGTTCTCGACGAGCCGTCCATCGGCCTGCATCCGCGCGACACTCACCGGCTAATTCACATTCTAAAGAGCCTTCGCGATCTGGGAAATACGCTTGTCGTCGTGGAGCACGATGCCGACACGATTCTGGCAGCAGATTACATACTCGATCTCGGGCCGGGGGCTGGCGAACACGGCGGGAAGGTAATCTTCGCTGGAACACGCGATGCTCTGTTGCGTGATACGCGCTCGCTGACGGCTCGTTACTTGAATGGCGATCTCAGAATTCCTGTTCCGGCGTTGCGCCGGAAACCGCGAGGAAAATTCCTGAAGATCGTAGGAGCGCGAAGCCACAATCTGAAAAATGTGGACGTGATGATTCCTCTCGGAACGATCACCGCGATCACCGGCGTATCCGGCTCCGGAAAATCGACACTTCTTTACGACGTACTCTATAAAGCCTTGCAGGCTAAGCGCTCCGGCGGAAATTGGAGCGATGTCTGCGAGAGGATTGAGGGCGACTCGGCGATCACGGAATTCGAAATGGTCGATCAATCACCGATCGGCCGAACGCCTCGCTCGAATCCGGCAACGTACATGAAGGCGTTCGACTCCATTCGAGAAGCTTTTGCCGCGACGCCCGACGCCAAGAAGCGCGGATTCTCGGCCGGCCATTTTTCATTCAACATTCCCGGCGGGCGCTGCGAGGCGTGCGAGGGCGATGGCACGGTGACCGTCGAGATGCGATTTCTCGCCGATGTCCAACTTGTCTGCGAGGAATGTCGTGGAACGCGGTATAAGAGCAGCGTTCGCGAAGTCCGGTACCGCGACAAGAACATTCACGACGTTCTGCAAATGACGGTGCGTGAAGCGCTCGGTTTTTTTGCCGCAGCGCCGAAGATCATATCGAAGCTCAAGATTTTGGAAGAAGTTGGCCTCGGCTATCTCCGGCTCGGGCAGTCGGCGACCACTCTCTCAGGCGGCGAGGCGCAACGATTGAAATTGGCGGCGCATCTTACCCGCCAGACGAACACGGGCGTTCTGTATGTCTTCGATGAACCGTCGACCGGCTTGCATTTCGACGATATTCAGAAACTGCTCACGTCGTTTCGAAAGCTGGTAGAGGGCGGCGCGTCCGTGATCATCATCGAGCACAACCTCGATATCATCAAATCGGCGGATTGGGTGATCGATCTCGGACCGGAAGGCGGCGAAGCTGGCGGCCGAGTGGTTGCGGCGGGCACGCCGGAGCAGGTCGCGCGAAACAATCAGTCGTACACCGGCAAATTTCTCGCGAAGGTGTTAAATCATCATCGCGACGCGAACCACGGAAATCAGCTAGGGCCGAAAGGCGGTAACGGCTCGTCGAGGAATTCCACGACCGCTTCAAAATGAAGGCACAGGCACGAATCGCGGCACTGATTTTTGCAGCGCTCGGCGGATTGGCGCCCGCTGTCCCAGCCCAGAGCACGACTCGCACTCTCATCCACGAAGAAGACCCTGCCGACGCCGCCTCGCGCGAGACGATCGCGAAGGCCGAGGCCGCGATGGATCGCAAGGACTTCGCTGGAGCCGTTCAAATCTGCACGGATTACTTGGACAATTATCCCGACAACGCCGCCGTCCATTTTCAATTGGGATACGCATATTCGGCTCTCGGAAAGCCTGACGATGCAGAAGATGAATATCGCAACGCGATCGAGATTGACCCGAAGATGGGACCTGCCTATCTGAATCTTGGGCTCACATTATTGGACAGCAATCCGGAAGCAGCCTTATCTGCATTGCAACAAGCGAGTGAATTGATGCCCGATCAGCCGCGCCCCAAATACGCGCTCGGCATGGCGCTCGAGCATGCAGGCAAGGACGACGCGGCAATTGAACAGTTTCACGAGGCTCTCAAACTGGACGGGCGCAATTTTCCCGCTCAGCTCGAACTTGCGCGGATACTATTGCACTCGAAAAAGTATCCCGAGGCTGAAAACGAGTTTCACAAGGCCGTCGAGATACAGCCGAACGCGAGCGCAGCGCATCTGGGATTAGCACAGACATTAATCGCCGAGAACAAAACGGCCGACGCTGCGACGGAGTTGGAACGATATCTACAAACGAATCCTAAGGACGTAGACGCGCGAATCGAACGCGCGTCGATACTGACCGATCTCGGTAGAAATGAAGAAGCGCTGGCGGAACTCGATCGAGCGTCGGCGCTTCGCCCGGAAATTGCGGCCACTCTTAAGCTGCGTTCACTAATCCAATTTCGGCTGAAAAACTACGACGCGGCGCTGGCGACTTTGAAACGGATCGAGGCGACAACGCCAAATGATCCCGACGTGCACGCCAAGATCGGCCATTTGCTGCTCGAAAAAAAGGACTACGCCGACGCGACCAATGAACTCGCGATGGCGTTCCACGCCGATCCCACTCAGACCGAGGTGTTGCGTGACTTACTGGCGGCGGAATATCTCGGCGGCAATTATCCAGCGACGCTCGAAGGGTTGGATCTTCTTGCGAAGCGCGAGACACTCTCGAACGGCTCATGGTTTATTCGCGCAAGCTGCTACGATAAACTTGGAAAGATTCAAGAGGCGCTCGACGCGTATCGAAAATTCCTAGAGTTGAATGCCGGGCAAACGAACGACCAGTATTTCCTGGCGGCATCTCGAGTGCGGACCTTGGAACGAGAATTGAAGGACAAAAAGAAGTAAGACGGGCCATGAAAAAGCTGAAAATGCGCAGTGCGGGATTCGGACTTGCCCTAGCGTTGTTGATGCCACCGCAGGCTCAACGTGCCCGCGTTGAAGAATTCAAGGCGCGCTTCGACAGCGAACCTGATCCGGTCCGAAAAGCGAAACTCATCGAGAAGCTGGGCGATTACCAGTTCGATCAGATTCGCCGGCAAGTAGAGGCGGGCGACCTCGATCAGAGTGTAAGCATTCTTTCGGGCTATCGCGATGAATGCGCGTCCCTCCATAAATCTTTGCGAGCGACGGGCGTTGATCCAGAGAAAAGGCCGTCTGGCTTCAAGCAACTCGAGTTCTCCGTCCGCGAAAGCCTGACGCGCTTGCAAGACATCATGGCTGGGCTGCCGAAAGATGATCAGAAACGGTTCGTGGAGATGCGTACCGAGCTCGAAGGCCTTGACCACCAGTTGATTCTCGAACTGTTTCCGCGCCAGTCGAAGTCACCTGGCAAGGAAACAGCTAAGCCGTAGGAGAACTAAAATGCGCGCGAACATCCTAATTTGCGTTTTGGCGCTGACAGCCTCTCTAATCGGCGCCGCCGTTGCGCACGCCGCGCCGCCGCAAAAGCGCGATTATCTCTCCGAAGAGGAATCCGACAAGATAAGGGACGCCGAAACGCAGGACATACGTGTGAAGCTTTACCTCTCATTTGCCGCGGACCGCCTAAAGAAATTTCAATACGAAATTGAACGCACGCAGCCGCAGGCCCGTCGCAGCGAGACGCTGAACGGCCTTCTGAACGCTTACTCCGGATGCGTGGATGACGCGGCCGACGTGATCAGCCTGGCAATCGAGAAGCAAAAAGAAATTCGGGTGGGAATCAAGGAGATGCAGACCAAGGGAAAAGAGTTCCTCCTGACTCTGCATAAATTCGAGGAAAATAAAGGCGTTGATTCCTTCAAGGAAACGCTCGACGATGCGATCGAAGGCACCGAGGACGCCATAAAAGATTGCGATCAAGCTGAAAAGGAAATGTCTCCGCCACCGGTTCGCAGGCCTCAGTCTTGAAACAATTCGGGCGACGATCTGAAACAGTGCCGGATGGTGCGCCGCTTTTTCGCCGGATGTTCACGCGGCTCGGGTGCCAGGGGCGGCCGCCGCACTTCGTCGTGGAATTCCGGCCGTACGCCGGGCTCACGCATACGATTCGCATTCGTGAGGACGTCGCGATTGCCGGACTGTCCGATCTTCTGCGAGGCGCGCCGCTTCCGATATTTGAAGCAGTTGCGGCGATGTTGCTCGCGCGGCTTTATCGCCGGAGATTGCCTGGCGAGTTTCTCGACAAATATCGAAGCTTCTCGTCGGCGCGAAAGACCCATCGCCGGTTGCTGGCTCTACGCCGCCAACGTGGACGAAAGGCCGCTGAGCAGCCGCGCGGCGTGGTGCACGATCTCGCTCCGTTATTTGAAGAGCTGAATGGCCGGTATTTCGATGGCAATCTTGCGCGCCCTCGATTGGCCTGGAGCATCCGCCCGTGGCGCAGCATGCTTGGCTGTTTTGATCCCGCGCTCAATCAGATCGTCATCAGCCGAGATCTGGATCGGAGCATCGTTCCACGGCACGTTGTCGAATATGTGCTCTATCACGAGATGCTCCATCTGAAGCATCCGCTGAAATTTTCACGATGCCGCTTGCAATCGCATTCTCCGGAATTTCGCGCGGAGGAGAAGCGGTTTTCGCACTACGAGCAAGCGCGCCGGTTCGTGTCTCGATTGCCGGTAAGGTAGCCGCGCATTGAAGGTGCAGAGTGGAGTTTGCGCGGAACGCGCTTACGGCCGTGCCAATTGCCGTGCATCGGCCGCTTCGACACGTTTCGATAATTTCTCGATTCGTTCTTTGATCTTCTTTGCGTCCGGGGCCTGCGGCAGAATCTTCAGATATTCCGAATAGTAGTGAATGGCTTGAGCATCGTCGTGGCGCTTTTCGTATATCTCCGCAATCAGCAGCCGCGGACGCGCAAAATCGTACTTGTAGCGAATCGCGTCCTGAAACCGGTCGAGCGCCGCTGCGGAATCGCCCTTTCGCAAGTAGTATTCCCCGACTTCCATCGCCTTCATGGCATGGTAAGGGTCGTAAACTTGCGGCTGGTTCGGATCTGATTTGTCGGTCGGAGGCTGGCTCGATTGAGGCGCAGCAGCATGGGGAGCAGTAGGTTGCGGTGAATTAGGTTGAGAGGAGGCAGGCTGGGGCGGTTTTGGCGGTTGGTCTTGCGCGAGAGCGAGAATCGGAATAACGAGATAGAAGGCGAGCGCGACCGCCACTCGACCGCACCAATCGATAAAATTGAGTCGCCGCTTCATCGCCATCAACCAATGCCAGCCATCCCTGTCTAGAGAGGTTTCGATGGCGTCTGTTATCATTGAAGTTGCACCGCGAATCGCCACGGGCGACACGCGAAAACCGCAGTAACCATTCTAGCGCGCTGATGGACCCCCGCGAAAAAGCCGATACCCTTCCACTTCAGCCCGGCGTGTATCTATTTCAGGATGCGGCCGGGACGATTCTGTACGTCGGCAAGGCGAGATCGCTGCGCAGCCGCGTGAAATCGTATTTCCTAGAATCGCGATGGCGCGACGCCAAGACCGGCTCGCTCGTTCGCGAAATCGCAGATCTCGACTACATCGTCGTCGATAACGAGAAGGAAGCGTTGGCGCTCGAGAACAATCTCATCAAGCAGCACAAGCCTAAGTTCAACGTCCTCCTGCGCGATGACAAAACTTATCCCTACATTCGCTTCACCGCGTTCGAGAAATACCCGCGAGTCTACGTGACGCGGCGTTTGACGCCAGACGGCTCGCAATATTTCGGCCCTTACTTCCCTGCCGGCTTGGCCTACCGGCTTGTGCATCTCATCCACAAACATTTTCTGGTGCCATCATGCACCGTCGATTTGACACGTCCCCATCCGCGGCCGTGCCTGCAATTTTACATTCATCGCTGCCTCGGCCCTTGCGTTCCTGGGCTGACCACCGATGAACGCTACTGCGAGGCTGCAAGGCACGTGCGATTGTTTCTCGATGGGCGGCACAAGGATCTCGTCGACGACCTTGAACTGCGCATGAAGGAAGCGTCCGATAAAGAGCGGTACGAGGAGGCTGCCGGATACCGCGATCTTCTTCGCACCATGCACGAAATGGAAGAGCGGCAGAAAATTGCGGCTGCGGCCGGCGACGATACCGACGTGATTGCCTGGTACGCGGAGCCGCCCCAGGTGGCCGTAAACCTGTTTCACCTGCGAGGCGGGCGCGTGGTGGACCGGCGCGATTTCTACTGGGAGGATCAGGAGAATTTCGATCCCGCGGAATTCCTACCATCGCTGCTGAAACAAATTTATCTGGGTTCGCGTTATTTACCGCGCTTCATCCACGTGCCAATTGAATTTGAGGATCTCGATCTTCTCGAGGAAGTGCTCACGGAAACGGCCGCACATCGCGTGGAAATCCTGACGCCGCAACGCGGGCCGAAGCACGCATTTCTAGAACTGGTAGAGAAGAACGCGCAGCATTCCTTCATGCAACGGTTCCGCGTGTTGCGGCCAACTTCGAAAGCGATCGCCGAAGCCCTTGAATCGGCGCTCAGCCTGCCGGAACCACCCAAACGGATCGAGAGCTTCGATATCTCGCACACTCAAGGAACTGACACAGTCGCTTCAATGGTCGTGTGGGAGAACGGCAAGATCAAGAAGTCGGACTACCGGAAATTTATAATCCGGGGTGATGAGTCGTCGGGCACCGACAAGGCCGGATTACTTCGCGATGATTTCGCCAGCATGCGCGAGGCCGTCGAGCGCCGGTACCGGCGGCTGCGCGACGAGACCAAGCCAATGCCAAGCTTGATTTTGATCGACGGCGGCCTCGGCCAATTGCATGCCGCCGCTGCGGCGCTCGAAAAACTCGAAATCATAAACCAGCCCGTGGCGAGCATCGCGAAGAAGGAAGAAATTCTTTACGTTCTGGGTCGGGAGCACGAACCCGTCGTCCTCGAGCGCCACTCGCCGATCCTGCACTTGATCCAGCAGATTCGCGATGAAACGCATCGCTTCGCGGTCACCTTCCATCGAAAGCGCCGCACGCGCACTCGCGTTCGGACGGCGCTAGCCGACATTCCGGGAATCGGGGAACGAACGGCGCAGAAACTATTGCGTGAATTTGGAAGCGTGGCACAGTTGCGGAAGCTTGGGTTTGACGAGATCTCGCGCGTGGTGAACAAGACCCAGGCTCGCAGCGTAGTGGAATATCTGCAAAAGCAAGAGGATGGTGCCGCGGGCGCGGAGACCCAGCGATAGCCGCAACGTGCCGGTTCTTGCCTGACTAGTTTCCCTATGTTAATGTCAACGTGGAGGTAAGCATGAGCGACAACGTTGGATCTAAAGTGAGTTTTTTCCTTGTCGGGCTCGGTGTTGGTACGCTTCTGGGCATCCTATTTGCACCGAAGTCGGGCGAAGAGACTCGTGAATACCTTGCTTCCCGGGCTGATGAAGGCCGTGAATACGCTCAGCGAAAGGCTCGCGAACTTCGTGAGCGCGCCGAGGATCTGATCGAGCGAAGCAAGGAAATCATGGCTCGCCAGAAAGACGCGGTTCGGGATACGGTTACCGGCGCCGTCGAAGCAGGCAAAGAAGCTTACCGTGAAAAGGCGAAAGCTCAGTAGCTTGTTACCGAGGCGATAAATCAATGCAAGGTTGGGTTGCAGCTTTTGTGATCATTGCGGCGCTCGCCATCGTCATCCAGGCGGTTATTCTGCTTGGCTTGTACGTTCAGTTCAAGAAAACAAGCGAACAGATGACAGGCATCGTGCGCGATCTCGATTCCAGGGTGAGCCCCATCCTTCTGCGCATGAATCGTATTTTGGATGATTCAGAAGACCGCATTTCGAGCATCGTAGGTGATGCAGCGGAAGTCACGCGCATTGCTCGCAGCCAAGCACAGAAAGTGGATCGCGTCTTTACCGACGCTGTCGACAGGCTGCGGGTTCAAGTCGTCCGCGCCGATCAGATTTTGACCGGGGCGCTCGAAGTACTCGAGGATACTGGATCGCGTGTGCGACGGACGATGCAGGGTCCCGTGATGCAAGTTTCGGCAGTGCTCAAGGGCATCAAAGTGGGCCTGGACTTCATTCGCGGGCAGCAGAGGCCGCGTTCTTCAGAATCCAGCGCGGCGGACGACGAGCTTTTTATCTAAGCTGGAACTGGGTTCGTGTTCGCCAGCGCGCCTCGCCGTTTCGATTTCTGTGAAGCAAATTCCCGAAAGATTGCATTTGCGAGCCTTGTGGTGTGCCGGAACGCAGAAGCACTCACGGCGACTTCGTAATTTTATTTATTTCAAGTGAGTTTTCCTGCGCGCCGATTTCTAGTTCAGCGAATCCAGCCGCCACCGAGGACCTGTTCTCCGGAATAGAACACCGCGGCCTGCCCCGCCGTGATGGCGCGCTGAGGGACATCGAATACTACCGTCGCCGAATGATTCGCCATCGGAGTTAGCGTGGCGTCCGCAGGATCATGACGGTGCCGGATTTTCACGCTCGCGCGCACCGGCCCGCTCGGCGCATCGAACGGAATCCAATTCACATCGCGGACTTCGCACTGTGTTCCGTGCAATTCATCGTCTTCACCAACGACGACTCGGTTGCGTTCGCGATCGAGCGCGACGACGTACAGCGGGCGTCCTACGGCGATGCCGAGGCCCTTCCGCTGTCCGATCGTAAAATGATGCAATCCAGTGTGACGGCCAAGAATTTCGCCATCGGTCGAGACGATTTCCCCTGTCCCGCTTTCGAGTGGCCGTCCCTGCTCGTTGAGATAGCTGCTGATGAAGCGGACGTAGTTGCCAGTAGGGACAAAGCAGATTTCCTGGCTCTCGGGCTTCTCAGCAACGGGCAATCGGGATGCGCGCGCGATTTCGCGCACTTCGGCCTTGGTCAGATCGCCCAACGGGAAATCAGTGCGCGCGAGCTGATCCTGCTGCAAGCCAAACAGAAAATAGGATTGATCTTTCGAGTCGTCGCGCGCCTTCCAAAGCTCCCAACGGTTCGTCTCCGCATTGTGAACAATTCGCGCGTAATGCCCGGTAGCCAGCCGGTCAGCCCCGATTTGACGCGCAGTCCGCAACAGCTCGTCGAATTTCACGTGGCTGTTGCAGCTCGAACATGGAATCGGCGTTCGGCCTTCGAGATATTCATTAACGAACGGGCGGATTACACTCTCCTCAAATTGCTTTTCGAAGTTCACGACATAAAACGGAAATTCGAGGTGCTGCGCCACCCGACGTGCATCGTAGACATCGTCTAGCGAGCAGCAGCGATGCGGCGCTGGCCCATCAGCGCCGGCTTGAAGCTCGGGGAGACGCCGCTGGTTCCAAAGTTGCATCGTGAGGCCGATCACAGCGTGCCCGCGCTGCCGAAGGATCGCTGCAGCCGTCGAGCTGTCCACTCCGCCACTCATCGCGATCGCAATTGTCGTCGACGCAGGCGCTTCCAGCGTCTTGCTAGCAGAAGCGCCAGCGTCGAAAGGCGCCATAGTTGGTGCGTCGTGATTCATCGAACCGGCGCGCCCTTTCCGTAAGCTGGAGAAAGCTCGCGAAGATGATCGAGAGCGACGGGGATCACACCGAGAGCGTAATCAATTTCCTCCGCCGTGGTGTCGCGGCCGAGGCTGAAGCGAACGCTCGAGCGCCCTTCTTCCGGCGACAAGCCGATCGCTTTCAATACATGTGAGGGCTCGACCGCGCCGGATGAGCACGCCGCTCCGGTCGAACATGCCACACCGCGAAGATCGAGCGCGATGACGAGTGATTCTCCTTCGGCAAATGAAAATGTCATGTTCGAAGTATTCGCAACGCGCATATCGCGGCGGCCGTTGACGTGGCATTGCGGAATTGCATTCAGCAAAGAATCCTCGAGACGATCACGCAAAATCGCAATGCGAGACGCGTCATCGATCGCAGATCGCGCTGCGCTTGCGGCCGCGCGTCCCATCCCCACAATGCCCGCAACATTCTCGGTTCCCGGACGGCGGTCGCGTTCGTGATGGCCACCGAAAAGCATCGGCTCGAGCCGCGTGCCGCTCCTTACGAAAAGCGCGCCAGTTCCTTTGGGGCCGTAAATTTTATGTGCCGATAGCGAGAGCAAATCCGCTCCTAAGCGATTAACACTAATCGGCAGCTTGCCTGCCGTCTGCACGGCGTCCGTGTGAAAATAAATGTCGGCCTCAAGAGCGATTTCGCCAATATCTTCGATCGGCTGGATCGTGCCCAACTCATTGTTCGCGTGCATCACCGTAATCAGCATCGTCTCCGGGCGCAACGCGCGGCGAACATCTTCGGGATCAACAATTCCTTTTGAACCGACGGGCAAAAACGTGACATCAATGCCATTCGACTGCAGCTTCTCGCACGCGTGAAGAACTGCGTGATGCTCGATCGCGGATGTGATTACGTGGCGCTTCCCCGCCGCGCCCCTGACGACTCCAAATATCGCGAGATTGTCAGCCTCAGTCCCCCCGCTCGTAAACACGATTTCCGCCGGCTTCGCGCCAATCAGCGACGCTACTGATTCGCGCGCATCCTCGATTGCCAACCTCGCCTCTTGCCCCGGCGAATGGATCGAACTCGCATTACCGTATGCGTGCGTGAAATATGGCAGCATGGCGTCGAGAACTTCCGGAGCCACGGGCGTCGTCGCGTTGTAGTCGAGATAAACTCGCATAGTCTGGAAGCCGCTATTCGCTGAAGTTTCAGGCCGTCCGATGATCCAGAATAACTGCCGGGTTCTGAGGGGTCAAGCTGAGTGAATTAGGATCATTAGATATTGGCGCGAGTGGGAGGCAAATCGCAGACGAAATGCACCGATTGCAGTCATCGCACATGTGCCGCTGGTTTTCTTGACAAGGATGCGGAGCGTCCGCTAGCGTGCTTACAGGGGAATTAACCCGATCACTTTTCGATCGAGACCATTCGGGAGAGCGAATTGGCACGACCCATCATTACACTGACCACCGACTACGGCACCGCCGATCATCTTGTCGGCTCGATGAAGGGTGTGATCCTCGGCATGAATCCGGAAGCCGAGATTGTGGACATCACGCATTCGGTGGCTCCATACGATGTACTCGACGCCGCGCTCACCATAAATCAAGCATCGCGATATTTCCCAAATCGCACGATTCACATTGTCGTTGTGGACCCGGGAGTTGGCACCGCGCGCCGGCCTCTTCTTGTCAGCGCCGGCACACAGTTCTATATCGCGCCGGACAACGGCGTTCTCTCCCTCGTGTACGAACGCGAGAAGGAATCCGTCACGGTGCGCCACATCACGGCGGAACATTACTTTCTACGCCCGATCAGCAACACGTTTCACGGCCGCGACATTTTCGCGCCGGTCGGCGGAGCGCTATCGAAAACATGGCAAACCGCGAGTTTTGGCGATGCGATTGAGGACTTCACGCGGCTGACTTTGCCGAAGCCGAAAGTGACCGGCAATGTGGTCAAGGGAATCGTGCTCCGTGTCGATGCCTTCGGAAACCTGGTGACCAATCTGACGCCCGAAGATGTGCCTTCGCTGAGTCTCGGAAACGGCAAAGTAAAGGTGATCGTCGGCAATAAGGAAGTCGCCAAGGTGGCCAAGACATTTGCCGACGGCGCGCCAGGTGAACCGATCGCGTTGATTGGTTCAAGCGGCTTTCTCGAATTTGCGGTGAATAAGGGCGACGCCGCAAAGGCACTGAGCGCGAACCGCGGCGCTGAAGTCACCGTCGAACTGAAGTAAGCGCCTTCCTCAGGCGCTCGTGTTTCCCATTTCTCTTCCCCGCCGATTCAGCGATCTCCGTTTACGAATTAGCGCGTCAACTCGGCCACGGCAAGCTGTGCACGCATGCGCGGGTCCATCCAATCTCGCAGTGCGTCCCCAAGTAGATTAAAGGCGAGGACTGCCGTCATCACCGCAAGCGCTGGAAAGATCACGAGGTGGGGCGCGTCGAAAAGATGGCTGCGGGCGTCGTTCAACATCGCACCCCAGCTCGGCATCGGCGCCAGTACGCCGAGGCCGAGAAAACTCAACGTGGATTCGGCGAGGATCGCTCCCGCCATCGCAATCGTTGCTTGCACCAGAACTGGCTGCAAAATGTTCGGTATCAAATGGCGAGCGATGATTCGCAGATGTGACGCGCCGAGCGAGCGTGCCGCTAGAACGTACTCCATTTCCTTCGCCTGCAAGATTTGCGCACGCGCCAGCCGCGCGTATCCGGCCCATCCCGTGATGGAGAGCGCCAGAATCACTTTCCCGATGCCTGGCCCGAGAAACGCTGCAAACGCGATTGCCAGCAGGATTCCGGGAAACGAAAGAAATGCGTTGATCAGCACGATGTTTACGAAACGATCGAGCCAGCCGCCAAAATAGCCCGCAAGCGAACCGATGGCTAGGCCGACGACGCCGCTAACCAAAACAACGCAGATGCTCACGAGCATCGAAACCCGCGCCCCAAATAGCACGCGCGAAAGAATGTCGCGGCCGAGTTGATCCGTGCCCATCCAATGCGAGGCGCTCGGCGCGCTCAACCGCGTCGCGAGTTCCTGCGCGGAGGGATCGTAAGGAGCGAGCCACGACGCTCCAACCGCGCAAATGATCAGGATGGCCGTCACCGCCAAGCCCCAGCGGCCAAGCACGCTCTGGCGCAGAAATCGTCGAAGCTCTTTCATTCGGAGAGGCTCATTCGAATCGCACCCGCGGATCCACAAGCAGATAAACGAAGTCGGTGAGCAAATTCACGAGCACGTATGAAACGGCAATCAGCAGAATGCACCCCTGCAGCAGCGGATAATCTCGTGCCTCAATCGCCGTAACGGCCAAACGGCCAATTCCTGGCCACGAAAAAATCGTCTCGGTGACAATCGTACCGGCCAACAACGTGCCGAACTGCAATCCAAGTATCGTCAAAATCGGAATCAGCGCATTTCGAAACGCGTGACGAAATAGCATCGCAGATTCCGTCAGTCCTTTCGCGCGCGCGGTTCGGACGTAATCGCTCGACAGTTCTTCGATCACAGCAGTCCGAACCATCCGCGTCAAAATGGCGGCCAGCGCCGCCCCTAACGTGATTGCAGGCAGGACCAAGTGCGCGAATCCGCCACGGCCCGAGACGGGCAACCAGCCGAGAATCACCGAAAAAACGAGAATCAACACCGGACCAAGCGCAAAGTTTGGAACCGATAATCCCAGGAGCGTAAAAACACTCACCGCGCGATCCTCCGCGTGACCGCGCTTCTGCGCCGCCAGAAGACCCGCCGATATTCCGATCGCGGCGCACGCGAGCAAGGCAACAAATGCGAGTTCAAGCGTCGCCGGATAATGCTCGAGGATCACGCGCGAAACTGGCCGCTGGTAGCGGAACGACTCGCCCAAGTTTCCTCGAACGACGCCCGTCAAATAGCGCGCGTATTGCGTCGGCAACGGAAGATCGAGTCCAAGAGCGTGCCGAAGTTGATTCAAATCTTCGAGGCGCGCCCCCTCGCCAAGCATTTGCTGTACCGGATCACCCGGCACAATGTGCGCGAGCAGAAACACCATCGTAACGATGAGCCACAGCGCAGGAATCGCGAGCAGGACCCGAAGACCGATGCGGCGCAGGATCGTCACGAGCCCCCGCGGTTCCGAGACGGCGACGAACCTTCCGAGGCCGATTGTGCGGCCGACTTAGCCGCGGGCGGCAAACTCGTGGCCCTTTCAGCTTCGCCGCCTGCAACCGGGGCAGATGTGGAGGCACCTGCCTCGATCGCCTTGATCTTTACGCGCGAGATCCGGCGCCGCTCCATGTCCACGACTGTGAACAGGTATCCATTGGCCTCGAAACTCTCCCCGCCTCGCGGCAGAAAGCCGAGGCGGCTCAGCACAAATCCGCCGATCGTCTCGTACGCAGAATCGTCCGGAACCGAAATCCCATATTGAGCTTCAAGATCGCGCACCTTCAGGGCCGCGTCGAAGACGAGCGAACCATCAGGAAGTTTCAGCGGACGCTCCACGACGTCAAATTCGTCGTGAATTTCTCCGACCATCTGTTCGAGAATATCTTCGAGGGTGATAAGGCCAAGAATACTTCCGAATTCGTCCACCACCATCGCGATTTCAGTCCGGCGCACGCGAAATTCCACCAGCAACTCGCTCGCTGATTTCGTCTCCGGAACAATCAGAATTTCGCGCCGGTACAGATTTAGATTGAATTCAGTCGAGGCTTGTCCATCTTCCGAGCGCCTCACTCTCTCGAGCAGCGGCCAAATCAAATCTTTGATATGAACGAATCCAGTCACGTGGTCGAGGGTGCCTTCATACACGGGAATGCGCGAGCGTTGCGTGGTTGCAAACAACCTCATCGCATCTTCCAGGCTTGCGCTGGCCGAGAGTGCATGAATGTCCGGACGCGGCACCATCAGCTCGCGCGCCTGTACTTGGCTCAGCTCCATCGTTGCCTGAATGAACTGCATCTCGGAGGCTTGCAACAGCCCGCGCTCGCGCGCTTGCTCGATCAGGACTTGAAGTTCTTCGGCCGAATGGACCAGCGTGTGGCTCTGCGCGGCAGGAACTCCGAGGCTGCGCACGAATTTTTCCGCGATGCCGTCGAGGAGATCAATTGCCCAACTGAATGAATTCAAGAACCATTGGAAGGGTCGCGCAATCAGCAGCGCCACGCGCTCAGCCCGTGCCAGGCTTACGCTCTTCGGAACGAGCTCCCCAAGAATCACCTGTATCGTCGTTAAGAGCCCAAATGCCACGACAAGCGCGATTCCGTGCGCTGTGACCGATGCCCAATGCTCCGGAACCGCGGCGACAATCGGCCGGATCAGGTTTGAGAGGGTGATCTCCCCGACATATCCAAGCGCGAGGCTCGCCAGAGTAATTCCCACCTGCACGCCGGAGATCACGCGGCCCAAATCTCCGAGCAGCGCCTCGACGACGCGTGCGCGAGCGTCTCCCTTCTGAACGAGCTGGCGGACACGTGAAATCCGCACAGCCACAAGAGAGAACTCCACGGCCGCGAAAAAGGCGTTGACGCCGACGAGCGCCAGAACGCCGAAGAGTTGCAGAAACACCATCGAAGAAAATTCTAGCAATTTGTGACGCGGAAAAGGAGTATTCCAATGCCCGCTAGTACGAGGATCGTGACTCGGTTGCGGCGGGCTTGTTGCGTACGCTAGACTTCGGCGAATCAATTCAATGCAGCGACCGAAACGCTCTCATTTCTTAATCAATTTCGTGGCAGTCCTTATGCTAGCCGTTGGCTTGTGCCTCCTTGTGGCCTGGTGGTTCACGTGGCGTCCGCTGCCCACGCTAGACGGCACGGTTGAGCTGCCGGAGCTCAAGAATTCTGTGACTGTCGACCGCGATTCCTGGAGTATTCCGTGGATACAGGCTAGCTCGATCGAGGATCTCGCGACGGCGCAGGGCTACGTCGTCGCCCAGGACAGGCTTTGGCAGATGGATTTGCTGCGTCGCGCGGCCGGCGGCGAGCTTTCCGAGATTTTCGGCAAAATTGCGCTTGATGTGGATCGCGAGAATCGCACTCTGGGCCTTCGCGTGGCCGCCGACGCGGCCGCTGCGAGGATGGATCCGTTCGCGCGGCAAATCCTCGAAGCATACGCGCGCGGCGTGAATCGCTATATTGACGAGCGGCGCGGCCGTCTGCCGATTGAATTTACTGTATTGCGCTACGAGCCACGTGCATGGACCCCTGCCGACACGTTTCTCATCAGCGCCTACATGTGGAAGACGCTAACCACAACGTGGAAAGCGAAACTGAATCGCGCGCGTATTTCGGCGCTTGTTGGTCCAGAGAGAGCGCGGGACTTGTTCGTGGTGGATTCCCCGCTCGATCACTACATAGTCGGCGCGCCCGAATTGCATTTGCGTCCGGTTTCCGAAGCAAATCCAGACGTAGCCCCTGCTGCCGCGTTTTCCATCGAGGGCCTCGAGCCAAGACTTCGCTCGGGCGAATCTGATGTTCCGATCGGATGGCGCTCAACGCGCAATTTCCTATCGCAATTCGAAGAACAGACATCGGAGATCATCGGCAGCAACAACTTCGTTGTGAGCGGCGAGCACACCGCTTCCGGAAAGCCGATCCTCGCGAACGACACGCATCTCGCATTCACGATGCCCGGTATTTGGTACATCGTTCACCTCACAGCGCCGGGTTGGAACGTTGAGGGCTTCACGTTTCCGGGATCGCCGCTGATCGTTATCGGCCACAACGACGATATTGCCTGGGGATTCACGAATAGCAATGCGACCGTCCAGGACCTTTACGCCGAAAGGCTGAACCCCACCGATCCACTCCAATACCAGGTGAACGGATACTGGATCAAGGCCACGACGCGTCGCGAAGTGATCCACGTGAAAGGTGAAGATGACGATATTCTCGACGTCGTTCTCACTCGTCACGGACCGATCGTTTCTCGCGATGCCCCGGAACACGGCGGACACGCCTACGCGCTGCGCTGGACCGCCACCGAACCCGGCGCTCTCGATTTTTCCTATCCATTGCTCGGCGACGCCACCAACTTTTCTGAATTCCTTCAGACGATTCACAAGATTGCGGGCCCGGGGCAGAACGGCGTTTACGCCGACAAGAACGGCAACATCGGCTATGCCCTCGGCGCATGGATTCCCATCAGGAAATCTGGAAATGGCGCGTTGCCCGTGGACGGTTCAACGGACGCCGGCGAATGGAAGGGCTACATCCCGTCCGACGATTTGCCGAAGTTGCTTAACCCTGAAGGCGGTGTCATCGCAACTGCCAATGCGCGAACGATTGGCCCAGCATACAAATATTTCATCACCGACCGCTGGGCGGGACCCGAGCGCACAGCAAGGCTGTATGAACTTCTGACCGGCCGCAGGGACATGCGTCCTGTCGATGCGAACGCGATTCAGAACGACATCGTGAGCGCGCCGGACAATTTTTTGGCCCGGCATTTGATTGATGCGAGCGAGAAATATCCGCCGAAGAATGCGCGGACGCAAGCATTCATCGACAAGCTGAAAACCTGGGACGGTCGAGCCTCAGCCGATTCCGTAGAAACGTCTTTCGTCGAGTACACGCGCCATTCACTCATGATCTATCTGCTTCACCCGTTTCTTGTCGGGGACTCGAGCCAGTACGAACTCTGGGAACCCGACAGCGAATACAACGAAGTCTGGTGGCGCGACAAAGTCTTCCTCACCTACATCCTGCAAGATCGTCCAGCGGTGTGGCTGCCAAAGGAATTCCACAACTACGAAGACCTCCTGATCGAAAGCGCCGATCAGGCCATTCAAGCTCTTGCGGCCGCGAGTCCTGACGGTGATCCCTCCCACGCAAATTGGGGGAAATTGCACCCGCTCGAAATTCTCCATCCGCTGGGTCAATCGGGAATGCTGCGTGACCTTCTCAGTATCGGCCCGATCGAACAGGGCGGAACGATCGACACAATTCGAGCGATGGGCTATCGGCACGGGCCTGCGATGCGCTTCGTGGCGGATCTCTCGGACTTCGACCAATCGCTGATGGAGATTCCCGCAGGCGAATCGGGCCAGTACACCAGCCCGCATTATCGCGATCAATTTCCGGAGTGGTTTGCAGGGCGCGGAATACTTGCTCCATTCAGCACCGCTGCCGAGGCGCGCGTGCGCGCGCACCAATTAGTCCTTGTTCCCGTGCACTGAGCGCGGAACGTGCCGCATGCCCGAACTTCCCGAAGTCGAAGCGGTAGTGGTCGCACTCCGCTCTCTCGTGCGCGGTACTACGATTTGCCGCTGTCGAGTAATTCACACGATCGCAGTGCGGCCATCCTCGGGTCGCGGAGGCAGCGCTGCGGCGAAGCGGCTGGCTGCACGCCTCGCCGGACAAACGATCCAGGATGTTGAGCGGCTGGGAAAATACTTGTTGCTGCGACTCGAGCGCGGCTTCGTCGTAATGCATTTTCGTCTCGACGGCCAGCTCGTTTGGTTTCCCGACGGCACCATCGCGGGACACATAGACGTCGCGATCGAAACGAATCGAGGAACGCTCGGATTCGTCGATCCGCGGCATTTTGGCAGAGTCCTGTGGTTGGAGCAGATTGCTGACTCGCGGGGCGTCGCCGAACTCGGGGTGGATCCGTTGTCCAAGGAGTTTACTCCCACGCGCCTGCTAGAGCTTCTCTCTTCGAGCAAGCGCCCGCTGAAAGAATTCCTTCTGGCACAGAATAAAATCGCGGGAATCGGAAACATCTATTCGAGTGAATCTCTTTGGCTGGCGAGGCTCAATCCTCGGAAACGCGCATACCGCGTCAACGCGGTGGAGGGCCGCCGCCTACATAAGGCCATTGTTGAGATTCTCGGACGTGCGCTAGAATGCTGTCTCAATCCGCCGCCCGACTTTCGCAATCCGGACTGGTGGTTTCAAGGCCTCGACGCAATCTTGCAGGTCTACGGCCGCGAGGGCCTCGCATGTCGCCGGTGCAAGGAAAAGATTCGGCGGATCGAACAGGGCGGCAGATCGACCTACGCGTGCTTGCGTTGCCAGAAATGATTCTGCGCTGGCATGATCATTCGGCCGGCGATTTTTTCGCAGAACGAGGGAAATTTGAGCGCAGCAATCAATAAAACCGCCGAAACACCGAAGCGCGGAGATTTTGAACGCTCGCTTGGACGGCTCGAGGAAGTGGTCAAGCGATTGGAAAGCGCCGATCTATCGCTTGACGAAGCCATGAAGCTCTTCGAAGAGGGCGTGACCCTTTCTCGCGAATGCCAGAAGCAATTGGAAGAGGCTGAAGGCCGAATCGAAATCCTGCTCAAAAAGGCTGGCGGAAAAATTGAAGCCCAGCCATTCGACACCGATGAGAAGTCATCGTAACGGTTCCCGTAGGCCGCGCCGCCACATCAGGCTGAAGTGAATCAAACCGAGGAATGAAACTCCCCGACTTTTACGAATCGGATCGCGCGGCCATAGAAGCCGCGTTGGAAGGGTTCCTTCCGCCTGTTGCCACCGAGCCATCTTCAATCCATGAGGCCATGCGCTACAGCGTCTTTGCGGGCGGCAAGCGCCTTCGGCCGATACTGTGCGTCGAAACCGCGCGCATGTTCAGCGATTCTCCCAACGCGGCGATTCCGGCGGCGTGCGCATTCGAGTTCATCCACACATATTCGTTGATACATGACGATCTCCCCGCACTCGACAACGATGATTTGCGCCGAGGGAAGCCGACTTGCCACAAGCAATTTGGCGAGGCCATCGCGATCCTCGCCGGCGACGCTTTACTGACGCTCGCGTTTGAGACGCTCGCGAAATCACCGGTCGAACCTCAGCGCGCCGTTCAGATCGTCGCGGAAGTCGCTCGAGCAGCGGGCACCGTGCGAGGAATGATTGGCGGCCAAGTGGCGGATCTCGAGGCTGAACGAAAGCCCATTGAACTTGTCGCGCTCGAATTTATCCATCGCTCGAAAACCGCCGCTCTTATTCGAACGTCGATCGTTGTCGGAGCAATCGCCGGAGGCGCCGAGACTTCTGACGTCGAGCGACTGCGCAGCTTCGGCGAATACATCGGGTGGGCGTTTCAGGTAGTTGACGATATTCTCGATGTCGAGGAGTCGTCCGCGGCCCTCGGCAAGACCGCCGGCAAGGACCAGGCACAACAAAAAGCTACGTATCCAGCGCTGCTTGGTCTCGAGAGATCCCGCGAAGTGGCAAACGAACTTGCGGACAAAGCGATTTCCGAATTAAAGTTTTACGGCACTCGTGGCGACCGCCTGCGGCAGCTCGGGGAATTTCTCGTCGCCCGCCGCGCCTAACGAAGTGAAATCGCACACTGAAAAGACACGCCTGGACGTGCTTCTCGTTGAGCGCGGTCTCGCTCCCTCGCGCCAGCGAGCGCAAGCAATGATTCTTGCAGGGAACGTCTTCGTAAATGGCCAGCCATCGACCAAAGCCGGCGCGCTCATCTCGAACGATGCCGAAATTACGATTTCCGGCGAGACGCTTCGTTACTCCAGTCGCGGCGGGCTGAAACTCGAAGGCGCACTCGAGGATTTTCATCTTTTTCCAACGAATAAAATCTGCCTCGACGCAGGTAGCTCTACCGGAGGCTTTACGGACTGCTTGTTACAGCACGGCGCGTTGCGCGTCTACGCAGCGGACGTGAATGTGAAACAACTCGATTGGAAGCTCGCGCGCGACGCCCGCGTCGTTCCGATTAAATGCAACGTGCGGTACCTCAAGCCTGAAATTATTCCCGAGCTAGTCGATTTCGTGGTGATGGATCTCTCGTTTATCTCGGTGGCGAAGGTTCTTCCGGCGGTCGTGGCGGTCGCCGGTGCGAATGCGGATTTTCTGATTCTGATCAAGCCTCAATTCGAGTTGAACCGCGGCGACATCGGAAAAGGTGGCATCGTCCGCGACGCGGCGCTGCATCAGCGAGCCGTCGAGCGCGTACAGGACTCGGCGCGGGGAAGCGGCCTCGATGCGCTCGGCGTCAAGCAAAGCCGCGTGCCCGGAGCCGAAGGCAATATTGAATTTTTCCTGCACGCCGTTCGCAGGCCCTCTAGTACAATCGCCGCTCAAACCCAATGATTCGCTCCGTTGGAATTATCTGCAAGCCTCGCAAGGAAGACCTCGGCACGGTCGTTCCTCCTCTTGTTGAATGGCTGCGCCAGCGCAAGCTTCGCGTCCTGCTCGATCAGAGTGCTGCCGAATCTTGCCCGAATTGCGAATCCCCGGCTCAACTCGAAGCGCTAACCGCCGAATCCGATCTGGTGATAGTACTCGGCGGGGACGGAACGCTTCTCGCCGCGGCGCGCCTCCTTCAAAATCGCGAGGTCCCGATCCTTCCCGTGAATCTCGGCGCGCTCGGATTCATGACCAGCGTGACTCTCGATGAACTATATCCCCTTCTCGAGCAGGCGCTCGCCGGCACGCACCGCGTGAGCGAGCGCATGGCGTTGCAAGCGGAAGTGGTCCGAAATGCTTCCACCACGCAAGCACAGCGCGCCCTCAATGACGCCGTCGTGAATCAGGCAGCGCTCGCTCGCCTCATGGAATTTCACGTACACGTGGACGGTAGTCACGTCGGAAGATACCGCGCAGATGGATTAATTATCGCGACGCCGACAGGCTCGACGGCCTATTCGCTAGCGGCTGGCGGTCCAATCGTACATCCCGACATTCATGCGTTCGTCATCACGCCGATCTGTCCGCACATGCTGACGAATCGGCCCTTGGTGGTGCCCGATTCCTCACGAATCGAAATTACGTTCACGCATGGCGACGAACCTGTTCACGTTACTCTCGACGGCCAGGTTGGCTGGCAGCTCGAGCGCAACGACCGCGTCGTTATCACCAAATCGCCGAATCGCGTTCTTCTCGTGCAACCGCCGGCAAAATCCTACTTTGAAGTGTTGCGCAGCAAGTTGGGCTGGGGCGGACGCTGACGTCGTTCGAGAACTACTCGCCGCGCACGAGATCGCTACGCGATTCTCTGCGCCGGATAAGTAAGGCTTTGCTTCCTGACACCAGAATCTCGGCGGGGCGGCATCGGGCGTTGTAATTGCTCGTTTCGGTGTAGCCATATGCACCCGCGCCCCACAAAGCGAGCAAGTCTCCAGCGTGGACTTCTTCGATCGGCCAATCATGAAGAAAGCAGTCGCCGCTTTCGCAGACGGGGCCAACAATGTCCGCGCGAATAATCCTTGGGCGCGTTTTGTCGCGCCTTATCGGTGTCACGGGATGAGCGGCGGAATAGAGTGCGGGGCGAATAAAGTCGTTCATGCCCGCATCCACGACGATGAACTTTTTCCCGCGATTCACTTTCGTATAAAGAGCGCGCATCAACAGCACACCAGCGGGACCCACGATCGATCTGCCAGGCTCCAGAAGCAAGCGGCACCCGAGCGGTTTCAGCACGCTCGTCACCAGTCGAACGTGCTGCGAAATCGAAGGGGCCTTTTCGAGCGCATATCGAATTCCCAAGCCCCCGCCGATATCAATGAAAGTCGGGCGAATGCCATCACGCCTCAAGCTTCCAACATATTCAGCGAGCCGTTCGAGTCCGCGACGCACGGATTTGAGATCGAGAATCTGCGAGCCAACGTGCGCGCTGATCCCTTTCCACTCGAGCCAACGCGAATCGCGATGCGCCCGATAGACTCGCCTCGCGTCGCGCCAGTCCAGGCCGAACTTGTGCTGATGGCGTCCCGTAGCGATGTGACGGTGACCGCCAGCCTCCACATCCGGATTCACGCGAATCGCAGCCGGCGCGCGTTTGCGTAGACGCGCAGCCTCGCTCTGCAAAACGTCAAGCTCCCCCTCGGACTCGACGTTAAAAAGAAGAATCCCAACGCGCACAGCTTCGCGAATCTCATCTCGCGTTTTTCCCACGCCGGAAAATACCACTCGCTTCGGAGAAATTCCCGCGCGCCGCAGAAGGTAGAGTTCGCCGCCCGAAACAATATCGAAGCCGCTTCCGCATTTTGCTAGAAGCCTCAAAATCGAAAGATTCGAGTTAGCCTTTACCGAGTAGCAAATCGTGGCCGGCAAACTGCGAAATGCTCGCTGGTATTCGCGATAGTTCGCCTCGATGGCCGCGCGGCTGTAAACGTATGTGGGCGTACCATGCCGCTCGGCGATTTGTTCGAGAGCTGCGCGCTCGCACACAAGGTCGCCCGCTCGCCAGCGGAATTGCGGCGTGAAGGTTGTCGGATCAATCGGCGAGCCCGGGGCTTTGCTTGGCTCACGCGATTGCATGTTTGGGATTAGAGGACCTTGAGGACAACAAGAGTTCTGTCGTCAAACGCGTGCACCCGGCCAGAAAATAGTTCGACTTCCTCAAGTACGCGGTCTGCAATCTCCGCCGCCGGGCGCGCCGCATGCGCCACGACAAAATCGCACAGTCGATCGGTTCCGTAGAATTCGCCAGCGGAGTTGCTCGTATCGCTCAATCCGTCCGAGTAAAACACGAGGATGTCGCCAGGATCTAGGATGACGCTCGATTCGTCGTAGCTCACTTCGTCAAGCATTCCAAGCGGAAATCCTTCAAGCTTCATTTTCTCGCAGCGGCCTTGATGCAAGAGCAGCGGCTGTTCCTGGCCGGCATTCGCGATGCGAAGCCTCCGTTTGCCGCGATGCCACGTTGCAATCGCCACAGTCATGAAGCGTCCTTCGATACGGCGCTCCACGATGAGTTGATTCATATCCCGCAGGAGCTGCGCGGGGGCGAGCTTCTGCGGCGCGAGACTTCGCAAAATTCCAATCGCCGCCGCGCCGTAAAGCGCAGCCGCGCTGCCTTTCCCGCTGACGTCGCCCATCGCGATCGCCAACTCCTGCGGCCCGTACCTCAGAAAATCATAAATATCTCCGCAAAGTTCGCGTGACGACACGACTCTCGCCGCCACATCGAGTCCAAATTCAGGTCCCGGCGCACGGGGCAGCAAAGCTCCCTGTAGCCGGCGCGCGGCGTTGAGGTCTCTCTCCATTCGAGACTCATCGCGTGCCAGTTGCTCGTAAAGGCGCGCATTCTCGATCGAGACGGCGAGATTTGCCGCGAGAATCGAAAGCGCCTGCACGTGATCGGGCGTGAAATAATTTAGTTGCGGACTCTCTAAGTCCAGCACACCGACAACGCGATTCTTGTACAGCATCGGCACGGCAAGTTCCGACCGGGTTTCTGCATTGACGTTCAAATAACGAGGATCGAGCGAGACATCTGGAACGACGACCGGGCGCTTGAGCGACGCCGCCGCGCCCACAATTCCCTCGTGCGCCGGAACCGCGAATTTCTCCTGAACGCGCTGGCCAAATTTGACGGTTACCCGATGGCGAAATACCTTCTCGGCTTCGTCGTAAAGGAGAATCGCGAAAATCTGATAATCGATGATTCGCTTCGTGAGCTCGGCGGCACGCCTGAGAATTTCTTCCACATCCAGAACTGAGCCCGCCTCGCGGCCAACTTCATTCAACAGCAGCAGCGTATCGGCCTGATTCCGGACGCGCTCGAAAAGGCGAGCGTTTTCAATCGCGCTCGAGATACGGGTGGCAAGTAACGTCAAGATGTACTGCTGCTCGCGCGTGAAATAGTCGAGTTGCCGGCTTTGAATGTCGAGAACGCCGATGGCCTTTCCGGCAAGCAATAGCGGCACCGCCAGCTCGGAGCGAACTCCGTCAATCGCGTTGATGTAGCGGGTGTCTTTGCTGACGTCGGCCACGCGCACTGGCCGGCCGGTCGATGCCGCCGTGCCCGTAATTCCCTCTCCCCACGGGATGCGCCAATGCTCGACGACCTCCGGACTGTAACCAATCGCAAATCGAAAATGGAGCTCGTGCGTCCCTTCTTCCGGCAACAGCACCGCGAAAATCTCGTAGTCAATCAGTCTCTTAATAAGTTCCGACGATTTCGCGAGTACTTCGTCGAGATTGAGAGACGAATTGATCTCCTGCCCGATTTCGGCAAGTGTAGCCAGCGTTTCGGCGGAGACATCAATTGGAGATTTTAGCTCGATGGGGTCCATTCAAATTCCGTGCGGGTGAAGATTTCGTTCAATATGCCGAAGGCTGCGCGGCAGCCGGCTGAGCCGCAGCTCCGCGCGCCTGCTCGAGGATTTTGACGCTCGCGCTCGCGCCGATGCGCGTCGCTCCCGCCGCCACCATTTTCTTCACGTCTTCGAGACTGCGCACGCCGCCCGCAGCCTTTATGCCGATGTCTCCGCCAACAACCGCGCGCATCAAGCTCACGTCTTCGGCGGTCGCGCCTCCCGACGAAAAGCCGGTCGAAGTCTTCACGAAATCTGCGCCTGCATTTTTGGCAGCGAGCGACCCGCGAATTTTTTCTTCGATAGTCAGCAGCGCCGTCTCAAGAATCACTTTGCAGATCGCCCCGCCGCGGTGGCTCGCGTCTACCACACCGCGAATATCAGCTTCCACCACGTCGTCAAGGCCGGATTTCAGCGCGCCGATATTCACCACCATATCAATTTCCTGCGCGCCGAGTTTGATGCTTTCATCCGTCTCGTAAATTTTCACCTGCGGCAGCGTCGCGCCGAACGGAAATCCGACGACAGTGCAAACTTTCACGGCGCTTCCACGAACAAGTTCCGCCGCCTGCGCCACGTTCCAGGGGTTCACGCACACAGACGCGAAACCAAATCGTGTAGCCTCTTCGCAAAGCGTTCGGATTTGGTCGCGCGTCGCGTCAGGCTTCAAAAGCGTGTGATCGATCAGATGAGCGATTCCAGCGTCAACCGAACTGACTCCGGCGCCCGCTGAAATGCGCGCCGCCCCGGCTTCAACCACCCTTTGCGTCTTGTGAACGCAGAGCTGAGCGCAGCGTTCGTTGCATTCGGGGCAAGCGATATCGAGGAAGTCGGCGGCGCTGACGGCCCCAGTGGACCCGCCAAGATGGAGGAGGATCTCCTCCGTCACGGTTTGAATCAATTGTTCGAGCTGTTCCGAATCCACCTGACCCGCTCCGACAACATTTCACGAAGTCCGGGCGAGCCGAGTATCAAAAAACTTTACGGCTTGCGATGCCGGTCTTCGATGGCACGAATCTTGTCCACGCGCTTCTGGTGGCGGCCGCCCCCAAATTCCGTTTCAAGCCACACCGCCAGAATCTCACGCGCCGCGTCCGCTGGGATGAGGCGCGCGCCAAGTGAAAGTATGTTGGCGTCGTTGTGTTCGCGGCTGTTACGCGCAGTGGCCCTATCATAACATAGCGCCGCGCGCGCTCCCGGGACCTTGTTCGCCGCGATGGAAGATCCAATTCCCGCGCTGTCAATCACAACGCCGCGCCATGCGTCTCCTCGAACCACGGCGTTCGCGACCGCTTCAGCGATATCGGGATAATCCACAGCTTCCGCGCTCGAAGTGCCCAAATCAAGTGGCGTGTATCCCCATTCACGAACGTAATTCTTCAAATCTTCTTTCAGCGCGAAGCCTCCGTGATCTGCACCGAGCGCGATCACTCTCCCGAATCGCGAATGCGCGCCCTGTTTCGACGCGTCTTCGATACGCAGTGTGATTTTGCGGCGCTCCACTTCATCGTGCGCGAGCGGAGTGATCAACGTGTCGGGCGCGATGGTAATTTCCCCGCCATCTGGCGTGTCTTCGAGGTCGCGCGTGGTAAGAACAGGTCGCGACACGGCTACTCTGGCGGCAGTGAAAGAACGCAGACGTCCTTGAGATTACGATATCGCTCGCCGTAATCGAGGCCGTAGCCCACGACGAATTCGTTGGGAATAGCAAACCCAACGTAGTCGGCGTTGATATCTTTGATCAGGCGGCGAGACGGCTTGTCGAGAAGCGCGGCGATCTTCAGAACGCGCGGCCGTCGCTGTTGAAGAATGCGGCGAAGGTAGCTCAGCGTCAGTCCGGTGTCGAGAATGTCCTCGACGAGAATCACGTTGAGCCCCTCGATGCTGCTGTCGAGATCCTTTAGCACGCGGACCTGCCCCGAACTTTCTTTTCCTTTCCCGTAGCTCGAAACCGCAATGAAATCGAGCGAAGTATCCAAATTGATCTCGCGAACGAGATCGGAAAGGAAAATGCACGCGCCTTTCAGAACGCCGACGAGATGCAGCCGCTCGCCCTTAAAGTCTTTTGTAATTTCCTTTGCAACTTCCTGCACACGCTTCTTAATTGCGGCGCGACGAATGAGAACTTTGAGATGGTTGCGCCCTTTGTCTGACATTGATGATTATCCCCTGACGAGAAGGCGGGTACTTTAACCCACGCCGCTAGCTATGACAAGGAGCGGAGAATCTCCGCGTGATGTGCGGCGCGATGAGGGGCTGCGGTCAAGCAGCAAATCCATTGGCAGTTCATCGTTCACTGGCCCCTGCGAATTTCGAATTCCGAAAACAAACGTGACACGATTGTCATCCTTCGCGTCCCCGGCGGGGATCCGCGCAATCAGCTCAGCCGCAATTCCGCGCGGATTTTATCGATTGATTTGTCTTTCCAATGCCGTCCAACATTCTCGAGGGATGAAAACGATCGGCTGTCCATCCGGTCAATGTAAAGGGTCCCGAAAAGATGATCGATCTCGTGTTGCAGAATGCGGGCGTACCATCCCGAGCCCTCAATAATCTTGGGCTTTCCGTACTCGTCGAGGCATTCCACGCGCACTCGACGCGCGCGCGGAACGATGGCCGCAAATCCAGGCAGACTGAGACAGCCTTCGAAGAATTCCGCCTTCTGCGTGCTCATCTTTCGGATCTTCGGATTGATGATGACGTGAAAAGGCACTGACTTTCGCTCGCGCTCGGCGAGCTTTTCCGCTGAAGCATCCTTGTGATACTCGGCTCGATCCTCGATCACCGCGATTTGCAGCGATATGCCGATTTGCGGGGCGGCAAGCCCCACGCCCGGCGCGTCGCGCATCGTCTCGCGCATTCTCTCGATAAGCTTGCGAATCGAGTTGCTCGATATTTCAGGGACCGTAAGCGGACGCGCTTTCTCCCGCAACACAGGCTCGCCAACTTGGACAATTTTCAAGAGCATGCGCAGGCCGGTATCGCTCTTCCCATCATTCAGCCCAATCCGCGATGAAAATATTCGTCTCGTGGGGCACCTTGCCATTCCGGTTCGACGCCCATACGAGCCGTTTCCCATCCGAGCTGAACATCGGGAAACCGTCAAAGTCCGGATGGTAGGTGATGCGATCGAGGCCGCTGCCATCCTCGTTGATGATGTAGAGATCGAAATTACGGGGATTGTTCGGGTCCGCCACGTTCGATGCAAAAATGATTCGCTTTCCGTCGGGATGCCAGAACGGCGCGAAATTTGCCGCGCCATTGTGCGTGACTTGATGCTTGTGTTCGCCATCCGCATCCATTACCCAAATTTCCAGATTGCCCGGCCGAATGAGTCCGCGAGCGAGTAGCGCTTTGTAGTCGGCGATTTCCTCGGGCGTCGTCGGATGCTCCGCGCGGTAAACAATTTTCTTCCCGTCATAAGAGAAGAATGGACCGCCATCGTAGCCAAGCTCGTGCGTCAATTGGCGGACATGAGTGCCGTCAATATTCATCGTATAAACGTCGAGATCGCCGTTGCGCGTGGAGGTAAATACAATTTGCTTTCCGTCGCGGCTGATCGTTGACTCAGCATCGTACCCCGGGCTGTACGACAATCTCTTCAAATCGCTGCCGTCGGGCTTGGCTGTGTAAATTTCATACGTGTCGTATATCGGCCAGACGTACCCCTGCGAGTAGTCCGGTTTGGGCGGGCACGCCGCGCTCGCTTCGTGCGTGGAGGAATAGAGAATTCTTTCACCAGACGGGAAGAAATAGCCGCAGGTCGTGCGCCCTTTTCCCGTGCTGACAAGTTTTGGCGTCGCGGGCTTCCCGTCGGGAGTGTCCACCGGCATCGTGTACATCTGATCGCACGGCACGCTGTCACCCTGGTGCTGAAAGATCAGAGTTTTGTCGTCGATCGAGAAATACGCCTCAGCGTTTTGTCCGCCGAACGTGAGTTGCCGCACGTTGCGCAAATGCTTTTCCGACGGCAGCGCGAGGGATTGCGGGTTGCCCTGAGGGCCTCCCGAGTCTTGTCCGCGGCTCACCACGGACGCGAGCGCGACAAGAACGACCGCCAACAAAGCCGTCCTATTGACGAAACGAGCCTTCAAGATGTGTGCCTCAAATTCTATGCCTCCGAATCATATTACCGCGAGCGTGCGATTGCGCAATCGTGGTTTTGGACGCCAAAAAAGAAGTTGCGCGATTCGCAAAGCTGGTCGATCAAGCGAAAATAAATTGCGCCGTGTGAGTTGCAAGTGTGGCTGAGCAATTTCCGGCGCCGCTATCTATGCTAACCTTCAAATCGACTTTTTTCGTCGGCCTTTCGGTGTCTTAAAATGTTTTCCGATCGCACAAATTGGAATCTCCAGGCGAATCCTCTCAGCGACGCGCTGGCTCGTCACCGCGCCGCGAAGAAGCCTCTTCTCGATCTCACCGCTTCCAACCCTACCCAATGCGGATTTGCGTATAACGGCACTTCGATTCTTGGAGCATTGGGAAATCCCTCTGTGCTCACGTACGAACCCGATCCACGCGGCCTCATCGAAGCACGTCGCGCCGTCGCGAAGTATTACGCAGATCGAGGCACAGACGTACGGATTAACGACATCATTCTGACCACGAGCACCAGTGAGGCGTACACATTCGTTTTGCGAACACTTTGCAATCCGGGCGATGAAATCCTGATTCCGCAGCCGAGCTACCCGCTTTTTGAACTCTTGGCAGAAATTCAAGACGTGGCACTCATCCGCTACCCGCTTGTCTACGATCACGGCTGGCAAATCGATTTCCACACGCTCGAGAGTGCCATCACCCCACGCACTCGGGCCATCATCGTAGTTCATCCGAATAATCCGACCGGGCATTACGTGAAGGCGGACGAGGTCGCGCAACTCAACGAGGTTTGCTCCGAGCGAGGTCTTGTGCTCATTTCAGACGAAGTCTTCCTCGATTTCAATCTTGCCAACGAGGCGCCCGCCAGTCTCGCTGCGAACGACGCTGCCCAGACGTTCACAACCAGCGGAATCTCAAAAATTTGTGGCCTTCCGCAAATGAAGGCCGCGTGGCTGATCGCAAGCGGCCCGCAGGAATTGGAAACAGAAGCACTCGCACGGCTCGAAGTCGTCGCAGACACCTATCTCTCGATGAACGCACCGATCCAAGCCGCGCTTCCGGCATTCCTGGATCAGCGCCACGATATTCAAAGCCAAATTATGCGCCGCGTGACCAACAATCTAGAACAACTCGACACACAACTCGCGGCGCATAAATCCTGCAGCCGATTGGCCCTCGAAGGTGGCTGGTACGCAATCCTTCGCGCGCCGGCGACGCGTTCGGACGAAGAGGTCGCAATCGATTTGCTAACGACTCAAAATGTTTATGTCCACCCGGGGCATTTCTACGATTTCGAATCCGACGGATATTTGATTGTTAGCCTCATCGCGACGCCCGGGGATTTTGCGGAAGGTATAAAGCGCCTGCTCTCGAACTTCTAATCGCAGGGCCTACCGCCGCGTCCGCCATGTCCGAGTACAGCAACAATATTGTTGTCCCCACTTGCGAATTCGTCCGCGATATTGGAAGCTATTTTCTTCCCATGATTTGCAATCGCGATGTCGAAATGTGGCGAAGACAACTGAGGCTGCTCAACTGACGATGCCCCAACCTTCTCAAACCGTCCGCGCGGCCTACTTTTCAATGGAAATTGCTCTTTCTCCCGACATTCCCACGTATGCCGGAGGCCTCGGAGTTCTTGCCGGAGATACGCTGCGCTCGGCCGCGGACGCAAGTATGCCGCTGGCAGCCGTTACTCTGCTCTATCGCAAAGGCTACTTCGATCAGCACCTCGATGAGAACGGCAACCAGACTGAAACCCCGACGACATGGAATCCCGAGGCGGTACTCGAACCCTTGGACGCTCGCGCAACGATCGTCGTCGAAGGCCGCAAAGTAGTCCTCCGCGCGTGGCAATACTCCGTTCGTGGACTTGGCGGCTCGATCGTTCCCGTATATCTCCTCGACTCGGCGCTTCCCGAAAATAGCGAATTCGATCAAACGATCACCGAGCGGCTCTATGGCGGCGACACACACTACCGCCTTTGCCAGGAAGCTGTACTGGGAATCGGCGGCACGGAAATGCTGGCAGCGCTTGGCCACAAAAATCTCGTCAACTATCACATGAACGAGGGACACGCGGCGTTGTTGACGATCGCGCTGCTCGAAGAACACTTGCACGGCCGTCCGCTGACGAAGGTAACCGACGAGGACATCGACTATCTGAAGCGAAAATGTATTTTCACCACGCACACTCCCGTACCCGCCGGGCACGACCAATTTCAGAGAGAACTCGTTCACAGCGTTCTTGGTGAGGAGCGCACCGAACTCTTGGACAAGCTCGGCTGCTTCACGGGCGACACACTGAACTTGACGTTCCTTGGCTTCCGCTGCTCGGGTTACATCAACGGCGTCGCCATGCATCACGGCGAAGTTTCGCGCGCCATGTTTCCAAATTATCCCGTTCACTCGATTACGAATGGAGTCCACGCCGGAACATGGACTTCTCCGGCGTTCCAGGAACTCTTCGACCGGCATATCCCGGATTGGCGGCGTGACAACAATTATCTTCGTTACGCGATCGGAATCCCTCTCGAAGAAATCAAAGAGGCGCACGCCCGCGCCAAAGAGGAATTGATCAAAGAAATTCGAGAGGCCACGGGCGTACAGTTCGATGAAAATGCGATGACTATCGGCTTTGCTCGCCGCGCCGCCACATACAAGCGTGCGGATTTTCTGTTCTCAGACCCGGATCGGCTGAAATCGATTGCTCATCGCGTGGGATCGCTTCAGGTCGTGTACGCCGGCAAAGCGCATCCCAGCGATGAACCTGGCAAGGCGCTCATCCATCGCGTATTCGAACAAATGGCGGCGCTGAAGAATGTTATCCGTATCGTTTACGTCCCGAATTACAACATGCGCTGGGGCCAACTTCTCACAAGCGGAGTTGATTTGTGGCTGAACACGCCCATACGCCCCTATGAGGCCTCCGGCACGAGCGGCATGAAGGCGGCTCTCAATGGCGTTCCCAGCCTGAGTGTGCCGGATGGATGGTGGCCGGAGGGCCACGTGGAAGGCGCCACGGGATGGGACATCGCGGTTAAGGAGAACTCCGAGCTGCACTCCAGTGAAATGGCCTCCATGTACGAGAAGCTGGAATTCACGATTCTTCCAATGTTTTACAAGCGCAGAAATTCGTATGCAGAAGTCATGCGGAACTCGATTGCGCTGAACGGGTCGTTCTTCAATACGCAACGAATGCTGTCTCAATACATCCTGAATGCCTATTTTCAGGATGACAAAGCCGACCGCGCAAGAAAGCTGCCGAAAAAAGCCGCAGAAGTAAAAGTCTAGCCGGAAAAGTTGGTGGCGCCGCGCACTTGTGCTATCCGGATTGCGCTCTACGCCTTATCCCGCCTGAACAGAAAACAACGAATGAGGATTATCGGCCGAGACACACTGCGGACGGCGCTTCGGCAAGGTTTATTCGCATCGACGATTTCTGCGGCGATCAAGTCCCTTTTACGTCGTCGCGGAGACGTCCCGCTCGCAGGCCTTTCGGCAATTTGAGTTGGAGCACACCATGCTTCAGGATTGCCGTCGCCTTCGCGGCATCAACTTCTGCGGGCAGGTCAATCACGCGAAGGATTTCGTCCGAGCACTGTTCCCGGTAGACGATCTTCGCCTTCATCTCCTCGTCCTTGCTGATTTCCTTCTTCCCGCTGATCATCAGCCGGCGCGGTTCGAGGCTGACTTGCAATTGCTCGGCACTGAAACCCGGAACTTCAACACCAACCGTGAAGGCATCTTCGGATTCGGTGAGACTCAAATGCACCGGGTGGAGCAGCTCTTCTTCCGCCCTAAACCAATCATCGAGTTCCCGCCCGAGAATACCGCCATTGTTTTGGAAGATTTCGAACGCGCGGAGCTCGATGCTGTCGTGGATTTGATTCCGCCGGTCAAGCAGGATGCTTGGTTCAACCAGCTTTACAGACGTTGCAACAGGGGCCATCTGAGTTGCCGTCGCTTTTTCGTTCATTTTCCTCACTCCTTTGAGATCATTCCGTACTGCTCACCGTAAGAGCCGAGAATCGGAGAATCGATTACTCCAAGAGACGGTAGTCCTCGGGGAGCGGTTACATTCTCCTCGTGGAACGCGAGGCGCACGGTGACACGCGTCACATTATTCGGTCGCGAAGTTCAATATCGGCTTCCCGGCGGATCTCATTAGACGCCCATCAGGCGGGCGCTTCACAAGGAGCTGGAGATAATACGCGAGAGCTTCGCTGGTAGCGCCTGAAGTGACGCCAACATGAGGGTCTTGCCGATGCTCCGCTAAAAGCTAAGTGCTGGTTCATTTCGATGCAGAAACCAGCGGTCGAGAATCACGTGCCGTGAGAACCAATCGCTCGCAAAAAGTCGCTGCGCGAGCGCGCTAACGAGCCGGTCCGGAAGCCGCCGGCCAATCGCCGCTGACAATTCCGAATCGGATTTCCCAAATCGGTCGAGCAGTAATTGGCGGTAAGTTTCCAACCGATCCTGCGTATATTTACCGTCGGCAGCAGCGATCGCTTTCGCGGCCAACAAACCCGATTCGATGGCCGGGCGAATACCTTCCCCGCTTTGCGAATAAGCGAGCCCCATCGCATCACCTACCAGCAATATGCCGTCGCTGATCATTTTGCGTTTGGTTCCTCGATAAAGGAGATACGCGTGGCCCGTCATCGCCTTCGGCAGATCGAAAGTTAGCTTGCCGCTATCGCGCAAGAACTTCACGAAACGCGACACATGTTGCGGCAGCCCGTGCGGGTCCAACCTTCCGAGTCCTACGTTGAGGAAGTTTTGTTTGCGAAAGCACCATCCGTAACCCTTGATGTCGGATGAGAAAAACAGTTCAGGAATCTCGGGACGAATGTGGCAAGCCTCGGCCTGGCTCGGCGTCATCTCGAATTCGGTCTCCTGCGCCGCGACGGCCACTTCCTCGCGCGCATCCGCACCCAGATGCCGCGCAATCGGGCAGAAGTGACCACCCGCGCCGACGATCAGTCGCGCCTTGATCTCGCCGTTAACCAGCCACTGATCTCCGGTTCGCTCGATCGACTTGAACGGCGCCGCTTTGAACACCCGCGCTCCGGAACGGTTGAGAAGGAACTCGTCAAATTCACAGCGGCGGATGCCGTAACTGATTGTCGCGTGGTAATCCGTGAGGACTTCTGCGCCGCCCATGCGGCTGGTGCGAAACCCAGTGATCGGCTGAAGAACGCGCCCGGAGCCGTATTCGTTGGCGCTAATCTCGAGTTCTTCCACGACGGCCGGCGTGATCCAGCCGCCGCACACTTTGTCGCGAGGAAAAACCCTCTTGTCGAGAACTCCGGCGTCAATGCCCTCGCGTCGCAATGCCCATGCGCAGGATGAGCCTGCCGGTCCCGCGCCAACGATCAGGACATCGCATGAATCCATCGGGACTCTTCTTTCGTTTGAGCATCTTCGCGATAAAGATATTGGCGCGTCCACGGGATTTGCTTACACTCCGATCCCGCGAATACAACCTGGAACAATTGGAGCGAACCCACACGAAACGCCACCAGCGAACCAGCGAGATATAGCCGCCAAGCCCGGACAAACTCGGCGTCGAACATTTTGCTAACCTGGTCGAGCGAATTCTCGAACCGGTTCAGCCAATGCTCGAGCGTCTTCGCATAATGGAATCGCAAATTCTCGACATCCTGCACGGAAAAATTCCACGGTTGAAGCATGCCTAGAGCCTCACCAAGTGTCGGCGCGTACGCTCCAGGGAAAATCCGCTTCCGAATCCAGCGGCTGAACGCCCGCGGCTGGTTCCTCCCGATAAAGTGGAGAAATCCGCGGCCCGAATTGCCGATGGACCGATGGATGATGGCTCCCAGTTCCTCATAATTCTCGGCACCAACGTGTTCGAGCATGCCGACGGAAACGAACGCATCGCACGTACCCGAGATATTCCTGTAGTCGTCTTCGATAAATTCGACGAGATGAGTCAGTCCCTCGGTTTTGGCTCGCTCACGGGCAAATTGGATTTGCTCTCTCGATATGTTGAATGCGCGGACGTTGACTCCGTAATTCTTCGCCATATGAATCGCGAGCGCGCCCCATCCGCAGCCCGCCTCAATCACCCGCTCTCCAGGCCGCAGTTGGACTTTGCGGCAGACGTAGTCCAGCTTCGCCTGTTGCGCTTCTTCGAGAGAAGCGTCGGGTGATGGGAAGTACGCGCACGTATAAATCAATCGAGGATCGAGCCAGAGCTTGTAAAACTCGTTCGTCAAATCATAGTGATGATGGATGTTGCGCGCCGATCCTTCCCGCGTGTTGGCTTGCCGCCAGTCCTGCCAACGCTCCCACGTTCTGCGGTACAGGCCTGCCGGCCCGGTGCCGGCCCCCGAATAAAAAAGGTTTTCGAGAAGGCGGATCAAATCGCCGCCGATGCGTATCGTCCCCGCCGCGTAGCCATCGCCGAAGCCCACTTCAGGATTCAACGCCATGGCAACAAGCGTCTTGCGGTCCCCGATGAAAACCGTATCAACCGGCTCCTTCTGAAATGGCAACACTCCGTCGCTATCTCCAAACACAAATCGAATCGGTGCATCGCCAGTCAAACCTTGGATTTTAGCTAGCAACTTCCGTTCGAAGGGGGTGGCCCCTTTACTGGCCATGGCTGGATGCTCCTCTCGCGTCTGCGGGGGCTGGACAGAGCCCCCCCTGTTGCCCCACATTAAGCTACGAAATCCCAAAAGAGGCCACAAAATTTTGATGGCAAGGCCCCCGAGAGGGTTTCAGTGCCAATCTACATCCGATCGCCCGCCTTGATCGCCCACGGCCTCAGCAAATTACGCAGAAGATCGCGGAACTAACGCCGCCATCAGCCGGAATGACGTATGAGGGGAAGAACGTCAACGTCCATTCCCGCATCGGAGAGCAAGACGGAGGAAATATCGCAATGAATCGCAATCATCGTTTCTCAACAAAAATAAAGCTACTCGCGCTGCTGTTGAGCCTGAGCGTGTCACCGCTGCTTTCGCCGTCTGGAAACGCGAGCGGCGCAGCCACCAAAGCGCCCGCGCCCCAAACTCAATCCGCAGCCAATCCTAATCTCGCCGGCCAATGGAAACTCAACAAAGATCAAAGCGACGATCCGCGCCAGAAGATGCAGCAGGCAATGGGAGGCAACGGGCAGGGCGGTGGCCGCGGCGGCGAAGGTGGAGGCGGGCGTCGTGGCGGTGGTCAAGGCCAGGGTGGCGGCCAAGGCGGAGGAATGATGAACGACCTCGCTCAGCTATCGATCGTTCAAACCGATACTTCAGTAAAAGTGAGTAATGCCTCGGGCCGCGTCCTCGCCGCCTATCCGGAGGATACGCAGGCCGCGAAACCAGCAGCGAATGGTGGAAACGCTGACGACGACCTTCGCGAACCCGCACCACCGGTCGCGAAGTGGCAAGGCTCGCAGCTTGTCGCAACGATGCAGGGACGCCGTGGCGGAACGACCACTCGCACGTATGAGTTATCGTCCGATGGCAGGCAGCTAATCGTAACAACTAAAATGCAGAATCCCCGGTTCACTCAACCGGTCACATTCCGCCTCGTTTATGACCCAGCGAAGGCAACCTCGGGCTCAAGCCAGTAGTATCATTCTGCGCGGGCGTTCGCGGAGCCGCATTCGATGAATTGCGGCAAAAGCATCACGCCGAGCGACCTCGCACATTAGGGACACAGACGGAATGCCTTCGCGGTTCTCTGCTCCGTTAAGTGCCAGCGCACTCGCGTGGGTGCTCGCAGCAGCACCGATAATTACTTGCGCGCAACAGACTCTGCCGCAAAGCCAGGAATCGCTAGCGACCCCAGCGAAATATTTGGCCGTCGGCTCCGTGCGCACTTCGGAAGGCTCCCCGATTCCCGGTGCGACCGTTCACGTTACCGAAACCGCTTCTCAAAAAGCGTGGATTAGCTGGACTGACGAATCAGGCAAATTTCAAATTCCCGATTTGCCCGCGGGCATCTATCACATCGAGACGACCGAGCCAGGATTCGTCCCTTCGGCGATCGACGTCAAGATCCCCGTCGTGCCCGCGGGTCCGATTCTCGTTGTCCTGCGCGTCGCAACGCTCGCGCAAATCGCGGCCTCTCAATCGCCAGCCGGCGCGCCGCCTGCGGCAAAGAACGGGGCACCCTCAGGCGCTGGCGATAGCAACAACTCCGCCAATGGCGCGCCCGGCGGTCGGAATCGGAATGGTGGCCGCAATCAGGTTCCCGCGGGCGTCCAAAACGCACTCCGCGAAGGCCTAGCCACTGGCGGCTTCCAACAGACCGAACTCACGGGCGAGGGCAGCGGTAATCAGGAAAACGAAAATCCCGGCACCAGCACGGCACAGCAACCCACTCTGACGGTCTCAGGCGGCGCTGGCGGCGCCTCCACGTCCGATGCCTTTCTGCTGCAGGGAACCGTTGGACAAGGCGCTGCCGGTGCCGGCCCAGGCGGCATGTTTGGCGATCTCGGCGTTGGGGCCCCCGGCGGCCGCGGCAACTTCGGCGGAATGCCAGGCCAAGGCCCCGGGCAGC
>JBAPOP010000163.1:0-9867 GCA_049279675.1 Candidatus Acidiferrales bacterium
GAAGAACGGAAGGGCTATTACGAGGTTCTGGAAAAGACTCAGGCTGGATCGCTGGATATCACGGAATGGCTAACGTGGTTTCTCGAATGCCTGGGCAGATCCATCGAACAATCGAATCGAATCACAAGCAGCACTCTGGAGAAGGAACTATTTTGGAAAAGCCTGAAGCAACGGAAGGTCTCGCTGAATAATCGGCAGACAAAGGTCATGAACAAACTGTTCAGTGGGTTCGAAGGAAAGCTGACCAGAGAGAAATGGATGAAACTGACGAAAGCTTCGTCGCGCACTGCCCTTCGAGACATCGAAGAGCTGATCGGCCTAGGAATCATTGAACAACAAGAAGCCGGAGGGAGAAGCACGTCCTACAGGCTTCACAAGATTCTTGCAGACAAAGTTAGTGACACAACAGAGGGTGGATACAATCCCATCTCATGACGCCAGAAGAACCAAGTATTGAATCAATTGAGGAAGAGCCCCTGCTCAACAACGACCATTGGACTCGCAACCGCCGAGAACTGCTTGAATGGCTAGGCAAGACCAGTCCTTCACTGGCAGAGCTGTATAAAGGCGCAGTAGACCTTTTATTCGGTCGGCCAGTGGCAGGCTTCTCACGGTTCGTTTCACATGCTGTCCGAGAGATTCGGAATCGGTTGCCGGGTGTCGTCTCGGGAACGGGGTCCTCAGGACGATTGGACTACACAAGCCGAATCGACGATCTGAGTGCTCAGTGGAAAAAAGCCCATATAAGTATTGAAGCTAAGCCGTCGGAAGATGGAAGAACCCCTTCGACTATCGAAGCCTCGGGGGTTCTCTTACCCCGAAAAGTTGCGCGTAAGATCGAAGGCTTAATTGCCGATCATGACGCGGCACGCCAGAGACCACAAGATGCAGCGATAAAGCTCTTTGAAGGCGTCGCTCCAAGCAATCAAAGGTTCCGCGACCGTCTGAGGCCGGTGGTGCTCCAGTGGATGCAGGTTTGCCAGTGGTTTATGGAACGGACCCACGAATCGGGTTACACAGACGCCGACATTGACCTGCCAGAATTTAAGAAAAATTTCGAGTTATTTGAGTCAACACTATTGGCCATTGTGCGGGGTGTATCTACGTTTTTCGATAACACCGACGAACTGGACGCGATTCTCAAGGAACGGCCGACGCCCGAGCGCGTTGAGGCGGCGATTGCGCGCATGGGACACGGGGAGTTTCACCGCTATTTCTTTGAAAAATTGACGAGCCCGGAATGGATTCGTCCTCTGAGCGATAAGAAGTTTTTTTCATCGCCTCCTGCACCCGTGCGAGACGAAGCCGAGGGCACGATAGGTTTTGCCATTTGGCCCGAGTCGCGTTACCTACTCCGGATGGCAAAACTCGATCCAGAGACGGTCACCGAGATCGTACTTAGAATCCCGGAAACCGAGAACATGCGAGTTCATGACGATTTGTCGGACATCGCTCTTGCACTCCCCGGACCGAATGCTGCCAGACTTGTTCCGCAAGCCAAAGGTTGGGTTCGCGCGCAGCATGGCTTACTGTTTCCGCAAAAGATAGGAGCACTCGTTGCCAAGCTTGTCGAGGAAGGTGAAGCAGATGCGGCGCTAGATCTTGCGGGAGCATTGCTCGAAGTCTTGCCCGACCCTAGGCCGATCTTGGTCCCTGAGCCTATCGGTCACATGGATGCTTGGCATTACGAACGAGTCCTGAGAATCGACATTGCTGTTCTTGTGGCAGTTGTGGGGATACCAACGTTTGAGCTTCTAACGAATCTTTTGGCGGATGCCGTCCGGCTGAATCAGAAAGATCCAAATGTAGGAGATTTCGAAGACTATTCGTTCGTGTCTCGTCCTTCTATCGAGTATGGCAGAGGTTTTTCTCGTGGTGTTACAGACCCCCTCATTTCGGCTGTAGTGGACGCAGCGATATACCTCGTCAAAAATAACCAGGCGTCGGTCTCGGACGTTGCGACAGTCCTTGAGCAGCGGAAGTGGAGGCTCTTCCAAAGGATCGCCTTGCACATCTTGAGGCTATTTGGCGATCGTGGTTCTGACCTTGTCGCGCAGAAACTAAAGAATCCTGTGAGTCATGACCACTCCGGCTCCGTTCGAGAATTTTGGATGCTTGCGGAATCTCAATTCAAAACGCTGAGCCCATCCGATAAGCAGCCGCTGCTGGATTGGATAAAGACAGGCCCTGATTTAGAAGCATTCAGACGCCGTTGGGAAGAATCTACGGGCCAACCTGTTACCGAGGAGAATGGCGCTAAGTATGGCGGGCGCTGGCGTCGCGACCGCCTGGCGGTACTGAACGATGGCCTCTCTGAGGAATGGAAGCGGGAGTATGAAACGCTAGTCGCGGAATTGGGGCCGCCAGAAGACTTAACGGAGGCCCGGGGCGTAACAGGTTTGGGATTTGCGCAACTCGGCCCGAAGAAGGTGGCCGATTTCGAGGCAATGGGAATCGAAGAAATTGTCAACCATCTAAAATCGTGGCAGCCGGTACCATCTCCAGATCCTTTCGGCGAGAAAATAGCCCACCTCGCCGCAAACTTAGGGGCGGCGGTCGCCGCCAATCCGGCCCGTTTCGGCGTGGCAGCTCAACAATTCAAGGATATTGACCCGACCTATGTGAGGGAATTTCTACAGGCATTGCGTGAGCCTGCAAAGAGAAGTGATGCGTTCGACTGGAGAGAAGTCCTCGCGCTATGCGAATGGGCAGTGAGGCAGCCGCGCACCATTCCCGGACACGCCGGAGGGTTATTCGACCGCGATCCGGGGTGGGCGTGGACGAGAGCAGCGATCATCAGGCTGCTCGTCGGAGGCTTCGAGTCGGATTCGCTTCCGAGCCAGCTTCGGCAAGAGGCATGGGCGATTTTGCGAGAGCTGACGGACGATCCCGACCCCACTCCTGAAGACGAAGCCAAATTTTTATCGCAACCGAATTCCGATCCGCATTCACTCTCGATCAATACAATTCGTGGTGACGCGATGCACGCTGTAGTGCAGTACGCGCTGTGGCTGCGCCGTGCATTCGAAAAAGCTGCAAATCGGGAAGAGCTTGTGGCCAGAGGGTTTGAGGAAATGCCTGAAGTGCGGGAAGTTCTGGACCGACACCTAGATCCGGCGACCGATTCGTCCTTGACCACTCGGTCCGTATACGGACGCTGGCTTCCTTGGCTTCATTTCTTGGACCGACGGTGGGTTCAAGAGAATCTGGCACTAATCTTCCCGACGAATGAGAATCTTCGAGCTCTGTGCGACTGTACCTGGACCACATACATCGTGCTTTGCGATCCGTACAATGATGTCTTTAAGGCCCTCCAGCCTCAATATCTCCGTGCTACGGAAAGGATCGGAAATTACACGGTGGGGAAATCGCACCTTGGGGACCCGGACGTTCACCTTGGTCAGCACCTTTTGACTTTATATTGGCGCGGGATAATACCGCTGCCCACGGCAGTGGGCCCTTTGCGGCAATTTTATGGGAATGCCCCCGATAAATTGCGTGGTAGCGCAACCGGTTTCATCGGGAGGACACTTAAGAACGATACGGGCGAAATACCAACCGCCATAATCGAAAAACTACAGGGTTTGTGGGAGACGCGCATTGAAGCGGCTCGTCAGGGTGGCAACGACGGTTCCTTTCAGAAGGAACTCACAGAGTTTGGCTGGTGGTTTGTGTCGAAGAGATCGAATGACGACTGGAGCATGGACCAATTGTTGGAGGTTCTCAAGATCACGAAGAAGATAGATCCCGACCTTTGAGTCGTCGAGCGCTTAGCTGAACTCAGCGCGGATATGCCCAGGAAAACGGTTCAGTGTCTTGGTCTCATCGTGGATGGCGATGAGAAGGGATGGGGGATACTCGGCTGGAACGGTGACGCGCGGAAAATTCTTGCCGCCGCGTTGGGGTCGGAAGACGCTACAGCCAAGCAATTCGCACGGGAAGTTGTCCACAAGCTCGGAGCGCGTGGATACTTTGAGTTCCGCACGCTCTTAACTGATGCTTGAAATACTCGCTGACCCGTTGGCGATGGCTTGAGACGTGAGGCGTTCGGTCCACTTACAGTCCAATTTAAGAGGTTGGCTGCACCGTGCGTGTTCCGCGTAAGCGACACCAGATGCGGCACTTGTGTGATTGGCCCTGCGTCTTGCAAAGCAGGTGCTCTCCCAGCTGAGCTACACGCCCACGGCAGGAACTGCTTTTGATTTTAGTGCATTTGCAACTGTTCGCAAACTCCGAAACGCCACTCTTTTGCTCGCTGGGTCCAGAAATCAACTGTGGGACTCGGAGTAAATGCAACTGGGCGTTGAAAAACCTGTTTATGAGTTTTAGCCAACGCGGCGACGAACGACGCTTCCCCACTACGGCTATCCTATTAGCCGACGTGCCATTTGCGACGTTAAGAGCCACCCGCTCAAGCAAATCGCTTTCCGGTGAACAAGTTCTCTGGTAGCATGAAAAATTGTCCGTTTTCGAAAATTTGGAGTTGGAGCGTCTATGGCAATGGCATGTGAAATTTGCGGCAAGAAGCCGAGTTTCGGCAATACGATCAGCCACGCGAACAATGTCACGCGGCGCAGGTGGAACCCGAATCTTCGCCGCGTGAAAGCAGTAATCGACGGTGTCCGCAAGAAGGCCCGCGTTTGCACCGCTTGCATTCGATCTGGCCGTGTCGTCAAGGCAGCCTGATCCCAGCCCTCCCCTCATCTTTCGGAGGAATTTTGAAGAGAAACGCGGCAATCGCGGCGATTCTATTCGCATGCGCGCTATTGGCTTCCTGCAAACGGCAGGAAACGGCGCCGGGGCCGGACGTCTGGGCGGTAGTCAACGGCCACGAAATCCAGCGCGCGGAAGTGGAGAAGTATTTCCGTAGCCGCGTAAATGCGGAAGCGCAAGCGCCGTCGCAGGAAGAGGGGCTGTCACTGAAGCTGAGCATCCTCGACGAACTTATCAACAATCAGATTCTTCTTGAGCGCGCGAACAGGCTCAACCTCGTCGCGAGCGACGCCGAGGTCGAAGACAAATTCACCGAATCGAAGAGTCCCTACACCGAGGACGAATTTCAGAAGAAGTTGCGCGACGCGGGCCTGACGATGGACGACCTCAAGGGCGATTTGCGCCGACAACTTTCGATTCAAAAACTCCTGAACCGCGAAGTGGTCGCGAAAATCACCATCACCGATCAGGACGTGATGGATTTTTATCAAAAGAATCGCGCGCAATTCAACGTGCCGGAACCGCAATACCACATCGCGCAGATCGTCGTTACACCGCGGCCCGATCCGGCGATTCACAATCGCAAAAATGACAAAGCCACCAACGAGATTGACGCGCAGCGCAAAGTGGCCTCCATCGAGCAAAAACTGAATGCAGGCGCGGATTTCGCGCAGCTTGCGATGGACTATTCGGAAGACGCTTCGAGTTCAACGGGCGGCGATCTCGGCTTCCACGGCGAGTCTTCGTTCAATCAATCGGACCCGGCGCTGAAAAAGGCGGTGATGTCGCTGCGTCCAGGAGAAGTGAGCAGGCCCATTCCAGTGCGATCGGGCGGCTACGTGATTCTGAAGTTGATCGCGAAGGAAGCGGCGGGACAGCGGGAAATTGCCGATCCTCAGGTGCAGCAATCCATCCGCGACACGCTGCGCAACCGCAAAGAACAGCTCTTGCGCGTCGCCTATCTCACCACGGCGCGCGACGAATCGCACGTTGTGAACTATCTTGCGCGGCAGGTGCTCGAATCCGCCGGCAAGCTTCCGTCTGCGGAGCCAACGAAGTAGACGGCGGAAGAAGTTGTCGCCTGTGTTTGACTGCGATTCAGGCAACTACCGCAAGCGTTTCTCCCGCGTTCACAGGCTGGCCTTCCGACGCGAGCAATTTTTCCACGATGCCGGATTTCGGCGAGCGAATTTCGTTTTGCATTTTCATCGCTTCGATCACGAGCAGGCCCTGACCGGCCTTCACGGTTTCGCCAGCCTTCACGAGCAAACGGACGACTTTCCCCGGCATCGGCGCGTTTACGTTCTGCCGCCCCTCGGCTGAAATTTCTCCAGCACCACGGCGGAATTTGCGAGGATCGCTGACACCTGCGGGAAATTCGCGACCGGCGGAAATAATGCGCACACCAATGGTGCTTTCTTCGATATGCACGTCAATCGATCGGCCGCCGATGAGAATCGAATACGCTCCATCGCGCAGCGCGACGACATCGACCTCAACCCGGCGGCCGTCAATAAGACCTTCCACACGCGTGCCGTTGCGATTGAGTTCAACGCGCCGCTTCCGTCCGCCGATTGTGATGTCGAGTTTCAACTCCGCTAATCTCTCCGCGAAATCAATCCCGCGCGAGGCGCTCCATCTGTTCGCGCCGTCCTTCACTCTTCCAACGCGAATCGCTTCCTTCACCGTTCGAGGCAAGCGGTGCGCCGCCATTTCGCGCGCTATGCCACAGCGCCAGCGCGATCGTCGCGGCGTCTTCCGCGCCTGGATCCGCCTCATCTTGCGGCGCACTTTTTCCGCGCTCGATGAAGTCGTCGAGCCATCTGGTATGAATATCCGCGCGTACAAAATCCTCATCGGTGAGAATCCGCCGGAAGAAATCGATGTTCGTTCGAATGCCGCCGACTCGAGTTTCCCCGAGCGCGCGAATCAAGCGAGCGATGGCTTCGTTTCGATCCGTCCCCCACGCAATCAATTTTGCAAGCATCGGATCGTAATCGCTCGGCACGGTCCAACCCGGATAGACGCCTTCGTCAAGCCGAATTCCCGGTCCCGATGGCGCCGAGTAATCGGTGATAGTTCCCGGCGACGGGAAGAAATTGTTCTCGGGGTCTTCGGCATAGATGCGGCATTCGATGGCGTGGCCGCGAAGCGTAACGTCCGCCTGCGTGAGCGGCAATCCTTCGCCCGCGGCGACGCGAATTTGAAGTTTCACGAGATCGAGCGCCGTGACCATTTCCGTCACCGGATGCTCCACCTGCAAACGCGTGTTCATTTCGAGAAAATAAAAACTCTTCGCTTCATCCACGAGAAATTCGCATGTTCCAGCATTCACGTACCCGCCAGCTTTTGCGAGCTTCACGGCCGCTTCACCCATCGCGCGGCGCAGCTCCGGCGTCATCACCGGCGATGGCGCTTCTTCAATCACTTTTTGGTATCGCCGCTGGACGGAACATTCGCGCTCGCCGAGGTAGATCGTGTTGCCATGCGTGTCCGCTAAAATCTGAATCTCAATGTGGCGCGGCCGCGAAAGATATTTTTCGAGATAAAGGCGCGAATCGCCGAAAGCGTTCAGCGCTTCCGAAGAAGCGTCGCGCCACGCGCTGAGCAGATCGCTTTCCAGCTCGACGCGGCGCATTCCTTTTCCGCCGCCGCCCGCTACAGCCTTCAGCACGATGGGAAACCCGATTGCCTTCACGGCCTCGTGCGCCGCTTCGACACTCTCGAGGGGCTCGAGAGTTCCGGGAACCGTCGGGACATTCGCCGCTCGCGCCAATTGCCGCGCCGCAGTTTTCGATCCGAGCCGCTCCATCGCCTCGGCAGAAGGCCCGATGAACGTGATTCCCGACGCAACACACGCGCGCGCAAGCGCCGGATTTTCAGCGAGGAATCCGTATCCGGGATGAATGGCATCGCAGCCGGACTGGCGCGCCGCGGAAATGACGTTCTCGACGACGAGGTAGCTCTCACGCGAAGGCGCGGGCCCAATTCGATAAGCCTCGTCCGCCATTCGCACGTGGAGCGAAGCGCGATCCGCGTCGCTATAAACAGCGACGCCCCCGATGCCCATTTCCCGGCACGCGCGCAGGATGCGCACGGCGATTTCGCCGCGATTCGCGATCAGAATTTTCTTCAGCATGGGTCTCGAGGACGGGATTCTAACACGCGGGAGAGAGGGGATTAGAATCGCGGATAGGCTGGCATTCGCCGGCCGCGACCCTGGATGGAAAAGAACGGCGTTCCGCGCCTAATTCCTCGAGGCGGCGCAGCCTTGCGGATAAATTGCGTCGAGCGCGCCCCAGAGCGCCTTCAAAGTCCGCTCGGCAGCCACCATGATCGGTCCCGACTCGGATGCTGGCTGCGACGCGAGCCACTTGCGCCAGGCGGCGCGGTGACGCACGTCAGCTTCTTCATGGACGGCAAAATAACGGAGCGCGGGCTCGTCCGTCACGCCGTAATATTTTTTCAGCCCTGCAATTTTCTGCGTGGCGATTTCGGGCACCTGCGCTTCATAGACGTAAAACGCTGCGACGGCCTGTGCCTTCGAGCAATCCTCGGAAAGCTCGTCAAACGCGTCGAGCAGCGCCGCCACTCCCGGCAGCGGCCGAGTGGAATCGATGTCCGCATCGTTCGCGCCGACAGCGTTCGCGAATTGCCGCCAGAGTACCGGATGCGGGCCCGCGGGATCGAGTTCCTCAGCCAGATTTTCGTTGACCAAAGTGCGCAATTCGCCGTTCGCGCGCGACGCCAATCGCTTCAAATTTTCCGGAAAGGCTAGGACATGCTGGTAATACTGCTCAGCGTAAAGCGCCAGGGATTCACGCGAAAGAGTTCCCTGCGTCCAAGCGCGGTAAAAGGGATGCTTCAGAAGATGGTACTTCTCGACAAGCCGGTCGAGGCCCGCAAGTATAGAATTGCCGCTATTCGTCATTCGCACTCCAGGAAGGATAATCGCGAAAAACCCAATGAATGCTATCTCATTGCGGAGACAAAATCCAGCGCGGCTGCATTTTATTAAACACGATTCGCCACCGGTCATGATGACTCGCGGTCACTTGTCTGTAAGTGCTTGCGATGGCGGACCTAAGACCGGCTTATGCCGTGCGCGCTATAAGGGAATGTTGCCGTGCTTCTTGCGGGGATTGACGTCCCTCTTATTTTCGAGGGAGCGAAGCGCCGTGATGAGCTTGGCGCGCGTCTCAGCGGGCTCGATGACGGCATCAATGTAACCGCGCTCGGCCGCGACGTACGGATTCGCGAAGCGCTCGCGGAATACTTCCACCTTCTCGGCGCGTAACGCTTCCCGCTCCGGCTCCGGCGCCTTCTCGATTTCGCGCTTGTATACGATATTCACCGCGCCTTCCGGCCCCATCACGGCGATCTCCGCGGAGGGCCACGCGAAATTCATGTCCGTGCGGATATGCTTTGACGACATGACGCAGTAAGCGCCGCCATAAGCCTTGCGAGTGATCACCGTAATTTTCGGCACGGTGGCCTCCGCGAAAGCAAAAAGCAGCTTGGCGCCATGCTTGATGATGCCGCCCCACTCCTGCTGCGTGCCCGGTAGAAAGCCGGGAACATCCTCGAACGTGATGAGCGGGATATTGAACGCGTCGCAGAAGCGAACGAAGCGCGCGCCCTTCACTGACGCGTTGATGTCTAGGACGCCCGCGAGATTCGCCGGCTGATTCGCGACGATTCCAACTGGCATGCCATCGAGCCGCGCAAATCCCACGACGATGTTTCCGGCGAAATGCTCGTGCACTTCAAAAAAATCGCGCTCATCCACGATCGCGTGAATGACGTCCTTGATGTCGTACGGCTGCATTGGATCTTCGGGCACGACGGAATTCAGCGCGGCATCTTTCCGGTCCCACGGATCGGCGCACTGGCGGCGCGGCGGATCTTCGAGATTGTTTGGCGGCAAAAAACCGATCAGCTCGCGGATCATCGCGAGGCACTCCGAATCGTCCCGCGCAACAAAATGCGCGACGCCGCTCTTTTCATTGTGCGTCATCGCGCCGCCAAGTTCGTTCTTGCTCACTTCCTCATGCGTGACGGTCTTGATCACGTCCGGCCCGGTGACGAACATGTACGACGTGTCGCGCGTCATAAAAATAAAATCGGTGATCGCCGGCGAATAGACAGCGCCGC
>JBAPOP010000164.1:0-26360 GCA_049279675.1 Candidatus Acidiferrales bacterium
CACCAGCGACCACCGCTCACCCGGCGACCACAACGCATATCGATCGACCGCCAGCGGCGACGCACGCGCCGGCTGCACAACCAAAACCTGAACACGAAGCCGCTCCGCGCACGCAGAGCGCCCCTCGCGCTCAGCCGCAGCATGAAAGCCAGCCGAAGCCCGCAAGCAAGCCTCCGGCTCAGCATGAAAGCCAGCCGAAGGCGGAAAGCAAGCCCCCGGCACACGAAGAACGTCCTCACTAAATTATTCATGGTGGGTCCGGCACCAGCCGGACCCACCGCAATTTTTCTGCGATTACTGCGATTCGTGCAAAGGCCTGATCAGCCGCCGCCCTCGGATTTTTGATCCTGAAGTTGTTTCTTCCATCCCATCAGCCGCGCTTTTCCCGCCGCCTCCTCCGCTTCGGGAACCATTCCTTTTCGCTGATACGCGCGAGAGATCGTCGTCCACGCCAGCACGTCGCCAGGCTCGGCCCCAAGAATGCGCTGGGCGGAAGCGATGGCGTTGTCGAAATCCTGTTGGGCGTAGTAGGCTTGTGCGAGACCGTGCAACGCATCGGTGAGTTTCGGATCGAGCGCAAGGGCCGCGTCGTATTCGGCAATCGCTTCGGCGAGCTTTCCTTCGCCGAAAAAATCAATTCCCGCGTAGTAGTGATCTTCTGCCGTCATCGAAATTGTCCGCGCGCCATTCTATCATCGTCGAAACGCCGCCTTGCGCCGCGAGTTCCAACGAACTCGCGCGAATTCAGGATTTCATGCCAATAGCTGCGCGCGCTTTCCGCCGACTCTTCGTCGCGCTTCGTTACTACTGGATCACCGCGAAAGGCTACCGTCTCCATCCGTGGGATAGCCCGTACATTCACTGGCGGATGGAAACATTTTACGGGCCGGAAGCCGCGAACCTGGACCGCCGAAAATATTTTCAATTGATGTGGCGCGAGCGCACTCGCATCAAGCACTTTCTCGATTGGGTGGACGAGCGCCGGCGCGCGCAGCGCACCCGAGGCGTATAATAACGTTGAAGCGAAACGCTTCCTGCAATGGAAGATCTGAAGGTCCTCCAAAAAACTGAGCAACTCCACGAAGCTCGCTGGTGGGAAACGGCGCCGGATGGCCGCGCGCATTGCTATCTCTGCCCGCGGCATTGCCAGATCGGAGAAGGGCAGGCCGGTTTTTGTTTCATTCGCGTCAATCAGGGTGGCCGCCTCTATAGCCTCGGCTACGGCTCGCCCGCCGCGCTCCAGATCGATCCGATCGAAAAAAAACCGCTCAATCATTTTCTTCCGGGCACCCGGATTTTCTCGATGGGCACGGCTGGTTGCAACATGGGCTGCTTCTTCTGCCAGAACTGGGATATTTCGAAGTCTCGCTCCGATCAGGTGAATTCCACGCCGCTCTCGCCCGAGGACGTGGTCTTGCTGGCGATTCACAACGGTTGTCCGTCCATCGCGTTCACGTATAACGAGCCGACGATCTGGGGCGAATACGTGATCGACATCTGCGAGGTGGCAAAGCAATACGGCGTGAACACCGTCATGGTGACGAATGGCTACATCACCCGCGAAGCCTTCCACGACATTTACGATCACGTGGACGCGGCCAACGTCGACCTCAAAGCGTTCACCGAGGAATTTTACGGCCGCGTGACGCTCACGCATTTGCAGCCGGTGTTGGATACGCTTTTGTGGCTCAAGAACGAGACGAACGTATGGTTTGAGATTACGAATCTCGTGATTCCCACGCTAAACGACGGCGTCGCCGAATCTCGCTCGCTCGCCGAATGGATTCTCGAGAATCTCGGGCCGGATGTGCCGCTGCATTTCACTGCTTTTCATCCTGATTTCAAGCTTCGCGATAAGCCGCGCACGCCGCCCGAAACGCTTCACGCCGCGCGATCCGTCGCGCGCGAGGTGGGATTGCACTACGTCTACGAAGGAAATATTTTCTCGGACGGAGCCGACACGCTCTGCCCCGGTTGCGGCGACCTGTTGATTCGCCGCTCGTGGCACAGCGTCGAAGAGAATCAACTGCAAGATGGCAAGTGCCCGCGCTGCGGCTGCGAAATTGCCGGGAGATGGTCACGCCCGCATCCGGAGATTCCGAAGCCAGTGCTTTCTCGGGCGCGCTCGCTCGCGGAACGGCGCTTCGGCACCGCAAATTTCTAATCTTCGGGGCTGGGCCGCCCGACCCTTGCTTCACATCCCGCTATTTGTTCTCAGATTGACTAAGTCCCCCGCATTCCGCGGCGGACGCTCACAAATCCTCTCACCGCGGCGCGCCGCGAGGTACTCGGCCAAATCGCGCCCAAATAATAGCCGGGCCCCACGCGCAGATGGTGATGCCACGCCACCGGGAAACTCCACCAGGCGAGCGTCCCAAGCAGCGCCTGCATGATCGCCAACGGAATGATGTTGCGCTCGCGCAGAAAAAGCCAAGCCATTGCGCTTCCGCCGACAAAAGTTATCGGAACGAGAACTGGATTTGGCCAGTGGCACGCCGCGAATATCACGCCCGCCAGAAGCGCCGCGAGCCATCGCTTGCCGGTAAGAAATTCCAGTCGATTTGCGAGTAGGGAATTAAGCGCCACTTGCTGCAGCACGCAGAAGGCGAAATAAGTCCAAAGCCGGCGAGGCGATATCAGATGTGCGGGAAGGCGAGAAGGCGCGCCGCGCGCAAGGCCGATGACGATCAGAGCCGCCGCCATGATGGCGAACGCAATCGCGGCTTGCTTTGTCGCCGGCCAGAGATTATCCGCCCGCGCGCCAATCGTCTTCGGCGTGTCGCGGTGAAACAGAAAGCTCAGAACGAGCCACAAGACGAAAAACACCCACGTCCATCGCGCGGTGAATTGCAGGCGCCAGATGAAGGCGAGAATAAATATCGGCAGACCAGCGGCGTCAACGAACGCGAGCACCCGCTTCGTGCGATTCGTCATCGGTTTCGAAGGATGCGGCTCGCCTGCGACGCGCTGCCTGAAGGATCTCGATTGATGCGCTCGCGTAGCCGCTCGAACGCGCGAACAGTCAAATCTCCGGTCGGCGCGAAGTATGGTTCGACATCAATGTCGGGGAACCCGATGCGCGTGAGCCGCGCGGCGATACCGTTTCGAATCTCCGCCGGTTCAGCCTTCCAGCGCGCAAGTGCGTCGTAGACCGCGCGATGATCGCCTGATCGCCAGTTGTAAAATGAGAGAAGTTCGAGAATCTGCTTGCGGAAAGGATCGTCCTGGCTGTATTGGCAGAGGGCGGCAAGGAGCGCGCGCTCCATTGCCAATGTGCCGGCGTTATCTTCGTCGAAGAGCATTGCGCGGGCAGAGCATCGGCTTTGCCCGCTAACATCTTACCGCGTCATCGAGCCGCAATGTGGTGTAGCCATCATTTCGAGCCTATCGACAGGGTTCGGTTCAAACGCCGGCCCTGTTAGGCCGCGCGCTTTCCGGGTTCTCTTCCGGGTTGAACGAAATCGAATCGATTGATGGCGGCAGCCACTCCGAAGATTGGGCCGTTGTCGCCTGGCAGACGATCAAGCCGGATCGCGCGCCCGCTTCCGCGGACGATTACCGATTCCGGCCGGCCATGCTCCGGCGGCAGAGAAAACGTCACATCCACCGAAGTGCCGGGAGAGATGCATTTCTCACTGACGAAGTACACTCCATGCGTTGATATGTCGCGAAGATGGGCCGTCTGGGTCACGGGGAACCGAGATGTCCCGGCCATGACCTGAAGCGGCATAAAGAGCTCGTAACGATGCGCTCGCCTGCGTTCTGTCATTTGGTCCCCTCCTGTGGGGTATCCTCCTAATTGCACGCTCGCTGCCACCGAGCGGATATTGGCATCGTGCTCTCGTTGCGACACTTGCGGTGTCGCCCTTGCCTGAGGCGACGCGAAGCTATGCCAAAACGGGATTATTCCCGCCAAAAGGGAAATCGACGGAATCAAGAACCAGCCGATCGTTAGAACACTTTTCAGATCAATGTTTAGAGAACGGGGTCGAACAACACGGCGGACGCTTCCGATTCGGTGAGCATGCCTCTAGTCACCAGAAGGCGTACCAAACGCACGATCATAGTTCTTTCAAGGCCCTGTGGAGCAGGGTCGGTTAAGGGTTGGGCAGTGCGGAGGATTTCGTAGGCATTTTCGCGCTCTTTCGTGACTTCGCCGAGCCAATCGCGCAGGGCCACGGCTTCTTCAGTGTTGAGATCGTCGAACGCGATACCCATGCCGAGGCCGGCTTGGGCGTAGACCACCGAAGCGTCCGTCTCAAACGTGTTCTTTCCTTTGTGCAGCGCGATGCGAATATTCGAGCCAACCGGAAATGGCACAAGCGTGTCAACGAAGCAGCCGCCAGGCCCGAGATCGGTGGTACGAGTCGAGAAGCGTGCGCCCGTCGCGTGTTCCACCACCTCGGCCGAGGCCGTGAACTGATAGCGAGCGGTCAGACGCCGCTCGGAGGTTTCCGCGGCCGCCTTGGCCGCTTTTTTCCCAACTTCGCTCGGACGCTTCTTTTCAGTAGAGTTGTACACGATGTGATGACTCCCTAACTCGCATTGTGGCGTGCGGCTCAGCACGACTCAAGGCCGGTGGCGTGCCATTTGCCCAAAAGTAAACCCCGGAACAACGGCGCGACGCAGATCATGAACCCCGGGCGGAGCTGTCGAAGTTGGGATTACTGGTTCCAGTCGCGCCCCTGAATGACGTGCCGCGCGTAATGAAAACGCCACATCCGCTCGAGTTCCGCCTTGTGCCGCAGCGATAAATCTCACACCATCTTATCGGCACGCGCGGGGCAGGAAACCGATGTCCCGGCAGGGAGAGTGAAGCTTGCGGTTATGGTTGCTATGTGGAGCCCTGGCGGTTGCGATCGGCATCGCGTCCTGGGCCATCGTGGAACGCCAGCACCAAACCAAGTGGCTGGAAGCCTATCACGCGGCTTCGGATTCGTTTAATCAGTACAACTACCCCGGCGCCGAGGGCCAGCTTCGCGGAATCTTGCCGCAGGCCGAGAAATGGTGGCCGAACGGCAAACAGCTCGCCGACACGCTAAATCTTCTCGCGCTCGTTTACGACGCCGAGAATCGCCCGAAAGATGCCGAGCCTCTTTGTGACCGCGCGATTGCGATCTTTGAAAAACAGTCGTCGCCATCATCGCTCGATCTCGCTAAGGCCTACGCGAACGAAGGAAATGTGTACATGCACGAACACCGAGGCGCAGCCGCCGACCAGCGCTTCACGCAAGCCCTCGAAATTTATCGCAAGGATCCAGCAGGCGCCGGGCCGGAACTCGGGAGCGTGCTCCACAGTTTGGGCGTGCTCCGCGCTTTGAGCGGCCAGGTAGTACAGGCGCAGCCCCTTCTCGAAGAGGCCGTGAAGGTCTACGAGAAGAATTTGCCGGGCTTGAACTCGGATTTGGCGCAGGGATATCTGGACCTTGCCGAGGATTATCGCGTTCAGGGCCGCATCAGCGAGGCCGACGAGAACGATCGGAAAGCCCTGGCGATTCAGGAAAAGCTTTTCGGCAACGACAGCGCCATCGTGCGCCAGACGCAAGCGCGCCTCGGCACCAATCCGAGGGCCGGCGCCGCCGCGGCCAACCCTTCGGCGCATAAGCCGACCGCGCCCGCCGCACCTTCAACTTCCAACTGATTGGATCGCGTTAGATTTGACGCCGAATCCCTGACACAGCGCAGGGCGAGCTGCACTTTGTTCAGCGAGCCGATTGGGAAAGTTGCTGCGCTGCGTCCGCTTCGTCGCGAATTCGCTTCCAGGCTTGCTCCACGTGGCGCAATTCCGTGTTCGTCTGCCCAATGCACATTCGCAGCGTTAACCGTTCCTGCAGTTTCGTATGGGTGAGATAGAGATCGCCGCTGTTGTTGAGCCGCGAAAGGATCGTCTCGTTGATCGTGTCGCCGCCGCGATGGCGGAAACAGACCAGATTGAGCGGCGCGGGCGCGGCGAGTTCGAAGTCCCGGTCGTCGCGCACCCATGAAGCGAATTGTTGCGCCAGCTCGACGTGCCGCCGGATGTGGTACCGCAGGCCTTCGAGGCCATAGTGCCGGATGACAAACCACAATTTCAGCGAACGGAATCGCCGGCCGAGTTGGATGTGCCAGTCTCGATAATCGATCACCGCGCCTGATTCCGTCGCCTGATTCCGCAAAAACTCTGGAAGAATGCTCAGCGTCTGAATCAGCGCCTTCCGGTCCGCGATGTAAAAACAATTGCAGTCGAAATTCGTGAACATCCATTTGTGCGGATTGAACGCGTAGCTGTCCGCGAGTTCGAGACCGTCTTGAATCGAGCGAAATTCCGGGCAAAGAGCAGCCGTGCCGGACATGGCGCCGTCGACGTGCAGCCAGATTTCGTGCCCGCGGCAGATTGCGCCGATGGCGCGTAATGGATCCATGGCATTCGACGACGTCGTCCCCACCGTTGCGCAAACGAAGAAGGGAACTCGCCCGGCGGCGAGATCCTGTTCGATCGAGGCGGCCAGCGCCTCCGGACGCATCGCGAATTTCTCGTCCACAGGTACAAGCCGCAAATTCGCGCGGCCGATGCCGGCGATCATCGCGGCTTTCTCGATGCAGGAGTGGGCCTGCGAGGAGGTGTACGCAACGAGCCGCCCGTCGCATCCATTTTCATTGGTTGAGTATCCCGTCGCGCGCTCGCGCGCGGCAAGCAACGCGCATAACGACGAGCTCGACGCCGTATCCTGAATCACTCCGCCGCCCGTGCTGCTCGACTTGAATTTTTCGGGAAGCGCGAGACTCTCCACCAGCCAATCCAAAACGTGCGTTTCAAGTTCCGTGCAAGCCGGGCTGGTGACCCAGAGCATTCCTTGCACATCGAGTCCGGCGGAAAGCAATTCTCCGAGAATCGAAGGGTACGAAGTGTTCGACGGAAAGTACGCGAAGAAATTCGGCGATTGCCAGTGCGTTACGCCGGGAAGAATCACGCTCTCAATGTCTTTCATCATCGCTTCGAACGGTTCGCCTTGCTCGGGCGCGCTCGCCGGCAGCGCCGCGCGGATTTGGCCCGGCTTCACCTGCGACAGCACGGGAAACGATTCGATGCGCGCGTAATAATCCGCGATCCAATCCACCATCGCTTTGCCGTGCCGGCGGAATTCTTCCGCCGTCATTCGATAATCGGTTTTATCTGCCATTCGAACCACCTTTGCATTTCGGAACATCCCATCGCGAGCTCTAAGAAATAGCACACGCACGCGCCGCTACAAACCGAAGAAACGCTCGACGCCCATTCCCCTTCCGGTTAAGATTCCGGCATGACGCTCTCCGCGCGAAATCACCTCGTCGGCAAAGTCGAAGAAGTCATTCTCGGAAACGTGATGGCACACGTTACGGTTCGAGTCGGCGACAACATCATCGAAAGCGTGATCACACGCCGCAGCGCGGAAGAAATGAAGCTGAAAGTCGGCGACACCGTCGCTGCCGTCATTAAATCCACCGAAGTAATGCTGCAGAAGGACTAGCGGGCCCGCCTCCGATGAACAAATTGTCTCGTCTATTACCGTCGATATTCTTCGTCGCCCTGAGCGCCGTCGCATCTTCCGGATTTCAGCAATCTGCACCCGCGACGTTTCGATTGACGGTCAGCGGCGACGTCGAACATTCGCTTTCACTTTCGCTCGATGATTTGAAGAAGATGCCGCACACCACGCTAACGGTCACGAATCCGCACGAGAAGAAGGATCAAACCTTCGAAGGCGTGCCGCTCGAAGAGTTGCTGAAACAGGCAGGCGCTCCGCTGGGTCCAAAGCTCCGTGGCCCGGCGATGGCGACGTACGTGATCGCGGAAGCCGTCGACGGCTATCGCGTCATTTATTCTCTGGCCGAACTCGACTCCGATTTTCAGGATTCTGGCGTAATCGTCGCGGACGCGATGGACGGTAAGCCGATGGGTGACACGCTTGGGCCGCTGCGGTTAGTGGCTCCTCACGACAAGCGCCCCGCCCGCTGGATCAGAATGCTTCAAAGCATCAAGGTAGTGACGGTCGCGAAGTAGTTCAGCGCCTGCAGAAATCCAAGAAACATTTTCGTCCGGCCGACCGCCGCGCGGACGGTCGCTCCGCTCATCACATCTGCCATAGAAATACTTCAAACGAAATGGATTCTGCTCGAATCCGTAGCTTCGCTCGCCTTAGAACGGAAAGCGAACCGGCAGTATTCGGTTATGGTCGTTCGCCGCGAAAAAAATCAGAAGGTGAAACGACCCCCGATTGTCGGGGCAACGTTGGTGTCGGAGTCATACGGGACGCCGGGGCCATGAGGAATGGCGATGGCCAGTCCGCCGGTCACGTCGGAAACCGCAATTCCGGCAAAAACGTCGAAGCGCTTGGTGAAGTGATGATCGGCAAAGAGCGACCACTCGTTGAGCGTGCCCGCGCAGGACGCGCGGAAACCGGCTGCGGCCGAGCACGTTGATGGAACGCGGAAGTCGTGCTGCAGTTGATGATACCAAGCGAAAGTGACGTCGGTTTTTTTGTCGACGGCGTATTTCGCGCCCGTCCACCAGACCTGCACCCTCTTGGGAGCATCAAGATTGTTGTCTTCGACCCCGCTCAGGAGAAAATCGCCTTGGGCCGGGGCGCCAACGCCCAACGGGTTCGCCGGGTTAGCCTGCCAGATGTATTCGTAACCGCCAAAGAGCCTGAGCTTGTTCCAAGTATATTTGAGAGCGCCCATGAGTGCGCTGTTGTCGGTCACGATGCCATATTCGGTGTTGTCCGTTCCGATCAGATTTGCCCCGTTGATGGGATTTGTATTGATGCTGTCGGTAATGGACTCAAATGGCTCAGTGGGACTCTGAGGGCCCAGCAATGGGTTGAGCACGCTGATTGCCTGGTTGTAATGTTGGAAGACCACGTCGGCGGAGAGTTTGTGGTAGTCCCCGCCGAGGTCGAATCCATAGGCGTTGTTATGCGCCTCTTCGGGCGTGCAGGTAGCGGCAGTCCAGGTTGCGGAGGCAGAGTAGCAGCCTCCAGAACCATTGGCGAATTTATACATCGCGCCGAAATGGACCGGCCCATAGACGAGGCGATATTTCAAGGCGTCGTCCCAACGGGTGTCCTCGGTGTCGCCGCCGCCGGCCATCGTGCCGTTATATCCGATGTAGGAAAAGTCATAGGAGCCGCCAGCCGGATCGTAAGCGAGCATCGCGTCGGTGCCGAGAGAGCGCTGACGACCGAAGGTTATCGTGCCGAAATGTGTGGACGATATACCGCCATAGAATTCGTCATTGAAGGGTTGGCCCGCTCGCGCGCCGTCACCCGTTTCCGAGTAGCTGGCCCTCGGGAGGCCGTTGTTGGTGGTGTTGGTTTCCGCCATGCTGGCGAGCCGGCCGGACTGCGGATTGATGCCGGTTGAAGCGTTGAACACAACGGACCAGCCAGGCAGAAATTCTTCCTTGCCCCTGATTCCCAGACCCGTCTGCGACAGGTTGTTCGGTGCGATAACGAATCGATGCTGATAGCCGTTTCGATTTATTAGAGATTCGCCCTCATAGTTATAGGCGTTCTCCGGTAAGCCGTGGCTGACCCAGCCGACGCCGACGTCGTACGCACCGTAGACCGTGATGCCGTGCCAGGTCAGCGAGCAATCGGTGTTGGCGAACTGCTGGAGGCCCGTGCAGGCGTCGTGGGTGTGCAGCTTAAGGTCGACCGTGGCTTCCTGGCCAACGGCCAAGCTGATTCCCGTGCGCGTTTCATCGGCGAACCCCTGTTTTCTCGCCCGTATCTCGAAGCGCCCTTGAGACAAACCGGACGCCTGATAGTGTCCGCCGCCGTCGGTGGCGATCATTTGCGTTTCACCTGTATCGACGTTCTTGATTGTCACCGCGACATTGGGAAGAATTGCGCCGGTTTGGTCCGTCACCATGCCGGAAATACTCGCTCCCGATTGGGCCCAAGCGGCGCACGCCACGCAGAGAAGAATAACGATTGAAGCGAGAGCAACGGCAAAGGGACGGTATTTCACGGGACTCTCCTTTTATTTCTCGCCGGATGGATCGAGCCGCTGATTCGAGAGGTAGCGGCGCGGACGACTTTAGGCGATTCAATAAGAGATGTCAAACCGCTTTGATTCGATTTAGGGGTACACGGCTCCCATGCGAAATTACAAATCGGCAGGTCGTACGAAACTGTCGCGACGGAATAAGAAGGCTACTGCCGGATGATCATGACTTCGGTGGATTTGATGAGCGCGGCGGCGTCGTCTCCGACGCTCAATCGCATTTCGCGGACGGCGTCGGCCGTGATGATGGATGTAATCGTTTGCCCGCCGATCGAGAGCGAAACCTGCGCCAATAGTCCGTCGATCTTGATCTCGGTGATGCGGCCGGTAAGCTGGTTTCTGCCGCTGATGTGCCGGAACGTCTCGCGGCGCCTGGCGACAGGCGCGCGCTGCGACTTGCGGTAAAGGAATCTGTCGAGCTCGGACTCAGGTACGCGATGGTGCCCGCCCGCCGTTTTGACGGTGCGAATTTTCTTCTTATAAATCCACTGCTTCAGCGTCGGGTAACTGACGCCGAGGATCTTTGCGGCTTCGCGCGCCGGATGTAATTTCTCGCGGTTCATGCGGAATACACTTTTACGCTTACTGACTTTCTTGGTCAATGTCTCTCAGTGGTTTTTTCGCGTTCAACGTGCCTCGAGCGGCATCGAGTAACGCGTGTTACGCCGGATGGATCGCGAAAACGATTCGGTCGCTATTGCTGAATGCGGCAAAGAGGTTGAGCAGTTGTTTCCACGGCATGTATTTTCGATTGAGCGCGCGCATGCCCGTCGCGGCAGCTTCGCCCTGCAGAATCTCAGCCCGCGCGTCCACCCAGTCTCCTTTTACGTTGCCTCGCATGTCGCACGGCGCGATTTTCACGCGCGGATTATTCCGGATGCGCTTCGCCTTGCCCGAATCGCCGGTGCTATAGATGTAGAGCACAGGCGCGGACGTGTCGAACCCGGACTCCGCGAACCACACCGGCGTCTTCACGCCTTCGCCGCTCTTCCGAAATGTCTCGACGCTTATGTACTTGTGTCCTGCGAAGGATTGGAATGGTCCGCTTTGTGTCATCGCGTGGCTATCCTCTCATCTCGATCCGACATCGAAGTTTGCAGGGAGCCATCAACGCACATGAGTGATTGGAAATGGTGCCGGGGGGCAGAGTTGAACTGCCTACGCCGGCCTTTTCAGGGCCGCGCTCTACCGGTGAGCTACCCCGGCACCGAGAGAAGCCAACATTTTAGACAAAAGCCTCCGGCAGCGAAAGGGAAATGCGCGATTCGAAATTGGCCTCAAATCGAGGCCTTCCACTAGCTTGCCGGAGCTCGAACCATGCGCCAACTCGGCGAGCGTTGCTTTCCTTCTCACCGCTTTTACGTCTGACACTCAATGGGTTTATGGTAGCGTATTCGTTTGGCTTGGGGATGGTTGAAGCGTTGGTAACTGCCGTGCGTGCTCCCCAATTCTACTTCTTAGCGTTGATCCAAAAATCGAAAGGACTCCTAATGAAACGAGTCATGTTGGTGCTGGTTTGCGGCCTCGCGTTCGGCGCGGCGGCGCAGGCGCAAAGATTGCCGGGGAACGTGATTCCCGAGAGCTACGAGCTCACTTTTACGCCCGACCTCCCGAAGGCGGTGTTTACAGGCACCGAGACGATTCACGTCCGCGTCGAACACGCGGCGAACTCCATCGTCCTAAACTCCGCCGAGATTGAATTTCAGGATGTGACCGTTTCATCAGGAGGCGCTGAACAAAAAGCCTCGGTAATCCCGGACGAAAAGGCCGAGCAAACCACGTTTACTGTGCCAAAGGAAATCGCCGCCGGTTCTGCCGCCATCCACATTCATTTCACCGGCACTCTCAACGACAAGCTTCGCGGCTTCTACCTCAGCCAGACTCCGCGCCGCCGCTACGCCGTCACGCAATTTGAAGCTACCGACGCGCGCCGGGCCTTTCCATCATTCGATCAGCCGGACATGAAGGCTGTGTTTCATATCACTATCGTCGCGGACAAGGGTGACACCGCAATTTCCAACACATCGATCGAGTCCGATACACCCGGCCCCGGCGAAGGCAAGCATACGCTGAAATTTGCGGCGAGCCCCAAGATGTCCTCCTATCTCGTCGCGCTTCTCGTCGGCGACTTTCAGTGTCTCGAAGGCTCGGCCGACGAAATCCCCATTCGCGTTTGCGCCACTCCCGAGAAAAAAGATCAGGGTGCGTTCGCACTCACGACCGCTGAAAATGTTCTGAAGTATTACGACAAGTACTACTACACGAAATATCCGTTCAAGAAGCTCGACTTCATCGGTATCCCCGATTTTTCAGCCGGCGCGATGGAAAACATCGGCGCGATCACCTATCGCGAAGCCGACCTGCTGATTGACGACAAGACAGCCTCATACGATTCTCACCGCAACATCGCTTCGGTGATCGCTCACGAAATGGCCCATCAGTGGTTCGGCGATCTCGTGACCATGAAATGGTGGGACAACATCTGGTTGAACGAAGGCTTTGCAACGTGGATGTCCTGGAAGCCGCTTGAGGCATGGCATCCGGAATGGCACAACGAGCTCGACGAAATTGAAGAGACGGGCGGCGCGTTGACCACGGATTCGATCGCGTCTGTCCGGCCGATTCGCGCGAAGGCGGAAACGCCCGCGGAAATCGGTTCGCTCTTTGACGGCATCGCCTACGGCAAGGCCGCCTCCGTCCTACGCGCCATGGAGGCTTACGTTGGTCCCGACACCTTCCGCAAGGGCGTCAATGCGTACCTCGAAAAACACGCATACGGCAACACCACCGCTGAAGATTTCTGGAATCAAATCGCGGCCACGTCCGGAAAGCCCGTCGACAAGATCATGTCTGGCTACGTGGATCAGCCGGGCGCGCCGCTCGTGAGCGTCAAATCCGTTTGCCATGGCAACGCGACCTCGGTGACGTTGACGCAGACTCGCTATTTCGCTGACGCCGCGAAACTCAACGCCGGATCCAAAGAACTCTGGGAAGTCCCGGTGTCGTTACGTTCTTCTGTATCGAACGACGCGAAGTACGAATTGTTGACCGGACGCGAGCAGACGTTTGAGCTTCCGGGATGCGCGCAGTGGGTGCTTGCCAACGAGGGTGCGCGAGGCTACTACCGCGTGCAATACGAACTGGCAGACTTCGCAAAGATCAGCGCCGAGCTGGAATCGAGATTTTCTCCCGAAGATCGAATTCGATTTCTCGGAGACACATGGGCGATGGTTCGGGTTGGCCGCTTGAGCATCGCCGATTACCTGAACACTCTTGAGAAAATGCAGGGAGACCGGGAACGCGCCGTAGTTGACGTCATGCTCGGGCACCTCCCCGAGATTCACGATGAGGTTGTGTCGCCCGCCGAACGTCCGGCGTTTGAAGCTTGGGTACGCAATTTCCTGAGGCCCATCGCTCACGATCTCGGGAGCGCGCCCACAGCCGGCGAATCGCAAGAGCGCCAAGCTCTGCGGACCGATGTTTTCGGCACACTCGCCGCCTACGGACGCGATCCGGAACTGATCGCGCAATCGCGATTGCTCACCGACGCGTACATGAAGGATCCCTCGTCGGTCGAGGAAGCGCTCGCGGCCAACGCGCTTAGCGTCTCTGCGCAGAATGGCGACGCGACGCTTTATGATAAATACGTCGAGCATCTGAAAACGGCGAAGACCCCAGGCGAGTATTACGGGTATCTCGGATCGCTCGCTTTGTTTCCTGATCCGGCTCTCACCAAGCGCACGTTTGATTTCGTGTTGAGCCCGGCCGTGCGGAACCAGGACATGTTCGCGCTTGTAGGCACACTAACGAATCCAGACACGCAAGCCGTCGGCTGGGATCTCTTTAAGACGGATTACAAGCAGATTACTGCCAAGATCGACGCGTCGCTCGGTGGCGAGCTCGCGCAAATCGCGGGAATTTTCTGTGATCCGAAGCTGCGCGACGATTCGCTTCAGTTCTTCCGCAACCAAAATATTTCGGGGTCGGCGCGCTTGCTCGAAAACGCCAAGGATCAGGCGAACGCCTGCATCGAATTGCGCACGGACCAGCAGAGCAATCTGTCCGCGTTCTTAAAAAAGTAGGGAAGTTTGGGATTCGCCGCGCCGATCCAGCGCGGCGAGTCTCCTGAAGTCTTGCCTGCTTAACGCACGGATTCGTCGATTTCGCGCATCCAATCTTTCTTCTTGAGCACTTCACGCGGCTTCGCGCCGTCGGCAGGCCCGACGATTCCATCCTTCTCCATGATGTCGATAAGTCTCGCCGCGCGGCCATAGCCGACTCGCAGTCTGCGCTGCAGCGTCGATGTTGAGGCGCGGCCCATCTCGCACACCACACGAACCGCATCCTGATACAAATCGTCATCCACAGGTTCGCCGCCATCGGACCCGCTCGCCGCCGAGTTTTCATCCTTGGGCGGCTTGAGCATTTCCTCGTTGTAAACCGCTTTCGCCTGTTCGCGCCAGAACGAGCACACCGCCGCAATCTCTTCTTCGGTCACGTATGGGCCGTGGATTCGATGCAGCCGCGAAGAGCCCGCCGGCAAATACAGCATGTCGCCTTTGCCAAGCAGCGATTCGGATCCATTCGCGTCCAAAATCGTGCGCGAGTCCACCTTGCTCGCCACTCGGAACGATATGCGCGCCGGGAAATTCGCCTTGATGAGTCCGGTGATGACGTCCACCGACGGCCTCTGCGTCGCGAGAATGAGATGTATACCTACCGCGCGCGCCATTTGCGCCAGCCGCGTGATGGACTCTTCAACGTTATTCGTGTCCACCATCATCAAATCAGCCAACTCGTCAATCACGATCACTATGTAGGGAAGCGGCTTGTGTTCTTCTTCCTCCACGCTATCGAAAAGCGAGAGCGATCGATTCTTCTCGAACGTGCGATTGTATTGCTCGATGTTCCTCACGCCGCGCTGCGCGAGCAGCTTCAAGCGCCGCTCCATCTCTCGCGTGGCGTTCCGCAAAACGTTCGACGCAACCTTCGCATCGGTCACGACCGGTGTAAACAAATGAGGAATGTCTTCATAAAGCCCGAGTTCAAGCCGCTTCGGATCCACAAGGACCAGCTTCAATTCTTCGGGCGTCGCCGTGTAGAGCATTCCCATCAGCAGGGAATTGATGAAGACGCTTTTGCCCGTGCCCGTCGAGCCGGCGATCAGCAAGTGCGGCATCTGCGTCAAATCCGCAACGCGAATTCGCCCGATCAAATCCTTTCCAAGCGGCATCGTGAGTTTGGAAGCCGAGTGCACGAATTCGGGTGATTCGATCACTTCGCGCAGCGCGATCGTTTCCCGATGCGGATTCGGCACTTCGATTCCAACCGTGGACTTTCCCGGGATGCGCTCGATCAGCAGCGACTCCGCTCGCAGAGCCAGGCAAAGATCCTCGGCAAGACCCGTGATCCGGCTGTACTTGATTCCCGCTTCCGGTTTGAATTCGAATGTGGTGACTACCGGGCCGGGATTGATCTGCGTAATGTGGCCCTTCACATCAAATTCTTCGGACTTCTGGACGATCGCTCGCGCGTAATCCTTCAATTCGCCTTCGTCCATCTTTTCGCCGTGCTCAGGAGGACGAAGCAGCGACGTCGAAGGCAGTCGATAGCTGGTCTTGCCTTTCGCGATTTTCGGCTCGGCTGCAGCCTTGAGCTTGGCCGGCGCGATTTCGGAGTCGCGGAATTTGATTACCGTAGGCATGCGTGAGGAGTTTTCCGGCTCGGAGTCCTCCTCCGGCTCGACTTCAGCCGCGACGGCTGCATCCCGCGAAGAAACGGCCTGCGCCGGAGCAGCTCTCCGGCCCGAAACCTTGATCTCTTCCATCCGGCGGCGCAGGCGCATCGATTCGCGCTCTTCGCGCCAGTCCTTCAGCCGCACCACCATCCGTCCAAGATAGCCTTCCGCTCCCATCGGCGCGCGCAGCCATTCCGCCGCAGCGCTGAAGGAAAACCTGGTCGTGAGAAAAAGCGCGGTGAGGACGCACGCGATACCAACGAGATTCGCGCCAACCGGATTGAGCGCGCCTCGCAAGCCCGACGCTAGCACCGTACCCAACAGCCCGCCCGCCGGAATCGCTCCGCGCACGTCCGGGAAGCGCAGCAGTGCGAGTTGCGCCGGGAGAAAAAGAAACATCATCGTCGCGCCAACGATCTTCGCAATTGGCGACGCGATCGCGTGGCTCCGGAACCATCGCATCCCGAATATAAATATTGCAGCCGGAATCAAGAATGCGCCGTAGCCGCAGAATTGAAAGAGCAAATCGGCCAGATGAGCGCCGAATGGCCCTATCCAGTTTCGCGCAGGGCCCGAAATGGGCGCCGCCGCGGCGACGTTGAACGATGCATCCTGCGGCGAATAGGAGAGCAGGCTCAACGCCAGCAACACCCCCGCCACGAGGCACACGAATCCGATCATTTCATTGAAACGTTTGTTCTCAGTTGGGTTCAGGATGCGCACAAAATTCTCCCTTGGACAGGGGAAGGCCTGTTTACGACTGGGAGCACGCGGGCGCTATCGCGCGGAGCCCATGGGGAGGAACGCGAGTAACAAAATGACTATACCAAAGAGGATTCGGTAATAAATAAAGATTTTCAACGTGCGTGTCTGTAAATAGCGCAGGAAGAAGGCAATCACCAGGTAGCCGACGACCGCGGAGACGGCCACGCTGATGGCGAGCGTCGACATCGGCAAATCAAGCCCGCCGGCGTGGCGCATCTTGATGAGCTTCGGTAATTCCTTAGCTGCGGCGCCGGCTATGAGCGGAGTGGAAAGGAGGAAGGAAAAGCGGGCAGCGGCCTCGCGCGTCAACCCACGGAACAGCCCGGTGGTGATCGTGATGCCGGAGCGTGAAACGCCGGGAAAAAGCGCGGTCGACTGCGCAACGCCGATCATCATGGCGTCGCCAAATCGCAGGCGCTCCATGCCTCGATCGAGCTTGCTGACGTATTCCGCATACCACATCAGCAGCGCGACGCCGATCATCGCGATCGCGATCGGGCGCGGGTCCCGCAAATATTCCTCAATTTTTTTCTCGAAGAGAAAGCCGACGATGGCACCCGGGATTGTCGCGGCAACGAGATACCAAAACATTCGCCGGTTCTGCTGGACGCGTTCGATCGTCGCGCCGCTCGGGTAATTGAATCCGAGCCCCGCGAGCGTAAGTTCGACCCAGTCCCGCAGGAAGTAGACCACCACCGCCACAAGCGTTCCCGCATGAAGCGCCACGTCAAACGCCATCCCTTGATCGGGCCAGTGCAGCAGTTTCGGAATCAAAATCAAATGCGCGCTGCTGCTGACGGGCAGGAATTCCGTCAACCCCTGCACGATGGCAAGAATGATCGCCTGGAAAAGAGACATTTCGATTTAGCCCCGCGAATTTTCTGAAGTCGCCGCGCTCAACGGCTTGATCATAGCGTAGGCGCTCAGCCCGCCCGGATAGTAATTCTTCAAAATACCGCGCGAAAGGTAACCGTGCTTGTTCCAGAACGCAATCGCCGCCGGATTATTCACTGCCGTCTCGATCTCGATTGACGTGACGCCTTGCCGCGCGAGGCGCGCTTCCGATTCGCGCACCAGCGCCGAGCCCGTCCCCGCCCGGCGAAATCGTTCGAGCACGTCGATCGTGATGATGTGCCCGACGCTTTCCCAGTGCGCGGAAAGCAAAAATCCCGCTATCCGCGCGCCGCGCTCGGCGACGATTCCGTCGGCGCCCGGCAACCTCAAATACCACCGCAATTCCCGCCGCGAGTAAGCGATCTCCGGCGGATAGCAGACCTGGTCAATCTCGTAAATCGTCTCGAAGTCATCCGGCGTCAACGTTCGCAATTGCAGCGTGCTCGTCGCGCATTGTGATTTCGTCCCGGGCATCAATTCATCCTGTGATCGCGCTCTCTCGCGAATCGAGTGTCATTCCGAGAAGCATCCGACCAGGATGCGCCGAGGAATCTGCATTTCGCTCCAATTGCTACAGATCTAGATCGCCCAAATCTCAAATTTCCAAAATCACAGGCAAAATCAGCGGTCGCTTCGACGTCTGCTTGTTCAAAAAGCGCTTCAAGTCCACTCGAATTTTCTCCTTGATGACGCCCCAATCCATTTTTTCTTCCGGTGTGGATTGTTCGATCGTCTTCAAGATGACTTCCCGCGCCTTCGCCATCAATTCTTGTCCGTCGTCCGACGGCACGAAACCGCGCGAAACAATTTCCGGCTGCCCTTCGAGCCGCCCGGTGTGCTTGTCAATCGCGAGAATCGGCACCACCACGCCGTCTTCGGCGAGATGGCGCCGTTCGCGAATCACCACCTCTTCAATTTCCTCAAGCGAACCCGAATCCACGAGTACGCGCCCAGCCGTCACCGGCTCGCGGCGATACGCGCCGTCCGCCGTAAATTCCAGTGGCTGTCCGCTTTCGAGCAAAAAAACTTCGCCAGACACGGCCCCAACCTGCTGCGCGAGCGCCGCGTGGCGGAAAAGATGCCGGTACTCGCCGTGCAGGGGAATAAAATATTTCGGCCGCACGAGATTCAGCACGAGTTTCATTTCTTCCTGGCTGCCGTGCCCCGAGACATGAATCGGCGCGGAGCGTCCGCCTTCGTAATAAACGAGCACTTGCCGCCGGAAGAAATGGTCAATCATCCGAAAAATCGCCTTTTCGTTTCCGGGAATGATTCGAGCTGAGAGCACGACCGTGTCGTTTTCCTCGATGCTCACGAACCGGTGATTGTCCACCGCTATCCGCGAGAGCGACGACATCGGCTCCGCCTGCGTGCCGCTTGCCAAAATCGCGAGTTTGTGCGGATCGTACGTCCGCAAGTCCTGCGGCCGGACGAGACTTCCGTCGGGAATTCGCAGCCGGTTCAATTCGTGCGCGATTTCGACGTTGTCCACCATACTGCGCCCGACGAATCCGATTTTCCTTCCGCACATCGTGGCGATATCAATCACTTGCTGTATGCGGTGAATCGAGCTCGCGAAGCACGAGAACACGATCTTTCGCGGAGCCGTGCGGCAAAGTTCTTCGAGCGGCATCGCGACGGCGCGTTCCGATGGCGTGAAGCCGGGCCGCTCGACGTTCGTGCTGTCGCTGAAGAGCGCGAGAACGCCTTCCTGCCCGTAGCGTGCAAACGCGTGCAAGTCGAACGGCTTCCCATCCACCGGCGTCTGATCGATTTTGAAATCGCCCGTGTGAATGATCACGCCGACAGGCGTCCGAATCGCCAGCGCCACGCAATCGATCGTGCTGTGCGTCACGTGCAGGAATTCGATCTTGAACGGACCGATCTCAACGTGGTGCCCCGGCGCAATTTCGCGCAGGTCTGCTTCTTCCGCGGCGTTTCGCTCGGCGAGTTTCTTGTGAACGAGCGCCAGCGTGAATTGCGTGCCGTACACGGGGACGTTGAGATCGCCGAGAATGTAGGGAAGCGCGCCGATATGGTCTTCGTGCGCATGCGTCAACAGAATCGCGCGAACCATATGGCGATGCTGCTTCAGGTACGAAATGTCCGGAATGACGATGTCCACGCCGAGAAGTTCAGCTTCGGGGAACATCAGGCCCGCGTCGATGACGATGATGTCGTCGCCGCTGCGCAGCACCATCATGTTCATTCCGAATTCGCCGAGTCCGCCGAGCGGAATTGCCAGAACGGAAGGTTTACTCAAGGAGGCCTTTCATTTTTTCGTTTATGTGGCATCGAACCGCATGCCATTCGAGAGAATTGCCGCGCGCATTGCGGATCAGTCAGCGGTGCTGCCGGCGAAAAGCCGCGCGATCGCAACCAGAATCACAGCACCCACCGTCGCAGCCGCCAGGCTTCCGAAAAATCCAAACGCAGCAATATTGAGCTTTTGAAAAATCCAGCCGCCGAGCACGGCCCCCACGAGCCCCACAACCACGTCTGCCAGGCAACCGAACCCGCGCCCGCGCGACACCGTGCCGGCGATCCATCCGGCGAGCAGACCGATGATGATCCACCAGATGAATCCATTCGAAGGCAAAAGAATGTAAGTGCGAAAGTCGTGTTGAACGACGCTGGCGAGGATCGCGCTCATGTCCGCTCCCGGCGATTCACGTGGCGCGTCCGGGTCGCGCCACTTTCCTGTTTTCTATTCTCCGCGTTTGTAATATCAATGGTGCGCGCGATTCAACGCTTTCGCGATTTATTCGCACCAGTTCAAGTACATTACCTGCGGAGGCCCTGAATGGCAAAGAAAAAGGGTGTGACCGGAAGAATCCTTCACGATCCAATCAAGGATCACCTCACACCGATGTTTCCGCTCGATCTTTCGAAAATCCGCACCGTGGACGAACTCGTCCGCGCGATGGGCAGGACCGCGTTCACCGGCCGCCAGATCGGCGATGGCGTGGACGTGCTCGAGGAAATGGCGCGAGATAAAGATTGCTTCATCGTCATGACTCTCGCCGGCGCGATGACCGTCGCCAAAATGGGCTTGATCTTCTGCGATCTGATTGAGTCCGGCATCGTTCGCGCCATCGTTTCCACTGGCGCGCTCATGGCGCACGGCCTCGTCGAAGCCACTGGCCTCAAGCACTATCGCTACAATCCGAAAATGGACGACCGCGAGCTCTTCAAAGCGGGTTACAACCGCGTCTACGATTCGCTCGAACCGGAAACGAATCTCGATCATGTGGAGGAAGTCGTCGAGGCTGTTCTTTGGGATTGGGATCCCGATGACGTCGTGTGCAGCTGGAAATTGCACCGCCGCATCGGCGAATATCTCTTGAAGCATGCTCCGGGGCGCGGAATTCTCAAGTCGGCCGCCGCGCACGATGTTCCGATCTTCGTTCCCGCGTTCAGCGATTCCGAACTCGGCATTGATTTCGTTCTTCACAAAAAGCAGCGGATTCACAAAGGCATTCCAACTCTGAGATTTGATCCTTTTGAAGATTTCGAGCAGTACGCCAAGATGATGCTGGCGACGAAGCGAATGGGCATCCTAACCATCGGCGGCGGCGTCCCGCGCAACTGGGCGCAGCAATTCGGCGTCTACGCTGAGCTTCTCGCGCGCCGCGGCTACGAAAAAATTCCGCTCAAGCGCTATAACTACGGCGTGCGCATCTGTCCCGAGCCCGTGCATTGGGGCGGCCTCTCGGGCAGCACCTACACCGAAGCCGTTTCCTGGGGAAAATTTGTGCCGCCGGAAGAAGGCGGGCGCCTCGCCGAGGTTTTCGACGACGCCACCGTCGCGCTCCCGCTCATGGCCGCTGCTCTCTTCGAGCGGCTCGGCTATTTCAAGAAGAAGCGGCGCTAGGTGCGGCGACGCGCACGATGCTGTTCCGAACTAGCCAGCGTCCGCCAAAGCGCATCGGCACGCCCTCGCCATCGAGCATGCTCGAGGGATCGCCTCCGCGTTTCGCGTGAATGTGCAGATGTGGCAGCGAAGTATTGCCTGAGTTTCCAACGCGCCCAATAACTTGCCCGGCGAGAACCGCGTCGCCCGTTCGCAAGCACACGCTGCCATTCCTTAGATGTGCGAGCCCGACGTAAATTTCCGCGTCGCCGTGTCGAATCACCACATGATTGCCCGCAGGATGATTCGGATCGCGCTCGCCAATTTCTAAATCGGGGAATCCGTCCACCGCCGTCGTCACAATCCCATCGCACGGGCTCAATACCGGCTCATCGTAAATAACGGTCGTGTAGCGCGTGCATGTCCGCGGTTTGCGGTTAATCCCGCCAATGCGAGACAGTTTAAGTATGTCGACGGCGAATTTTTGCGACGCCACGCGATAATGGTGGTTGAGGAGCATTGAGTTTCCCCCCTGTGCAACGTAGTACGTCCCTCCGGCGAGAGGAAACTTCAAATCGATCCATTCCTGTTCCCAAAGACGCGCAGGCCGAGACCGCCGCCATCGTTCTGCGCTGACGATGCAAAACGCCGCAATTCCGGCAAAAAACCAGCGCCCGCTGTGATATGCGCCCCCAAGAAAAAAGGCGAGGTATACGTACCGCAAATAGAAATTCCAAAATCCCCACGGAAGCGCGGCCAACCAAAAAGCGAAAAGCGCTGAGGCGAACGCGAACACAATCCAGTTTCCGCGATCGAAAAACCACCCAATCGCGCATAACGCGCACAGGAGCAGCGGTGCCAAAAACTTGCGATATTGAAATCGTGGTCCGCGGAAAGATATTTTGGTTGTAGCGGTGTTAATCGTCTTCGCCAAGCAGAATTGCAGCGGAAAGTACGGTAGTCCACAGCCCGCGCTTATCGCCAACCGCGGACTGCGTAATATTCATCGTGCGAACGATCTTGTTCGAAATCCGATAAACTTCCTTCTTCTCATCCCACGATAAATCCGGATCGAATTCCACGTTCAGCGTCGTCGCCAGCATTTCCGCCGCGAGCTCTTCGCAATATTCGCCGGCGACTTCTTCCGTCTCGCCGAACGAGTGATGCTCGGAAAGATATCCGAACATGGATTTGTCGCCCGGGAGCGCCAAGCCCACGCCCGCCGCGATCAGCCGGTGCGGTTCGCGCGTTTGATTTTCACTGATGACGCAGAACGCCACTTGCCCCGGCTTCAAATGCTTCAAGCCCTCGCTCCGTGAAATCAATTTGCAGTAGGGAGGAAAAATCGACGAAACGCGAACGATGTTGCACGCGGCCACGCCCGCATTGCGCAGCGCGAGCTCGAAGCTCGAAAGCCTCTCGCGATGTTTTCCGACTCCTTTGGTGAGGAAAATCCTGGTCGCGACGAATGCCATATTTCGTGCCGGGCTTTGGCTCCTCCGCTCGTCAGAGTCGGAAAAATTTTACGTGACGAAAATTAGCAAGAAGGTGCATGGGTGTCAACGTAATTTGAACCCTCAGTCAAAATGAATGCTGTCACAAAGCGCACAGCTAATTCGCTGATTCGGCGTTTTCGCGGTACTCAGGCAACCGCATCGCAGGCAACTGTAGGGCCTGTCGGCAGACGGGCCGTCCGTTCATGTGGCACAACGTCGCGCGAATTCACCTCGTACTTCGCTCCGCGGACTCCTCCTGCGCGGCTTTCAAAATCGCATCGAGCGCCTCACGCGGCTCGATCTTCCAATTGCCGTCGGCTTCCGTAGGAATGGTTTTCGTCCGCGCGAGGTAGTCGATGATCAACTCGCGAATCTCATCGCTCGATCTCTCAAAAATCGGCAAGTCCTTGTACACGCTGTAGCCACCGCCGCCCGTGTACCGGTAATTGTTGATCGCCACGCGCAATTTCCGCCCCGGATCAAGCGCCGCGCCCTTGTAAGCTAAATTCCGAATTCGCTCGCCAACGGGCTGCGCGAGATCAATTACATACGAAACTCCTTCGGCGCTGTCCGCATTATATCCAGGCAGCTTTTCCTTCTGCCCTTCCGCAAGCGGCCATCCAGAGTAAAAGCTCGCGGCATGTTCGAGCGCATCTTTCAATTGCGCGCCCGTCATCTCCACCGTGTAAAGCGTATTCTCGTAAACATACAGCGCCGCCAGCTGCCTCACCGTAACGGGCCCCTCAGGAATCTTCACTCCAGGGAAAAACATCGTGGCCATCGAAACGTCGGCATGTCCCGCGTCAAGCTGCACTCTGTGAATCAAATCCACGAGCGGATTATCGATGTAGCGCGCAGTGAGCCCATCGAGCGCTTTCGCCGACGTCGCAATCGGCGTATCGAGGTATTTCTCCGTCGCTTGATGGTACGGCGCGACGATCCGCGCGATAGCTGAATCTTCTGCGACGCTCTCCGTCGCCGCTATCGTCCTCGAATGCTTCGAGACGATTTTCCATGTGCCTGCCGCGTCGCGTTGCATCTTGATGTCTGCCCGCGCGAGCGATCCGCCCCAATTCTTCGCTTGCGATAGCAACACGCCGTGGATCATAAGCTCCGGCATCTCCTGATGCGTATGCCCGTAAAAGATCATGTCGATGTCAGGAACGTCATCCGCCAATTCCCACGCCGCGTTTTCATCACGAATGTCCAGGCTCCCGTACGCCTCGCCGGTCTTCGGGTCCCGGTCAAGTCCCGAGTGCATGATCACGACCACGAGATCCGCCTTCCTTCTCACAACAGGCACAATCTTCTTCGCCGTCTCAACAATCGATTCGAATTCATAGCCGCGATAGTGATCGGGAATTTCCCACCGCGGCACTCCCGGCGTGATGAATCCGATGATTCCCACTCGCACGCCGTCCACGTTGCGAATCACGAACGGCGGAATGTATGCCGTGCCCGCCGTATAAATTTCCTTCAAGTTCGCCGCCAGCCACGGAAAGTGCGACTCGCGCTTCGCCTTCCACATCGAATCCAGTCCGAAATTGAATTCGTGATTGCCGACGGCCATCGCGTCGTAATGCATCGCATTGAACGCGGCAATCGCCGGATTTGGTTTCGCCGCATCCTTCTTCGCGAAGTAATAGACGAGCGGCGTTCCTTGCGTCGTATCGCCGCAATCGAAAAGCAACGCGTGCGGCGCTTCGGCCCGCTGTTCTTTCACGAGCGTCGCCATTTTAGTGAGCCCGTTCGGTACAGCCTTGTCGGCGTAATAATCCCAGGCGGCAAGATGGCCGTGCGAATCCGTCGTGCTAAGCAGAGTGATCGTCACCGCGGACGGCCCCGCGTGCATCGGCTTCGACGAAGTAGCGGCTTTCGGCGCGGCCTGCGCGCCGCCTTGTTGCGAATAGGCAGATGGGCCGACACAAGCGACAACGGCGAACAACACCCACTTCAAAAACATTCCGCGATTTCGCATCACTCACTCCAAGTACCAACGCGCCGCAGTCTAACACGCCGGACAAAATGTCCGCCGTTCACGCGCACCCAGCCTTGAAAAGCATTCGCAGGGTGCCTATACTGAGTTTGGCATTCATTCCGCGCGCGACGCGGATTCCAGCGGGCGATGCGCGCTCGCCGGATCACGGAGGAACCTTCGGAGTGGCCAGTCCAGCCGTCGTAACCGGTTCCAAACAGAGCTACATCCTCGACAAACTGCACTCACTGAGCGGCGTTATTCCCATAGGCGTTTTCCTCCTCGAACACTTTTTCGAAAATAGCTACGCGCTCGTAAGTCCAGACAAATACAACTACGTCGCTGGCAAGCTCGAGACGATTCCGTGGCGCGTTCCTGTGGAACTGGTCGGCATCTGGCTGCCGATACTGTTTCACGGCCTCTACGGCTTCTACATCTGGTGGAGAGGCAAATCAAATGCCCTGGGCCACCCCTGGATGTCGAACTGGATGTACGTTCTCCAGCGTTGGACCGGAATCATCGCGTTCTTTTACATCGGCTGGCATCTTTGGACCGAGCGTTTCATCACGCACGGCCGCACAACATACGCCGCCGTTGCCGACGATCTCGCCAATCCTTATTACGTCGCGCTCTACGTAATCGGCATCGTCGCTGCGTCATTTCACCTCGGCAATGGACTCTGGAACTTTGCATGTAAGTGGGGAATCGCGGTGAGCCCGCGCTCGCAGCGCGCGGCCGCCATTTTTGGCGCGCTCGTCGCCATCATCTTTACTGTGGTGGGTCTCACAATCGTTGCTGGCTTTCATTACCACTGGCGTCCGCTCGATACCTACATCCAATGAAGAATCCACGCGTAATCATTGTTGGCGGCGGTCTGGCCGGACTCATGGCCGCGATTCGCGTCGCTGAATCCGGCGTGCCTTGCGATCTGTTTTCAATCGTGCCCGTCAAGCGCTCGCATTCCGTTTGCGCGCAAGGCGGAATCAACGCCGCGAAAAACCTCAAAGGCGAAGGCGATTCGATCGCGAAGCACTTCGACGACACGATTTACGGCGGCGACTTCCTTGCCAACCAGCCGCTCGTCAAAGGCATGTGCGAGGCCGCCCCCGCCATCATCGATCTTCTCGACCGCATGGGCGTCATGTTCAATCGCACGCCCGAAGGCTTGCTCGATTTCCGGCGCTTCGGCGGCACCATGTATCACCGCACTGCGTTTGCCGGCGCCACCACCGGACAGCAATTGCTCTACGCGCTCGATGAGCAGGTGCGCCGCTTCGAAAGCGAAGGCAAAATTCGCAAATACGAAGGCTGGACATTCCTCTCCGCCGTCATCGACAACGGCGGCGTCTGCCGCGGCATCTGCGCCATGGATTTGAAGACGATGGAAGTCCGCACGTTCCGCGCCGACGCCTCGATTTTCTGCACCGGCGGCATCGGCGCTGTCTTCGTTCGCTCGACGAACTCCGTCGTCTGCACCGGCTCTGCGCAATCCGCTCTCTTTCAGCAAGGCGTCTACTATGCGAACGGCGAATTCATCCAAGTGCATCCCACCGCGATTCCCGGCGAAGACAAGCTTCGCCTGATGAGCGAATCGGCGCGCGGCGAAGGCGGCCG
>JBAPOP010000165.1:0-35772 GCA_049279675.1 Candidatus Acidiferrales bacterium
TCCCTCAAAGGAGAAATCCCCAATGAATAATTTGCATCGCGAGCTCGCTCCGATATCCGACGCGGCATGGGCACAGATCGAAGAGGAGACATCGCGAACGCTCAAGCGGTATCTCGCCGGACGGCGCGTGGTTGACGTGCGGGGGCCCGGGGGCACTGGCATCTCCGCCGCCGGCACGGGCCACCTTCGAACAATCACCGCTCCGAAGGACGGAATCGTCGCGAGACAGCGCGAGGTGAAGGCGCTGGTCGAGCTGCGAGTCCCCTTTGAGCTGGAGCGCCGCGACATAGACGACGTCGAGCGCGGCGCAAATGATTCGAACTGGCAACCAGCGAAGGACGCCGCGCGACAGATCGCCTTTGCCGAGGACGGCGCGATGTTCGAGGGCTATGCCGCCGCCGGCATTGAAGGCATCCGAAAGGGGACGAGCAATCCGATTAAAACGCTCCCGACGGATGTGCTTGAGTACCCGGAAGCCATTGCGCAAGCGCTGAGCCAGTTACGGCTCGTCGGCGTCAACGGTCCGTACGCAGTGTTGCTTGGCGCAGACGCGTATACCGCGCTCGCCGAGACGAGCGACCACGGTTACCCTGTGCTCGAGCATGTGAAGCGGCTCAACGATCAAATCATCTGGGCGCCCGCGATTGCCGGAGCGTTCGTGCTGACCACACGAGGCGGCGATTTCGATTTGCACATCGGGCAGGACGTATCGATCGGCTATCTGAGCCACACTGAGAGCGCTGTACGGCTTTATTTGCAGGAGACGTTTACTTTCCTGCTGCTCACCACCGAAGCGGCCGTCGCGCTGGTTCCGCCCGGGAAGGCGAAGAAGAGCTGAGGCAATTTTCCGGGGATTTGGTTTTGTAGGGCTGACCGGCAGGCAGGCCCGTTTTTGGGCGATCTATGGAACGAAAAACAAATTCGTGAGAGGCCGGTCCGTCTGCCGACGGACCCTACGGGTGCTAGATGGGCGATCGCGCCGATGCGAGAACGATTTTCGAAGGGCTGGTTTCTACGAGCCGATTTGGACGAGGCCGGCGCCGGGCTTTGGCTTTGCGACGCCCGAGTCCCAGCGCGGCGGCTTCACAGAATCTTGACGAAGGCGGTTTGCCATTCGGCCGACACCGATTGAGCCGCTTACGAAGTGTCCGACCTTCAGCGGGCCTACGACCTTCACGGTGCGGATCCAGTGCAGAGCGCCGCTGATCGCGCAGCCGCATTGCGAGCAATCGGGGGTGCCGCCGAATACGCAGGGCTCGACGCGAGTTTTTAGATCGGCGGAATAATTCGCGGACATTTTCGAGAAGAGGCAGTCATCGGGATTCGCCGGCGGGTTTACAAACGCCTGCGCCATTCCTTCGGTGACCAACAGCTTGGGATATTTCTCGCACAGCCACGGCAATTGCCGGGCCATGACGACGCGGTCTTCAACGGTTAGCATTTCCGGGCTTTGTTCGCCGATTTGAGGTGTGTAAACACTGACCCAAATGCGGTTTACTTCCGGGCGTTCTTGCCAGAACTTCACGTACTCTTCCATATAGCCAGGCCGCGCGAGCATCGGCCGCGTGATCACCCAGTGAGTATTGACTTCGCGGCCTTCGATATTCTTGAGGATGCGCTCGTAGGTGGCTGGCTTGCGTCGAATATCGTGATCTTCGGGCAGGCCGTCCACGGACACGGCAACACGCATTCGCGGAATCCTCATCCACTCCGCCGGAATCGGAATCACCGCGCTTGTGACAACGAGCGTGAAGACTCCCATGTCACTCAGCGCGGGAAGAATCCGGCTGAGTTCTTTGTGGCGGACCATTGGCTCGCCGCCGACGAGCGAAACGTGAATCGGCTTGTGCTTGCGCACCAATCCCAGCACGCCATCGACCAGCGCGTCGCCGCGCAGATCGCTGAGCTGACTTAACGTGACTTCATTTCCGAGGTGAGTATCGCCGTATGCGTAGCAACCGGGGCAACTGAGCGGGCACTCGCGCGTAATTTCAATCGAGAGCAGCGGGACTCTACCGGTCAAGATTCTTCCCCACGCGGATAAAATTTCCCGCGGGGTAAGGCTCGGATTCGGAACGGTGCTTTCCATAGGGTATTTGGATGCACGAGCGAGGGGGAACGGTACAACGAAGATGAAGGACGCAAGAGGCGGTACGGGCGCCAGTTTCGACGCCCTTACCCGACAGCAGTGCTGGATCTAAGTGCTTACTTCCACTCCCATACTTTCGTGCGGGTCTTCCCTTCCGGATCGATCTCGTATTCGAAGACGCCCGGCGCTGTATTCAATCGCGCGAGCTTCTGCGACGTCGTCTGAAAATATAGAATTCCGCGATAGCTGATCGAACCGCCTTGGTTGGGCTTTCCTTGCCCCGAACCCTTCCAGGTGACCCCTTCGCCGTCCGCCGTTATGATCAGGCCCTGCCCCTCTCCAAAAAAGGTGCCGTCCGGCCTGATAACCGAGGTGTAGGTCCCAAGTCCCGTCGTTGCGATTCCGAGCCATTTGCCGGTTTCCTCGAACGATACTTCCACCGTCGGCGGGTTTACTTCTATAACCCTTCTAACGACTCGCCTTCCCGAGTTCTCTCCAAGCAATTCTCCGAGCATGGTGTTTCCTCCAGTTGATTTTGAAGAGTTGGTGTTTTGGCGCTGCCTTACGCTTTTGCCCCTGCTGAGTGGCCGAAGGACTTGATGGCGCTCGCTTCGTCAGCATGGATATCAAATACCGAATTCAGGCTCGTCATCTTGAGCATGTCTTGTACTTTCTTTGTCGGACTGGCGATCTTCAATTGCCCGCCGGCTCGATGCAACGACGAATGGCTTCCCACGAGTTCACCGATGCCGGCGCTATCGATGAATTCGACGGCCGACAAATTCAGGACGACTTTCGTCTTCCCCTCGCGCACCAAGCTGCGAATGATGTCGCGGAGAATGATGTTTCCTTCGCCGAGAGTAATTTTTCCGCGGATGTCCACGACGCTCACGCCGTCAGCCTCTCGCGTCGCGGCGGTCGTTTTCAAATTCGTGCGATCTTGAATGCCGAGTCCCATTCGATCGAGGATGGAGCAGGCCGCGCTTGCCACGTCGTGGTAATTCGTCTTCACGATGATCAGCGAGCGACCGTCCTTCAGCACTTGGCGGAAGAGCGCTGCATCCTGGTTGTCGGGCATCGGTTGAGGAACGGTGCGATCTGTGGCCGCCGATTTTGCCACTGCGGAGCCGACTCCGGCGCCTGCCAATCCGAGCAGAGCCGTCGCGCCGATTCCGAGCGCGAGCGCCTGCCCGAAACCCGGGATTAAGAGCAGAGTGGTCACCACCAAAGCGCCCGTAACTCCGGCGGCGCTGCCCGCAACTCCGCCAGCCAGGGCGCCGAATTCGATTGCCAGGCTCGCGGCCTCGGTTTCCGAAGTTGTGAGGAACACGATCGATTCCTTGGGCACATCGCGATGCAAAAGTTCTTTCAAGGCTTTTTCGGCTCGATCGCGCGAATTGAAAACACCGATTGCGGTTTCCATCTAGACGTCTCCTTGCGACGATGCGAATTCCTCTCGCTCGTCGGCGCGAATCGCTCTGGCAGTGTTGCGAAAATCCTTGCTTGCGGTTCGTTATTCCGCAACACGGCTTCATGCGCGAGTGATTTCCTTAAGGCAACCGGATTAGCACGGCGTGCATTCTTGCGCTATTAGGCAAGCTGCGCAAGCATGTTGAAGGAGTCCGTCGATGATCGTTGAAATGCGCACCTATAAAACCAAGCCCGGCATGCGCGCGCGGTTTCTTGAAGTATTCCGAACTAAATCCGTTCCGGCGCACGAGAAAATCGGAATGAAAATACTAGGCCCATTTCTTTCGATCGAAGATCCCGACACTTTCTTTTTTATGCGCGGCTTTCCCGACCTCGCGTCACGCGAGCCGATGGAAGCGAGGTTCTATGAAGGCGAACTGTGGAAGGCGGTACTCGAGAGTGTTCTGATGCCGATGTTGGAGAAATATGAAGTCCTACTCGTGGATGATCCTGAGGGCCTCGTTCGCTGGTGAATTTCCGAGCGGCCCGTTGAAAAAATCACAAACTATCTTGCCGCTGACAACGTCGCCTAAATTCCGCTAACGGCTTTCACTCGTGCGCGGCTGCTGATTCGCATCCGGCGTGTGAACGTGTTCGGGGCGAGGTCCGACTCCCAGGAAACGGGCTGGAATTCGCCGCAAGATCGGGAATCGCTGCAGAAGCTTTAGCGGGAAAGGAAGCCGCTTGACGCGCCCTTTGAAGCTCAAAGCGGGGCCAAGGAAACGCTCGTGCGCGAAAACCTGGAATGCCTGAATCATACGCGTTGGAAATTCGCGGCGCTTTTGGACATCATGAAGACGTTCGTCAATCCCCGCGCGACACAACAGCGGCTGCCACAAAATATTCGCGGTGGCCACGGCGTCTTGGATCGCGAGATTAATCCCGACGCCTCCGATCGGCGACATCGCATGCGCGGCGTCGCCGATGCACAGGAGTCCGGGGCGAGACCACTCGCGCAATCGATCGACGGCGACCGACAGTAGCTTGATCTCGTTCCAGTCTTTCAATTCATCCGTGCGCCCGCGCAGAAATGGCGCCACGCTTTCGATGTCTTCGCAGAAGGCCGGCAATCCCCGCCGCTGGATGGCATCGAATTCTCCCTTCGTGATTACGTACGCGCACTGCCAGTAGTCGCCGCGATCGAGCATCACCATGAATTTTCCTGCTCGGAAGCGGCCGAGGGTCTGAGGTGGATCGCTAGATTGCCGCGGGAACTGCATCCAGAGCACATCGATCGGAGCGCCAAGATCAATTACTTCGAGGTTTGCCTTTTCGCGAACGACGGAGTGGCGGCCGTCGGCGCCGACAACCAAGTCCGCGCGGACTTCAAACGCGCCGTTTGGAGTCTTTGCGATTACGCCGGCTATACGACCGTTTTCTACAATCAGGCCGGTAATTTCTGACTCCATTTGTAAATGGAATTGAGGATACGGCTTCGCCTTCTCGACGATGAAATTCAGAAAATCCCATTGTGGCATTAGCGCAACGAACTTGCAGTGCGTGGGCAGATGGGAAAAGTCGCCGATCGTTACCGAAAAATCTTCGATGAGCGCTCCAATTTCGCGAAGTTCTTGATGCGGCCGGCGCAGGAATTCGTCGAGGATTCCTAGTTCATACATCAACTCGAGAGTGGATGGATGGATTGTGTCGCCTCGAAAATCACGCAAAAAATCAGCATGTTTTTCGAGGACCAGCACTTCGACTCCCGCGCGAGCGAGAAGAAAACCCAGCACCATGCCAGCAGGCCCGCCGCCCGCGATGCAGCATCCGGTGTGCCGGATGGTTTGGGAAACATGATTATCGGCGTTCATGGCCGAGTGAGCCTCCAACATCTAATGTGAGACGCTGCTGATCGCGCAGCGGATCCGCCGATCGTGGGCGGGTGGTCGATTATGCGCATCCAAAAATATTCTGTGGAGTGAGTTTGCGATGGCACGGTGGCCGTCATACACTAGTAGCATGAAGAGACCACACACACTAATGATTGCACTCTTGGCGGGCGGGATAATTTCCGCCGGCAATGCCCGCGCGCAGCAATCCGCGCCGGCCAGCACTCAACAGCCTCCGGCGGCTTCCTCACAGGCGGCACCCGCGGCGAAAACTCAAACGACACCGGCTGCAAAGACCGGGCAATCAGCCGCCGCAAAGCGGCCCGTGGCGCCTTTGACGCTCAAAACAGACAAAGATAAGCTCAGCTACGCGATCGGAATGAACGTGGGACGCCACTTGCACTCGCAATCCGTGGAAGTTAACCCCGCGATTCTGCTTCAAGGATTGAAGGACGAACTTGCAGGCGGCAAGACGTTGTTGACAGACATGGAAGAGAACGCCGTACTTACGCAGCTGCAGCAAGAAGTTCGCAAAAAAGCAGACGAATCGAGGCAAGCATCCATGGAACCAAATAAGAAAGCCGGCGAAGCGTTCCTCGCTGCGAACAAGACGAAGGAAGGCGTCGTCACGCTTCCTAGCGGCTTGCAATACAAGATCCTGAAAGAAGGCACAGGAGCAAAGCCCAATATCGCGGACTCCGTCGTTTGCAACTATCGCGGGACGCTGATTGACGGAAAAGAATTCGACAGTTCATATAAGCGCGGCCAACCGGCAACGTTTCCTGTCGGCCAGGTCATCAAGGGCTGGACGGAAGCGCTGCAGCTTATGCCCGTCGGGTCGAAGTGGCAGCTTTTTGTGCCGGCCGACCTCGCGTATGGCGATCGCGGCGCCGGCCCCGACATCGGACCCGGTACGACGCTCATCTTCGAAGTCGAATTGATTTCGATCAAGGGCAAGTAATAGCAAAGTATTCCGTGCTCGCGAATCTGCAGCGCCGAAGCGTTCGCTTCGGCGCTCAGATTTAGTATGCTGCACGCATTATGCGAATTCGCCATGGCTTGATTTTTCTCGCTGCCGCGACCGGTTCCCTTTTGGCCGGATCCGTTTTCTCTCAAATTGACAGACCAGTTGCCGAACGCGTCGCTGCCCAGAACGCGCTCTTCGAAGAGGAGTACGAGACGGGTCTTCGTAATTTTCCTGAGCGCGCTACTTCCTACGGCGATTATCGCTACAACGACAAGCTCAGCGATTATTCACTCGACGCGATTGTCCAACGGCACAAGGCCGACGAGACATTCCTCAACCGGCTGGACGCCATCCCAACGAACGGCTTCTCCGACCAGGATCATCTCTCACACGAACTTCTCGTTCGAGTGCTCCAACAGCGCATCGCCGATTTCGACCTCAAAGAGTACGAGATGCCGATCAATCAGCAGAACGGCGTCCATACCAGCCTCGCTGATTTGCCGCTTTCGGTTCCTTTCGATTCCGTAAAGCACTACGAGGACTACATCGCCCGCCTTCACCAGATACCGCGGGTGTTCAGCCAGAGCACCGAAGTCCTCCGCGCTGGCATGAATGACAAGCTCATGCCTGTCCGGTTTCTCCTCGAGAAGATTCCGGCGCAATGCGAGGGCATTATTGAAGCAGATCCATTTCTACTACCCACCAGAAAATATCCAGCGGAAATTTCGATCGACGATCAGAATCGCCTGACCCAGCGGATCACCGAAGCAATTAATAGTGATGTGATTCCCGCTTATCGGGGTTTCGCCGCGTTCGTTCGCACGGAGTACGCTCCGGCGGGCCGCACCGCGCTCGCGATCACTTCATTGCCCGATGGCGAGAAGCGCTACGAGAACGATATCTACGCCCGAACGACAACGCACATGCCGCCAGACGAAATCCACCAGTTGGGTCTTCGCGAGATCGATCGCATCCAGGCCGAGATGCTGGCCATCGCGAAGAAGCAAGGATTTGCAGATCTCGCGTCGTATCGCGCCTCGCTCAAAACGAATCCTAAATACACTCCGACATCCGCGGAACAGATCCTTGAAGATTTCCGCCATTACATCGCGCAGATGGAGCCAAAACTTCCTGAGCTTTTCACGCTGCTACCGAAATCGCCGGTGACTGTCGAGGCGATACCCGCATTCCAGGCGGCCGCCGCGACTCACTACGTCACAGGGACGCCCGACGGCAAGCGCCCAGGCCGCGTGGTGGTTGCGACTTCTAATTTCGCCGAACGCTCGATGATTGGAGACGAGGCGATCGCTTACCACGAAGGGATTCCCGGCCATCACATGCAGCTATCCGTTCAGCAACAGCTCACGGGGCTGCCGAAGTTCCGGCTCCATGGTCTCAACTTTACCGCGTACACCGAAGGTTGGGCGCTGTATGCCGAGCAACTCGGCAAGGACGCCGGTTTCTATCAGGATCCTAATTCCGACTACGGCCGCCTTTCCTCCGAACTCTTTCGAGCCGTGCGACTCGTCGTCGACACCGGCATCCACTCGAAAGGATGGACGCGAGATCAAGTGGTGGATTTCTTACGTAAATCCGGCGCCGTCGACGAGCCTACCATCCAGTCCGAGACCGACCGCTACATTTCCTGGCCCGCCCAAGCACTTGCTTACAAACTCGGCCAACTTAAGTTCCGCGAGCTTCGCGCGCGCGCCCAGACGGAATTGGGGCCCAAGTTTGATCTCCGCGCCTTCCACGACGAGATGCTTGACGGCGGCACTCTACCGCTAGATCTACTCGACGCCCGCACGAATGAATGGATCGCCCGGCAGAAATCCAAGTGATGAGAGTGGTCCCGGAGGCACGGACTTCCGGGCTCTGAATTTAAATTCTAAGAGCCGCCGAGGCTTTCGGGCTGTTATTGCGGCGAGCAAACAATTTATGAGACAGCCAGTTGTACAATAGCGAAACCTGACCGCGCCGGTTGCCGTCTGTCTTACTGATACTTGAAATGGCAACCGGAGGTCGCTTCCCATGCGGCGACTCGCGATCGCGATATTACTTTCTGCTTCGGCATCCGCCGCACAAACGGTGCCGGCGCCGCAAAGTTCGCAAGCCACCGCGCAAACGAAAAGCGCTGCCGCGAACTCGAGAATCGTAATTCCCGCGGGCACCACGGCTTCATTGGCGCTCTCGAACCCAATTCTGGCAAAAACAGCCAAGGCGGGCGATAGCGTTTACGCTGAAACGGCCTTTCCCGTCGCCGTAAAAAACCAAATCGCGATTCCGCCTGGCACTTACGTGCAGGGCCAGATCGACTCCCTCTCGCGGCCGGGATGGCTTTCGCCTCACGCGCAATTTCAGATTCACTTCACAAAAATCATTTTTGACAACGGATACACCGTTGTGCTTCCGAGCACGAATAACGCGGGGTCTGGAACGGCGCCCACACAGCCTGCTTCCACTTTAGGCGCGGCGTCATCCGCTCCTGCCGACGATGTTCTTGCGGCAGTCGCCAGCGCATACGTGGACGTCAGTTCATCGAGTGACGTCCTGCTCGACAACGGCACGCAGATCGAGATGGTTCTGCAACTGCCTCTGCGATTGAACGCGGCCAGCGTCGCCGATGCTGTGCGCCGGACTGGTACTGCGACGCTTCCTCAGTTCAAGTCAGCGACGCTTTGCCGGCCGATACCCGGCACCCCGGGAACGCCAGACACCGTGATCCCGGGAACTCCGGGGACACCCGGCACACCACCCACTGTTATTCCGGGAGGTCCTGGAATGCCGGACACCATAATTCCGGGCACCCCTGCGACGCCGGGAACTCCGGACACCGTTTTTCCCGGCAGCCCTAGTTCACCGGGAGTTACATGCCCCGGCCCTCCCATCGTCACGTCGAATCCAAAGGCGCTGAGTTATAAGGAATCGTTTCAGATTAATGCGGCTGTCCAAGTTTACGGAAAGCCATTGGCGGCGGGGAGCTATCAAGTTACTTGGAAGGGATTGGGCCCTTCAGCTGATGTGGACTTTCTTCAGAACGGAAATGTTGTCGTGAGCGTGCCGGCGCGCGTTGTGCTGCTGAACAGAAAATCGCCTGCCGACACACCGGGGACGCACTCGAATTCTGACGGTTCGATTTCGTTGCGGTCGCTCCGATTCGCCGGCCAGAGTTTCGCGCTGTACTTTGATCAGGGTGCCGCGTGATGTATCCCGCAGCCCGGCGAACCGGCGCGGATCAGCGGTCTACAAACCATAAAGATTTTCACGTTCGTTTTCTCACATAGGAGACACAAGCTCATGCGAATGCTCGCTCTCGTTGGAATCCTCGCTGCCTCGACATGCTGGGCCCAAGAGCCGGCATCGGATGCACCGCCGCCGGCTTCTCAAGTTCAAGCGCAGGCGCCGGCCGCTTCTCAGAGCCAGACGATCACTATTCCGGTGGGCACTCGAATCCCCGTCGCGCTCGCCAATCCGATTTCAAGCAAATCCCGGCGCGGAGATTCGGTGCGGGCGATCACGGGATTTCCCGTGACCGTCGGGCCGCAATTGGCGATTCCAGTTGGCACATACGTGGAGGGCGTGATTGACAAAGTGACACGGGGCGGCCGCTCTGGGCCGAGTTTGCAAATGCACTTCACTCGGATCCTTTACCCCAACGGCTACGGCGTGGCCGTTGATGGCACCAATGCACAGGCGAATTCCCGGCCGCCCGAATCAGATTCCACCGAGCGCACAGCGTTCGCGAGCGAGATCGGGAGCAATTCCAAGTTTGCACTCGCATCATTCACAGGCGAGAGTGTGAGCGATTCGATTGATGCGCGCACGGCATTCGCCAGCACACCCGAATCAAACTTCGCGCACACCGCTCAACAGCCGCCGACGTTGCCGCCGTTGCCGAAGGTGGGGCCAAGTATCGGAACGGTTGCGGGCATTTCAGTCGGCGTCGCCGCGGCCGCGATTGTGGCATTAGTTCTCCTGGGCAGACACCACGGCGGAACAACCGCGGTACTTTTTGACACAGGTTGGCAATTCGAGCTGGTATTGCAGAGCCCGCTCTCGGTGGACGCAGCTAGCGTTGCTGCCGCGACTGTTGGCGCTCCCAGCGCACAGTAAAGCGCGCGCGGCTGTTTTCTCGCGAAGCAAAGAGCATGAAGTCTGTGCTCGCGGCTTCGTTCTTCGAACCAAAGGAATCGCCGCGCCCGCGACGACTCTGCGTTCTTCTCTGCGATAACACGCTCACTTAGTCGGTATCGTATGTTCGTGGTTGAGCTGGTACCGGCGCCGCCGGCCCTTGTGGACCAATCACAATCGGAGCAATCCCAGCCTGTTGCAGTTGAGCATTCATCGCGGGCAGGTCCTTGGTGGTGAGAGCAGTCCATCTCGCCATCACGGTCTCGTTATCGGCCTTTGCGGCGCGGAATGCTTGCATGGCATCAACAGTTGGCGCTGCGTCGCCATTATTTACGGCGAAGAAAATTTGCGCGAACTTGGCGCCGAGCGACGATAAGTCCGGCTGCTCCTTCGGCGGTTTCGACGGAATGACGCCGAAGCGAGCTCGTGGAGATCCGCCAATGTCATCCGCCTTCATAATGAGCGCGTCCAGGGCCGCGAGGAGCGCTGAATTATCGTGAACTTGTGAGCGGCGATTCTGCGCTTGCGAGAGAATCTGTTGCACGCCGTGCTGAGCTTCCGCGATTTCAGATTGCACGTGTGCCACGCCGGTCGCAGCGTCGAACTGCTTCTGCAGATCCACGGCGGAAACTTTTACGCGCGGGTCCATTTTAATTGTTAGCGGCTGCGAGTAAATTCGGCCCGCAACGGTCAATTTCACGTTGTAAGTGCCGGGAAGCACGATTACGCCACGTGGCAAGAAGAAGAGCTCGTCTTCGCCGAATCGCGAACTTCCAGCTACGGGCGTGTCCTGAAGGTTCCATATCCAGCGGTGCATGCCGGCAGCCGTCGACGGCGGCTGGGCCGCAGGTCTCCAGAACGCGGGAAACTCGAGCGTTTCAGGTTTCACCGGCGACGCTTGATCCTCACTTGAAAATCGGCGAACGACCTGGCCTTTGGCATCCAGAATTTCGATCAACAGCGGGCTCGCCGCGGCGGACTTCAAATAATAATCAATCATCGCGCCCACCGGCGGGTTCTCGGCGAGCGCTTCGTCGCGCGGCATCGGCGAGGCGAAGTCATTGCCGGGGCGCATGCGAATGGCCTCCGCGGGACGGAACAGGTAGACGTCGGACTGTACGATTTTTTCATTCATCTGACGCAGCGCTGTGATGTCGTCCAGGACCCAGAAGCCACGGCCGTGCGTAGCGACGATCAAGTCGTCGCCATGAATCGCAAGATCGCGCATCGAGGCGGGCGGCAAATTGAGTTGAAGCGATTGCCATTTATCGCCGTCGTCGAATGAAACGAATACTCCGAGCTCCGTTCCCGCAAACAGCAAACCCTTTCGGATCGGATCTTCTTTTATTGACTGCATATAAACGCCCGCGGGCAAGCCGTTCGTGATGCGCTGCCAGGTCTTGCCGGCGTCCCGCGTGCGGTAAATGTAGGGATCGTTGTCTTCCAAACGATGGCGGTCCACCGCCGCGTACGCTTCGTTGGCCTCGAAGTGTGAAGCCTGCATCATCACAATCTTGCTCCACGGCGTGAGCTCGGGCGGCGTGACGTTTTGCCACGTTTTTCCGCCGTCTGATGTCTTCTGGATATATCCGTCGTCGGTGCCTATCCAGATCAGATCTGCGTTGGCAGCAATCGGCGATGGTCCAATTGTGTAGATAACGCCTCGGCGCCTGCTCAAAGGAGCATCGGCCGCGGCCGCATCGTCGAGGTTGTACGGTACGCCGGGATCTTCGCGCGTTAAATCGGGACTGATCTGCGCCCAGGTATTTCCGCCGTCCAACGTCTTAAACAGAAACTGATCGCTGAAATACAGAGCGTGCGGATCGGCTTCGGAGAACACGAGCGGCAGAGTCCACGTTTTACGGAACGGCCCTTTGCGATTCAGTTCCGGGGACACGTTGCGCACTTCTCCGGTGATCACATTGCATTTCGTCACGTTGTCGCCGAAAAGTATTTCGGGATGCAGCGGATCGGGCGCTGTGTAACCGGATTCCTCGCCCGCACACATTCCCGACCAATCATGCATTGAAATCTCAGAGTGGCCGCTGCGTGTAGGAACGCCCACGGAGCCGCTGTCCTGTTGAGCGCCCGTTGCCCAGTAAGGAAAACGATAATCGGGTGCGACATGGTATAGCTGCGAGGTCGGCTGGTTGTACCACGAGCTCCAGGTCAATGCGCGGTCTTCGCTGACGATAGTTCCCTGATCGCTCGAAAGAATCATGCGCTTCGGGTCGCTGGGATAAATCCAGAGTTGGTGATAGTCATCGCCACCGGGCGCGCCTCTGATCGACGTCCAGTTCGTCCCACCGTCAGTCGAGCGGTACAACGAAGTGTTCGAAACGTAAACCGTTTCCGAATTTTCCGGATCCGCAACGACATTGCAGAAATACCATCCGCGGCCCCAGATACGCCGGTCGGCCGACATTTTGCGCCACGTCACACCGGCATCATCCGAACGGTAGATACCTCCTTCTTTGGCATCGATGATTGCGTACACCTGGTTCGGAGTCGCCGGTGGAACAGCGATACCGATTCGTCCTACGCGCTCCGTGGGCAGTCCCTCGGTGAGCTGTTGCCAGGAGTCTCCGCCGTCCGTGGATTTAAATATTCCGCTGCCGGGACCGTAAGAGGGAGAGTAAACGCTCCACGGCGGACGCCGCGTATTCCAGAGTGCTGCGTAGATCGTGCGCGAGTTTTGCGGGTCGAACGCGAGATCAATCGCGCCGATATTGTCGCCCTTATACAAAACTTTTTGCCAGTTCGCTCCGCCGTCGCTCGAACGATATACGCCGCGCTCCGGATTTGCGCCGTATGCGTGGCCGAGAGCTGCGACAAAAACGATGTCCGGATTTCGCGAGTCCACGAGGATTCGGCCAATCTGGCGCGTGCTATCGAGTCCGATGTGAGTCCACGTCTTGCCTGCGTCAGTGGATTTGTACATGCCGTTGCCAAAAGAAATCTGCGAACGCATGTCGGACTCTCCCGTTCCAACATAGAGCACGTTCGGATTCGATGGCGCGACGGCAATCGCCCCGATCGACGGAACTGGTTGCGAATCGAAAATAGGAGTCCACGTGCGGCCAGAGTTTTCAGATTTCCAAACACCGCCGCCAACAGAGCCGAAATAAAATGTGCTTGGCTGTCCCGGCACACCGGTAACAGCATTCGAGCGGCCGCCGCGGAATGGTCCAATCATTCGCCAGTGCAGGCCGGAATAAAGACTTGTGGAAACCCGCTGCGCAAATGAAACAGACATCACAAATGGGAATGCCGCGGCCACCAATGCAATCACTATTAAGAGCCGCGGAGTAGTTCGCGATGAACCATACATGGGACGATTTCTCCCTTCGACGTGTCACATCATATCGAAAGAGGATAGGTGGGTACGCCGTAATTTCTGAGAGCCGAAAGCCCTCGACGCGCCGACGCCGAAACTTCAGAGTGCGGAGGCCCCCGCCTCCGGGCCCGCGCGATCTGTGCCGCAGCGCAATTGAGGACGCGCCCCAACACAATCAGTGCGCCGGCAAATTTTCGGATTTCGTATCCATGTCGCGCCAGCAGTCATACAGGTATTGCCAGTGCTCTGGCGCCCGGCCGTCCAGACGCACGACGGCGGAGCGTTTCAATTCATCCACGTAGCGAATCTTGATTTCGGCGGCGGACGTCGCGCCATCGAGCCACTTGCGTGCGTCTTCCTCTGAATGAATCTCGATGTCGGTCGCTGCATTCGCCGCCTCTCTGTGGCGCAAATGCTGCAACAGGCATTCTTCCGTCGCTTCGCAGCAAAGTTTTGCAGCCGATCCGCGATTTGCAGAGAGGTTGGCCAGGGTGACGATAGTGCGCTCCAGCAATTCCTGCTTATCCTTTGGCGCGGGCAACGTGCTCCAATACCGCAACAGCGGCAACGCGGCCGGATCGCGTAGCGTTTGCAAAATCCACCAATTCTGGTTCCGGTCGGGCAGCTTGTCGAAGACTCGCAGCAAGCGGCGCGTATCATCGCCCGAAGTAAATTCCGCCAAGTGATAAATCATGTGGTTCAACACGACTGGGTCGCGTGGCCGCGCGCCTGCCTCAAGCCAGTCAAGCAACGCGTCGAGTTCGGCGGGCTTCATTGTGCGACGCCCTGGCGTATCGTCAAATTCGAGCACCGTCAAAACATCCGCCGGAATCCAAATGTCCCAATAATTGCGATACTCGCGCCCTTGCCGCGTTTCCAAATTGCCGTTCAAAAGTTCCCATTCGACGTATTGCGCCGTATCCGTTTTGAGCAGGTCGAGCGCCACGGGCGCGAATTTTTCGCCCCACCGGCCCCACGCATTGATAACGATCTGATGCCGCTCCCAGACATTTGGCGTTTTCTGCGCCAGCCGTTTCCAATAATCGACGGTCTCCGCCGAACGGAGCGCGAGCGATTTCAGTGCTATTACATGCTCCATCATTTCGCACGTCGGGGTGTTCGTGCGGGTGATGCCTTCGAGCGCTTCTAACTCCGCGGCTTCCTTCTTCGAATCCGGATTCGGCGCAAAAAATCCCAGCCAGTACGCGGCTAGTACACCTCGCTGATTGCATCCGCTCTGAACGATCGTTATCAGGTTGTCGCGCGTGCGCTGAACGGGAGGAACATTTTCCCAGCGATCGTGCATCTCGGAGAGCACGGGGTAGTCCTCATCGGCCAGCGTCGTTTCGGCGAGATTTCGATCCTGTCCCTTTTCGGCATATTGCTGAATGATACTGATCGCGCGCGGCGTCCCCACATTTCGCAACGCTGAAAGCACCACGGCCTGCTTGTATCTGCTTCCTGTCAACGAATGCTTCTCCAGCATGTCCACCACGCGCTCCTGGTTTCCGCTCATCACCATGGCGTAAACCATGGTGAACACGCTTTCTTTTCCGCGAAAGCTGGGAAGCCCGGGCAGCGGTTGAAACGGAGTGCCGTCACTTACGAGGTGATTTAATAGGTTGTCGAGCAATTCGTCGTATGAATTTAATTTTGGATCGTCCTGATGTAAAACGAGCAGGGCTGAACGCGCCAGAATCGCTGTCGTGTAATCGGTTTCGTTGCTCTCGGCGATCTTGCGGATCTGATCGACGGTAATATCCTGCGGCGCGCCAATCTGGACGGTGCGAAGCAAGCGCTGCGGCAAGGTATCTTGCGCGCTCGCGTCGATGGATACGGCGAAGGCGAATGTGAATGCGATTACTACGAGTAGCAGACGCGCTGTGCGGCCGCGCATCGCGAACGCATTCAAGGCTTCTCTGCTTCGCGGCGATATAAGAGATTGATGTTCCCTATGAGGTGAACGGTGACGTTTCCCATGAGGTCCGGCACTTCAGGAGATCGCTGCTGCCCGCGATTGACGTTGAATTGCCAGGGCGCGCTGCCGCCATCGGGCCGCATCAGCGCCTCCTTCGAACGCACGTTGAACGATTGCAAATCCATCGCCGCCGGAGGCGTCTTGCTGCCACAAATTTCCTTGTCGGTCGCGGTGCTGCACCATTGCTTCCAGGCTTCGGCGGTGCACTGTTTCTCAAAGCTCTTTAATCTTTCATCGGCGTCGGTGATGCGGAACCGGATCACAACTTCGCGGCGATTGGAGTTGTTCAAAACATTGTCACCATAGCGGTCGAAGCCCAACTCGATCAGCTTCTCCAAAATTGCGTCCATCGGAGCGTTCGCGGGGAACGTCACCTGCAGCCGCTGCACCACTTGAAACGGAGGTTCGTTGTCTACCCTACCCGGCTGTGGATTTTTGAGCGTTCGCACGCGTTCCAGCGTCTCAATTTCGCCGTGCTTTTCGGCCACGTAACTCCGCATCAGTCCGAGTTGTTTTTCAAGCTGATCGATCGCATCTCCCGGCTTCAGCCCCGAACTGGACACGCCACCCACAATAAGAGCCTGGTTCGGCGACATCTCCGTCGCGCACGTTCCTGCGATCTGCTCGAACGCCGGCTGCTGAAAATATTCTCCTGGAACGAATATTGGCGTCGGTGCGACTGCCGATTTCGGATTTGTAGCGGGTGCCGGGGTCGGCGCCGTTGCTGGTGTCGTTGCAGGCGCCGGCGCAGAAGACTGCGCCCAAACCACCCCACAAGATACAAACGCCAATCCAAGCACGAGAGAAGCGAGATGAGTCCTCATTTGCTCCATCTTTTCTGTTGAAACCTCGGAAGTCAACAATTGCCATTGCACTCGTGAACCGAGAGTAAACGAAATGCCAACGCTGGGAAGTCTGCGAAAACACGAAACTGGCCATCTCGCAATTTTCTTGGCAGAATCGACGCGTGATCCTCCACCAGTTCTATTTAAATTGCCTGGCTCATGCTTCCTACCTCATCGGTGACGAGGAAACGCGCACGGCAGCCGTCGTCGATCCGCAACGTGACGTCGATCGGTATCTCGCTTTCGCCGCAGAGCACGGACTTCAAATCAAGCACGTGTTCTTGACGCACCTCCACGCGGATTTCATCGCGGGGCATTTGGAACTCCGAGATCAGGCGGGCGCTACGATTTACCTCGGCGCCAAGGCTAAGGCCGGATACCAATTCACTCCGCTCGCCGACGGCGGCGTAGTCGAGTTCGGCCGCGTGCGATTGAAGGCGCTCGAAACGCCGGGCCACACTCCCGAATCGATTTCGATTGTCGTCTATGATCTCGATCGAAGCGTTTGCGACCCGTATGCAGTTCTGACGGGCGACACGCTGTTTATTGGCGATGTCGGACGCCCGGATCTTCGCGCGGCGCTTGGCTGGTCCGCCACGGATCTTGGCGGCCTGCTCTTCGATTCTTTGCATTCCAAGTTGTTGGCGCTGCCGGACGCTACTCTCGTGTATCCCGCGCACGGCGCCGGCTCGCTCTGCGGCAAGGCAATCAGCAAAGAGACGGTATCAACCATGGGAGATCAACGGCGGCTGAATTACGCGTTGCAACCGATGACCAAACAACAGTTCATCGAACTTGTAACCGCGGACCAACCTGAGGCGCCGCCCTATTTCACTTACGATGCGGTGCTGAACAGCCAGGAGCGCCCGACGCTCAACGACGCGCTTGGACGCCAGCTGAAACCGCTCGGACTCGATCGCTTGCGAGAGCTACAAGCCGGTGGAGCACAAGTTCTGGACACGCGCGAGCCCGATGAGTTCGCCACGGCTCATCTCGCCGGAAGCATCAACATCGGCTTGAGCGGACAGTACGCCACGTGGGCAGGCACAGTTCTCGATCGGGAGCGTCCGATCGCGATCGTCGCGAATCCCGGACGTGAGAATGAGTCGGCGGTCCGGCTGGGACGCATCGGATTCGATAACATCGTGGGCTATCTCAACGACGGCATGCGCAGCTTGGAGTCGCGGCCGGAACTGACCGCAACAACGGAACGCTTGAGCGCGCCGCTTTCCGCCGAACTTTTGTCCTCGGACGCGCCGCCGCTGCTCATTGATGTCCGCACCCCGCGGGAGTATCAGCAAAAATCCATCGAGGGCAGCATGAGCATCCCACTGAATCACCTGTCGGAACGCGCGCACGATCTGCCACGAGATCGTCCCTTGCTTGTCTATTGCGCGGGCGGCTATCGCTCGTCAATTGCAGCCAGCCTCTTCCAGCAGCAAGGCTTTGGGCGGGTGAGTGAAATTGCCGGCGGCATCGCCGCGTGGGACGCCGCGAAGTTGCCGGTTCGAAGTGCCTAAGTTAAGAGTCCCACAACAAGTGAAATGAACAATCCGATCGAATCCGATCTCGAGTGGATGGGCGTCGCTATTGAGGAGGCGCGGCGCGCGGGAGATGCCGGCGAAGTGCCGATCGGGGCGGTCGCGGTACTTGAGGGCCGCGAGATTGCTACGGGCGCGAATCGCACGATTCGCGATTGCGATCCGACTGCACACGCGGAAATGATCGCGCTCCGCGCGGCGGCAAAAGCGATTGGCAATTACCGGCTGGCTGGCGTCGCGTTGTATGTGACGATCGAGCCGTGCTCGATGTGCGCGGGAGCGATTGTGCAGGCGCGAATTGCGCGGGTGGTCTACGGAGCGGACGATCCGAAGGGCGGCGCGGCGCGCAGTTGCTTCAACGTCCTTGATAACCCGCAGTTGAATCACCAGGTCGAGTTCGTGCCGAATCTGCGCGCCGAAGAATGCGCCGCACTGCTTCAGAATTTTTTCGCCACTCGCCGTTAGGCTTCGCGGCCGATGTTATCAAACCAAAATTAAGCAAGATTCTGTCGATTGAAGAGGCCTCCGCTTGCTGTTGAGGGTCAGCGAAGCGTCTGTTAGTCTAAGGTCCTCACCACGCGGAGAGGTGTCTGAGTGGTCGAAAGAGCTCGCCTCGAAAGCGAGTGTAGGGGAAACTCTACCGTGGGTTCGAATCCCACCCTCTCCGCCATTTCTACCGTGGTCCCGACCGGGTCGCGATTTCGGCTGCGGGCTCTGACGCCCGCATAGCGCCTCAAGTTCGAATCCCACCATCTCCGCCAGCCTCCTTGCGGCTGTGCCTGGTGGCCGCCCTCAGGTAAGTGAAGCGCTGTTCTTCCCTCGCCGCTGACACAAGAGTGCATATGAGGAAGTTGACGAAAAAGCAGAAACGAGATATCCGAGCTGTGGCTGTAAAAAGTGACGACGACATTGATTTTTCGGATGCGAGTCCAATACTCGATTGGAGCGGCACCGAGATCGGCAAGTTTTATCGGCCGAAGAAGAAACCGGTCACGATGCGCCTCGATTCCGACGTCATCGAATGGCTTAACGCAGATGGCTGCGGGTATCAGACAAAAGCAAATTGGCTGTTGCGCCATGCCATGCTTCACCATAAAGACCAAACGAGTAGAGTAACGCGCCAGAGAGTCCATCGGCGAAGCGCACGAACACGGAAAGCGAGATAGGTGCGGTGCTAGTGATAAGCGCGCTGGTTAGGCGGCGGCTTGGCCGCGGATTGTTAGGTCCGCGATCAGTTCGTAGAGAGTTTCGAGTTCGGCTTCGGAGAGCGACTTGAACTCGATGCCTGAGCCGGCGCGGCTGACTGTGTCGACGCGGCCGTCGGCTTCGAAATTGCGGCTATTCACGGGAATCGTAATATGAACGGGCGTGCCGACCTTCAGGTCATCGCGGCGCACGAATAGACCGCCGACGCTGACGTTGTTCGAAGGGCTGGCGATCCGAATCGTCTGCTTGCCAATTTGGATATCAACAGGGGTGTCGAGCTCGGTCCTCGGGAACTGCCGTGAGCTGCTGCCTTCCATGATTGGCTCCCTTCGTCGCGGCCGGATGCAGACCACATCACGGCATTCTCCGCGCGTCAGCTCAATTCGTCAAACTGATTGTAATTATCACAGCGATAGTATTATCTTATCGCGTGGTGCGCTTCGTTCTTGTGTCGAATCGGAACCACGACGAACGAGTTCGAAGGCGAAGAGCCGGCGGGACAAGAGTGCCTGAGCGAGATTGAGGCGGCAATGGAAATCGACCAGATCGAGACTTTTCTCGCAGTGCTGACTTACGGCGGGTTTCATCGCGCGGCCGATACGCTGCACGTCAGCCAACCGGCAGTGACGGGGCGCATCCAGGCGCTAGAGGACTCGCTTGGCGCGAAGCTCTTCGTGCGGGCGAGATCGAATCTTTCGCTTTCCCCTGCCGGAAAGGCGTTGCGGCCGCACGCGGAGCAGCTCCTGCGAACCGTGGCGCTTGCGCGGCAGGCTGTGCATCAAATTCAACCCGAGGCGGGAGGCGCGCTTCGGATTGCGGCGTCGCTATCGGTATGCACCTACTTCCTTCCCGACGTGATGAAGGATTTCCAGGAGGCGAACCCAAGCGTGATGGTGAGCTTGCGGTCTGGGAATTCAGTGCAGGTGCTGAAAATGGTGCTGGATGGCGAGGCGGATATCGGGTTTGCGAGGTCGCTCAATCATCCCGAGGTGGAAACAACGACGCTGCGCGATGATCCGTTGATTCTTGTGGGGCATCCGGCGCATCCAGCGGCGCAGAAGCGGCGCCTCCGGCTGAACGAAGTGGAAGCGCTACCGCTGATTTTCTACGACATGGGATCGAGCGATTGGACGCTGAGCCAGGGGCTGTTTCGGCGGGCGGGACTGCTGCCGACGGTGGTGCTGGAGGTGGAGACGATTGAAGCAGCGAAGCGGATGGTCGAACGGAAGCTGGGGTTGAGTTTTCTTCCGCAAATTGCGGTTACGCATGAGTTGCGGCGGGGGAAGTTGGTAGCGATTGAAATTGTGGATGCGGAATCGCTACATCGGAACTTGGATGTGGTGTCGCCGCGGCATCGGCCGTTGACGCGGGATGCGCAGGCATTTTTGGGGTTGTTGCAGACGGCGGCGGCGGTGCCGACAGGGGTGAAGAGCGGGACGGGAAGATTGAGGTCGGGGAAGAATAGGAAGCAGCGCGATCGAGGTTGATTGGAGGGTCGTTGCGAGGGCGGAGAAAGGTGGCTGAACTTGCGACCAGCCCTACATTAGAAGCGTAACAAGTAAAAAGACGCGGGCAGGATGCCCGCGCCACGAGTGACGTCCCTACTTCAGTTTTTCGGATTCGGATTTGGCTTCGCGGAGGATGGGGATGTCGGGGTCGGCATCCTTCCAGAGGGTGAAGAAATCCTGATAGGCGGCGCGGGCCTTGGCGGAATCGCCGGCGAGGGCTTCGGCGCGAGCGACACCAACGTGCGCGAGAGCGCCGGCCGAACAATTCTGCACGAGCCCGCGGTGATCGATAATTTTCTGAAATTCCGCGGCGGCGGCGCTTCCCTGCTGGCCGGCCAGATCCGTTTCCCCACGGGTGAAGACTGGGATCACGCACGAAACGGAAACGCCTGCAAAATCAAGTGGCGAAACCGTTTGGAGAAGTTCGAGGGCACGGGCGGAATTTTTCTGGGAAAGGGCGATTTCGGCTTGAATCGTCGGCAGCCAATACGAGCGCACCATCGTATCGGACGGGAAACGCTTAACGAGATCCTGGCCCAGGGAGTTCGCCCGAGCGGAATCGCCCGTTTCGGCGAATACAAACGCAGATTCCGCAATGACGTCGCGCGTTGCCGGCGCGGTATTGAGAGCGGCGGCGGCATTCTGCTTGGCCTCGGAAAAATTGCCGAAAAATCCTTCACGGATAGCGGCAGCATCCTGCCACAGCCCTGCGGAATCCTTGTTCCCAATCCGGGATGCTGCGTCCACAGCACGGCGCGTAAAATCGCGAGCTTTCTGCAAGTGTCCGTAATATGCCTCGGTGTCTGCTTCGGCCGCGAGGATTTCGTGCTGTAGTTCCGGCTTTCCGTCAAACCAGGAGACCTGATCTGCCATCCCGCGCACATCTCCTGAAATGAACCCCAATCCGTACAACGCGACTCGCAAAGTATCGTCGTCTAACTTGTGGGCCAGCGCGTCTTTCAACGCGCTACGAGCCTCGTCAAAGCGATTCAAGTTAGTGTATGCCGCAGCGAGATTCTCAATGCTTATTACGTTCAATGGCTCCAGACGAATGGATTCCTGAGCCGTTTCCAACGCTTTGTCGAACTTCCCGAGAATGGAGTATGTACCGGATAGATTTGTGTATGGGATTGAGTCGCGAGGATAACTATCAATCCATTCCTGAAATGCTTCGACAGCCTTTTCCTGTTCGCCGGTCACATTCTGATAGTACGACGAAGAAATATGAAGTTTCTCACGTTCGCTGGCGTGCTCGCGAATCTGAAACGCTTTGGTCAGATATTCAGCCGAGCGGGAGGGCTGGCCAAGGTTGCTGTACATGATCCCAAGGCCAGCATAGGCGCTCGCAAAATTCGGATCGAGATCCACAGCGTGCTGAAAGTACGGTACGGCGGCGGCCGATCCTTTTTCTTGCGACGTTTTCCTTCCAAGACTGTACGCCTTAAGCGCTTCCAGTGAAGGAGTCGTTTCCTGAGCGAGAGGCACGTCGAATTTCTGAACGGATGCGAGAGACTCACCCAGTTCGGCACGGAGTTTCGTGGCCGCCTCGCCTAGCGCCCCAAGAACCTTCTCTTTGCTCGCGGCTGTGGCCTGCTCCTGCGCAAGGACGTCGCCGGTATGGCAATTAACCGCTTTCAGACCGATCACGAATTCGCTGCCCAGGCCTGCGATCGAGCCCGCGATGAACGCTTTGCTCCCCGCCCGTTCGCAGAGCTCGCTCGCGACGATGGAAGTGAGAGGCGCGTTCGCGGGGCGCGTCATCATTTGCAGAGTGGACGCGACTTTTTCGTCGGAAAGAACATTGAGGAATGGCGATTGGCGTAACGAAACGCTGAGGGCTTGCTTGAGCGTGTCGTCAAAAACGGGATCGCCAGTCGAATTCGTGAAGTCGGCGACGACCACGGTGTCGCGATCGGTGAGCACGACAGGTTTCGTGCGTCCTTTGAACCACCAGAAGGCGACGGCGGCAAGAATGAGAACGGCGACGGCGCCCGCGGCCAATGCGATCCAACGGCGAGATGCAGACGGCGCGGCAGCTTCCGGCGCGACATCTCCTTCATGCACCGTAGCACTGCGTGCTGTCGAACCGGAGGCCGGGCGCATGACTCGTGCGGAAGCGCTTCCGGGAGCGTTCGCGGATCCAGTTCCGGAACGAGCCGAGGTGGCTGATGAAGAGTGGCCGGATTCTGTTTCGCGGCGCAGCCGTTTTAGATCGGCGCGAATGTCCGAAGCGTGCTGGTAACGCGTCTCGCGATCTTTTTCGAGAGCTTTCTCGATAATTTCATCGAGCTTGGGAGGCACGTTCGGATTGAGGCTTCCGGCCGTGGGCGGCTGGCGCTCCAAGATCGCGTTGAAGATTACAGCGGATGTGCCGCCGGAAAAGGCCTGGCGCGAAGTGGCCATTTCGTAAAGCACGAGACCGAAGCTAAAGAGATCCGTACGGGTATCGAGCTGCTCGCCGCGTGCTTGCTCGGGTGACATATAGGCCACGGTGCCAACCGTGGAGCCGGGGCTTGTAAGTTCGAGCGGCTCGACAACTCCCGCATCTTTCGTGGCAGACATGCCGAGATCTTTGTTCAATTGCTTCGCGAGGCCGAAGTCGAGAACTTTGGCGTGGCCGCGATCGGTTACGAAAATATTCGCGGGCTTGATGTCGCGATGGATGATGCCTTTCGTGTGCGCGGCATCGAGCGCGTCTGCGATTTCAATCGCGAGTTCGAGCATCTGGCCAAGATCGAGAGGATTCTGTTGAATTCTGTGCTTCAGAGTCTGGCCGTCGAGATACTCCATGACCATGTAGAAACGGCCGTCCTGCTGGCCGATTTCATGGATCGTGCAGATGTTGGCGTGATTGAGCGCGGATGCGGCGCGGGCCTCGCGCTGGAATCGTTCGAGAGCTTGCGGGTCCGAGGCGAGCTCGTCGGGAAGAAATTTCAACGCGACGGGACGGCCGAGCATGGTGTCCTCGGCCTTATAGACGACTCCCATTCCGCCGCCGCCTAATTTTTCGACGATGCGGTAATGCGAAATTGTCTGGTTCAGAGGCGACCGCGAGTCGGACATGACGCGGCCATGTTAGGCCGCTCGCACAGGCAAGTCAATCCGGCCTGTGCGAGTGAGCGCGGTGACAGACGGCAGAACTTAGGATTGTGGGCTGGCGCGCAGTTCCTGCTTGCGGGCCTTTTCTTCGCGATACGCGCGGGCGACGTCGCCAAGCGACTGCGGCGAGTTGGCGAGCGCGGCTTTGCCAACTTCGACGGCGCGGTCGTAGGGCATGAACGAGGAGAGAATGAAGTTCGCGTCGCCATGGGCCGTCACGACGGAGAATTGAGTGACGGGAATTTTGCCAGTGCTGCTCCCGCCGAAGCCGCCCTCCAAACTGCCGCCGAGACCGCCACCGCCGCCACCGGTGGGCGTGATGCCGTTGCTGCCGGCGCGCTGCTGCGCGTGAGCCGGAAGAGCGAAGAAGAGAAGCAAGAGTGCAAGACCGAAGAAGGTTTTCACGGTATTGCTCCTTTCGACACCAATTATAGAAGGGTATGGAAAACTGGCAAGACACATGCTGAGCGGTACAAAAGTACCAATAAATGGCTGGTACCGGCGGATTGGGCGAAAGCTTGGAGTCGCGGTCGAGCGCGGCACAAGACCCGGGGCTGAAAGTCCGTTATGAGTACGAAGGCTTTCTTCCGCTGGACTAAAGTCCAGCTCCCCCTGCTGAAGTACGGGGCTCCCACCGACAAGCAAGAGGGTTGACTACGACGATTTTTTCGCTGTGTGGGCTGGGCCGCCGCCAATTTTGGCGAGGGTTTGCTGGGCCAAGGCGCGGTAGGGGCTGTCGATTGAAGCGGCTTCGGTGAGCACCGCTTTGGCTTCGGGAATCTTTTGCATTTTTGCGAGCGTGAATCCGAGACGGTATTGATTGCGGGCGTAGCTTATCGTGCTGGATTTTAGGAGCGGGCCTGCTTTCTTGAACGCCGCGACGGCTTCCGCATTTTGGCCTTTGATTACGTCAACCTGACCGAGCGTCGAATAGGCGAGCCCCTGCTGAACAGAGATTTGTTGCTGCCATTGGTCATCCGGCGTTTGATCGGGTTTTTTCGCCTTCGCGATCGCGTCGAGAGATTTCTGCGCATATTGCATGGCCTTGTCGAGCTGTTGGCCTTTTTCACTCCAGAAATCGGCGAGGAGCAGAAGGATGTCCACGTTGTTCGGATCCGTCGCGAGAACTGCCTGCGCGGCTTCCATCATTTTCGGGACATTCTGCGCTTGCTCGTCGGCGAAGACGACTTGCTCGCGCGCATTTAATGCGAAAGGAGAATCGGGGAATGTCGCGGCGAAGCGCTCGAAGTAGGCAGCTTTTGCTTTCGGGTCGGACGTCTTGTACGCGGCGTTGAAGAGCGCGTTCTGAACGTAGTCGAGATCGCCTTGCGCGCCGTGAAGTATGCCGTCCCTTTGACTATCCCAAGAATTCTGCGACATGCCGGCGGGTAGCGGCAATTTCTTGAACCTGGCGACGATTGCTGCGGCCCGCTCGCCGGCATCGAAGAGCTTGGCGGTATCACCTGAGTCGTCCGCTGCGTGAACGATGATGACGGCGGCTGGCAGATTATCCGGGTCGAGCGCCAGAATTTTGCCGGCGTATTCGATGGCCTTCGGATCATTTTTTTGCGCGAGATAAGTGTTCGCGTAGAGCTGGTCGGCAAGCAGCTCGAGATCGCCCTTGCCGTAATCGGCCATGAATTTGTCGAGGAGTGCGACTTTTTCGGGACCGTCCGGGGCGGCATAGATTTCGCTGAGCGCTTTGTCTTCGGGCGTGCCGGCGGTGACGGCGACCGTTTTTCCTATTTGAGCTTTCGATGCCATGGCTGCCGATAGAATCAGAATGAGAACGAAAGCAATGCGCTTCATATGGACCTCCCGCCGCTTGAACAGGACGCTGGTGCGCGGGCCGGTGGCGCGGAAGTTCGAAGCCAGCGCGAGCGCCTGATGGCGCGCATCTTAGTCCAATGAGGCTCGCGCCGCAAACACCTTCACGGCGACCCGGGCGGCGATAGGGCGCAACGAGCGGGATTGACGATTGCGCGAATCCGATGGAGGATTGTGGGTTTGCAGAAGGTGCGCGGAGGGCGGCGGGCGCTGCGCGGACGAGTTGGGCAAGCATTAGCGACAAGTAATTCGGAGGCATTGTGGATCTCGGATTGAAGGGACGCGTTGCGATTGTGGCGGCGGCGAGCAAGGGGTTGGGGCGCGCAGTGGCGGAAGAGTTTGCGCGAGAGGGCGCCGATGTGGCGATCTGCTCGCGGAACGCGGCGGAACTTGAGAAGACCGCCGGGGCGATTGAAAAAGCGTCGGGGCGAGCGGTGCGTTGGAAGGCGCTCGATGTGACGCGCTATGAAGATGTTCGCGATTTCGTGACCGAGGTGAACAAGCGATTTGGGCGCGTGGACATTTGCGTGACGAATGCGGGAGGCCCGCCGTCGAAGAAATTCCTCGACACGACAAACGACGAATGGCGCACCGCGGTTGATACGAATTTGATGAGCGCCGTTTATTTTGCGCGAGAAGTGCTGCCGAAGATGCGCGAGCGGCGCTGGGGAAGGCTGATCACAATTACGTCAATGACGGTGAAGCAGCCGGTGGACGGGCTGATTCTCTCGAATTCAGTTCGCGCGGCAGTGGCGGGACTGGCGCGGACGCTCGCGAATGAATTCGGCGCGGACGGGATTACGGTCAACAACGTTTGCCCCGGCTATACGCTGACGGACCGGCTGCTGGGTCTTGCAGACAAGCAAGCCGCCGAAGCCGGACTCTCGCGCGAAAAAATATTCGAACGAATGAGCGCGCAGATACCTGTGGGGCGCATCGGACGGCCGGAAGAATTTGCCGCGCTTGTGGCGTTTCTTGCGTCGGAGCGCGCGAGCTACATTAACGGAACGACGACGGCGGTGGATGGCGGATGGGTGAAGAGTTTGCTTTAAGCGGCGGCCGCGGTCGCAAATTCGATCTTTATCGGCGATCGCCTTCAGCGAAAAATCAAAGTGCGAGGAAATTCATGAATACGTTTTCGATTCGCTCGAGTGCGGCCAGGCGTTGGTTGCTTGCATTGGCGATTTGCATCACGGCGCTTGGAAGCGCGAGCGCGTTGCGAGCCGACGATCCTTTTCCGCGGACGCGCGATTACGATTTGCAGAACGTGCGCGTTCACTTGCGCTTCGATGTTGATAACAAGAAAGTGATCGGCGAGGTGACGCACAGCATTTCGATCCTGCGTCCCAACGTGAGCGAATTGAAGTTCGACTCGGTCGGGCTGACGATCGAAAGCGTCACGCTCGACGGCAAGGACGCGAAATATGAGACGACCGCCGACGAATTGATCGTCAAGCTGCCGCAGGCCGCGCATCCCGGCGAGCACATGGAAGTTTCGATTCACTATTGGGGCACGCCGACGAAGGGCCTCTACTGGGTGCTGCCCGACAAGGATTATCCGGACCGGCCGCGCGAGGTATGGTCGCAAGGCGAATCCGAAGACACGCGCTATTACATTCCAATTTACGATTATCCGAACGACCGCACGACTTCAGAGATGCTCGTGACCGTGCCTGCAAACTGGCTCACGATTTCGAATGGACGGCTTGCGGGCGTGAGGACGGAAGCCGATGGCACGAAAACATGGGACTGGAAGGAGACGGAACCGATTTCGACTTATTTGATTTCGGTGGTGGCCGGAGAATTTGTGGAGAAGAAGGATACGTGGCGCGGGATGCCGGTGGAGTACGTCGTGCCGAAGGGGCAGGAATCGAAGATTGACACGACGTTCGAACGCACGAAGAAAATGCTCGACGCATTTTCCGACCGCCTCGGCGTGCGCTATCCGTGGGCGAAATACGCGCAAACATCGGTGGACGAATTCGTTGTCGGCGGGATGGAAAATGCGAGCGCGACAACTTTAACGGCGCGGGCGCTGGTGAATCCGGCACTGGCCGCGGAAACTCTGCAGGGCGCGGACAGCCTCGATTCGCACGAATTGGCGCACCAGTGGTTCGGCGATTTGGTGACATGCAGAGATTGGGCGGATATCTGGTTGAACGAAGGCTTCGCGACTTATATGGAGCACTACTGGACCGAAGTCGGTTTCGGCAAGGACGATGCCGAGTACGAATTCTGGACCGACGGAAACCGGTGGGCGGCGCAGAAGCGCTTGTTTCCGAATCCGATCGTGAGCTACGACATCACCAACGCGATCGAGAACAGCGGCAATATCTACGGAAAGGGCGGTCTCGTCTTGCGAATGCTGCGCGAGAAATTGGGCGACGAGGCGTTCTTCCACGCGCTGCACCGTTACCTCGAAACGAATCGCGGACAGAATGCGGTTACGGCCGATTTGATCAAAGCGATCGAGCAGGATACTTCGGTAAGCGTGGACGAATTCTTCCGGCAGTGGGTTTATGGCGCGGGAGCGCCGAAATTCGAAGTTACGCAGAAATACGACGACGGAACGAAGCAACTTCAGCTTGAAGTGAAGCAGACGCAGAAAGTCGAGAATCTCGTCGGACTATTCCGTGTTCCGATTGACGTGGAAGTCGCGACGGCGTCTGGGCACAAGACGTTTTCGATCGATGTCAGTAAGGCCGACGAGAATTTCTCATTCACACTCGATGGCGCACCGATGATGGTGATCTTCGATGCGGGCAACAAGATTTTGAAGACCGTCGATTTCAAGCGCGATGCGGCGGCGCTGATTTATGAACTCAAAAATGCCGAGACGGTGCCGGACCGCGCCGATGCGGCGAGCGCGCTTGGAGATGTGAAGGGAAATGATGATGTCGTGAAGGCGCTCGGAACCGCAGCGGTGAATGATCCATTCTGGGGCGTGCGCAACGAAGCGCTGCGCTCGCTCGGAAAGATTGGCGATTCCGCGGCGGAGAAAGAAGTCGAAGCTGCGATCGGAAACGACAAGCCGTGGGTGCGCGAAGTTGCGGTGGCGCAACTCGGAAAGTTCAAGGACGCTTCACTGGGAACTCAACTCGCGAAGATCGCGGCGACAGATCCGGCCTATCGAGTGCGGTCCGCGGCTTTGCAGTCGCTTGCGGATTTGAAGGCACCGAACGCGCTTGACGTCCTGACCGCTGCGGTGAAATCGGATTCGCCGGACGACATTTTGCGGCGCGGGGCTCTTCGCGCGCTCGGCGATCTCGGCGATGACCAGGCGGCGCCGCTCGTATTCGAGTGGTCCGCGGACGGCAAGCCGCTCACATCGCGCGCCGCAGCGATCAGCAGCCTCGGACAGCTCGACAAGGGCAATAAGGAAATCACGAGAGCGCTGATGTCTTACGTGGAAGAAGGACATCGCGACGTTCGATTCACATCCGTTTTTGCGCTCGGCCGGCGCGGTGATCCCGAGGCGATTCCAACGCTCGAAAAACTCGAAAAAGAGGGCGGATTCGGCGGCGGCATGTCGTCGATGGTCGAAGGGCAGATTCAGGCGATTCGAGCGGCGGCGGGCGGAAAGGGTGGGCCTGGCGGACGGCCGGGCGCTACTGCCGACACGCAGCCGAGTGGATCCGATGCAAGCGGCGACGTCGCGAAGACGCTCGAGCGAATTCAAAAACAATTGGACGAAGTGAATTCGCGGCTGCAGAAGATCGAAACACAGATCGGCAGCGGAAAGAAATAAGACAAAGGTACGACGTTGACGCGGTGCGCGGACTATAGCGCCGCGGTGGCAGGCCACGCTACCAGGCGAGAAATATTCGCAAGTCGCGGAGATTATTCCCCGTCGGACCGGTGTGCAATGCGTTTCCGAGCCGCTCGAAAAAAGTGAACGAGTCGCTGCGGCGGAAATAGTCGCCAGGGTCGAGGCCCATTGATTCGGCGCGAGCCAAAGAGCCGCCATCGGCTATCGCGCCTGCTGCGGGGCTGTTGCCGTCAACACCATCGGTTCCGGCGCTGAGCACTGCAATCTTTTTTCCGGCAATTTTCGGGACGCATGCCAGAACGAACGCGGAATTGCGCCCGCCGATTCCATCGCCTGTGACCGGGCTTGAAACTTCGCCGTCGGCAATCACCGCGACACGCTTCCCTGGATTCTCGCGCTGCATGGACTCGAGCATTTCGAGCAGGTGATCGGCTGCTCGCTCGATCGGCCAGTTGTCCGTGGAATAATCGCAGACACAATTGAAGCCCTCGGCCTCGGCGGAAAGATGCGCGTGGTGGATGAGATCGTGCATGCTAAGAAGCAGGGTGAAATGAGCGTGCTTGAAAGCGGGATTGCCGGGCTTCGGAGTCTCGATCAGAGAATGCGGACTTAGAGCGGCGTGAATACTCGCGGGCAATTTTCCGGCGAGGTTGTAGCGCTCAACGACGCGCTCAACATCGGAGATGGTGGTGGGATCGGGCAAAGTCGGCCCGGATGCGAGCGCGGACTCATGTCCTTCGGGAACGTCGGTGATGCCAAGAGTGATTTTCAATGCGCCGGGCGCCGCGAGCGCGAGGCGGCCACCTTTTGTGGCCGAGAGATGCTTGCGGATTGCGTTGATTTCCTCGATGGGGGCGCCGCAAGTCACGAGGATGTGATGGAGCTTCTGAAAGTCAGCGAGCGAAATGCTCCCGTCGAGAGGACATTCAACGAGCGAAGAGCCGCCGCCCGAGAGCAGAAAGAAGATGAGAGTGCCTTCACTCGTTTGAGCGAGAAATTTGAGTATCGCTTCGCCGGCGGCGAAGCTGGCAGCTGTCGGCACGGGATGGCCGGTCACGAACATCTCCCACCCGGGAAGCGCGCGCGTTGGAGGCGACGGATTCGCGAGGATGCCTCGGACGCGAAAATCTGGCGCAAGAACCGCATCGAGGCCTTCGGCCATCGCGAACGCCGCCTTCCCGATGGCGACGGACAGGATTTCGCGGTATTGGCGAAGATCGACGTGCTGGCCGGCGGCGTGAATGAACGGCCCGCGGCGCTCCAGTTTGGATTCGAATGTTGCGCGGACGTCCACGGCGGCGAGCGTCTTGCGAAATATGAGTTGTGCGATCTCTTTCACGCTGCGATTTCTTTCACCCGACGTTATTTGCCGAGGGCTTCGGGATTGAGCGCGTTGGGAGGGCGGCGGCCCTCGAAAAAATCGGCGACGTTCGTCGCGGCCATCACCGCCATTTTCGTGCGTGTCTCGATCGAATTGCTGCCGAGATGCGGCGCGAGCACAACGTTTTTGAGCGGAATCAACGCAGGGAGAACTTGCGGCTCGCGTTCGTAAACGTCGAGCGCGGCACCGGCAATCGTTCCCGCCTGGAGAGCGCTTGCAAGCGCAGCTTCGTCGACGACGGGTCCGCGCGCAGTGTTGATCAGGAATGCGGTGCGCTTCATCTTCTGCAGATTTCCGGCATTGATGAGATGGCGCGTGTCGTCGGTGAGAGGAACGTGGAGCGAAAGAAAGTCGGATTGAGCAAACAGCGTGTCGAGATCAACGTAATCCGCGTGGAGTTCCTTTTCGATTTCAGGAGAGACGCGCGAGCGATTGAAGTAAATGACGCGCATGTCGAATCCGCGCGCGCGCCGCGCGACAGTTTGACCGATGCGGCCGAATCCGAGAATGCCGAGCGTCTTGCCCCAAACATCCGTGCCGCAGAGTTGATCGAGATTCCAGCCCTTCCATTCGCCCGCGCGGATCATCGCGTCGCCTTCGACGAGGCGGCGCGCGACAGCCATGAGTAGAGTCCACGCGAAATCGGCGGTCGTGTCGTCGAGGACGCCGGGGGTGTTGGTCGCAACGACGCGGCGCTTCGTGCAGGCCGGGACGTCGATATTGTCGTAGCCGACAGACACAGTCGCGGCGATGCGCAATTTCGGCGCGGCGGCGAGAAGCTCCTGGTTTACTTTTTCGGTGAGCAGGCAGACGAGCGCGTCTTTGCCGGCGATGCGCTTGAGTAATTCATCACGCGGAATGCTTGAGGGCGCGCTCCAATACTCAACGTCGGAGCGCGCTTCGAGTAGATTTCGAGCCTCTTTGAAGAGCGCGTGTGTCGCGAGGATTTTGGGCCGGTCCACAATTCACTCCATTGCGGAAATTTCCGTGAGAAGCGCGAACAGTATACACGGCCGCCGAGCGTCAGTGCGACGCCGCGGACAGCGATTCGCAAGATGATGCGAAACACGAGCGCCTCATGCGCGTTGACTGCGCTCGAACGCCGCGATTATAGTGATTTGGGAGTTTCCTCGACGCACATTCGGGCATGAACCGTAATCTTATTCAGTCACTCGAAAAACTTCTCGGCAAGGACGGAGTGCTCTCGAGCCGTGAGGATTTGATCCTCTATGAATACGACGGTTCCGTCGAAGTGGCTCGCCCTGAATGCGTGGTGTTTCCGGGCTCGACTGACGACGTCGTTCGGATTGCCGAACTTTCGAATCTCCATCAAACGCCCCTTGTCGGCAGAGGCGCAGGGACGGGCCTTTCCGGGGGCGCTCTCGCGCGGCACGGCGGAATTCTGGTCGTATTCTCGCGCATGAATCGGATTCTCGAAATTGATATCGAAAATCGCCGCGCCGTTGTGCAGCCAGGCGTCGTGAATCTCGATCTCACGCGCGCGGTGGAACATGCTGGCCTGCACTACGCGCCCGATCCATCGAGCCAGAAGGCGTGCACGATTGGCGGGAACGTCGCGGAGAACGCGGGCGGGCCGCATACGCTGGCTTACGGCGTGACAACGAATCACGTGCTGGGACTTAAGCTTGTGCTGCCCACCGGCGAATTGGTGCAAATCGGAAGCGCGGCGCTCGATGCCACGGGCTACGACCTGACCGGACTCTTTGTCGGATCGGAAGGCACGCTGGCGCTGGTTACGGAAATCACTGTGAAGCTGACACCGCTTCCGGAGACGGTGAAGACGTTGCTGGCCGTGTTTGACACGATAGACGATGCGACCGAGACGGTGGTGGATATTACATCGCGCGGCATCACTCCGGCGGCATGCGAAATGATGGATGGCTGGACGCTGCGCGCCGTGGAGGCATACGTTCACGCCGGTTTTCCGCTCGATTGCGCGGCCGTGCTGCTGCTCGAGGTAGACGGCTTGCGCGAAGCGGTCGAGGAGCAGGCGGAGAGCGTTGCCGAAGTTTGCCGGTTGCACCGCGCGCGAGAAGTGCGCGTGGCGAAGGACGCAAAAGAGCGCGACCTTTTGTGGAAAGGGCGCAAGAACGCGTTCGGCGCGGTCGGCAGAATTTCGCCGACATATTACGTCCAAGACGGCGTGATACCACGAACCAAATTGCCTGCGACGCTGCGGCGTATAACGGAAATCGGCAAGAAGAACGGATTCGAAATCGGCAACATCTTCCATGCCGGCGACGGCAACTTGCACCCGATCATTTTGTTCGACGCGCGAAATGAACAGGAATTCAAACGTGTCGTCGAGACGGCGAGCGAAATCGTCCGGTTTTGTATCGAGATGGGTGGCGCGATCACCGGCGAGCATGGCGTCGGGATGGAGAAAGATCACTTGATGCCGCTGCTATTCAGCGAAGTTGAGCTCGATCTCATGCGAGGCGTGCGTGATGCGTTTAACCCCAAAGGTCTTCTTAATCCAGGGAAGATTTTCCCGACGGGCAAAGGTTGCGGCGAGACGCGCGTTCGGCCATTGCCGATTGCGGGCACGACGGCCGGATGAGCGCCTCGGCAAAAATTTCCGGGACGCGCTTCGCCGATATCGTCGGGCAGGAACATGTCGCGCTCGATCCTGAAATCCTTGCGACATTTGAAGTTGATGGAGTTGCGCCTGCGGCGGTCGCGCGGCCTGGGTCGGAGCAGGAAGTGGCGGAGCTTGTAAAGCTCGCGGCTGCGGAAAATCTCGCGGTAATTGCGACGGGGTCGCGCTCGAAGCTCGGCATCGGCATGCCGCCGGCGCGTTACGACATTGCGATTGATATGACGCGGCTCGATCGGATAGTTGCTTACGATCCTGGCGATCTGACGTTGGCCGTTGAAGCCGGAATTCCGCTGCACAAATTGGCGAATGTGCTGGCCGAACAGCGCCAGTTTCTTCCGCTCGAAGTTCCCTTCTTCGATCGCACGACGGCGGGCGGAACAATTGCGACGGGCGCGGACACACCGCTGCGGCAGCTTTTCGGGACGGCGCGCGATTACGTGCTCGGAATGGAATTCGTGACAGGTAAGGGAAATTTGACGAAGAGCGGCGGACGCGTGGTGAAGAACGTCACTGGTTACGATCTGCACAAGCTGATGATCGGAGCGCTCGGCACGCTCGGCATCATTACCAAGATCAACTTCCGGACGTTTCCGATGCCGCCGGCCACCTGCGGATTTGTGGCGACGTTTGAGACTGCGGAAGCGGCGCTTGATCTGCGGCATCGGATTGCGCGCTCGCCGCTTTCTCCATCCACGCTCGAGATACTGAGCCCAGGAATGGCAGAACTTTTCTACGCCGAGGCTGCGGCGCGAATCGAAAGCGTCCCGCTGCGGACGAATCTTTTGTCGAACACGAAGTGGGCGTTAACAACGGGATTTGCCGGAAGCTCTCGCGTTCTCGCGCGGTACGAGGCGGATTTGCGGAAAATGGCGGATGAGGCCGGCGCGATTGATGTTGCGATGCTCTCGGATGATTTGGGCGGCGCGTGGGGCCGGAAGCGGGAGTTCATTCCGATTGCGCTCGCGTCGTCGCCCGCGACAACGATCATGAAGTTGAGCGCGTTACCCACGCGGCTGGCGGAAATGATTGGACGCGGCGCGACGGAAGCCGAGAGTGAGGGACTTCGATGGGTTGCAACCGCGCGCGGAGTCGGCGTCGTATATTTCGCGTTGCTGCCGGCGGACGTAAGCGATGATTCGCGAAGGAAAGTTTCCGGCGCATCGCAGCGGATCACTATGGCCTGCGGCGAACTTGGCGGCAACGTCTCGATTCCATGGTGCCCTTCGAAGTGGAAAACATCGCTCGCGGTCTGGGGTCCGGAGCGCGCGGATTTTGCACAGATGAAAAAGTTGAAGAGCGTTTTCGATCCATGCGGCATTTTCGCGCCCGGGCGCTTCGCGGGAGACTTGTAAGAGAATGGCTGCAGACCCGCTGAAAATTCACGCCGATGCAGGAATGATGCCGGCCGCCGTGCGCGGCGGCTTCTCGACAATCGAGAAGCCCGCGTATGAAGATTATTCGCGTTGCGTTCATTGCGGCCTTTGCCTGAATCATTGCCCGACGTACCGGCTGTGGGGCAAGGAAGCCGATTCTCCACGCGGACGAATCCGGCAGATGGCGCTCGTAGATCAGGGGAAACTTGAGATCGGCGAAGGTTTCATCACGCACATGGACCGCTGCCTCGACTGCCGCGCGTGTGAGACGGTGTGTCCCTCGGGCGTGGAGTACGGAAAGCTCATCGAATTGGCGCGCGGGCAGATCGAGCAGAAGCACGCGCGGCCGCTTGGATCGCGAATCCTGCGAAGCCTTGTCTATCGCTCGCTATTGCCATATCCGACGCGGATCGCCGGGCTCGCGCGGCTGACAAGATTTTTTCAAACTTCGGGGCTCGAATCGCTGACGCTCAGGCTTGGAATCGCGCGGGCATTCGGCATGGAAGATCGCTTCGCGTTGCTGCCGCGGATTGACGATAAATTTTTTGCGTCGCAACTGGGCCAAACATTTCCGGCGCAAGGAAAGAAGCGGGCGCGTGTCGCGTTCTTTGCGGGATGCATCGCGCGAGTCACGTTCACGGGGCTGAACGACGCGACGATACGAGTGCTACAGGCCAACGGATGCGAAGTGGTGGTGCCGAGGGATCAAGTTTGTTGCGGAGCGCTCGCGGCACACGCGGGAATGCGCGAGACTGCGCGCGAACTGGCACGAGTCAATTTTCGCGCGTTTGGCGTCAACGAT
>JBAPOP010000166.1:0-24494 GCA_049279675.1 Candidatus Acidiferrales bacterium
GCGCGGCGTCCCGAAAATCGCGTGACGGCGAGATCGAAGCTGCCCCAGAAAAAATGGATGGGACTGACTTTGCCGATATATTCCGCGCGAAATTCCTTGAAAACTTCGTCCACTGAAATCAAAACGCGCCAGAATCGGGCGACGTATTCGCGATCATAGGAGGCGTGAGTGCGATCCTGGTCAAATCGGATCGGGTTTGGAATCTCCACAGGCATCGGCCAGATTTTCACTTCGATCCCGAGCGATCGCAGCGTAGCCATCAATTCGGCGTAAAAATCGGCGACGGATTTGGGAGCCAACTCGATCGTTCGCGTCGCGCCATCGCTTTTTGCGATGATCAATTTGTGATCGATAAAATCGAACTGAATGTCGAATGACGCGTCGCCGTAGGGAATTGCGGAAGTGGTCAGGCCGCGCGAGTTCACGTAGAGAGTGACGCCCCAGTAGTGATTGATATTCGGGCTGAGCGCCAACCGAATTTTTCCGGCCATCTGCGACCACATGTGCAATGTCGCGCGCGTTTCTTCCCAATCTTTGAGAGGCAATGCCGGCCAGGCATCACGATTCCCAGCGGCAGCGGTTGGGTTTGCTCCCATGGCGTCACACTCCTTTACGTCGCGTCGTGATTTTGAGCCGGCGAATTCACGGAAGCTCGCGCCTTATTCCATCATGAGTTCGTCGATATAGCACCAGCGCCAGTGCTCGCCGGGCTCGAACGATTGAATGATGGGGTGCTTCGTCGCATGAAAATGCTTGGTGGCATGTTTATTTTTCGAAGAATCGCAGCAGCCAACGTGCCCGCAGATCAGGCACAGCCGCAGATGGACCCACGTATCGCCCATCTCGAGGCATTCCTTGCAACCCTTACCGCTGGGGTGGACGGGTCGAATTTCACTGAGATGCGTGCAGCCGGTTGTCATGGAATTTGCACTCCCAGCGTAGAATCGTACACCGGTCCGGGCCGTGTGTCAGGCTTCGGCGTGCTAGGGAGATCAAGGAAAAATGGAGTCAGCGACTCACGCCGTTCGAGAGGGAGAAAAGGAAACCGGGCGGCTCGAAGCATTCAGCGACGGCGTATTCGCGATCGCGATGACGCTTCTTGCGCTCGATCTCCAGGTTCCTCACTTGGACCCGAGCGCTTCGCGGTGGGCTCTCGCGGAAGCGCTTGCGCGGCAGTGGCCCTCCTACTTCGCGTTCGTCACGAGTTTCTTCACCGTTCTGATCATGTGGGTGAATCATCACACGATGTTCAAACTGGTGCGAAGGGTGAACACGCGCGTGCTGTTCGCGAATGGATTTTTGTTGATGCTGACGACGACGGTTCCTTTCACGACGGCGCTTGTCTCCACGTATTTCAAGACGCCGGGCGCGAAGGTGGCGTGCGCGGTTTATACAGGCACGTTTGTACTGGTTGCGCTCGGATATAACTGGCTCTGGTTTTCGTTGGTGAATCACCGCGAGCTATTGAAGAGCGATGCTTCCGAGCGCACGATCGAGAAACTCTCGAAAAACTATTGGGTGGGAGTTCCAGCGTATCTTATCGCCACGGCACTCGCGTTCGTTGACGTCCGCGTGAGCATCGGAATTTGCTCCGCGCTTTGGATTTTTTGGGCGGCAGCGGCTCGAGAAGTATAGATCCTGCCAGGGCTCGGCAGTTCGCCGCTCTATTGATTGTGGGAAGCACGTCCAAACCACGTAGCCAACTGAATTCCCGTGAGCAGGCCGCCGACCCCGATGACAATGACACTCACTGTCTGATGGAGATCGAACTCTCCCACTCGATACACAAGCAAATACGCGATCGCCAGATTGAGCGCGCCCCAAAGCACGTTCACCACCGGCGAAGACATCCCTTTTCCGGGAGGCGAAGCGAATGGACTGGGAAATGGACGCCCAAGGACGCCGCTCGTGAAATGCGGGATTGCATTTACGAGAAAGACCCCTCCGAAGAAATAAGCGACGTAGACGTACCACGGCATGATTCCCTCCACTGCGACTGAAACTGAACGCGACACACGACATTATAGAGCGACGATTACCGTCGACCGCAAGCCGCATATCATCGAATCCGTGAGTATTCAGCGGCCTCGACGCAGGAGTATTCAACTGCGCCTCGCGTTGCAGTACGATGCTCGGCGCGTACGGCGCTCGGTAAACCGCTGCATCATACGGTGCGCGTCTATGAAGGAAGGGGCGGATCCATGCAAAAGATTCAGAATCAACCGCGTTCCACGACGAACAAGACTTTCCGTCTGGCACTTTTGCTGTCTCTTGTCACGATCGTTCTGGCGGCGACGACGACTCGGATCGTTGTTGCGCAGGACTCAACATTCTGGCCTGAGAAACAGGCGCAGAATCAATTAACGGTTTCAAAGTTTTTGGCGTCGTCCCACGCGCCGGGAATCTCGGTCGCGTTGGTGGAAAATGGCGAACTCGTGTGGTCATCGGGCTTTGGATTCGCCGATCTGGAGAATCACGTACCCGCCACGGCCGCGACGCTCTATCGACTGGGCTCGATTTCGAAGCCGATCACCGCGACCGGAGCGATGCAGCTTTGGGAGCGAAAGAAACTGGACCTCGACGCTCCTCTTCAAAATTATTGCCCTGCGTTCCCGAAGAAAGAATGGCCGATCACGACGCGAGAACTGCTCGGGCACCTCGGTGGAATCCGGCATTACAAGTCTGGTTCGCAAGATGATCCTGAAATCGGAAATACACGCCACTTCGATGATCCGATCATCGCGGGCATTCAATTTTTCGCCAACGATCCACTGGTTGCGCCGCCCGGGACGAAATTCCGTTATTCGACGATGGGTTACACGCTGGTTGGCTGCGCGATCGAAGGCGCGTCCGGTGAAAAGTATGTGGATTACATTCGTGAAAACGTCTTTGCGCCCGCGGGCATGACGAGCTCGCGAGCGGACGATCGCTTTGCCATTATTCCGAACCGAACGCGTTTCTACACGAAGGACAAATCGGGCGCGGTGATAAACGCCGAGTTTCTCGATTCGAGTTACAAAATTCCCGGCGGCGGTTGGCTTTCCTCGGCCGACGATATGGCGCGATTTGAAATTGCGATTCTGAACGACCGCCTCGTCGAGCGCGCGACCCGCGACATTATGTGGACTCCGCAAAAGGCAGCCGATGGTTCGACGAGCGGCTATGCACTCGGATGGGGCACTGGGCATTCGCTGGGCGTTTTGGACGTCGGGCACAGCGGAGGCCAGCAAGGGACCAGCACGATGATGATGCTTGTGCCGGAGAAGCGCGCGGGCGTAATCGTGCTGATAAACATGGATGCCATGGACGCGGGGCCACTGGCCACCGATTTGATGAAATTGCTGTTGAGCAGCGACGCGGGGCAGAAGTAATAGTGGACGATCAAAATTGGCGGTGCGATTTCGCGAAAGGAAATATGAACATGCGATTGAAATTGATACTGATAGCTGCCGCGATGCTATGCGCGCCGGCGATTGGATTTGCGCAAGGCAAAACCGACGAATCGGCGCCGCGGGTGGTGAAATATCACGCCACGATTGACGTGGTGAAGTATGTCTACGGTTCAGCGCCGCCGGTGGAGCATCTGCGTTCGGGCAATATCCTCGAGACGAACACGCTCGATTGCTTTGGCGACGCCATCAAAAAGACGACTGACCCGCTGAGTCTCGCCAAGGGAGACAATCCGCTCACCGGCCCATTTCATATTGATGGGGCGGAGCCGGGCGACACTCTGGCGATCGATATTCTGAATCTCGAAGCGAACGGCGATCAGGGCGTGGGCGCGACCGCACCGGGATTCGGCGCGCTCAACCCCACGAACTACACTCCGATGCTGAATCCGCCGCTGCCGGAGCGGGTCTGGATCTATCCGATCGATCGCGCCGCGAATACGGCGACTTTTCACGCGCTCGATTCGGATTTCTCGACGACAATCGCGCTGCACTTTTTTCTTGGATGCATCGGCGTGGCGCCTTCGGGCGGAGAAGCGCGCAGTTCGATAGTGCCGGCGGAATTCGGCGGAAATATGGACGCGCCGGAAGTCAGCGCCGGCAATACGCTCTATCTGCCCGTCAACGTGCCGGGCGCGCTGCTCTTTATGGGCGACGGCCACGCGGCGATGGGCGATGGCGAAGTGGCGGGATCGGCAATCGAAGTTCCTTTGAAAGTTCGTCTTCGCGTGCGGCTGATCAAGGGCAAAGCGATTGAATGGCCGAGATTCGAGAACGAGCATGAAATCATGGCCGCGGGCATCTATCGCCCGGTGGACGACGCGCTGCGCATTGCGTTTACGCAGCTGGTTTCATGGATTCACGCGGACTACGGCCTTTCCGATCTCGATGCTTACGAATTGCTTTCACAGGTGGGCAAAATTCACCTGACGGAAATGGTGGACCCGAATTACGTGGTGGTGGCCAGTATCGACAAGAAATATCTGCCGCCGAAGAAGAAGTAATTCGAGCGCGGCGCTTTTCAGCGCTGCGACGCCCGGCCTTCTTTCACCGCAGCCGTGAATTGCGTGGATTTCCCGCGAGGCACCGTAATCGCACGCCAGTTTGCGGCCGCAAAATGCTTCGCGAGAAATACGATCTGGCCGACGTGGTACGAGTAATGCGCGATCTGGCGGTTGATCGCTTGCATCACGGAGTGCGGCTCGGATCGGATCGTCACTGTTTTCGAAATATCGGCATCGCCCAGCGGCTCGAGCGCGGCGAAAACGTAGCGCCAGCCTTCTTCCCATTTTTGAAGCAACTCGCGCCGACTTGTGGGCGGAGTTTCGAATTCCGTGTCACGATTGCGATCGGGCTTCTCGCCGTCTGAAGTGAGGAAGTCCGTCCAGCGCGAACGCATGTTGCCCGACATGTGCTTGACGATTACGGCGATGGAATTCGATTCCGAGTCGAGCGATGCGAAGAGCGCTTCATCCGGAGCTTGTTCGATGGCTCGTTCGGCGAGGCGCTTGTAATACTGGAAAAGGCTGATTGAATCCTTGATGTAGGACGTGCTGAATTCGTGTGCCATGGCGCGATTTTCCGGCGGCGAGTTCAGAAATGCAAGACGCGGGGGACCGCAAAATTAGTGGCGATCCGATTTGCTCGACGAGAATTAGCCGACAGATTCGGTTTTCGGCGCAACGGCTTCAATTTCGTCGCTCACCGTGAAGTAAGCGCAGTCCGGGTGATGGAAGACGAGCGCGCTGACGCTGGCCTCCGGCTCCATCATCATTCCGTCTGTAAGATGGACGCCGATTTCTTCCGGATGCAGCAGCTTCCAGATGCCTTGCTGGTCGTCCATGTTGGGGCACGCGCCGTAGCCAAAGCTGTAGCGCTTGCCGCGATATTTGGAAGTGAAGCGTTCCTGCATGGTCATCGTGGGCGGATCGGGGAAGCCCCACTCTTCGCGGATGCGGCGATGGAGCCACTCGGTGCAGGCTTCCGCCGTTTCGGTGGCGAGCGCCTGCGTCGCGTGAGCTTTAAAATATTCGCCGGCAACTTTCGCTTCTTCGACGCGCTCGCGCACATTTTCGCCCGCCGTGACGACAAGCAGAACGATGTGATCACGGCGGCCCTCGTCGGCTTCGAGAACGTAATCGCTCAGGCATAGTCCATCCGGCTTTGCTTGGCGGCCGAAGCGAAACGTGTGAATCGGCTCGACGGCGCCGGGCGAAAATAAATGAATTGAATTTCCGGCGCGCTCGGCTTCGATGAACTGCCAGACGGCGCGCGGCTTCACCCACTTCGCGACGTCGTGTTTCACTTCCTCCATTTTGTGGAATAGCTCGAGGGCGAGTGCGTCGCGTTCGTGAAGAGCGTTGGCGAAATTGCCCTTGAAGCCGAGATTACGGCCGTAAAGCATGTAGGGATTTATGTACGTCCAAATTTCGGCGAGGAGCGGCAAGGCGCGAGCCTTGCGATCGAGATACGGCGCGGGCGGAATCGGAATGCCGGTGCGCACACGCGAACTGCGAGCTTCACCCGCGGCAACTCGAGATGTGTCCGCTCCATTGCCGCTTGCTGGCGCTGCGATCGTGGCAGTGACAGAGACGGTCAATTGTTCGCGCTGTGACGGATCCATGATTTCGTTCATCAGGCGCAGGCCGGTCATCGCGTCTTTAGCGTAGAGCGTCAGCCCCGCGTAGCTTGGCGCAATTTTCGAGCGCGTAAATCGATCCGAGAGCGCGGCGCCGCCGACGAGCAGCGGCAATTCGATTCCAGCGTCGCGCAGGTCGCCGGCCGTGATCACCATTTGTTGCGCGCTCTTAACCAGCAAGCCGGAGAGACCGATGGCATCGGGCGAGTGCGCCTGGCAGGCGTGAATCAATTCGTCCGGCGGGACTTTGATTCCGAGATTCACGACTTCGTAGCCATTGTTCGAAAGGATGATCTCCACGAGATTTTTGCCGATGTCGTGGACATCTCCCTTGACCGTGGCGAGCACGATTTTTCCGCGCCTGCTGGTTTCGGACTTCTCCATGAAGCGCTCGAGATGGCTTACGGCCTTTTTCATCGACTCGGCTGATTGCAACACTTCGGCGACGATGAGCTCGTTGTTGTTGAAGAGGCGGCCGACCTCGGTCATGCCGGCCATGAGAGGCCCATTGATGATTTCGAGCGGCGATTTGTGTTCCGCGAGCTTGCGATCGAGATCGGCGATCAGGCCGTCCTGGCTGCCTTCGATGATGTACGCGGCGAGGCGCTGGTCGAGCGGCAGGTCCGCGGCGAGCTTTTTCACTTTCTTCGTTGTACGAAAATGTTCGGTGACGGCCGCGATGTGGAATTGATTGACGGCAATTTTCTGCTCGCGGCTCTGCTGGCGCCAGTCGTCGGGAACTGCTTCAAGCGAAGCAGCGCGAGGATGAGTGGCCGGAACATCCGCAGGCGGCGTGTTGAACAAAAGATTTTCAGCGAGCCGACGTTCCTTTTCGGGGATGGAAGCGAAGCGCTCGATTTTTTCCGTGTTCACGATGGCGAGATCAAGCCCCGCCTTCGTGCAGTAGTAGAGAAAAACAGAATTGACTACTTCGCGCGCCGATGCCGGAAGGCCAAACGAGATATTCGAGATTCCCAGAATCGTTCTTACGCCAGGAATGTTTTCTTTGATCAAGCGGATCGCTTCGATCGTTTCTACAGCGCCGCCAATATAATTTTCATCGCCTGTGGCGCACGGAAACACGAGCGGATCGATAATGGCGTTCTCGACGGGAATGCCATATTTCGTTTCGAGCAGGCGGCACGAGCGCTCGGCGACGGCGAGCTTTCGCTCGCGAGTGAACGCCTGAGCTTGCAACTTGTCTTCGTCGATGCAGCCAACGACGAGCGCGGCGCCGAACGAACGTGCCAACGGGCAAATTCGCTCAAACTTATCTTCACCATCCTCGAGATTAATCGAATTGATGATGCTCTTGCCCTGGCAGTAGGTGAGCGCGAGTTCCACCGACGCCGGATCGGTGGTGTCTATCATGATCGGCGCCTTGGTCTTGCGGATGAGGCTCTCGTAGAACGGCGGGATATCCTTTGCTTCGTCGCGCTCGCTGCTTTGCAGGCAGACATCAATTACCTGCGCGCCATTACGCACTTGGCGGCGAGCAATTTCGCCGGCCTCCTCCCATTTCTCCGCGTTGACGAGATCCTTGAAGGCGCGCGAGCCGATGACATTCGTCCGTTCGCCAACTAGCAACGGCCGGTTCGAATCATCCGCTTCCACCAACTCGATGCCTGAATAGAACGTGCGATGCGAGGGCGCGGGAACGCGCCGCGGCTCTCTGCCGTTTACCATCGTGGCCAGCGCTTGAATGTGAGCCGGCGTTGTGCCGCAACAGCCGCCGACGATGTTCAGCCAGTTGTGGTCGACGAATCGCGCGAGCTGCGCCGTGAGAGATTCCGGAGTTTCCAGATAGGAGCCGTCCTCGCGCGGCAAGCCCGCATTCGGATAGCACGAGATCCGCGTCGACGCGATTTCGCTGAGCGTGCGGATGTGATCCGTCATGAATTCGGGCCCGGTCGCACAGTTCAAGCCGATGGAAAGCAGATTGGCGTTGGAGATGGATGACCAGAGCGCGTCGGCCGTTTGGCCTCCGAGCATCGTTCCCATGGGCTCAATCGTGCCCGAAACCATGACAGGCACATCGAAGCCAAATTCCTTTTTCACGCGTTCGATGCCGAGCAAGGCCGCTTTGACGTTTCGCGTATCCTGGCTTGTCTCGACGGTAAGAATGTCCGCTCCGCCCTCGACGAGCGCCTTCGCTTGTTCGTAGAAGTTTTCGCGCAATTGGTCGAACGTCACGCCGCCGGTGACGGAAATTGCTTTGGTAGTCGGGCCGACCGAGCCGGCAACCCAGCGCGGGCGATCTGGCGTTGAATATTCGTCGGCTGCCTGTCGCGCGAGTTCGGCCGCTTTGCGATTCAGCTGGACAGTTTCGTTTTCGAGGCCGTATTCCGCGAGAACGATGCGCGTCGAGCCGAACGAATCGGTCTCGATAATGTCCGCGCCGGCTTCGAGATAGCCTCGATGAATGCCGAGAATCACGTCCGGCCGCGTGCGCACAAGCACTTCGTTGCAGCCTTCAAGGAACGGCCCTCCGAAATCCGCGTCGGAGAGATTCTGTTGTTGCACCATAGTGCCCATGGCGCCATCGAGGACGAGGATTCGCCTCTCGAGCGCGTCGAAAAGGGCTTGGCGGCGTTGTGTTCTGTCACTCATTCAGGTTCCCGCGAAAATAGTGCGGAATATAAAGTTTAGTCGGCTGAGACTGGCGGGGCCAGCGGTATTGTCTCAATGGAGCCACAGGCGAGCCGAGTGGTCAATACGGCGTGGTTGTCTGGGCGTGGCAGTAAAGGCGAAGAACCGGCGGGACATCGACGGTACGAGTCGGCGGTACAAAAAGAGGATGTCTTACGCCGCGGTGTCTTCGCCGTTAGCGGATCCGGCTGCGGGTTTGCGATTCTGCCGTTGCGAAAGCCCTGCTTCACGAATCTTATAGATTAAGGCGCGATAGCTGATGGCGAGCACTTGCGCCGTCTTGCGCCGGTTCCAGTGATTGGCCTGGAGGACCTTGAGAATCAGATCGCGCTCCATTTCGCGGACAGCCTGTTTCGCGATTCGCTTGAGCGGAATCGTGCCATTTTCGGAGAGTTGAATCGGGCGAAACGCGGGACGCGCCGGCGCAGATTCGCTGCGAAATGCCTCTTCGCCGCCGAGAATGACGTAGCGCGCGACGCGGTTTTCAAGCTCGCGGATATTCCCCGGCCACTCGGACTCTTGAAACGACTGAATCAATTCGCGAGAAGGAGACGGCGCGCTGCGCTGAAAGCGCGTATTGAATTGCGCGAGGAAAAACTCGATGAGCCGCGGAATATCTTCGCGGCGATCGCGCAGGCGCGGAAGCTGAAGGCTAATGACGTTGATGCGGTAGAAAAGGTCGGCGCGGAATCGTCCTGCTTCGATTTCATCCTCGAGACGCCGGTTCGTCGCGCAAATCACGCGCGCTTCGACTCGCTTCTCTTCCTGATCGCCGATTGAGCAGAATTGCCCGTCCTGAAGAAATTGCAGCAGCTTTGCTTGCAGTGAAGAATCGAGCTCTCCGAGTTCGTCGAGGAACAGCGTGCCGCCATCAGCCATTTCGACGCGGCCGGGCTTTGTGTTGTACGCGCCGGTGAACGCGCCCTTGCGAAATCCGAAAAGCTCGCTTTCAAGAAGCGTGCCGGGAATCGCCGCGCAGTTGACTTTGACGAATGGCCCGTTGGCGACTGGGGAGAGTTGGTGAATCAGGCGGGCGACGACTTCTTTCCCAGTGCCACTTTCCCCCTGGATCAGAACAGGTATGTTTGTGCCAGCTACCTTTTCGACCTTCAGGCGGATTGGGCGCATCGCTTCGGACGAACCAAAGACGACGCTGCCCGGAGGCGCGTCCTGCCCTTTGTTCGATGCGAAGCCATCTACGATGCTGTCTACAGCCATTACCGCCCATCTCCTTGGAATCGCGATGCTTGCACGTTGCGGCCGCAAGCCTGGCGCTCTTCCGTGCACCATGATCAATGCACTCCTCCAGCCAAAGGCAACCCGCCCGACCGGAACATCCTGCGGTGCAAGTAGGCGCGCAAGGGCGCAGCTAAGCTGCGTGTTTGCTTGAATCTACAGGTGGGGTATAGGACTAATCGCAAATCTCGGAAGTACGTCCTAGCTGGCTTACCGTGCGATGCCAATTGAGGAAAAGAGGTTCGATACGAGGAAATCGCGTTCCCGAACACATGGAAAAAAATTCGCGGAGCCGGCCGCGCCACCCATGCGGCAGGCAGACGGTCTATCTATGTGGATTGGATTGGGATCCGCGCTAGCGTTTCGGAAAGATCAGATCTTCCAGCAGGTCCGCCCGCGCTTTTTCATCCGAGGCGATCACGGCGAGTAAATCCGAGACGGAAATCATGCCGTGGTAGCGCGACTTATCGTCCACTACGAGCAAGTGATAGATGCCGAATTTTTCCATGAGCTGCAGGCAGGCATCGAGCGGAGCATCCGGAGGCACGGAAACGAGCTTGGGCGTCATGATCTCTGAGACCCGCATCCATGCTGGGCATTTGTTCTCTGCGGCTACTTTGTCGGAGATGTCGCTCTGCGAAATCACGCCGATGAGTTTGCCATCTTTGTTAACGACGCCGGCAGAGCGAACGCCGCGGTCGCGCAGATAACGCGCCGCATCGTACACGGTAGCGTCGTCACTAATGGAGTAGATTTCTTTACGGGAGGCGATTACGTCCGCGACTTTCATGGGATACCTCCGTCGGCGAAATCGACCGCCATCCTAATTCCTAAATGCGTGCGGGTGCAATGAAAAAGTCTTAAGCGGACTGGCGATTGAAACGAAGAGAAGTTGACTCAAGCGAGAAGGCGGTATTCAAATTAGCGGAAGCAAAAGAAAACGGAGGGCTGGGCCCGGGGAGACCGCGAAGACTTTCGCTACGCGGTCTTGCCCCGGATAATATCGTAACGCTCGATTACAGCAGCGATGCCGACGCTTTCGTGCTCTTCATCTTGCTGCCGCTTATCCACGCGCACCACTCGCCCGTGCGCGCGGACAAAAACTTCGGTTCCGCGGGTAATTTCGGCCGGCAACGTCAACGTGAAATCGAGCTCAGTGCCTGGAGCCATGTCCTTGTTCATGATGAAATAAACACCGCGAGTCGAGATATCGCGAGTCTGGCCGTTGTGCGAGCCCGGCTCACGATTGATCGGCAGGCGGACGAGGACTGGCAGAGATAAGTCGTAACGTCGAGCGGTGCGACGCTCTGTCATTCCGGCTGCTCCCCTCGGTCTGAGATCGGGCGCAAAATTCCCCTGTAAGGGGTCAGCAATCCTGAGTCCAAATAACACGACATACGAATTCGCGTCTGCAAAATGCCAGACGCTTTCTGTCGCTGTCGCTTTGGCTTACAAGATTGAGTTGGGTTCGCCCAAACCCATTGCTACCACTAGGGAAGCCTGATCGACTGACTCACGGTCAAGTTTCGACCCATCACCGCGCGCCCGTCGCGCCACTCCAGGTCACTCCCTGGCGAGGCATATTAGCGAGCAACACGCTCAGTGAATAGACTTTTTCTTCAGTCGTGTGCCCTGAATAGGCAATAGATTGCAGGGCGCATTTTTCCTGCTGAAATTGGCACTATTCTGGCCGCGTGCCTGGCGTAACAGGAACGGCGCGCGAGCCGCGACCCGAATCCAAATTAAATTGACGCATTTTGTAGAGTAGAGCTTTGTAACTGATGCCCAGCATTTTCGCGGCGTCTTTGCGGCACCAGCGAGTTTTTTCGAGAGCTTGCGCGATCGCTTCTGCTTCGGCTTCGTCTTTCAAGCCGCGCACGAGCGCTTTCAGTCCGCCCTGCTCGCGCGTCGGAGTCGCTTCCGGCTGCGGCGAGAGACGTTGCTGCGCCGTCGTCATTTCGAGCAATTCTCGGAAGCTGCCTTCTTCGTCTTCGAGAATCACATAGCGCTTCGTGAAATTTTCCAACTCGCGCAAATTGCCGGGCCATTGGTAGCGCATCGCCGCTTCGAGAAGATGCGCCGAGGGCTCGGGCGTCGCCTTCTGGAACTTCTCGCTGTACTTCAGCAGAAAATGCTGGAAGAGGAGCGGGATCTCCGTTGTGCGCTCGCGCAGCGGTGGAATGTGGATCGAAAGCACGTTCAGCCGGTAGTAGAGATCTTCGCGGAAGCGTCCGGACTGCATGGCTTCCTGGACGTGCATGTTCGTCGCGGCAAGAACGCGGACGTCGGTGTTGATGACGGTGCGACCGCCGAGGCGCGAGTATTGATTGTCCTGCAGAACGTGCAGGAGCTTGGCCTGAAGGTGCGGGCTCATCTCGGCGATTTCGTCGAGGAAAATCGTGCCCTTGTTCGCCAGTTCGAATTTTCCGGGCTTCGCACGGACGGCGCCGGTAAACGCGCCTTGCTCGTAGCCGAAGAGTTCGGATTCCAAGAGCTCGCCGGGCAGCGCCGCGCAATTCACCTTGACGAATGGCTGCTGGCGCCGCGTGGAGCGAAGATGAATCATCCGCGCCACTACTTCCTTGCCGACTCCGCTCTCGCCGCTGATGAACACGGGGACATCCACCGGGGCGATTTGCAGAATGTGCTGCCGGATCTTGAGCATCTGCGGGCTGGACGCCAGGAACGACATGTCTTCGGTCAACTGGTCGCAGTATTCTCGCAGGGCCTTGTTCTCGGCGCTGAGATGCATTTTCTGGCGGCATTTCAATAGTGCCGCGTCGAGTTCGGGCTTTTCGAAGGGCTTGGTGAGGTAATCGTGGGCGCCGAGGCGAATGGCTTCGACGACAGTGCCCACTTCGTTCGAACACGACAGCATGATGATGTTCAGCGAGCGATCCACTTGCATGAGAGCGCGCAGTGTCTCGAGCCCGTTCATCTCAGGCATCAGCACGTCGAGAATAATGAAATCGGGTTTGTCGCCGCGAGTGACTGTGTCCACGGCGTCCTTCCCATTTGTGACGGTGCTGACGTCGAAGCCGTCGACTTCGAGAAGGGTTTGCAAATACTTTCGTATGCTCGGTTCGTCGTCTACGATCAGAATGCTTTCTTTGGTTTCCATTTCTCCATTTTCCTCGCTGGAAACGTTCCGCGCTATGTAATGTTTCCCCTACTCAAGATTCGTCGGAAGCAGAAACGAAAACGCACTGCCGGAACCCGGAAGGCTATCCACCCAAATCTTCCCGCGATGCGCCTGAATCAGGCGCTTGGTGATCGCCAGGCCGAGGCCCATACCCGCGGACGACGGATCAACGCGCACAAATTCCTCGAAAATTTCCTGGTGGAATTCCGCCGCGATTCCGACTCCTGTATCTGAAACGGTGACTAGCACGCTGTTCACGCGGCTTTCGCGCTCGCGCCGGCGTTCGGCTCTCGGAACAACTTCGGCGATGCGGCGCTCCCAGAAATGAGGTTCGGCCCGCACTGTTACGCAACCATCGGTAGGAGTGTGCTTGAGCGCGTTATCCACAAGATTCGCGATGCATTGCTGCAACTTCGGATAATCGAAATTGAGACGCGGGAGATCCTTGGAAATATGCGTTTTGAGGCGCACTTTGGATTTTTGAAACGAATCCTGCCAGCGCAAGACGACGTCGTTGATGCAATCGCGCAGATCGTTATCGCGTAGTTGCAGGACGAGCTTGCCGCTTTCGAGCGCCGAATAATTCAAGAACATGGAGACGACTCGAACCAGACGGTCGCAGCTATCTTTCGATTCCTCCAGAATTTCGCGCTGCTTGTCACTGAGTTTCCCGAGAGAGCACGACAGCAAGAGATCGTAGTAGCCCTTCATCACGGCGAGCGGCGTCTTCAACTCGTGCGCGGCCGATGCGAGGAACACGGTCTTTTGTCGATTCACTTCCTGCAACCGCAAGTACGCAGCGAGAAGATTGCGATATGTAATTTCCCGTTCTTGCATCAACTCGTGGACTGTTTGCGCCATGTCCGCGCTGCTCACGGGCAGATCTACAGTCGGAGTGACCGGCGCGGCATCAATGTAGGTAACGAGCCAGTCCGGTTCCGGCAGCCAGCGAATTTTTACGCGCGCCTCGCCGTCGCTCGCAACAATCGGCAAAACCACTTCCTGTTCCCCGCGTTCGAGTTGGCCCAAAATACTTCGCGCGTCGGCTTTCAAAAGATCGCGAAAAAGATTGAGCTGATCAGATGGCGGGAATCCACCGGAGGTCAGGCGATCTTGCGCGTGGACGTTTGCGAAGAGCACCGTGCCTACGCGGTCGGCCACCAGCAGCGGCCGGTCCATCGCGTCGAGCAGGCTAGCCATCACCCCCAGCAGCGTTAAGGCTTGGGAGGGCTGTTCGACTGGGGCTTGCTTGGACACCGATCCTCCTGGGATAGACCACGCGCCGCTCAGTTGGCATCAAGGCGCTCGCTTGGGCGGCATGGGAGGGGGGAGGCCCTCAACCTTTGGGCATCGTGGCAAAGGCCTCCGGAGGTGTCAATGGTAAATGAGTTCTACTTTTGCACACAATGGGAAACGAATTAGCTTCCTTTGGACGTGCTAGTTCCCAATGCTCAAAATGAGACGGTGCAAATGGCATTCAACTCTATCAAAAATATAGACTTACATGATACGTAGTTTCCGCAACGAGTCTTGCCATTGAATTGCGATGAGTCGAAGTACTACTACTGGGGTACTAAAAATGGTAATGGAAAAGAACGTTTCTCGCGAGCATTCGCTCGATATTGGCAGCGCCGACCGGAGGCAGGCCGGCCGTCTTCACCTTCAGATCCCCATGTTCGTGCGGGGGACCGACGCATACGGAGAGGACTTTATCGAGCTTGCCAAGACTCTCGACATCAGCGCGACGGGCGCCTATCTGACGCTCCCGCGGCCTGTCGTCAAACTTGGGATGATCACGCTGACTGTTCCGACTCCGTCAGTTTCGAATTCAGGTCTGGTCCCCGCATCCATGCCGCCGATTTCGGCGCGAGTAATTCGCCAGAAAGAAGTCGGCGATATTCACCTCATCGGCGTTCAATTTGTTCGTCCGCTCGATTAAACGGGACTCACAGTACTTTAATTCGATGTGCCCGGCGAAATTCTCCGGAGAGTGGAATCGGTTTGCTCTCGTCATTTCGATTCGGATTCTCAAAACGACATAACGCGAGTTCGCGCGTCGCGACGCTCTGAAGTTTCAAGCAGTTAGCCGCTTTTTGAAACACTCCGCTTTTCCCTTGCCTTGGACTCGCGCTTGCTGATACAAGATGCGACCCCCGCAGTTGGTCGAACAGACGTATCGAGCGATCGGAGCAGATAACTCCAAATGCCCCAGCCCGGAGAGACGGCGCAAAAGCCGTCGGCGGAAGATTGTTTTCTCGATCTGTTAGCTGAGACCCTCGAGGGCCTGGATGATGGTGTGCGCGGGCCGTTCCTGCAGCGTTTCTTCAAATCCTTCACCCAATTGGAACTCGATGAAGCGCAATGCACGCGAGCGTGGTCCGATATTATCGCGCGCCAAAAGGAATTTTCGGAGGCGCTCGGCCGCCGCATCGCTCTGAAGACGGCGCTCGTGGATGTGCTCGGCGCGTCGCATTTCCTGCAAGTTCCCGTGCTGCTCGAATACGATGCCTATCGCAAGTTGCAAATTAACGCCGCAACCGATGGGCTAACGGGTCTCTACAATCGCCGGCTCTTCGACGAGACCTGCGACAAGGAACTGAATCGCGCGAAACGTTATAGCGGGCTTCTCGCCGTCGTGTTGTTCGATCTTCACCGCTTGAAGGAAATCAACGACAAGTACGGCCACATGAAGGGCGACCAAGTCCTTCAACTCGCTGCGAACAATTTGCGAAAGACGCTCCGCGCATCCGACTTCGCTTTCCGAATCGGCGGCGACGAATTTGCGCTCGTGCTGCCGCAAACCGATCCCGAACAAGCCGCGACACTTTGCCGCCGCGTCCGGAACAATTTTGAAAACGAAGTTGCCCCGCTGAAGATGAAAGCCGCGGTGACGCTCGACTTCGGGATGGCCGTCTATCCTTCGGATGCGGACACAAAAGAAAATCTCGTTCAGCTAGCCGACGAACGGCTCTACGCGCTCAAGCATTCGGGGCAAACAACGCGATTGACTCCGGTTGAAGCTCCGGCCGCACCGCAGCCGCGCGTTGTCACGGCAATGCCGTCGCCTCCGGCGCCGCCACGCGAAGTTCCACCACCGCGCGAAGTTCCTCCCGCCCGGCGCGAAACGCCCGCTCCGACCGCGTATGCTCCGCCAGCGGGCATTGGCGTGCCATTCACTCCCGCAGCCGCAAAACCCGAACCGGCGAAGCAGCAGCGTAAATGGGAGCGCGTTTCTCTCTCCGGAACGAAGTCGAACGCCGTCCTTGATACGCCTCTGAAAACTGCGGCAGTCCTCGACTTGAGTTACGGCGGTGTGGCGCTGATGTTCGACTCAAACGAAGAGCTTCCGAATGAATTCTCGGCGGTTCTTCACGTTCCGATCCTGCCGCCTCTTCGCGTCAGCCTCCGCAAAGCCTACGCGCTTCCGGCCGAAGGCGGACGGGTTCGAATGGGCTGCTCGTTCGTTTCCTAGCTGCTTAACCCCCGCGTTTTGTTCTGATTCCGGCCAGTATTGGAGCAATTGCCATTCTCGCGTATAATGGCGGTTCGTCCTTGGGCCTAGCGACGCGGCGGAAGTTGCAGCGTTCGTGAAATAGCCGCGCAGACCGGCCTGGACGGAATGGAGTACTCCTCATGAAAGCCGGAATTCATCCCGATTATCACGAAGTCACCGTGCATTGCGCCTGCGCCAACACGTTCAAGACTCGCTCCACGTTTAAGGGCGATTTGATCAAGGTGGAAATCTGCTCGAACTGCCACCCGTTTTTTACGGGCAAGCAGAAGCTGATTGACACAGCGGGCCGCGTCGAGCGCTTCAATCGCAAATACGAAAAGGCGATGAAGAAGTAAGAGTCTTGGTCTTTCAGATGATCCCGCGAGCATATCCACGTCGAGGTGTGTCTCGACACACTGGTGGCCGTGCGACATCTGCGAGTGCCGGACGAAGCCCGGTCCGGCGCTACATTACTGCCCGGAGTTGCGTGGCAGTGTAAAATGTCGGGCATCAATGGCGACACCTGCATCTTCCAGAGCATTTCCTGAATCGCTCGTTGAAACTGCCGGGCCGCGCATCACGCTGCGCAACGCATTCGCGCGTCCGCTCGATTCCGCGATTGCCGCCGCAAGGACGTGCTATTCGCCGCGGCTAATCGGCGCCGAAGAGATCACCGAAAAGCAGCGCGTGAATATCGGCGCTGCGACGTTCTACGGCGGCCATCACACCGTCTACCAGCACGCTCATTTTGAATTCGGCCTCGAGAATATCAGCCGGCAATTCGTGTGGTCGTTTCTGCACGCGCATCCTTTCTATAATTCCGAGCAGCAGAGCCAGCGCTACGTTCGCCTCGATCGCGCTCAAGCGTACGTTCCGCCGCAGGGCCCGCACTTCGGACCGGAGGAGCGCGCCATCTACGAACGCGCTGTCGCGCACGCTTGGGATTATTACCGCGAACTTTCCTCGCTGCTCGAGCCGGACGCCCGGGAGATTCTCGGCGACATATGGCACGTGAGCGACATGTCGCATCCGAAGCGCGTGAAGAAAGTCGCGCAACAATCGGAGAAGCGCGCGATTGAAGTGGCGCGCTACGTTCTTCCGGTCGCGGCGTTCACGACGATGGTGCACACGCTTTCGGGAATCGTGCTGCATCGTCTGTGGCGCATGCAGGCGGCTTCGGATACGCCGACGGAAGCTCGCGAAGTAATCGGCTCGATGGTGGGCGCGGTTCGGGAAATCGATCCTGAATTTTTCGACCGGTTCGACAACGAGCCCATGGAAGATCCGCCGGAGTGGAAGCAGCCGGTGGCGGATGGCGAGGGGTTCGCGCGCGAATTTGATGCGCGACTTGGCGGGCGCACGTCGAAGCTTGTGGACTATACGCCGCGCGCCATGGCCGTAATGGCGGGAGCGTATCGCGCCGTTCTGGGCTTGACCTCAGCTGAATGCCCGGACGCTGAAGCGATTGACCGGCTACTCAATCCGGCGCGGAACCCATATCGCCGCGAGACGCTGAATATCGGCGTTCATGCGCCGATTATGCGGGCGCTTCAGCATGCCAATTTTACCTTCGCGAAGAAAATCAGCCATACCGGCGACAGCCAGGATCAGCGGCATCGCATGGTGCCCGGCTCGCGGCCGCTCTTGACGCTGGCGGATACGCGCGCGCCTGACTTCATCATGCCGATGTTGATTGCCGGAAATCCTCGCGCGCGTGCAGTGTACGAAGAAGCGATGGTGGCGGCTTGGGCGGCGAAAAATGAATTGCTCGATCGCGGCGTCCCGCGCGAATTCGCGCTCTATCTGCTGCCGAACGCGAAGGCGATTCGCCTCGTTGAGTCCGGCTCGCTCTTGCATCTGCTCCACAAATGGACGATGCGTACGTGCTTTAATGCGCAGGAAGAGATTTACCAGGCTTCGATGGAAGAAGTCGCGGAGGTTCGCGAAGTTTTTCCCGAACTCGCGCGCTATATTGGTCCGCCGTGCGTCCTGCGCGCGGGAATTTCTTCTCCGATCTGCACCGAAGGCTCGCATTTCTGCGGCGTGAAAGTCTGGGTGGATTTTCCCAACGTCCAGCGCCGGATTTGAGTCGGCGATGAACGGACCCACGATTCAGCGATGACCCGCCGCGGCAGCCTCGCGTATTACCTCTCCGCGTGGATTTGCGGTTGTCTCTTCATGAGCGTGGCGATCTGCGTCAAAGATCGAAATGCATTGGTTGGCGCCAATTTTTCCGCTTCTGTCCGGCTCATGTATTTCTATTTCTTTTCATTAATGCTGGGTTTTGTGCCGTCCTTGATTTTTGGATTCCTATTGCGTCGTGCTGCGGGACTTCTAGGCCGTAAGCTTCCAGCGATTTGGATCGTGGGAGGCGCGGTGATTGCTCCCGGCATCGTCATGGTCATTGGTGGGTGGGCGCGGAACGCGGCGGCATCCTCACATCCGGGGACACTGCCGGCAGCATTGGTATTCGCGGTTACGGGCGGACTGAGTTTCACGTACGGTGAAGGATGGTGGCTGGCAATTCCTGTGGGGGCCGCGACGGCTTATGTCCTCTATCGCATTGACCGCGCATTCGCGCCGCAAGCGCAGGCGAGCGATCAATCCGCAACGGTGGCACGCGGTCACTCGTAGCGCCGGCATCCGGCTCGTGAAATTTCATCGCGGCGGCGTGAACCAAAAACGCTGGCAGGATGCCGGCCGATTTTTCGTAATTGCGCAATTAGCATCGCTCGCAAAGACGGTCGGTCTTCCGACCGACCCTACGATTGCCGGTCGTGCAATCAGAGTGGATCGATGTCGATTTTCGTGGGCCCGGCAGGCAGCACACCGAAGACGCAATTGCTGGATGCGCGATCACGCTGGACTCTCTAGGTCGAAATCTGCGCTAGCGGCTGCGTGCTGCTAGTTTCGAGCAGCGCCAATTGGCCGCAGGCTGCCATCACGTCTTGTCCTCGCGAATAGCGCACGAACGCGGGCACATCCTTCTCCGTGAGAATGCGGCGGAATTCTTCAGTCCGATTCTCGTCGGGCCGCTGGTAGGGCAAGTTGCCGGGGTTCCACGGAATCAAATTCACTTTCACGCGAATGTTGGCGAGCAATCGCGCCACGCGGCGGGCATCTTCCGGCGAATCGTTGAAGCCGCCGAGCAGCACGTACTCGAATGTGAGGTGCTCCCACGTTCGCAGTGGATATCGGCGGCAAGCATCGAGCAGCTTCTCGAGCGGATATTTCCGGTTGATGGGCATGATCGTGTTTCGCTGCTCGTCATTCGATGCGTTTAGCGAAACGGCAAGCTTGGGCCGAACGGGCTCCTGCGCGAGCCGCTCGATTCCGGGAATGATGCCGCTAGTCGAGAGCGTGATGTGCTTCGGCGAAATCGCCATGCCTTTCGGATCCATCAGGATTTGCAGCGCGGCCATCACAGCTTCGTAATTCAGCAGCGGCTCGCCCTGTCCCATCAGCACGATGTTCGTTCGCGGCTTGAGTTCGGCTCGGTGGTCGTCCAGCGCGACAAGCACTTGGCCTAGCATCTCTCCCGCCGAAAGATTTCGGATCAACCCGAGCGTCGCCGTGAGGCAAAATCCGCAATCGACCGCGCAGCCCGCCTGCGTCGAAATGCAAATCGTCTGGCGGTTTTCCTCGGGCATGAATACGGTTTCGATCGTCGTCTCGGCGTTTGTCGCGGAATCATCCGGCGCGTCAATTGCGAGAACGTATCGCATGGTGCCGTCGGCGGAGGGATACCGCCGCTGAACTTTCGGCAGCGCGACGCGCGTGGTTTCCTGCAGCTTATGGCGAAACGCGGCCGGCAGATTTGCCATCGCGGAGATATCGAATCGCTTTTCCGCATAGAACGCGTGATACAACTGCCCGCCGCGGTAGGCTGGTTCGCCAAGAGACACCGCGAGCGCGCGCAACTCCTCGATGGATTTTCCGAGAAGGTTCAATTTGTTCGCGTGATCCGAGGAAGTCATTGCAGCCGCTCGAATTCATCATAACACGAGCGTTTTCGCCCAATTTTCGCCGCCGCCTTGCTACAGCGGCGTTATAATACAGCCATGCAAACCAAGTCCGGCGGCGCAGGGCGCCCAGCGGCGATTCAACGGCTTCATATTGACGAGTGGGTGAAAAAACTCGTCGCAATCCCCGAGCGCAAATTCACGCTCGCGCGCGTCGAGGAATTTATTCGCGAGAACCTTGTTCTTCCGGATTCGCTCGCACCGTATCTTTTCTACACAAAGAGCCACTACACCCGCAATTTGATCTACAAATGCGATCTCTTCGAAGTTATCGCGATCTGCTGGGAATCAGGGCAAGTGAGCCGGATCCACAATCACCGGGAGCAGAATTGCTGGATGGCCGTGCCGATTGGAAAGCTGCGCGTGCAAAATTTCCGAGTCGAAGCGCGCGATCCCGTGCACGGAAAGTGTTCGCTCGTGCCAACCGATTCTTACGACATGGATGCCGAGCATCCGGGCATTGTTCAGCCTGAGGAGCCGGTGCATCAAGTGCTGAATCTGCCTGAATTCGGCGCCCGCGCCGCTACGCTGCACATCTATTCACGCCCGTATTCGAGCTGCGAAGTCTATTCGCTCGAAAAGGGCGCGTATTCGGATGTTCCACTGCATTATTCGAGCGAATACGGCAAGCTCTCGCCTGACGAAAAGCTGCTTTAATTCACCGAGTCGCTGAGATTGCAATAATTCCCCGGAGGCAGGGGCTTCCGGGCTCTGTCGAGATATTTTGATCATGCGAGATGAATCGCCGCCACGCGTTCTAGCGCCGCGATATGACATTCCGTCGCTGGCGTGCCACAATGCATAGACTAAATGATTGATACTACGCGCAACATCGAGAAGACCACGCTAGCGAACGGGCTCGTCGTAATCAGCGAACAGATGCCGCACGTCCGGTCGGTCGCCTTGGGTATCTGGCTCCTGCACGGCTCGCGGCGCGAGCCCGGCGAACTCAACGGCATCTCGCATTTCATCGAGCACATGGTGTTCAAGGGTACGGAGCGGCGCAGCGCCGAAGACATCGCCCGCGAAGCCGATCGCATCGGCGGGATGCTCGATGCCTTCACCTCGAAGGAGCAGGTGTGCTTCAACACGCGGATCATTGACGAGCATCTGCCCGCCGCGTTTGACATCCTCGCCGATCTGGTTCTCGAGCCGAAGTTCGCCGAGGAAGAAATCACGCGCGAGAAATCCGTGATCCTCGAAGAAATCAAGATGGCGCTCGACAATCCCGAAGATTTGGTCCACGAGCTGTTCTCGGAAAATTTTTGGTACAAGCAGGCGCTTGGGAAACCGATTCTCGGAACTGCAGAAACGGTGGGCGGATTCGACAGGTCAAAGCTGCGCGATTGGTTCGGGCGCTGGTACGCGCCGAACCATATTGTGATCACGGCGGCGGGCAATCTGACGCACGCGCAACTTCTCGATCTTGTGGGCTCGCGCTTCCGCGATCGCAAGCCATCCCCAAACGGGCATCCCGAAACAGCGCCGTCTCCGGAACCACGCATCACTCTGCGCGCGAAACGCGAGCTCGAGCAGGTCCATCTTTGCCTGGGCGTGGCGGCATTTCCGATGGCCGATAAGCGGCGGTTTGCCGCTTCGCTTTTGAATAGCCTCCTCGGCGGCGGAATGTCGTCGCGGCTTTTCCAGAACATTCGCGAAAAGCAGGGACTCGCCTATTCCATATTCAGCGAGATGAATCCTTACCGCGACACGGGAATGCTCTCGGTCTATAGCGCCACGGCCGCGGATAAGACTTCGGGGCTCATTCAATCGGTGCTCGCGGAATTCCGCAGCTTGAAAGAGCAGCTTGTTTCGGAAGAAGAGTTGCGCCGCGCGAAAGATCATTTAAAGGGCGCGCTACTGCTTTCGCTGGAGTCCACCGGCTCGCGAATGGGCCACATCGCGCGGCACTATCTTTATTTCGGCCGATTCTTCTCGATCGACGAGATGATTTCTCAGCTCGAATCCGTCACGCGCGAGGACATCCAGAATGTCGCGCAGGAATTCTTCCGTCCCGGGCGCATTGCCGCGACGGTTCTCGGCCCCATAGACGATTTCAAATTGACGCCCGCCGATCTTGCCTGCTGACCGCTAAGAAATTTGAATGAACTGAGACGCTCCTAGATAGCCACCAGGCAATTTCTCTAGTAGTTTATCCGCTAGTTTAATTGGGCGAGGAGTCCTGCGATGCGTGGACGCGTCTTGCGCGGTGCGATTCTGCTCATCCTTGCGCTGGGTTCGGCGGCTTGGGCGCAGAAGAGCGCGGTCGATGAAGAGGGACATCCATGGTGGCAGCACGCCGTTTTTTATGAGATTTATCCGCGCAGTTTTGCCGACAGCAACAACGACGGCATCGGAGATATTCCCGGAATCACTTCGAAGCTCGATTATTTGCGCTGGCTGGGCGTGGATGCGATCTGGATCGCGCCCATGTTTCCCTCTCCGCAAGTCGATTGGGGCTACGACATCTCCGACTACTACAACGTGAATTCGGATTACGGAACGCTCGAGGACATGGACGCACTACTCGCCGAATCGAAGCCACGAAATATTCGCGTGCTGCTCGATTTTGTGATGACTTATACCTCCGATCAAAATAAATGGTTTCAAGAGTCGAAATCTTCGCGAACCAGCGCGAAGAGAGACTGGTACGTCTGGCGGGATGGCAAAGGCCCCAGCCAGCCGCCGAATAATTGGACGTCCAACTTCGGGGGTTCTGCTTGGAAATACGATCCCGCCTCCGGCCAGTCGTATTACCACTATTTCTATCCGCCGCAGCCAAACCTAAATTGGAGGAATCCCGAGGTTGAAAAGAGCATGTTCGACGTGACGCGATGGTGGTACAAGCGCGGCGTCGCGGGCTTTCGCCTGGATGCCGTCGACGTGATGTACGTGGATTCGCAGTTTCGCGACAATCCCGTCGTTGGGAACGAGAAGAATGCTTTCGGCGATCCGGTCGAGCGTGAAATTTACGACAAGAACCAGCCGGAACTCCACGGCGTCTTGCAACGGTTGCGCAAGGTGGCGGACGAATACAACGCAGTGTTAATCGGCGAAACGTGGACCAGCGACATCGCGCAACTCAGGCGGTATTACGGCGAGCACGGCGACGAAGTGAACATGCCGATGGATTTCATGTTCACGATGATCAACAAGCTCTCGCCGCCGGACTTCCGGAAGCAAATCGACTGGGTGGAAGGTTCGGGCGGCTGGCCAGTTTACGTCTTGAGCAACCACGATATTCGCCGCGTCTACGATCGTTATGGTGATGGGCAGCACAACGATCAGATCGCGAAGCTTATGGCATCTCTTTACCTGACGCTGCGCGGCACGGCCGTGATGTACTACGGCGAAGAAATCGGCATGGAAAATAACGATCCAAAACGACCGGAGGACGTAAGGGATTCGATGGGGAAACTCGGCTGGCCGAAAGAGAAGGGCCGCGACGGCGAACGCACTCCGATGCAGTGGAATGGCAGCGCAAACGCCGGGTTCAGCACCGTGGCGCCATGGTTGCCCGTGGACAGCCGCTACAAGAGCTACAACGTCGAAAGCGAGAAGAAGGACTCAAACTCGATTCTCAATTATTACCGGCAATTGCTGTCGCTGCGGCACACGAATAGGGCCTTACTGGATGGCAAATACGTTGCGTTGAACGAAGACGATCCAAATGTGCTTTCATACGTACGCAGCTACAAAAGGCAGAACGTGGTCGTGGTCCTGAATATGAGCGGTGAAGCGCGTAAAGTGAATCTCAATCTTGTGTCGAAGGGCGTGAACGCGAAGTCGCTGAAGACGCTGCTGTCGTCATTCGCTGCCCCGACTCAGGTTGACGCCAACGAGATATCCGTGGAACCATTCGGGG
>JBAPOP010000167.1:0-29658 GCA_049279675.1 Candidatus Acidiferrales bacterium
CCCCGTGGCCGCCTCCCCCGCCAGTTCCGCCGCCGCCGCTATGCTGCGGCGCGGCCCAGATCGGTGAAGCAGACGGGTGATACGCAGCGAAAACCAATCTGGGTTGCGACGTGAACCCATCCGATTCGCGTGAGTTCGCAGCGCGGTTTGCCGGCGCGGTGCGATCGAATTCATCCTGTCGAAGCATACTGCCGGGCGCTACGAGACCCCGGACATCCAGCGGATATATCGCGACGTTTGATTTGTTGCACTCGTCAATCGTAGCCGTGAGCTCCGACATGATTTCTTCCGTAGCCGCAAACCCCGAGGTAAACATGACCAACGTCTTTCTTCCAGGAACAGCGGCGAGGTCTTTGGCCATATTGCGCAACGCGATCAATACGGTTCGCGCGCCAAAATTTGCCTCTTCGCTGGACAGCGACGTGAGACCCGTCGGGGCTGAGAATCCACCAGAGGTATCTGATGTAAGCCCTGGCGTGGATTCCGCGGGTGTGCCGGAAGTATCCGTCGCGGGCGCGTTCGGGCTGACGGAGGAACTCTTCAGTCCCGCCACAGCCGATTTCAGCTTCGCAACATCTGACGTGAAGTTCTGCGTGACTTGGACTACGCCGCCGAAATTGATGATGGCCATCACGCGATCGGGCCCCGCATTTGCATCGATGAATTTCGCGGCGGCCTGCCGAGCGCGCGCCTGGTCGCCAAAATCCATCGTGGAATTGTCGAAGAAAAGAATCATGTAGCGACGTCGCGCGCCTGCAGGCGTGGCCGCATCCTCGCCAAAGTAAAAGCTGTTGACCTGTTGTGGCTTGTTATCCTCGAAAACCTTGAAGTCGTTGGCAGTCAGGTCCGTGACGTAGTTACCCTTCTTATCGGTAACAATTGCGTCCACGCGAACTAGGCGCGCTTCAGTTCGAATTACGGGACCCGATTGGGCCGGGGCAGGAGTTTGGGCCGCGGGCGCCTGTGGCGCTGGCGCCGGTTGAGAAGCCGGCGGTGCGGAAGATTGCTGGGATTGAGCGAACGCAATGATTCCAACGCTGCGGCATGAGAACCACGCCGTGACCGCCACGATGGCAACGATCGCAAGAATGATTATGGATTGCCGGGATTTCATCGCTCCCTCCCTAATACGGAATCTCAACCATGCCATTTTCAGCGGCGATCGATGCCGCCTCGGAGTCCCGCACAACCATACGCACAAGATAGGATCCGGGCTTCACGCCGAAATTCGATTTCACGGTCATTCCCGTTTGCTCGAGCCTCGCCAATGTAGTGTCGCGGAGACGCAGTTCAATTGTCTTCTCATTGCCGGCGATGAAATTGCCGTTCCGGTCAAATAACGCCGAGACGATCGTCAAATTGTTCTTGTTGCGGCCGTCTTCCTTGCGAAATTGAAGATGATTCAGACTGACGTGGGTCAACACGGAAATTTCCGCGTCGGACTGATCCGTCTTGTAATATTGCGTGTGAAGATCGGCCGGAAGATCGTGAATTTCTTCCTGAGAAAACACCGCTTCCTCGACCTGCTCTTTCGCCACTTCTGCCGGATCCGCGCTGTGCTTCGGCGCGTAATATCCCCGCCGCGCCTGGATCGAATACTTTTGTTTGCCCGTCAACGTCACCTTTAATTCGTGAAATCGTCCATCGAGCTTAAGGCCAATCGGCGAAAAGCCGAGCAGATAGGATACTTCGGGCGCTCCGGCAGCCTGGCGAAAACCTCCATCGAGATCGTTGCTGTTGCGAAAATAGACCGCGCCGGTGCCGTCGGCCAGTTCCGCCAGGATATCTCCCTGCATATTTTGAGCGGTGACGTAGTACATGCTCTTAGGTCCGATCGCGGTGATCGAACCCGAGTAACTTTGCGAAATATCCTGCCCGGTGTCAGCCGTATAAAGGCCTCTGGCATCGATCGTGTTGATCAAGACGTTCGCGCGCGTCGCCTTGTCAATTAACTCTCCAAGTTCGACCTCGTGTTGAGGGAACAAGAATCCCGGCGAGATCAGCACGATGCTGCGCTGCCCGGGCAGAACGGAAATTCGCCGCACGACTTCGAGAAGACGTCGAAACGCATAGTCGGTCAAGATCGAGCTCGCTGAAGCCATGGAGTAGGCAGTGGACGTCGCGAGATTCTGCGCTGCTTGGGTCATTCTTGGGTCACCGCTGAACGCGCAGGCCAGCGCGTCTGCGGTGGCGAGGGCGAGCGCCGACGTATCGCTGTGATTCGCGATCAGATCCGCTTCGTAGAAATTCATCGTGGGACAGCCGGTCGAACCCGTTGCGTCTGCCGCGGTGATCTCATGGGGTATCAATATGGCCAACTTTTTCCGAAGCTGGTCGCGGTCGTCAGTGAAGTCCACCTGATCCTGTCCCGAAACCGTGAACAGCGCGACTCGATCGGACGGCTGAACCACCGAAGCCAGATAGCGCATCGCCGCGAGTCGGGATTGCACGAGGTCAGCCATACTCAAGTGCACGTCGTCGAATAGCAGCGCGATAAAGCGCCCCGGCAGCGCAACTGCCGCGGGCTTGGTAGTCTCATCCGCCGCAGCGGGCGATTTCGAGATTGGCGCAGGCTGCGCCGGAAGCGCAGGCACGTCGATATAAAAATGATTAACGATCTGCGGCTTGCGGCTGTCGAAGAGTTGGAAGTCGTCCTGTTTCAGATTTGGAACCGCGTGTCCTGATCCATCGCGGACGACGACTCGGACGAGCACGAGATTCACGGGCACTTTGAAGGTAGTTTGCGACTCGTGCGTGGTCATTTCCTGGGTAGGTTCGCTCGCGGGCTTGGAATCCTGCGCAGTTGGCGCGGAGGTGGACTGCGGTGCCGACGTTGGCTGCGGTGCGGATGTCGTTTGTGGTGCAGGAGCCGATTGCGGATCTGCGCTGGGGCTCCGAGCCGGAGGAGGCGCCGGTTGCGCAGTCTGCGCGCGGAGAGGAGTCACGGCTCCGCCGCAGGAAAGGCAAAGAAAAGCCAGGAAGAAAGCGAGGTCAGTTCCGCGGAAACGCCACACTTTTAGAGTGCCCATGGGGAACGGCCTGAAACCGCAGCCTTGCCTATTAGACCATCCCGCCCAAAGAGGTCGCGCGAGTTCAGGAACTGCGGATGACTCTACTTTGGAGTCATCCTTCTGTCAATCAGCGCGCCGGATTAGCTAGGCCGTCGGCCTATCGGGAATGGGTTGCGTCGCCATGAAATCGTCACGGAAGCGCAGAACGTACGATTCTAGCAATTCCTTGATGCGATCGGCCTTGGGCGACTTCAAAACGAAGCCAGCATGATGGTGCTTTTTCACGCGCAACTGAATTTCGGGATCGGTGTAGGACGACGTGTCGGGCTCGGCTTGGCGTGCGAGCGATAGGATCACGCCGGCGTATTCTCGCCGCTGCTCGGGGAGCGTGTACGGCTCCTTCCCGCCCCCGATTTCAATATTCGCCCACTCGCGCCAAAGGCTTACGCCGGTAGCGGCTTCGACCACATCGGCGATGTATGCACCGCCGACTCGTGCCGCGATCTCGATGAAATAAAATCGACCGTCGCCGTGCGCGCGCAGATATTCCGCGTGAGTCACTCCTCGGACGAGGCCGAGAGCTTCGATCAATTCTTTATTGATTTTAAGCAAAGCCTTCGAATCGACGGAACTTCGTGGAAGCGTGCGTGTGGTGAAGACGCCGCCGTGATGAGCGGTTTCAAATGGCGGCTTGCCGTACGCATGAGCTTCGGCGAAAACGACTTTGCGTTCGGAAACGATGCTATCCACGTGAAACACTTCGCCCGGAACGAAATGCTCGAGAAGATAGAAAGATTGTTGGTCGCCGAGTTGATCAAGCCACGGCCACAAATCTTCGGCTTTCTCGATTTTCTTCATGCCGATTCCGGAGGCTTGCGATCGCGGTTTTAGAAGCCAGGGAGGCTTCACGCGAGCAAGATAATCTCGAATGGCGTCGTAATTCAGTACGTGCACGAATTCCGGGACGAGAATCCCCGCGTCGTTCGCTCGCGATCGCATGGCAAGCTTGTCTCGAAAGTAACGAACCGTGGTGAGCCCCATGCCGGGGACGCGCAGGTGTTCGCGGAGTGCGGCGGCGTTCTCCATGTCGAATTCATCGAGAGCCACTATTCTATCGATCGGCCGGGTGCGAGCAATGTAGCTGACGGAATAGATCAGGTTCTCGAGAGGAATTTCGCCGGGAGTGAGGAAAACTTCTTCGAGCGAATCGCGCGGCCAATCGGCATCGCGCAGTTTCTCCACCGTTACAAGCAGCACGCGAGCTCCCTGCTCCTTGCAGGCCCGCATGAATTCCTGGCCTTTCTCATAGGAGGTAAGGCAGAGGATGGTGAGTGGTTTTTCGCCCGGCATCGGAAGTCTCCGCGAATTCGAGAATCGATTTTCTGGCGGCCGCGACAATCAGGAAGCGCGGATTATACAGTGGACTCGTGCGCCGGGAATAGGAATTGAAGGAACGGGCCGACGCGTTTCGCCCACGACGCTTCGTTGTGCTCGCCGCCCTCGACGATCTCGACGTGAAGATCTCGATCAATAGTCCAGCCGCGATGCAAAAGAATGTCGCGAAGCCTCTCGACGGTGGGAACGAGCCGCGCGCCTTCGCGGGTCCCGCCGTCCACCCAGATTCGCGGCCGGTGAGCGATGTTGACGTCCTCGGCATAACGCTGAATCCATCCGTGGCCCCACCAAATGGATGGCGAAAGCGCCGCAATTCTTCCGAACACATCTGAGAACTGCAGCCCAGCGTACAGAGCAAAGAGCCCGCCCAAGGATGAGCCGCCAATTCCCGTGTGCGCCGGGCCCGCGAGTACGCGGTACTGCGTCTCGATGTATGGTTTCAACTCCCTCAGAAGCATTCGCGCGTATCGGTCCGCTTTCCCGCCGCCCAAGCGCAGCATGCGCGTGGGAGTGTACTCGCGCGTGCGGCCTTTACCGATGTTGTATATCCCGACGATGATGAGCGGCCGGATTGCGCCGGAATGAATCAGGCGGTCTGCAGTCTCGCGGACTTGCCAGTGCATGCCTTGGATAAAGGATGTTGCGGGATCGAAAAGATTTTGCCCATCTTGCATGTACAGAATCGGAAAATGGCGAGCCGGCTGCTCGTCGTATCCTGGAGGGAGATAGACAATGATGTCGCGTTCATTGCGAAGAAGCCGCGAGCGCATTTTTTCGTGCTTGCGAAGCTGACTGTCGCTCAACGGCGGGAATCTCCCGCGCGGTTGGCGTGAGGCTCGCCGACAAGATGATACGGACGGATGAATCGAGCGAAGCGCGTCGCTTGGCTCGGGAGCAATTGAGTCATTGTCGGGAACCAAGCATATCAAACTTGCGAGGGCTTCCATTCCGAAGCGAGCTTAGTGGCGGTTCGCGGCTTCGTTAGCGTAAGAATAATGGCTCCTGCGATTATGCTCGCGACCATCACGAACGCGAGACCCGGCACGAACGAATTCTCGGCGGTCCGCAAATATCCGATCGCGAATGGACCGACAAATCCGCCCAAATTCCCAACCGAATTGATCAGCCCGATAGACGCAGCCGCGGCGGACTCCGTCAGATACTCGCCCGGCAGCGCCCAAAAGCTCGGCATGAACGCCGTCGAGCAAGCGCCAACAACGGTCATCGAGAGGAAACCGATCGCGAGATTCGACCTGAACGCGAGCGCCAGTCCGAGAAAAAGCCCCGTAGCGAATAGAGGCAAGGCCGTGTGCCACCGCCGCTCGGCGGCGCGATCGGAGTGCCACCCGATCCAAAGCATCGCGAACGCACCTGCAACGTAGGGAAGAGCTGAAAGTAAAGTCACGCCAAGATCGGGCAATCCGGACGCTCGCTTTACGATCGTCGGAAACCAAATATTGAAGCCATAAACTCCAATCGTGGAAAGAAAATAGGCGAACGTGAGCAGAATCACGTCGCGTTGTCGAATCGCTTCTCCGATCGTGAAGGTCCGCGCTTGGGCCAATGCCTGTTTCTCGAGCCGCAGTTCGTTGTTAATCCACTCCTGTTCATCTCGAGGCAGCCAACGCGCTTCTTGGGGCCAATCCGTGAGGTAGAAGAGCGTCACGATGCCGAGCGCGACAGCGGGGACTCCTTCCAAAATGAACAACCAGCGCCAGCCTTCGAAATGGAGCCAATGGCGGCCAAGGAGCCAGCCCGCGACTGGGGAACCGACGATATTTGAGACTGGAATCGCAGCCATGAAAATCGCGCCGGCCTTTGCCCGATCGCTCCGGCGAAACCAGTGCGACAGATATACGAGAATGCCCGGAAAGAATCCAGCTTCGGCGAGTCCCAGCAGAAATCTCGCGGCGTAGAATTGCCGCGGCGTATGGACGGTTGCGACCAGCGCCGTAATGATTCCCCAGGTTACGAGGATTCGCGCGATCCAGCGGCGCGCGCTCCAACGCTCGACAATCAAAGCTCCGGGAATTTCGAACAGAAAGTAGCCGACGAAAAATATTCCAGCGCCGAAGCCGAATACGCGATCGCTGAATCCGAGATCGCGAGACATTTCGAGTCCGGCGAATCCCACATTGACGCGATCGAGAAACGCGATGACGTAAAGCAAAAAGAGGAACGGCAGCAGCCGAAGGCCGATGCGCCGCCGGGCTCGATCTGCGATGTTTGCGTCGAGATTAGGTGGAACAGCAGAAGTGGACATACCGGCTGTGGTTTGTATCACAATCGCGTCGGAGCGTCCCGCCTTGAGTAATCGTTGGCCTTTCCCAGAAACGCGCTAGGTGCGAGAAATATCCGTTGCGTTGATTCGAACAGCGTCGCATATGCGGCTAATCTCTTCTTCGGCGGCAGCAAGGCGCGCAAGCGCAGCTTCGACCGATGCCGACCCCGCGGCTTGAGTGGATTGAGCGAGAGCGATTGCACGTTCCGAAACGGCGACGGCTTCTCGACACACATTCTCGATTTCGGTTTCCAAGTGTTTTCGGCTCTTGAGAACGCGATCGTCAACGTCGCTCTCCACGCGCGCCGTGTTTACCTCCAGTAATTGGTCCAGAAACTCTAGAGCGTCGCGCACCATCGCGGCGCGCCATCCGAGCCCTCCCGAAATCAGATCGGATGCGTAGGTAAGCGGCGATGCGGGCGCGGCGACTCTCTCAATGAGATTAAATCGGAATCCCGATGCACCCGCGAGGCCGCCGCGCAAGTCCATCTCTTCAGGGAGTTCGTCCAGGCCGCGAACGCCGGTTGCGGCCAAGTCACGCAAGAATTTGTTCCCCAAATCGACAAATCCACGCGCGGTTTCGCTGAATGCGGCGTCGGCAAAGGCGGCTTCGCCCGCGAGCCACGATTCGAGCCGTTCGCGGGCGATTCTTTGCGCTAAGTGATTCAGTTCGCGACGGTGCGCTGGACCGTTGCGCCCCGCGTTGAGTGAGCGAAGCAGCCGGACGAAGTCTTCACGCGCGGCCGGCACGATCATTTTCAGAAAGTTCTCTCGCCTCGTTTCAAGCGCTTGCGATAGCCGCTGCTGCGCCGCCGAGAGAAGGACGCCCAAATCGTTCAACGCGATTTCGGATTCCTTGATCGCGCGCTTGAGTTCTACAAGTCGGCGCTGCGATTCCTCGATGGGGCGCTCTAAAGCGGCGCGCTGCTCCTGAATGATCGCGGTTAGCCTATTTGCGGCGCGGCCTATGCCGCGTTTGCCCGCGGCGTGAACCAAATGACTTCCGGATTGTTTCGCGAGATTATCCAGCGCTTCCACAAATTGTGGCCAGCCTCGCTGCGGACCGCGGTTTTCCAATCGTTCGAGTGCGCTGACTTCGGTGATGTCTAGAACAGGCCGACCGAGGCGCTTCTCCAACACGCTGCGAGCAAAACCTAATGCCGCGGCGCGCTCGGAATCGTCCGTCCGGTCAGACTTATTGAGCACGAAGAGTAAGTGCTGAACTTCGCGGGAAACGGCATCAACGAGTTGCAATTCTTCGCCAGATAGTGGAGGGTCGGCGCCAATCACAACGATGGCCGCGTCAATATGAGGAATAAATGCACGCGTCGCGGCGGTGTTTCCGGCGAAGACCGAGCCCAGTCCCGGCGTGTCTACGAAACACATTCCGCTCGCGAGAAGTTTGCTCGGCACAAACACCTCGATTCCGGCCACTCCTTTTTTGTTTTCGGGGTTCTTTTCCTCGGACACGTAATCTTCCACGTCACCCGGCGAGATCTCGACCCATGAAGCATTTTGCAGTCGAACACGCGCGGCGAGGCGCTCTCCAAAACGAATAATCGTCGGCACTGAAGTCACGGGTACTACGCCGGTGGGAAGTAGTTGGGAGCCAAGCAGCGCGTTTAGAAGCGTGGATTTGCCGCGCTTGAATTGGCCCACGCAGGCGACGTAGAAGCGCCCTTCCGACACGCGCACGGCGAGCGATCGAGCGGTGTCCGCGATGTGCGCAGCTCCAAAATCATCCGCGAGATCCGCCAATCGGCGCAACGCGAATTCACTTGTAGTCAAGTCTGAAGCGTGCGGGGATTGTTCCGGAGTATCGGTCATTGCACGACGGGGGAATGCCAAGATCGGGCAGCTTCGGCACGCATCAGGTAATCGACATGAACGAGTTTAGTTTTGATCTCATCGCCGTAGTGATACTGAGGCTCCGCGGCCATCCGGCACATCTCGACGATGCTTCCGGGTAAGTGGCCGCTCAGGCGCAAAACATCCTTGCGAAAATCCGTGAGATCAAATTTATTGAGCTCATATTTCGATATGCAGTGATCGAGCAATTGGATGGCGGACGCGCCGCTCAATGGGCCGAGGTAAATACGGAGCTCATCGGTCCAGAAAAGGCTCCACGCAAATCCAATCTCTTTTTGTGTGCACCCGCGCGCCGCGAGATAGATGGGCGTCTTGCAGCGATAGACGATTTCCTTCATAAAATGCGCCAGATGGTGGGTCGCGGGAGCGAGATGATCGAGAAAGATTAGATACTCGCCTCGTTCCACCGCGGAATAGAGGAGCCCTCGCAACCGCAACGCCGACTGCTTCTTGAGCCACGGCTCCAATTGGTTTTCCCTCTCACCATCGGCGCGCACTTTCTTCCGCAGAAATTCGCTCCCAGCCAAATAAACCTTCGCGACAAGTTGCGAAACCAATTCTCGGCCCGACGCTGCGCCAGTCCAAGTGGCGCATCGGAGGCGAAGCGCGCGCGGCAGCCTTGATATCGCTGTTGAAAGGAGTGCAGTGGTGCCAGAGTCCGCCGCTCCCCACACCAACCGGCTCTCGCGCTTCTCGATCGAAATGAGCAGCTGACGAAGCTCATGGTCACGGCCGATGAGCCGGTCGCATTCGTCAGCGCGCTCAATGGACACTGGCTCCGAACGCTCGCTACGAGCGCTGGCCTCCTTGATGCACGTACTTGATCACCTCCACGTTTGATATCGCGATCAACCCCTCGGCAACCATCTCATCCAGAAACGGGATCAGCTGTTGAATTTTCTCCTCTGAATCAATCACGCTGACCATGAGCGGGGCGTCGTGCGAAAAGGAAAGATGGTGCGGCCGGCGAATCAGCGTGCTCGCGCCGTAGCCCTCGATGCCGCGAAACACGGTCGCACCGGCGATATCCAGTTCCCGGCATTTTTCCACGATGGCGCGGTAGAGCGGCTTGTCCTTCCATTTGTCATCCTCGCCAAAATGAATTCGCAACATCTTGGCGGTTCCCTCGAGCTTCATCTCCGCTCCTCCTTCCTTCGCTCCTCGCCCGCGTAATTGTGCTTGTACTTGATGACGTCCACGTCAGAAAGAACAACAAGGCCCTGCTGCACCATGCTGTCGAGAATCGGAAAGTATGCGCGAAGTTTTTCTTCACTGTCCACGACGGAGAGCATCATCGGGCGGTCGTGGGAAAGATTGAGAGTCGTTTCCTTGTGGATGCGGCGGTTTGCTCCGTAACCCAAGATGCCCTGGTACACGGTGACGCCAGCGATATCATTCGCTCGCATGCTTTCGATAAGGGCTTTATGGAGCGGCACGTCGCGCCATTTGTCGTTTTCGCCGACGAAGATCCGCATCAATTTGGCTTTTCCTTCACTGCGCAGCGACGGTGGTGCGGGAATTGCAGCAGCCTGTGCAGACGTCTGGGAGGGTTTTACGACGGTCGTATCTTGAACCTCGATCAGGCCGCTGCCCACCAATTCGGACAATTTCGGCAGGAGCTCCTCGACTTTCTCCGCTGATTCGACAAACTCGATCTTGATCGGCAAATTCTCCGTGAGGCGCTCGATCCGCATCGTGTGCAAATGATGATCGGCGCCGAAACCGGCGATGCCGCGAATGACGCTCGCTCCCGAAATGCCGCGATAGAAAAGAAAATTAAGAATCGCGGAATATAGCGATTGGCCGTGGTACTGATGGTCCTCGCCGACGTAAAGAATCACCTTCTTGGCTGGTCCCGCTGTGAGCACATTCCCTCCTCGACTGCGGTCACACACCAAACTTCATGAAATCGTTCTGCCTGTAATCACGCCCAGCCAAACCGAGAAAAAGCCGACGATAACGCTCAGGAGTATGTTCAGGCTCGCGACCAGCATTTCACCATCTTGAAAGCTGCGAAATGTTTCCAGTTCGAACGTTGAAAACGTCGTGTAACCGCCGATGAACCCAATCGGAATCAAGTATCTCCAATTCGGGCTCCAATGCGTTCTTTCGGCCAAAAGCGTCACGATGAATCCGATGAGGAACGAGCCCGTGCAATTAATGACAAACGTTCCGTACGGAAACCGGATGCCGAGCCGATTGCTGATGACTCCGCCGGCCCAGAATCGCAACATCGATCCCAGCGCTCCTCCAAGTCCGACCATCAAGTACTTTGTCATTTGTTTTCGTATGGCTCCTGTTCAAACCTTACTGCCTTAGGCATTCCCCGCTCCGATTGCCTCGCTTGCCAGATGATCGGCAGCCACGCCGATCGATCGGCGATCCACCGGCGCGCCGAGCGATTCCAGGTCGGCTTCGATCGCGCGAATTTCGTCATCCGGAAGGCTGCTGCCGCTCGCGCCCCTTTCAGCTTGAGCGCGATATTGCTCCGCATAGGTTTCGAACCGGCGGCCCACTTGGACGATTACCAGCCGCGTCCATTCTTCCAGAACGTGAACATAATTCATGAACGCTTGTTCGAATTGCCGGCCGAATCGATGGCGTATTCGCCGGGCGATTCGCTCTTTCGCAAAACTTTTCCCGAGAAAGAAAGAATACCCCGGACGCACGGAGAGATCACCGGGAACAATGGGATCGAACACCGGCATTCCGCGCACGATCGACTGAATATCATCTGCGCTCGACGAATCCGCCATGCCGAGATCTATCGCACACTGCGCGAGATCGCTCTTCAGCCGCAACGTCAAATTCTCCAGTTCGCTTTGCAGCACCTTTAGCTCTTCTTGCAGACAGTTTGAAATCGACGCGCGGAGAACTTCGTTCGAAGACTCGACAGCGGCTGTTTTTTGCGAAGTTTCCGCCACCATATCCGAAGCGATCCGTCGGAAGATATCGGGCATTCCGCGGACGATTCCCTCGATTTGGCGCCGGCACTGTGCGGATGCTTCTTCAATCATCCCAGTCGCGCCACGCAACCGGCCTTCGACATCGCGGAACCGTTTCGCGGCTCCTGCGTCGGCGCCGCCTCGCCGCGCTTTCGACTTCAGCGCCACGATCACCGACTCGGACAACGCGCCGATCTTTCTTCGCAAAGAGGCTGCCTTCAATTCCTTAGACCGATCGTAAAGCGGAGAAATGTCCTGCTCAAACCACCGGCTCAACAAATTCTCATTCGAAGACACAACGCTCACTGGGAAGACGGGCAACTCGGTCCCGCACTCGGACGCGATATTCTGCCTCACGTACTGAACGACTTTCTCGCGGTCGGCAGGATTCAGTAAATCGGATTTGCTCAGCAAAATCTGGATCGGGACCGCCGCTTCCTGAAGCGCGCGAATCGTTTGGAGGTCATCGGACGTAAGCGTCGATCCGGCGTCAATCAAGAGAACACCGAGGTCGCACTTGGGAAGATATGCGAGCGTTTCCGACGTTCCGCGCGTCGCGAGCGAGCCGACACCCGGCGTGTCCACGAACGAGACCCCATTCCGAAGGCGATCTGAAGGCAGCGCGACGACGATCTTCGTCACCCGCTTCGCATTTCCCGGATTTTGCTGCTCGGCTGCAAAATCCGCAAGCTTTTCAATGCCAACGACCGTGATCGGAGCTTCCGCGAACGACACCACGACGCGCGCAACCTCGCCGTATTGAATGTGAGTTGGAACGGACGTTACAGGAGTGACGCCGACGGGCAGGACGCTCGAGCCTAGCATAGCGTTCAACAGCGAAGATTTTCCTGAGCTGACACGCCCGAAGACAGCGATTTCAAAACAGTTGTCCTCGGCACGACTGAGAATCGACGCGATGGCGCCGCGGAATTCGACGAGGCCGCGCTCGGCAACGATCCGTTCAATTCTGGACAGCAAATGCGTGTCGTTACCCGAATCTTCGAGCCGCTTTAGCCGTTCGCGTAGATCTTGATCGGCGCCTTCGCAGAGATAGCGGTCAAGTCGCGACGCTAGGCTACGTAGTTCGCCGGAAATGCCGTTGAGTTGTGTGGCGAGTTCATCGGAGACGTCGCCATAGCCGCGCATGTATTGTGGCTTAAGCTCTTCCGCGGCGATGTCAATGGCTGAGAGCGTGACGCGGATGGCCCGGGATGCTGGAATCGACGGTTTGACTTCGGCAATTTCCTGCCCATCCAAGACGCGGACGAGTTGTGCCCTGAGCCGTGCGATGTAGTCTTCAATCGTCTTTCGCTGGACGGGCGCGACGTCCGCGAGATATCGCGGAAATGGCGATTTTGACGCGGAGCCGTTCAGAATCGCCTCGATATCTCCCAACAGCCTGTCAATATACTGACACGCAATCCGCACGCGGCGAGCCTGAAACTCGTTCAGGCCAGAAGTACCCGACGACGGACTGGTGTTGCCTTCGGTCATCTCACAACCATCACCGGGCAATGGGCGTATCGAAGAACTTTCTCTGAAGTGGACCCAACGAGCATTTTTTCAAATCTCGACATGCCACGCCGGCCAAGGACGATCAAGTCAATGTGATCTTGTTCCGCGCGATGGACGATCTGTTCGACGGGGTGCCCCACTGCGATATCGGTTTCCAACTGAACTTCCAAGTCTTTCGCGCGCTGCACAATTTTTTTGAAACTCGCTTCGAAGTGCTCGCGCGCATCGTCGAGCATCGCGTCAACTTCAACCATCGTTGCTGGCTCCGGTGGCCTTGCGACCGCAAAGACCAGCAGCTTGGAATCCAAAGAGCTCGCCAGTGCCAGAGCAGTCTCCGTAGCCTTTTCGCCCTGCTGCGAGCCGTCAAATCCAACCAGAATTTTCCGAAATTGAGAGTGCCTCCGGCCTTTCATGTGCCCTCCCTAATCGCTCCCACAGCGCTTGCTTCCTGGGTGGCAGGTTCCTTCTCGGGCCTCGGGAGCAAATGTCGCGGCATAAACCATGCGTTAGCAAACATCGTCGGAATCACGGCGCTGGCAATGACGGTAGCCACCAAATGAGAATACTGCGCCTGGTCAATAACTCCGTGGCTCAGACCGAACAATGCGGAGATCGTGCCAAAGGTCAGGCCCGTTGACATCATCAGTGTGTAATAAAGCCCCTCTTCGCGCTGATACTTGAATGCTTTCACCGTCGGGAAAAGTCCTACGAGCTTAGATACCATCTTGGCTCCAAATAATGCCGCGAAAACAAGCGGAGCCGCAATTAGAACGGGCACCGAGACAAAGGAGCCTGCGCGGATAAAATAAAATGGAGTGAGCAATCCGAATGTAAGCGTCCGCAGGCGCCGGACCAGAATGTGATCCTTCCCGACGGTGCCCGCCAACACCATTCCAATGATGTACGCCGGAAGCACGGCCTCACTGCCCGACCAAACAGCGAGGCCTCCCATGGCGAATAATAGAAATAGAAGGTACTTGGCCTCGAGTTCTGATACACGGCCGCCGTAGAGCTTGAAGAAACGAGGCGTTAGAAACGGCAGGATGAAGAACACGACAGCGCTCACAACAACGAAGATCAATGTTCGAATTGTGAATGGCGAAAAAATCAGTCCTAGCGCGATGACGGTCCCAAGGTCATTGACGAAACACGCGGCGAGAATCGCTTTGCCGAAATCCGTCTTGTTTAGGCCGAGTTCCAGCATTACAGCGTAAACGACGGCTACGGAAGTGGTAGAAAGGGCGACACCCGCGAGCCAGCTAGATTTGACTGTCCAATGAAGGAAGTAGTGTGCAACCGCAGTACAACCCAAGAACGGCCCGAAGAAACCGACGAGCCCGACGACCATTGCTTCCTTCCACTTCGTCCGGAAAATCACTGGATCGAGTTCCGCACCGGCCAGAAATGTCAGAACGATGGCGCCGGTTCCGGCCAGAAACGTAATCCACTCGGACTTCGCGCCGAGGCTTAGCGGACCTAACACAGCACCGATAATCAGTTGGGCTACCGTGCCAACCACGATTTCGGAAAGAGCGGTGGATATCTTGAACCAGATCGCCAAAAGCGTCGCGATTAACGCCAAGCCTACCCACAAGGAAGCCAGCGCCCAGACATTTTGCATGTCGGTCCTCGGTCCTGATTTAGTTGCGGGATCGTTGCCGGGGGTATGCCTCCGCGACAAGATCCGAAATCCTTGTCAGGAGTCATCATCTGCCCCGGCGTAAGAGGGACAGCGGTTATGAGGCGAACTCCTTCGCCTAACTCTTCTAATGATATTGCGATTGGCGCGGAAGTCAACAGCGTGCGCGCGTGCCATTCGCGAGGTAATCACCCAAGCGGATGCCGCATGCGACCGGGATCAACGGTCGAGAAATGCGCGGAGTCGCGAGTAACCGGCGCGGCTGACGGGAAGCTGCGCGCCATTGGGCAAAACCGCCACGTAGCTATCTTTCCCGTAGGGCTCGAGACGCGTGACGCGCTCCAAATTCACGATGTACGAGCGATGAATGCGCAGAAACCGCGATGGATCGAGCGCTGCTTCGAGGCTCGCGATCGTCTGCTGCTTCAAATGCTTTTTACCTTCTGAGGCGAGCGCGACGTAATCGTCCTGAGCTTCCACATAGTCGAGCTTCGCCACCGGAATGATGAAAACCCGCGTGCCGTCGCGCACTGGAATTCGATCGAGGTATTGAGCGGGCGGACGCGCAGCAGCCGCGAGTTCCGATGCCGGAAGCGAGGCCTGCGGCTTTTTGCCGCTCAGGCGATCCTTCGCGCGCGTCAGAGCGGCTTCGAAGCGCTCGGCACTCATTGGCTTTAGCAGGTAATCCACGGCATGCACTTCAAACGCGCGAATCGCATGGTTGTCGTACGCCGTAACGAAAATTACCGCGATATCGTTGCCAATCAATTCGAGGACCTCAAAGCCGTCGAGCTTGGGCATCTGAATATCGAGCAGCAGCAAGTCAGGTTTCAATTCCGCAATTGCTTTCACGGCTTCGAAACCGTTCGAGCACTCGGCCACAATTTCGACTTCCGGATGCACGGCGAGATACTCGCGCAGGATCTGCCGCGCGAGTTCCTCATCATCAACGATCGCGGTGCGGATTTTCTTCGAAGGATCGCTCGTCACGAAGCCAACTCCTCTCGCTGGGCCGGCAGCGCAAGCGACACGCGAAATGAATCTCCCTGCTGAGTGACCTCGAAGCGCGATAGCTCGCCGTAGCGGGCGGTCAGCCGCCGGCGAACGTTCGCGAGGCCCACGCCGTTTCTGTGCCGGCGCGGTGCATCCGGATCAAAAGGATTCTCGACAACAATCGAGAGCCTGCCATCGCGGCAATGTGCGTCCAATCGAATTCGGCCGCCCTCAACAAGGTTCGCGATTCCGTGCACTACAGCATTCTCGACGAGCGGCTGGAGAAGCAGTGGCGGCACTTGAACGCCTAGCGCTTCCTTGTCGATGTCCTCTTCAAGGCTGACGCGCGCTCCGAACCGGATCTTCTCGACAGCAAGAAACGCGCGAATCAAAGACATCTCTTCGTCGAGAGAAATTGACGATTTCTCCCCGAGTCCCAAGGTGCGCCGAAGAAAATCGCCCAGGAGAACGCACATTTCGCGGGCTTTCGGCGGATCGGAGCCCGCCAGCGCGCTAATCGAATTCAAACTGTTGAAGAGAAAGTGAGGATTGACCTGCGCCTTTAGAGCTCTCAGCTCCGCCTCGCGCGCCAGCGCACTCGCTTCCATCAAACGCGTTTCCGCTTCCTGAGACGATTGCACGGCGATTAGCACGTAATAGAAATTAACCGATAGTAGATACAGTAGCACCCCCATGCCCATCAGCAGCGGAACCGCCCGGGGCATACGGCTATCGAGCCCCGGAGAAATTCCGGTCGTGGAGATCACCCGCCCCAATGACTTTGCCGCAGCGATCCAGATGGCGCTCGCAACAATCGCGCCTGCAACGTGCGTCAATATGAATCGAGATATCGGAGTGCGGTCATATGGCGTCGCGCGGCATGAGTACCACGCCGCGAGGCACACGCACGCATAGAAAAGGCAAAGCGGGAACGACATTAGAAGTGCTTCGCGCGCCGTCATTCCCGCAGTCACTGCCATGAGGTACGCGAGCAGCGCGACCAATGGGATCCAAACTGCAAAGTAAAGCGCGAGCCTTCGACTTTGGCTGAAGATTGGGTGCATCGGCGTCAGTTCTTGATGACAACGCTTCCGAAGACAGCGCCACCTTTGATGATCAAGCGCTTCGTTGGCGCTCCCTGCGGCGGCTGTTGGTGCGTACGATCCTGATACTCTCCGAAAACTGCGGCACCACGCACCGAAACCATCCATTTTTCCGGCACGCGGATTTCGCCCGCGCCGAATACGGCGGTCGCCTCCATTTCAGCGTAATCACCTTCAATGTCGGCATCGGTGAGATCCACTTTGAATTCGCCAAAGACTGCGGCGAGCTTTCCGCCCTTGAAGTTTTGCGACGTGATGCGCCGTCGAACGGCGCTGAAGACGGTGACGAGATCAACTTCAGGATTCGACGTGTCGGAGCCCATCGTGGAACTGAATCCTTCCGCCCATTTCCCCATCCATACTCCCGTCTTCGTTTGAGGATTTCCTGACATCGCGTGTCCCAACAAGAACAGTCCCCACAAAATAATGGCGAGCGGCCAGAAGATCGCGAAGTTGATGTGGAAATAACCGTATTTGCTCAAGAGAAGAATAATGCCGGCAAGAGTCATCAAGCCGCCCCACATTCGTCCCGGGCCAGAGTGGAAGAGGACGCCCGCGAGACCGAAATAGAGCAGAATCGCCGGCCAAAAGAGGCTGAATACGCGATCGGCGGAAACGACGCCGACTTGGTCGAGCAAAAAGATGACGCCCAAGGCAACTATGAACAGCGGGAATATGATGCCGGCCGGGAATCGCGACTTATTGTCGGGCATCGTCATTTCCTCTGCTGCCGGCCGAGACTTTGTTAGGGCTCACTTTATTGCCTCGCTTCGTCACGAGCAGCAAGCCCATTCCGAGGGCTACGAAAACTAGCGGCCAAAACATCAACAATTGCTGGAAAGCCGGAGCGTCGAAATGCATAGCTAAGACATTCCAGACGTCTTCGGTGACCATAGTGGCAAGCCAAAAATTTGCTGGGCTCAGGCGACTGTAACCCAACTCGCCCAATTGAAACATGACTCCCAGGAAGATCAGGAGGCCCGCTCCAGCCATCGCGAGCATCGAGTTGGAAACCGCATCCTGCGAGCGAAACCGTTGAGTCGCCTTTGCCATTGTCTCTTCTCCGCCGTGAACTGTGTTGCTTTCCATGCCGCGAAATTAAACGCAGCGCGGCGCAGAGTCTCGTGTTAATCGGCGAATGGAGGCTAGTTACCGGCAAACGGCGGCAAACCGAGTACCAGTGCAACTCGCTCATTTCAAGCGGTTAATCGGCCGACGCTAACTTGCCACCAGATCTGCGAGGTCGAAGGGGCCGGCGATGCAGTCGCTTTACGGGGCCGGCTTTACTGCATCCATCAGGAAAAATAGCCCCTCGGCAAGCGTTGGATGGATATATACCGCGCCCTTAAGCAGCGTATAGGGCTGGTTCGCCAACATCAGAGTGTAGAGGATGTGCACCGTCTCGCCGCCGTCGGAAGAGAGGATCGTCGCGCCGAGAATCTGGTCGTTTTCTGCATTCACGATGAGCTTCATCAGTCCCGGAGTCTCGTCGCGCTCGATGGCTCGCGCCACGCGCGTCATCGGGACGTTGCCAATTTTCAGACGGTATCCTTTTCCGCGGGCTTCTCTCTCCGTCAACCCCACGCCGCCCAATTGCGGATCGGTGAAAACGCAATATGGAACGATTCGATTTTCGATGGAGAGGTTTTTGCCCTCGATAACGTTGGCGTAAACGATTTGATAGTCGTTGTAAGAAATATGGGTGAAGGCTGGACCGCCCTTCACGTCGCCGAGCGCCCAAACGCCCGGCACGGTCGTCTCGAGTTTGCTGTTAACGTGAATTGATCCGTTTTCGTTGGTTTGAACTCCGGCCTTCTCGAGCGCGAGGTCGTCCGCATTTGGCCGCCTTCCGGTCGCAACGAGAAGATGCGTACCAGAAATCGCGCGGGTGGCGCCCCCCTGTTCAATCGTGAGCCGGACGGCGCCGTCTTTCCGCTCAACACTGGTAGTCCGCGTATCGAGAAAAAATGTGATTCCCTCCGCCTCGAGGGATTTTTGCAGTTCGGCGGCGACTTCGACGTCCTCACGCGGCACAATCTGCCCGGCAGTCTGAATTATGGTGACCTGGCTACCAAATCGCGAAAACATTTGCCCGAATTCGAGGCCGACGTATCCCCCGCCGATTACGAGCAGATGCTCGGGCACGGTGACCAATTCCATAATCGTTTCGTTCGTCAGATAACCAGAGCTAGACAATCCGGGGATTTCCGGGATCGATGGCCGCGCGCCCGTGTTGATAAAGATCCGATCGCTCTCAAGCAAGTCGTCACCGACTTTTACTTGGTGCGGGCCGGAGAATTCCGCGTGTCCTCTGTACAAACGCAAACTCGGAAATTTGGCAATACCTTTAGTCTGGCTGTTTCGGGCATTCTCGACGACTTTGTTTTTCTGCGCGACGATCGTATCGAGATTCACGCGCACCCCGCTCGTTGAAACGCCCCAGCGCTCCGCGTTTCGCGCGTAGTGAGCCACTTGCGCGCGTGCAACCATCGTCTTCGTCGGGGTGCATCCGGTGTTGATGCACGTGCCTCCGATATTTCCCTTCTCGACCAGCGCCACGGTTGACCCGCGTCCCGCAAGTGCGAACGCCAGCGGCATGCCCGCCTGGCCGCTTCCAAGAATTATTGCGTCGTATTTCATCGAACGACGACCTCCGGCACCCTCACATTTTTGCTTTGCTATCGCAGCGAAGCGTTGAGCAACTCTTCAGCTTTATCACAACTCGTCCGACGATTGCCACGACCGACGCACGGCACCGAATCGTGCGCGCAAGTGATGATTTATTTCGCCTGTACACACCTCGCTCAAGGTGATAAAAGTTTCACGTCCCCCAAAGTCACTAGCCCGTCAACTCGGAGCGCCTGAATGCCGCAGAATCGGGACAGCGCAAGCCGCAGTTCGTACCTTGCGTTAATTTCCTTGTTTCTTACGAGTTCGATGTGTTTCGCGCAGGGGACGACACCTGCAGCGCCTGCCGGGAACTCCATTGTAAAAGCTGACTCTCTCGAAGTTCACGCCGGGGCGGAGCAATCGAGCGATGTGGTGAAGACCCTGAAAAAAGGAGACTCGCTCGTTCTTGGATTGGAGTTACGAACAACGACTGAGAGTTGGTGCAGCGTTACAATCCCCGGACAAACTGCGCGCCTCGGCTACGTTCTATGCTCAGGCCTCGAACGCGTACCACGCCAGCCGAGCGCCTCGCCATCACCAAACTTGCCTATCGGATCGGCACCGACTGCCGTGGCGACGGGAAAAACGTCGCAGCCGCCGATCCATCTCCCCCTCTCGCGATCATCTGCAGAGTCAACGAGCGAGTTCCAACGCGTTCAAGCCGCAGTCGTCCACGATGGCACACTCGATGGCCCGAAGATTGCAGAATTCGAACGCGCAGCACAAAACGGTCCGCCTATGGCTCTAGCCCGTGCGGCCATGGCGCACTACGCGGCGGGAAATTACGAACTCGAACATGGCGACAGCGATTCTGCCGTCGATCAATTTCGCGCTGCGCTTCCGTATGCCTCAAAGCAGCCGAGCCTGTCTTTCGGGATTCTCATGCGGCTGGCGTACATTCATTTGGTCCGCAGCGAGTACTCAACGGCGCTCGGGTTCCTCGACAAGGCAGGACAAATTCAACCCGGCTCCGTGGCGGTGGCACAACTTTCGGGACAGGCTTATTACGGCCTGAATCGTATCGACGACGCAATCAAGGAATGGCGCGCTGCGCAAAGGATTTCTCCGAATCCGCAAGTCGCAATGTCCCTCGAAAGAGCCGAGCGCGATCAGGCTGCCGAAGCGGAGACGCGCCAGGGCGAAACGAGCCACTTTGTTTTGCGGTATCAAGGCGGCGCCACGCCGCAGCTTGCTGCCGAAGTATTGAGCACACTCGAAGAGCATTTCCGCAGCCTGCAAACGGCACTCGACTTCACGCCGGTTGAGCCGATCGGCGTCGTTCTTTATACAAAGCAAGAGTTCCGCGACATTACGCTCGCGCCGAGTTGGGCCGGAGCGCTTAACGACGGGCGTATTCGTGTCCCGGTTGAAGGATTAAATTCGGTGACCGCGGAGCTGTCGCGCGTGCTAAAGCACGAGCTGACGCACAGTTTCGTATTTCAGATGTCTTTGGGCCGCTGCCCGACGTGGCTCAACGAAGGCTTGGCACAGTGGATGGAAGGCAGAAGAAGCGGCGAAACTGCGAAACTGCTGATCACGGCGTACGATCGCAAGCAGTATATTCCGCTTGAGCGTTTAGGGGGCTCGTGGATCAGCCTCCCGGCGCCTGTCGCTGGATACGCGTACGCTTGGGGGCTAGCGGCCGTGGAATTCATAATGTCGAGGTCGGGTCCGTGGGGAATTTCGCGCCTCTTCGCCAATTTCAATTCCTCATCTTCATTTGAAGCCGCTTTGGGTGCTGCACTGCAGACGAACTACACGGATCTTGAACGCGGAACCGTGGATTACCTTCGCCAGACTTACGGGCAATAGCGGTGGGATGAGGCGTCCGGAACGTCATAACGAGCTACTCGGCTTCGTTCCTCGATAGATCTGCTGCTCTACTTCGGTGCGGTATCAATCCGACACTGGTATCTCGAATCGGGTCGAGGAAAAGTAATTCCCTCCGGTAGACTGCACTTGAGGCTGCACATGGACACTCCCACAAACGTTTCGAGCACAGCAAATGCTTCGGCGCAACGGCGCGCACCGCGATTCCAGCTTGTCACGTCTGCGGAAGTTGTCGAACTTCAGACGGACACGCGATTCAAAGCGCGTACATCGGATGTGAGCGCGGTGGGCTGCTACATCGATATGCCGAATCCTCTCCCGGTGGGAACCGAAATCAAGTTGAGTCTCGTGCATCAAGACGGGACGTTTACGGCGCGAGGCTTTGTGGCGCAGTCCGAGTCCAATCTCGGCATGGGAATCAGCTTCACCGCTGTTGAAGTGGACCAACACGGCATCCTGGAGCGTTGGATCGCGAATATTCGCGGGACAGCTTGAGTATCCCGAAACGATGAGTTGTGAATTTCGGCTCGCATTTTTGCAGTTGATATCCTGGATTCCCACCTTCGGCTAAATCGAACTTTTCCATCGCCACATACGTACTAATTGAGTGTAAATGCTGCGGCGGTGCGTCCGCGGTGATTCGGCGTGTGTTCCGGGAGGCAGGGGCCTCCTGGCTCTGAAGTGAGCTATGAAGCGAACTCTCTGACGCGAGCTCGATGTCCGGTTTCGAACGGGAGGTTCCGCTGACGAACAGTTAAAGCGGATGCGGGCCGGGCTCAAGTGCCTATACCCAAGGCAGATGCGGATTGGTGTCACAGTTGCTTATTATTTTTGGGGCGCTTCGGTTTCTGGAGACGCGCGATGCGCACATTGATGCAAGACTTACAGTACGCGTTACGCCAGTGTCGTAAGTCACCCGGCTCGTTTCTGACGGCTATCCTTTCGCTCGCTCTAGGAATTGGAGCCACGACGGCGGTATTTAGCGTCGTACATGGCGTCCTGCTAGATCCGTATCCGTACAAGGATGCGGATCGAATGGTCCACGTCGAACTGCGTGACGAGACGCCTCGTGGCCCGCTATTGATGGCGGCGGGCGCGGAGTATGAGGAGCTTCGGCAGGCAGCAGCGGTAGACGACGTCTTCCTGATGCAAGACCACACGGAGACTCTCACCGGCACTCGCATGCCGATTTCGGTGAGCGCCGGTCATTACTCGCCGAATCTTTTTACGTATATGGGAGTGCCGCCGCTCCTCGGGCGAGAGTTCACGAGCGAGGACGCGTCGGGCGCGAGCGCTTCCCCGGTTGCCGTGTTGAGCTATCTCTTCTGGAAGCGGCAATTCGGCGGGAGCCGCGACGTCATCGGTAAATCGATCGAGCTCGATCACACTCTCTACACGGTGATCGGAGTCGCGCCGCCTCGATTTACCTGGGGCGATTCGGACGTATATATCCCGCAAGTTCCGTCCGCCGATCCGCACGACTATTCCATGGCGTTCCTGAAATTGAAGCCTCACACAAATTTCACGGCCGCGGCGGCTGAGCTACAGATTCTCGTCGACGACTTCGCGAAGCGAGACCCGCAGAATTTTCCGCAGCACCGGCGTGTGGCGATCGTCACCCTGAACGAAGAAGTCCTCGGGCGCTTTGCGGGAACTCTCGTCCTGTTGTTCGGTTCCGTGATTGCGCTCCTTGTTATCGGATGCTTCAACGTCTCGATACTGCTTCTCGCGCGCGGGGCGGCGCGGCAGCATGAACTTGCCGTGCGCGTCTCGGTGGGCGCGAGCCGCATGCGACTGATCCGCCAACTGCTGACCGAATCCGTGCTGCTATCGTTCATCGGCGCGGGCCTCGGGGTAATGGCGGCGTACTTCGGAGTTGCCGCGATTTCCGCCATGCTACCGCAATATTCGTTTCCGCATGAGGCCGCGATTCGAGTGAACGCGATTGTTCTCGCGTTCAGCGCGGCAGTCGCCGTAATGACCGGCATTTTGTTCGGCCTCTCGCCAGCGTGGCAGCTTTCGCGCCCGCAGGTGGCGCAACTGATCCAGGCAAACAGCACCAAGCTCGCCGGCAGCGTGCGCGGCCGGAACGTGCATCGAGCGCTCATTGCTGGACAAGTCGCGTTGACGCTACTGCTTTTGGCGGGCGCTGGAGCCGCTACGCGGGCGTTTCTGGCGCTCACGCACACGCCACTCGGTTTCGATCCGAATCGTGTCATCGCGTTCGATCTAACGCTGCCGAAAGGTGCGAACCCCACTTGGCAGCAACGGCTGAATGAGTTCGAAACGATGCGGAAGACGATCGAGCAGACTCCGGGAATTGCGTCGGCGAGCGTATCGGAAGCATGGTTTCCCGGCTTTCACGGATTCCTCGCACCGATCGAAGTCGAGAGCAAACCTACGATGACTGGCGCGCAAGCGGTTCTGGCTCTTGTGAGTCCTCAAGAACTTTCGACGTTGCGCATTCCACTGCTGGCGGGCAGATTCATCGACGACGCCGAGGTGATGCGCGGGGCGCATTTGGCCGTCGTCAATCAGGCATTCGTCAAACAGTATTTCGCCGACCGCGAGCCAATTGGCCAAAGCGTCCGCAGCGCAATGCTGAAGGTGGGGCAGCCGTCATTTGTGCTTGCCGACCAGCCAGACGCTTGGCTTGAGGTGATCGGCGTTATCGGCGACGCGCGCAATGACGGACTCGACCATCCGGTGAAACCTTCAATTTTTCTTCCGTACAGTTTCGTATTGCCGCCCGACGAAGAGGTGCTGGTGCGTACGACCGGCGATGCGGAGACCGCAAAACGAGCGGTGGAAGAGCGACTGCACAAGTTGAACGGCGAAATTGGAATTGCGGAGGACCACACGCTGATGTGGTCGCTCGATACGCAAGGATGGGGCCGCGAGCGATTTATTGCGACTCTGTTTTCACTTTTCGCGGCGCTGGCTCTGGTGCTCGCTGCGACGGGACTGTATAGCGTCGTTTCTTACGCTGTCACGCAACGGACGCAAGAATTGGGAATTCGGATGGCTCTGGGTGCACCGCGGGGAAACATTGTTCGGCTGGTATTGAAGTCCACGGCGATCGCGCTCGGTGGAGGCATCGCGATTGGCGTTGTGCTGAGCGTCGCGCTCAATCGCGTAGTTGTTTCCTGGGCGGGAGGAAGTTCGCGCGATCCACTGACTTTGCTGGCGGTGGTTTTGGTGCTCGCGCTCGTCGCGACGCTCGCGTGTATTTTGCCGGCGCGGCGCGCAGCGTCGATCGACCCAATGCAGGCTCTCCGACTGGAGTAAATTGCCCGGAGGAAACGCGAACCGGAACGGGTTAGCAAACCTCCGAGGCGGGCCTCCGACTCTGATACCAGAACCCTTGAACGCGTGACGAAATTCTAAAACAAAACCGTCTGCGACCAGATCTGCATGCTCGCGCCGTCGCGTGTATCCGGCCACGCCGCGTGCACTAGACCGTCGGGTCCGGACACTAGTTGATCGTAGTCTCCGAAATATTCGCATCCGGGAAAGCCATTGCACGGATTGAACGGAACATCGTTGACTGCCTGCTGAAGGTGGAACGTCCGCCCTCCGTCAATCGATTTCCCGACGAAATATTGCACGTTCGTATTGGCAGGATCATTCCGGTCGTCAAACCAACCGACGTACACAGCGCCCGCTGGGGTGGTTGTCGCCCACGCGAAGAAATGGTGCTTCATATCATTGAACGGATCGTTATTCACTCGCGAGATTGTGGCGGCTCCGGTGTTCACGTTAACGGTTGCGAGATAGACGCTAGGCGTAGCTTCGATATTTCCGCCGGCCACCTGATTCGCCGAGAACGCGCAATAGGCAGTATGGCCGTGAATTCCGCATCCGGGCGCGGCCGCGCCACTATCGGGGAATGCCCAATTGGGATTCGTCAGGCCGTTGTAAACGAAGCTAACGACTGGAGTCTTGGAAACAGTCCACACTCCTGCGCTGAGTGTTGACTCCCACATATTGATGACGGGAGTGTTCGTGTAATCGTTGAAAAAGATGTGAGGAGTGCCGGAGGGATCGATGACCATGTCGGAGTATTGTGTGTTGGTCAACGAGCCGCTCACCAATGCTGGGGCGCTGTAAGGCTCGCCGGGAGCCGACGAGTGCGACTCCAAAATGGCGGTACCAGTGCTAGGAATCGTCGCAGTGCCGTCGCTGCACGTGCCGGACGGGAGGTTGCAGTAAAACGCGTAATACACGTAGTTCGTCCCGGCATTCGGACTGCCGCTGTTGCTATCCGTGGAATTGAGCGGCCGGTTCACGGTTCCATTGCACACGAAAGAACCGGTAACCATGCCGCTACAAGGTTGATTGTCAATTAGAGTCGGTATCAGGGATGAGTAAGTCCCGTGACTCAAACCCGGCGTTACATCAACCTCGGTATCGAGATTAATGTAGTTGTTGTTGAAGTCGACGATCGCGTTTTGGCTGAGCGCCGAAAAGTAGCTGTTCCCGACGTCGTCGAAAGACAGACCCGGAAAAATTTGAAACGTCATTGGAATAGAGCCGGTGTTTGGATCGGAGCCTTCTACCAGCATGTCATCGGTCCACGTTTTTCCTCTGGTCGTCGAGACGTGATAGAACATTCGGGACCAGTTGACGCGATAGTCGAGCGCCATCACCAGCCAGCCTGCAGGGTCTGATGGATCTACCGCTGACGCGATATCAACTTTAGGCCACGGGTTACGATCTTGGTTGACCTTGACGTTCAGGTAGGGACGCGCGGCCGCCGCCGCGTTGGCAATACTGGCCGCATTCGTCTTGCCTTGGGCTTCCAGCAGTGCTTTGGCTCCGCCCGGCGGCAATACTGCGCCGCTAAGGTTGAAAGGAGCCTTGTGGGTCTTCTGCATCCACGAAACGTAGCTCTTAAGATCCGTAAACTGGGCCGAACCACCTGATTGCGCCCACAGCGGCACCGCCATCAGCAGTAAGATTGCTCCGCACAAGAAATTAGAGTAGAAAGTCCTCCAACTTTGGCCTTGCTGCATCGTTGGCTCCTTCTTCCTTCAGGGCGGAATGAACCGTTTGGGAAGATTCAAATAGTTTTGAGTGCGCGGATTATTCGCCAGGTCAATTGACTTGTCAATATGAGTCCTAGTACTTGGTCAGCCTGCAGATTGGCCGAAGCGTTTCCAGAGTTTCCCCGCTGGGCGAAAGAATATTCTGCGAGTTTCTTATTCAGGAGTTTGCAGGAAGAACGCCGGAACGCTTGCAAATAAATAACGAGCACACCGACGAAGAGAGGTCAGGGGCGGGCGGCGGGTCGCCACGCCCCATGTCGGTTTCGGCTCCGGTTATGCGATCTCTTATATCCAGTCGCCTGCCTTCTATGGCTCGCCCACGTTGCTGATAGTGATGGTTCCTTTGACACCAATGACCACGTCTTTGGCGCTTGCTCCCGAGTGCTCGGAAGGAGGATTGGCGTTCGCCTGGAACGAGACTGTTTGGCCCTTAGAGACCACACTTGTATTGAACGATTTAGCGGAAATGGGGCCAATCGGTCCAGGAATGTAGTTCCCTGTTTCTCCAGCGAATATGTTCGCCGGATTGCCATTCGCGTCCCAAGTCCAAATCGAGACGGGACTTGGGGGACCTACGGTAAACGTGATCGTGTCGGTGATGGCGGCTGTCGTCGCCAGTGGGTTGGGATTATTGTTGAGAGATACTAAGATCGGATGGTTTGCTACTGCTACACGTTTAGTTCCCGCTTCTTCTGCCATGTTTCATTCTCCTTTTAAGGATTCATTTTCTTTCCGTTAGGCCGGAAATTCGGATCGGACAGTAGATTCTTGAACTCTGGAGTTTCCTTAAGTTCGTCTAAAGGATACCCATTCTGCAAGGCTCTCTCGATGCAATCGAGTGCGTGGCGGCGGTCGCCGAGATTCTCATACGTTTCCGCAGCAAGTTCAAGGACATTCGGATTGTCGGGCGAGCGAGCGAGAGCAGCCTGTATGCGTAGCGCTGCCTTTTCCCTAAGTCCTTTTTCCGAATACAGGGCCGCAAGCGACGCTTGAGTGAGCGCATCCTGGGGCTTGAGCTTCACGGAGTCTTCCAACAAACCGATCGCGTGATCGCGGGCCACTTCGAGTTTGTCCTTCTCATTCAACCCTTGGTAAGCGCCCGCGAGGTTCGCCCAAACCAGGTAGTCCTTGTCGTTCAGCTGGAGAGCCTTTTCGCTCATGGCCGCGGACTCAGCGAAGCGTTTCTCGTTCAAATATAGAAATGCGAGATTTGCATATGCCCCGTAACTGGGACCGAGGTCGATCGATTTCTTCAAGGCCGCTTCGGCCTGCGGCAAGTCCTTCGGGTCTCCACGATCGAGATACACTGCCGCCAGATTAATGTAGACGACAGAATTATCCGGAGTCAGCTCAGCCGCGCGTTGAAACTGCGCAATGGCCTCGGCGTACTTTCCCTGACGGTTGTAAAAAACACCGAGCGAGTTATATCCGTCCCAGTCATCCGGCCGCAGCTCCGCTGCTTTTTTTAAAGCCTCTTCGGCGTCCGCAGTGCGGCCCATTTTTTCATAGGTGTTCGCGGAGCCCATCAACGCGTCGGCGTTATGAGGTTCCAGTTGAAGAGCGCGTTGAAATTCTTGTAATGCAAGGTCGAACTTGTCCAGGTCTGTGTGAAGTTTTCCGAGTGTGACGTAAGCCGCCGGTAGACGATCGTCAAGTTGCAGTGCGTGGCTGGAATTCGCGGACGCTTCGTCAATCCACTTGGAATTTGGATCCACCTGATTCTTTAGACGGTAGGCTTCGCCGAGTTCGGCGAACCCCAAGGCAAATTGCGGATCGGTCTTTACGGAGCCGTTGAGCGCAGCGATGGCGAGGTCAAGATTCCCCGGAGTGTCGTAGCGCAAAACGTAGCCGAGGGCCTTCAGGTAAGATTCGTACGCGGCGGGATTGGCGGACCCGCCGGTGGCACGCAGCATGTCCGGGGTAACGTTGATATGCATCAGTTTGGCGAGCTGGGCGACAGCTTCGTCCTGCAACGTCGCGAGATCGCCCGCACGGTCTTCGAAACTGGCCGAGCCGATTTGCCGCAGACTGTTCGTATCAATGAGATTAACGGTTAAGTGAACGTCCTGGCCGTCGCGCGCGATGCTGCCCTTGACGACAACGGTCGCACCCAGTTCGCGCAACGCAGAGGTCGGATCGGAGATCTTGCGGTGACGTACCTCGCTCGAGGGAACCACCCACAGCGAATTTCCGCCCACGTCAAGGTCCGACAATTTCCCCGCGAGGCTATCCATCAATCCTTCAGCCAGTGGATCATTCGCCGGATCGTTGCCGATGTTGTCAAAAGGAAGCACGGCAATATGCTCCTCCGTGGTCGAGAGCAACGTTCGAGCCAGCCGGCTCCGCATCGAAGGAATCAGCAGCAAGGCGATCACCGCAATCGCAACGATTGCCCCCGCGCCGGCCCACCATCGCCACGCTCGACTTCTCGAGGCACCAGCCAGCACCCAAGCCGATTGCGATGCATGGCTGATGTACTTCTGCAGTTGCGCCGAGCTCGACGACAGCGTCGGCGCCTCCGTATCCACCGGCCCAAGCGGCATCAGCTTCAAATGTTCGCGCGCGCTCTCAAGATCCACACGCAGCTCGGTGCAACTCTGGTAGCGATTCGCCGGCAGCTTCGAGAGAGCGCGATACACAATTTTCTGTAGCTCGACAGGCACACCCTCCATCGGCAGCGGCGGCTCGTTCAATATCGCAACCACCACCTCTGGAATGCTGTCGTGCCGGAACGGATTGTGGCCCGTAAGCATTTCGGCAAAGACCACGCCAAGCGCCCAAATATCGGTCCGCCTATCAACGGGCTTTCCCAGCGACTGCTCCGGCGACATATATCCCACCGTCCCAGCCGCCGCACCTGTCTGCGTCATGGTCGGCGAACTCACCACACGCGCCAGTCCGAAATCCACAATCTTGATCAATCCCTGCTGAGTCATCAAAACGTTCGAAGGCTTCACATCGCGATGAACGATGTTTCGCGCGTGCGCTGCTTCGAGTCCCTGCGCCATTTGGATGGCGATGTCCACGGCTTCTCGCGTGGAAATCACGCCGCGGCGAATCTTCTGCCAAAGCGATTCACCTTCATAAAACGCCATCACGATAAACGCGCGGCCGTCGCTGGTCTCTTCCACTCCGTGAATCACGCCGATATTGGGATGATCAAGCGAGGACGCCGTGCGCGCTTCCTTGAGGAAGCGCTCTTTATCTTTTTCGCTGGCGTTAAGTTCAGTTGGAAGGAACTTCAGGGCTACGGTGCGCTCGAGCTTTAAATCGAGCGCCTTGTAAACCACGCCCATGCCACCGGCGCCGGCCATTGCCAGTATCTGGTAATTGCCAACGCGTTCTCCGGGTGTCAGGGT
>JBAPOP010000168.1:0-200877 GCA_049279675.1 Candidatus Acidiferrales bacterium
GGCTTGCGGATCGATCCGCAAGACGTAGCCGTCGACGGCCTGTTTGGGATTGGAATCCAGGAAAATGTGCGCGGGCTGGCCGATGGCGACCTTACCGATCTCTCCTTCTGGAATGAAACCCCGCAGGTAGACCTGGCTCAAGTCCAAGAGCGTAACGATAGCGGTCCCGGCTTGCACCACCTCTCCAGGTTCCGCTGCGCGCGTCATCACCGTGCCATCGAAGGGTGCCTTTACGGTGAGATCTTGACGGTCCTCCTCTGCCTCCGTGAGTTGGTCGCGCGCTCGCGCGGCGCTCGCGTTGATGCTGGCGATCTGCGCCTCTTGCTGCACGATCTGCTGCTCGACCGCAATCACCTGAGAGTTGCGAATGCCGGGATTGGCAAGATTGGCTTGGGCGATAGTCAGCGCGCCTTGCGCGGCTTCCACCCGGCGTTGCGTCGCAGCCACGATAGCGGCGTCTTGATCGGCAGTCGCCTCAGCTTGCTTGCCCTGGCGCTCGGAGACCGCGCCTGATTTTGCCAGGCGCGTGTACGCGTCTTTGTCAAAGAGCGCGAGTTCGTAAGCAGCCTTTTGCTGGGCGAGATCGGACTGAGCAGCTGCCAGATTCGCCTGCGCTTCGCTGACGCGCCCGTCGGCGTCGAGCTTGGCTTGGCCGGTCAGCAACCGATTCTGCTGCAACTGTTCTCTTAGGATGGAAATCTGGTCGCCCGCCGATCGAGCGTTGGCCGCAGCCTCTGCCAGCGCTTCGCGAGCGGCTTGCTCGCGCGCCCGAACCTGCGCGTCATCGAGGATGGCGATGACGCTGCCTGCTTTGACTGTGTCTCCTTCGCGCACACGAACTTCGAGAATGCGTCCCGCCGTCTTGGGCGCTACCGCCGAGTCGTCTCCCTCGATCCGGCCGCTCAAGGCGACGATGCTGTCGGGAATACTCGGAACCGCAAAGAAAACTCGCCACACAACGACGGCCACTACAACCACCGCGAGGATGATCAGCAACATTGACGTGCGACGCGAACGCGGAGGCGCGACCGGAGCAGACAACGGCGCCGATTCCGGTGAGTTTTGCTGCGCGCTATGTTCTGGAGCTCTCCCGATAATCTGCTGTTCTGCCATTAGCGTCTCTTTCTGCGAACCACGCGCGGCCTGCGCTGGTTCGCTGAACGAACCTCTCGGAGGTAAGCCAGCGAAAAGTCCGAAATGTGATCGGCGATGCGATCCAGTTGCGCCGGGGTCATATCCAATTCGGGCCACAATCGAACCAAAACTGGAGTCGCCAGCACGTAGAGCACGATTTGTCCCATGATGCTGTGAACGCACATCCGCGTTTTTTCATGATCGGTAGGTAAGCCGATGATTTTCCCGACCAATTCCAAGAACCGTTGATAGATCGGCCGCGAAACTTTATTGATCATGCGCGACATCACCGGTGTCGGCCGCGCCAACTCGTGAGCCATGATGCGCAACTGGCAGTCGGGCACGGTGCCGCTGCGCATGCCCTGAAGCCTCATCCGGATAACGGCGCGCAGCGTTTCCTCGGGAGGCGCGCTGCGATCGAACGCGTCGCGAATGGATTCGAAGTTCTTAGCGCGTACCGACTGTTGCAGGACTTCCGTATAGAGGCCGATCTTGTCGTGGAAATGGTAGTTTACCGCCGCGACGTTGGCGCCCGCCCGCATGCAAATTTCACGAATCGTGGTTGCGTAGTAGCCGCGTTCCGCGAAGGCAGCGCTCGCCGCTTTTAGCAGTTTGGCGCGCGTGGGATCTTCCGGTGTCGGTAACTCGGATCGCTCAGAGGTTTGAGGAACTGTTTGCATGGTCTTGACCTCAAACACTAGTTTCAAACACTTGTTTGATATTTGCAAGCAGCAAATCGGAAAATGTTCTACTGATAACCGAAGCCGTTCACATTTGGCACAACTCGATTATAGGTAGCCGCGAACTTGCAATTCTTTCGCTGTCCGCCTTAAATGTAATTTCATCAATTGTTTGACTGAGTGAGAACAAATCAGAAGCGGCACCGCGACAGGATGGCTTCGTGACGGCTCCACTTCAAAAACGCGTCTTAACGATGAACAGAGGGTCTTCGACGTTGAAGTCCGCTATCTATGAAGCTGGAGTTCAAAACGAACTTCTCCTTTCGATATCGGTTGAACGGTCCGGCGGCTCAGTTGAGCGCTTAAAGATTGCAGACCCGAATGGGAAGACCTTGATGGAATCCGCTGTTGATAGCGGGGACTCAAATGCCGCGTTGAAAAGGATGTTTGCGTGGCTCGGCGAGCGCGGATTTCTATCTCGATTGGCGGCAGCGGGCCACCGGCTCGTCCACGGCGGGCCTCGATACCGGGATCCTCAAGAGATCAATCCGGAGTTCTTGCTGGAGATCGAGAAACTTGTACCACTCGACCCCGATCACATGCCTGCAGCGATTGCGGGAATTAAATTCATCGCCGAGAAATTTCCAGGACTTCCGCAAGTGGCATGTTTCGATACCGCGTTTCACAGCTCTCTGCCCAAAGTTGCGCGTATGTACGCGCTGCCTCGGCGCCTCTACGACCAGGGCATATTCAGGTATGGCTTCCACGGACTTTCCTACGAATACGTAATGAGTGAATTGAGGGCGCTCGAAGGAAAACTCGCCAATGGACGCGTGATCATCGCGCATCTGGGCAGTGGCGCCAGCATGGTGGCGGTCAAAGACGGAAAGAGCGTCGACACGTCAATGGGATTTACGCCACTCGAGGGTCTCGTCATGTCTACGCGTTCAGGCGATGTTGATCCGGGCGCTCTGTTCTATCTGCTTGACCAAAAGAAATTGTCCTTGAGAGAGATGGGCACGATTCTGAACAAAGAATCTGGACTACTGGGAGTTTCGGGAGCGTCGGGAGATATGAGGGAATTACTCGGAAAGATCGACAAGGACGGTCCGGCCGGAGATGCCGTGGATTTATTCTGCTATCGTGCGAAGAAATACGTCGGCGCGTATGCCGCGGTTCTTGGAGGGCTGGACGTTCTCGTGTTCGCGGGAGGAATTGGTGAGAACGCCCCCCTGATTCGCCAGCGAATTTGCGATGGCTTGGATTTTCTTGGTATTCGGTTGGATGCAACGGGGAACGAAGCCAATGCGGCGTCGATATCGTCTTCCGATAGCCGAGTAAGAGTCCGCGTTATCAAAACAAACGAAGATCTAATGATCGTCCGGCACGTCGTCTCCACGCTTGGATGGACAAATGCCTAGCTACAGCGCATTTTTTCGCCGAATTCTTAATGCAAATTGGTATTCATCGGCGAGCTACAAGTCCACACTTATAGAATCGCGTAAAGATGGCGCTACAGAAGTCGCGCCATTGGGGCACAGGAGCAATGATGCTTGAATTTAACGCCGCGTTATCGACCGTCGTTGAGGTCAACGAAAAATCGCAACAAACTCAAATTGCGCCAGCCGGCGTAAAGCCGAGTGGGCCGCTTTCGGCGGAGCTGTTGGACAAGATGCAACGCTATTGGTGCGCCGCGAATTATCTTTGCGTCGGCCAAATCTATCTCCAAGATAATCCGCTGCTACGTGAACCGCTCACAAAAGCGCACATCAAGCCGCGCTTGCTTGGGCATTGGGGCACATCGGCCGGGCAGAATTTCATTTACGTTCATTTGAACCGGCTGATCCGGCAAACGGATACAAATATCATTTACATCTCGGGGCCCGGCCATGGAGGGCCGACACTGAACGCGTGCGCGTACCTCGAAGGAACGTACACCGACGTGCATCCTGAAATTACCCAGGACATCCACGGAATGCGGCTTCTTTTTCGTTCATTTTCGACGCCCGGAGGTGTCCCGAGTCACTGCGGGCCGCACACGCCCAATTCAATGCACGAGGGGGGCGAGCTGGGCTATTCGCTCGTCCATGCCTTCGGAGCCGCTTTCGATAATCCTGATCTGATCGTGGCTTGCGTAGTTGGCGACGGCGAGGCTGAGACCTGCCCGCTCGAAGGCAGCTGGAAGGGAATCAAGTTCTTGAATCCTTCGCGAGACGGCGCGGTGCTGCCGATTCTGCACCTGAATGGCTACAAAATCTCTGGCCCCACAGTCACCGCGCGCTCGAGCGACGATGAGCTCGTCGCGTTCTATAAAGGGCTCGGCTACGCGCCCGAATTCGTCGAAGGTGACGATCCCGAGATCGTGCACCAACTTCTCGCAGGCGCACTCGATCGCGCATACGCAGCAATACGCGACATTCAAAAAAATTCCCGGGCAACAAACGCGCAATCAAATTTCCCTCGTCAGCCATGGCCGATGATCGTCCTCCGGACTCCGAAGGGTTGGACATGCCCGAAAGAAGTGGATGGTGTGCCCATCGAAGGCACGTTCCGCGCGCACCAGGTTCCGCTTTCCACCGTTTGCGAGAATCCAGAACATTTGAAAATGCTCGAAGCATGGATGAGGAAGTACAAGCCCGATGAGCTGTTTGACAAGGATGGGCGTCTGATCGCCGAACTCGCGGCGCTGGCGCCGGATGGGAATCGACGCATGGGCGCAAATCCTCATGTCAACGGCGGGAGATTACTGAAAGCGCTCGACCTGCCCGACTTTGCCCAGTACGCGCTGTCCATTCCTGGTCCTGGCGAGGTGGTGGCAGAAGCTCCCCGTAAGCTCGGAGAATATTTGCGCGACGTCATCAAACTCAATCCGAATAATTTCCGGCTGTTCTGTCCGGATGAAACAAACTCGAATCGCCTGAATGCCGTCTTTGATGCGACGGACCGCTGCACGATGGAGCCGATCGTCTCGATCGATGACCATTTGGCTCCCGACGGCCGCGTGATGGAAGTGCTCAGCGAACATCTTTGCGAAGGCTGGCTTGAGGGATATCTGCTCACCGGAAGGCACGGCGTGTGGTCATCTTATGAGGCATTCGCTCAGGTGGTTGATTCGATGGTGACGCAGCACGCGAAGTGGATGGAGCAGTGCCTCGAATTTCCGTGGCGCAGGCCGATCGGTTCTCTGAATGTATTCCTCACCAGTCACGCGTGGAGAAACGACCACAATGGTTTCAGCCACCAAGCTCCCGGCTTTGTCGACAATGCGTTGCAGCGGCGCAGTGAAGTAGCTCGAGTCTACTATCCGCCGGATGCGAACTGCCTGCTCAACGTGTTCGATCACTGCCTGCGGAGCCGGAATTACGTCAATGTCATCACATGCGGAAAACAGCCACAACTTCAATGGCTCACATTCGACGAAGCGCTCGCACATTGTTCCCAGGGAGCATCGATCTGGAAATTTGCGACGAACGATGGCGGGACCGAGCCGGACATCGTTCTGGCGTGCGCCGGCGATGTCCCTACCATCGAGGCCTGCGCCGCATCCTGGCTGCTGCAGAAGCACGTGCCCGGCATCAAGGTGCGCGTCGTGAATGTCGTCGATCTCAACGCTCTAATGAGTCCCGACGATCATCCCCACGGCATGGACAACATTTCATTCGATTCGCTGTTTACACGGGATGTCGACGTGGTTTTCGCGTTCCACGGCTATCGGTGGCTCATTCACAGTATGGTGCACGGCCGCTCGAAGGAAGCGCGGTTCCACGTGCGCGGATTCAACGACGAGGGAACGACGACCACGCCATTCGATATGGTCGTGCTCAACAAGATGAGCCGGTTCCATCTAGCCATCGACGCGCTCAAGCACGTGCCGCGATTGCGCTCGCAGGCGTCGGACGCGATCGACATGTTCAACCGGAAGCTATTCGAGCACCACACATACATCCGGCAGCACTTCGAAGATATGCCGGAAATTCGAAACTGGAGTTGGACCAAGGATTTCAGCGAGCCGTCCGCGCCGCCGCCTCTCGCGAAAGGACAACCTCGCGGCCAACTGTTTTCCGACGCGTAATTTGAGGCTGCCCGCAGCCTCTATTTCTTCTTGTCGACCAAGCTTTCCGATTGCCGGTAGGCTTCCTGCGCGAGTTCGTAAGCCTTGGCGGCGTGCTCCAAAGCTTGCCGGGAGAACTCATGCCCTGTCATATGATCCCCTTTGCCGTGGTTGGTTGCGGCAGCACGGTGTGCGTGAGCGGCGAGATCGTGGAACTCCGCTGCTCTTTGGTGCGAGTCATTTGGCATACGCTTCTCTCCTGAACGATCAATTTGAGTTTACCTCTCCGATAAGAAACCTTTCGAAATCGGCTTCTCCAAATCAAGCACCTCGGTTGTTAGATGATCCTGACGCGATTGAATATCGGAACTTTGGAAATGTCCACGGGGAATCCAAGAACAACTGCCCCCATAAGCGTTTCTCCGCTCACGAAGAGTGGCGGATACGCCGTCGAGATTCCGCGATCCACCATTGTTGAGGCGCCAAGACAGGGATTCTTTCAGCTTGGAGGAGCTGTCGGGTGAGCCACTATACGACGCAAATTTGTTTTCCGGTTTGGCGAGTGCTGCCGCTCTCTTTGGCGTTCCGTCTAATTCTGTGAATGAGTGAGAATCTGGACCACGCGGACCGCTCAAGGTGCCGCGCAAAGTGCGGGTGTACTTTTAGTTTAGGAAATCCAAGCTCTTGCTAACGTCCCTGCGCCAGCTCAGGTTTCGAAGTGCCAGTGGCATGTGCCACCGGCAGCGGCAGCGCGAGCCGTTGTCCAACGGCGATGCGATCGGGATCGGTTAGCTCCGGGTTCAGAACACGGATCTCGTTCACAAGTTGCGTATTATAGGAGCCGATATACCGCAGGCAAATTTGCCGGAGGTCGTCGTTCGGATGAACGATGACCGCAGTGGTTTCCCTCGGGAAAATCAAATCAGCAGAGGCCGTGTGTTTGACCTGGCGTATGGCGGGCGCCCGTTTTGGCTGTTCGTTCGCCGGGGACGTGTGCGGGTCGGACGCTCGAGTTGGCGGCGCGCTGCCCCTGCGTTCGTTGATTGAATTCATCGCAGGCGGTTGGTTTGACGTTCCCGATCCGATTTCAACGATGGCCGCGCTCTGGCGCGAGAGGAGACCGATGTCCGAGGTAGCCGGTGTTTTTCGCGTCTGAGCGAACGCCATTTTGATGTCCTCTCGATAGACCATGGCCGCAAGAAGAGTTACGAGGAATACGCACGCGACAACAGCCAATCGCTGGATTCTTTGTGTCCTTTCGATGCCGCGATAGATCGGCACGGGTCTAACAGTTCGCCGGGTTAGCGCCGCACGCTTGATAGGCGCTCCCTTGGCCGCCATTCGGGCGTCGCGTCTGATCATGTCGGCGACGGAGTCAATGTTGAGGTCTGCTGCGACTTGATCGACCAGGCCGGCGTCGATCCACTTGTGGCGTACCGCGAACCCGAGCGACAGAGAACTGAGACACAGGGCATTGATATTGTGCGGAATGCCGTGGCTAAATTCGGCAATCCTATCGAGTGCTGCAGGAGTGAAAATGCCGCCACCGGTGTGTCCGGCCACTCGCAAACGATTTTCGACGTAATCACTAACTTCGCCTTTACTCATCGGCGTGATGCTGACAACCAGGGAGATTCGCTGTCGCAGTTGCGCCAATCCTGGCTTGAGTAGCTTTTCTGCGAGTTCGGGCCGACCCGCCAGGACAATCTGCAGCAGCGGGCCCGTCGGCGTTTCAAACTCCGACAGCAGCCGAACGGTTTCGAGCCCTTGTCCGCTAAGGTTTTGCGAATCGTCAATCAGGAGCACGAAGCGCTTTCCGAGCCCTTTTTCTCGTAGCAGCACCTGCTTCAATCGCTCGTGGGTAGCGACGAGGTCCCCGGCATGTGGCTCTAAGCCAAGTTCAGTCAAGAGGCAGCTTAGCAGTTTGTTCGAATGGCACGGCGTCTGAAGTAGGATGCTGGTTCTCGCCGATTCTCTGACGTGTTCGAGCAAACGAAGCAGCATTGTAGATTTTCCCGTCCCCGGGGGCGCGATGAGGGCGAGCAAACCCCTGCCATCCGTGATCCCTTGGCACAGAGAGTCGAGCGCCTTGCGATGCGAAGCGCTCAGATAGAGAAATCGCAGATCCGGCGTGAATCCGAACGGCCTCTCTTGAAGTTTGTAAAAGTCTAAGATCATACAGGCTACCTCGCTTCGCAAAGGAGTCCCTATCTGCACGAAAACGTCAGCTGTCGCGTCCGCGATTGCGGCGCGTCACATTCGACCTTTGCTGTCTCTTGTGGAAATTACTAACTCCGACGGAAGGGGGCAAGAAGCGGAACGTCATCACTTGTCTTCGGTTGCATGTGAAGCTGCGCAGATGACATTTCGGTGTCTGAATCGGGACATTTCCACGAAAGAGCCCAGGAAATTGAGGACAGATCGTGGAGACAAAAGTCCCTGAAGCGGTGGCCTCAGTTGCTTTTGTTCATCTTCATCGCTGACCGTCCGCCGAAGCATCGCCGACCGAATTTCCGAGAATGCCGGTTGAATGTTTTGGAGCCATGAATGGATCTCGAACCCTCGATTTGTTTAAGATGCTCTAATCATTAGTCTTAGTAGCTCTTGCGGACACTGCGAGGAACCGGCGATAGGGCCTTGCAATGGGCTTGCCTTCTCTTCAAGCAGCTGACATCAGGGGTAGAAACAATCCAGATGTGATAGCCGGGGCGTGATTCATTGCGAAGGCGGGCGCTATCTGTTTGTACAGGAGTGCCCCGCGCCGTCATATCAATGCTCTATCGCCCCCACGCGAGCCGAATCTCTGGTCCAGTAGCCGTCCACATTTCGCGGAAATTCCGTTTGCACTTCAGCCTCGCAAGCGTACAATCTCCTTCTCTCAAAGACGCTAGTTCTCTCAGGAGTACTAGGAATCACCTATGATCGAATCAGCGAAGCTGTCGCCTCAGCGCGTTCACGTCGTTGTGGCCGACGCAACTCGAATGAACAGCCAGCTGATCGTGGGAGCTTTGCGGCGCAGCCGCAGCAACTTCGATGTTCAGGCAGTCACAGGTGACTCGTGTGCCGCGTTTCGCGAGCTACAGAGCTACCGGCCTGACGTCGCGGTGATCAGCGCACAGCTTGAAGACGGTCTACTCGCGGGATTCAAGGTCTTACATCAGTTGCGCGCTTCGCAATCGAAAACTTCCACCGTGATGTTGCTGGATTCCGCGGAACGCGATCTCGTCGTCGAGGCCTTTCGTGCCGGCGCACGAGGAGTTTTCTGTCGTGGCGATTCCATCAAATCACTGCCTAAGTGCATTCGTCGTGTATACGAGGGACAGATCTGGGTCAGCAGCGTTGAGCTGGAGTTCGTCCTTGAGCTGGTGGCCGGTCTCAAGCCTTTAACGATTCCCAACACAGGTGGCATGGCTCTGCTCACGCCACGCGAACGGGATGTCGTTCGCCTGGTAGCGGAGGGAATGAGGAACCAGGAGGTGTCCGCCAGGCTTAACCTGCGCGAGCACACCGTCCGGAACTACCTGTTCCGAATTTTCGACAAGCTAGGAATCTCGAGCCGCGTGGAATTGGTTCTCTACGCCGCGAGCGGCCTGGAGCAGGGCGTCGCTCCACCATACTCGACCGCGGAGGCAACGCGAGCCATGATGCAGCGAAGGGCTTGACTGGGCTTCGCGAGCTGTAGAATTGTGACCAAATTAGTCCGTTGCGATGGCGCGACTTCAGTTTGACGACGGTACCGTAACCACAGTACCAGCCAGAATGTATCTTCACGGGAGAGCCACCCAACTTTAGTATAAGTATGCCCTGCGTGCGGGACCGTGGCGACTGCCGCGAGCCTGAAACGGAGCATTAGCCGATGATTACGGAACGCCGACAATCCCCGCGAAGCGAGCCCAACCAGCCCGTGTATGTGAGCTTCCCCGGTCAAAACCGCGGAACGGTAATTGACGCGACTGAGAATGGGTTACGGTTCCGGACTGAGGCCCCGGTCAAGCATGACGAGGGCGCGATTCCCGTGCGATTTACCTTCTCCCCCTTCGCTGAAATGGAATCGGTTTGCGAAATCATATGGGTAGATGAAGAGAATAAAACCGGTGGCCTGTTATTCAAGGATCTGCCAGGGCCGGATCGGTCAAACATCCGCAGGTGGCTTGAGCAAAACGCTCACCCGCTGCCGGTGCGAACGGACGATGTGCGCGTGCAGGCGGTTCCGACTGAAACCGGCTCACCCAACGGGAATAAGAGTGGGTCGTCAGCCGCTCCAGACGTCGAGTTGGCAGGCGCGACGGTGGCAGCATCTGCTCCACGCGATCCAGTTCGCTCCGGGGCTTTCGTACCAACATCAGAGTTCGCGGCACCATGGCGGCCTTTAGCGGGCTCGCGCTCCTATGAACCAGACACTCCAAGGCACGGAGTCCGCAGAGCTTTACTCATGACACTGGGGTTCGGTTTGATGATCGTGGTTTTCGCTGCCCTTGGCCTTCTTTTGTATTGGCGGGCCGGCGGGAGCACACCGTCGCTCGCCCAGAATTTACTCAACTGGCGCTGGACCGATTCGCAGTCCGACGCGCAGAACGCGCCTGCATCCTCCGAGGTGAGTCCGCTCCTGCGGCCTCCATCGAAGACACATCGAATACGCCCGATTGGCGCGGATAGCGACGGGGCGCTTCCACTGTCCCCAAGTCCTGGCGCGTCCGAGCTCGCTATAGGAATGCAATATCTGAGCAGCGGTGGCGGTCCGGCCGAAACGAAACTCGCCGTGAAGTGGCTATGGGCTGCCGTCGAACAGGGAAATCCAAAGGCTGCGATGCTTCTCGCGGAGCTCTATGTGTGGGGACGGGGCGTGCCGCAGAATTGCGAGCAAGCGCGGGTGCTGCTAATTGGGGCTTCGAAACACGGGAGCATGGAAGCCGCACAGCAGCTGCAAGATATGGAGGCGGACGGTTGCGCTAGCCCGGAAACTGCTTCGAAGTAAGATCCGGCCGCTAGTTGTGAATTATGAAAATTGCTACTATTCCTCCTCCCGCGCCGTCGATTTGCCAGACGGAGGAAATTCCGCCCCGCGCTAGCTTATTAGTCCAGGAGTTCGGCGATGAGTAACTCAGACACTCTTTGCAAAACGAAGCACGAGATGGAGCTTTGCGATGCTCCGGATCGTGTCTCGTCGTCCGCTCAAACTTCACAGCACAAATCTTCGTTACAGCACGCTCGGAGTTGCGCTCGTTTAGTGGCCGTGCTAGTTGCAATTTATACCGTCACGTGCGGTGCAGTCATGGCTCAAAATAATTTAGTGCCGAACTCTCCAAAACTAACTTGCGTCGATAAAGACACGAAGTGGGGGTACGTGGACAGCACCGGCAAGCTTGTGATCGTTCCACGGTTTGACGCGACTGCTTCGTTCTCCGAGCAATTGGCCGCGGTGCAAGTGAACGGCAAATGGGGATATATAGACAAGACGGGGAACGTCATCATCGCTTTTCAATTCAACAAAGCTACGCCGTTCTCCGAGCAATTAGCGGCGGTTCAAATCGGCGAAAGGTGGGGTTACATCGACAAGACGGGAAACCTCGTCATCCCTGCGCGGTTCGATTTTGCTCAGCGTTTCTCCGAAGAGCTTGCAGCGGTGCAAATCGACCACAAATGGGGATTCGTGGATAAAGCCGGCAAGGTGGTGATTGAACCGCAGTTCGAAAATGCCAAGAGATTCTCTGAGGGGCTAGCAGCGGTCCAAGCCGATCACAAATGGGGTTACATCGATGCTGTGGGCACGATTCTGATTGCTCCGCGCTTTGATGAGGCTGCTTCATTCTCCGACGAATCAGCTCTGGTTCAAACTGCCGGCGCCTTTGGCTATATCGATAAGTCGGGGCGGCCTGTCGCTTCTCCGCGCCTCGCCCCGTCGGGTGCTCTCTCCACGGAGCATTTCTCGGACCAGCGGGCTCCAGTCGGAGTCGGCGGCCGGTTCGATTACATCGACAAGGAAGGAAATGTGGTCATCCCGATGCAGCTCGAGGGAGTTTGCAGCCTTTAAGTTTCGAGCGATAGATAGCTTTGCTCAGCCTGGGGATGTGATTCCCCGAAGTGGCATTCGCCACGAGGATGAAGCCTTTTCCACGAGCCGGTCCCACCGTATTTTCTTCGTGCCACGCAGACGGCGTGAATCGCTTCGCCCGAACTATTCGTTGACGAACGCCTATCACTGAACCGGCAGACGAACCCGCGCCACGGCGGCAGTAAGTTCGCTGTCGGGCGACGCGGGTCGCGTGAGGAAAGGTGTGAAGCTCTCGCGGCCGATGAATACTGGAGCGGCAAGCTCGCGCTTGGCGAAGATCTTCGCGGCCAGCAAGAGCGATGCAAACGTAACCGCGACCAATGCAAATTGCCGCCAGTCGAAAATGCGGTCCGCATTTCCCATCATCCCGATTCCCAGGAAGCAAAAAAATTGCGCGCAGAAAACCTGCAGCGAAGATTGGCCGAGCAGCACCAACGGCCAAACCGATAGCGAAAAGAAAACAGCGGCTTGAGGCTGGATCATGCATAGCGCCCAAAAGAAGTGAAGAGCGAAAAGGCGCAACTCAAGCGGTTGGTGGCGAGGCTGTCGCCGGAGAATTAAGTTCTCAAGGGTCGGGTGCCGGGAAAGATCCAAAACGTGAGAGGCGTTGTTGTGAGGTGGAGCGTGTCCAGGGGAAAAAGAATTTTCTCGGAGGCGTGCTTGCTGGCTATGAGCCGCCAGTGCCGCGGTATTCAGCCCGCTAGTACCACTAAACCAGATTTAACAGGCGATAGCAGTGATATAGACTCGCCCATTCGCTGTCGCACAAAGACTCGGTTTGGTCAGCCGCGTCTAGAGCGAGGCGTCGGGGCATTGTAGAAGCCCTCGCTCCCAACTACCGAAACCGGGCGACGGAAGACGACAGCCGTGGGTCCAGCCTGAATGCGCAAGGATGCTAAACAGATTCCCAATGATTCCGTTGTGCAGAGCGACGTTTGTGTTGTGGGTAGCGGCGCAGCCGGAATTACCGTCGCGCGGGAGTTGGCGCTTGCCGGAGTTAACGTACTCTTGCTCGAGGCTGGGAGCGAGAAGCAGCGGCCCGAGCAGGTGGATCTATATCGCGGGACATCGAAATCGAAGAATCATGGGCCGCTGCACCTTTATAGGCAGCGGAGGCTGGGCGGCACCACGGCAGTGTGGGGTGGCCGCTCGGCGCCTTATGAAACCATTGATCTGGAAGACCGCTCGCACGTGCCAAATAGCGGTTGGCCGATTACACGCGACGATCTAAATGACGCCTACGTCAAAGCGCACGAATACCTCGATTTAGGACCTTTCTCGTACAGTGCTGCGCAATCATTTCCCGCGTCGGAACAGCTTCCCGTCGAATGTGGCCCTGAAATCGTTATGGACCCGATATGGAGGTTCAGTCTACCGACGAATTTCTGGCGCAAATATCGGAGTTTCTTTTCCTCTCACCCGAAAGCGGACGTCATTGTCAACGGAAGCTGCACGGAAATAGTGACAACTCCCAACGGGGACAGTGTCGATTACATCCGAGTGATGTCCAGCCCCGGCCGTCAGTTTACGGTGCGGGCCAACGCGTATGTTCTCGCCATGGGAGGCTTGGAAGTTACGCGTCTACTGCTTGCATCTACGTCAGTTCAGAAGACTGGAATAGGCAATGCGCAGGATTTGCTGGGCAGGTTCTATCTCTCTCATCTAACCGGGAATGCCGGCACGATCCACTTCGAGCGCGGCTATGGAGAGCACTTCTGGAAATATGTCGTGGCAGACGGGATCTATTGCAAGCGTTTGATGCGACTGACGCATGACGCGCAGCGTCGTAACGGCCTTTTGAATCTCGCGGTCACAGCAACACACATGGAGTTTCAAGATCCTTCTCACGGAAGCGGGGTGTTATCTTCCGTTTACCTCGCCAAGCGGCTCCTTATGGAGCGTATTCCGCCGGAGTTCAGTCGAGAACTGACCGACTCGAAGTACCAACATTTCTTGAAGCATGTGAAGAATGTCGTCTTCAGCCCGCTAGAAATGATGCGCTTTACGAATACTTGGACACGAAAGAGGCTTTTGGCTTCCCGCAAATTGCCGGCGGTAATGTTCCGCAGCGGCAACGACGTCTACACGCTGCATTTTGACGCGGAGCAATCACCCAACTTCGAGAGCAGGGTCACTCTCGACGATCAGCGGGATGAATTTGGAGTGCCGCGACTTGTGGTGGATTGGAGGATGAATCGCGGGGATGCCGAAAGCGTGTCGCGGTCGATCGAGCTAATTGCGGGAGGCCTCGAAAGTGGCGGAGTCGCGAGGCTGAAGATCAGGCCTGATATTGCGAATGACGTCTACGCGCACAACAGCGTGGGTTCGCACCACATCGGCACTACGAGGATGGGAAGTTCGCCCTCAACGGGAGTAGTGGATTCGGAATGCCGGGTGTTTGGTGTGCGTAACTTGTATGTTGCGAGCAGCAGCGTGTTTCCGACGACCAGTTATGTAAATCCCACATTGCAAATTGTTGCGATCGCGATTCGTATTGCCGCGCATATCGCTCGATCTAGCGGGTCGGTGAAGTGACTCGCCGCGATCGTCGCGCACGTGTTCGCGGGACCGACTAGCCTCGCCGGCCGAATGCGCGATTGAAGACGATGTTGTTCCCGTCGCGAACGAGCCAAGGTTGAAGGTCGTCCCGCTTCCCGATACAGCAGAAAAACTTATTGCCTTGCCCGGAAACGCCGGGAACGCCGTTAAGTATCAACTGGGCAAAACGCAGGCAGCGCAGAAAGCCCGCAGGGCCCAGCAAACGCGTGATCGCCCCGAGCCTGGTTTCTTTCCGCAGGGCCAAGTCTTCTTTGCTGATGTTGAAATCCCAATAACGGCGGATGTAAAGCGCAAAGGTTCGCTCGGGCATAAACGATGAAACCGTCTGAAAAACCTGATCGCGATTCCAGCGGTAGATATAGTTCGGAATCCCGGAATTTCGAACCCCGCCTGAAACGTAATTGTGATCGATGACAGCCGGCAACTCGTAGGGAAACGAAAAACGCCAGGAAATCAGAGTATTCATCACCCAGGAGAGATTCGGCTCGAGAATAATGACCTGACGACGGCTGACACGCAGCATTTCCAGCAAGGCGCGATGAGGGGAACGGCAGTGGTGCAGCACTTCGTGGGCGATCACGAGATCGTACGATTCGTCCGCCAGGCGAAAGTCCTCGACGTCCTCACAAACCGCGTCAATTTTCACGTCATCGAAAGCAGGAATCTCCTCTGGCGAGACTTGCTGGATGTTGGAGAGAGTCATTTGCTTAAAGCCGGCGGAACGCAGCACCGCGATATCTTCGAAGCTGCCGCCAACAATCAGCACAGTCCCTGAAACTTCGATTCCGGAGTCGCGGATGCAGTCGTTGAGCACTTTCGCAAAACGAGTGCGATCCTTCGTCGGACTTCCGAGTTCGTGGTGCGCTGCGCACTGCGCCGATTCACTCATTGAGGTTTGTATTCGCTGTTGCGCACGTTCATTCGGGAGTGGCGAGGACCCGCTTGGGACCCCACGAGAGCATCTTGCGGCCGTAGGTATCGATCTCGTTCACACCGAGCAGCTTTGCCAGGTAGATGATCGATGGGAATCCGATGGCCGTCACGATTACCAGCAGCTCGAGCGCTCCCCAGCTGGTCCGCCACGCGAGATGCGCTTCGAGCCATGCGGTAAGCTTCGAGCAGAGCAAGGCCACCAGGACAGAGGAAACAGACATCTTTGCGAGGCACGAAAGCAAGTCTCTCGCTTCACTGTTGTGAGTGCGCCGGACAAGCAGGGCGAACGACACAGCAGCAAATGCAATCGCAATGGAAGAGCTTGCGATCGCCAAACCTCGAAAATTCCAGTGCCGCGTGAAGTACGAGTAAACGGGCAAGCTCACAATTGTCACGCTCGTGCCCAGCACGGCGGGAGTAATTGTGTCGTGGACGGCATAAAATCCGCGGGCGACGAGATTTTGAGCGGACCTCGCAAACATGCCGATTGAGAAAAGAGCGAGTGCTGCGCCGGTGGCGTGAAAGTCTTCCGCACGTAAGCGCGTGTGAGAAAACGCGAAATAGATGACGGGCTCGCTCAACACGAAGGCCAGCGCTGAGAGCGGAACGAGAAATAAAATGAGGCCCTTCAAAGTGTTGTTCAGGGTGCGGTTGAGCGATTCGGATTCGCCCTTCGAATGCAGGTGCGCGAGCAAAGGAAAGGACGCAATTCCGAGCGCGCCGCCGATTAAAACTTGAGGAAGCCGCATCAGCGTCCTTGCATACGTGAGCCAAGTGATGGATGCCGGCGTCAGATACGACCCGAACCATCGGATGATCCATTCGTCAGTGATGTCAAAAGAGAGAGCGAGCATGATCGGAATGCTCAGCTTTACGAACAGCCGAAAGCCCGGATGATTTATATCGAGATTGGGAGTGAAATGAGCGCCAACGCTCCTTGCGCCGAAGAGCTGAAGTACGAAGAATCCAGCGAAGGCGCCCACGAGCACTCCGACTGCGAATCCGGCGACGCCGATCCGCGGTGAAAGCAGCCATCCGCCCAAGATGATTCCGAGGTTATAGACGACCGTGCCGAGTGCGGGAACCAGGAATTTTGATTTTACGTTCTGCACGGATCCCATCATGCTGGCGAGAAATAGGAAGAGTTGCGACGGCAGCATCAAGCGAGTGAGGAAGACGACGCGCGCCTTCTGCACCGCGTCAAATCCAGGCGCAAGGAATCGAACGAAATGGGGAGCAAAGATTTCGCCAAAGACGATCAATACGACGAGAATCAAGGTCATGCACGTGATGACCGTGGAATAGATGTGCCAGCCTTCTTCCTCGCGCTTTTCCGCAACGTACTTCGTGAAGACCGGAATGAAAAACAGCCCTAGCGTACCTCCGGCAACGAGGTAACTGAGGAGATCCGGCAAGGTGAAGGCTGCGTAGTACGTGTCGGTGACGCCGCTTGAACCGAGTTGATGAGCTACCGTCCACTCGCGCAGAAATCCGAAAATCCTGCTGAGCAACAACGCGAACATGACGATGCCGGTGTCTTGCAGCAAATCGCGATTGCGAGAGGAAGTTTTCACCAGTGGAAACACTTGTACCATGCGGACAAGCCGTTCAGAGGGGCAATTTTTCGCGCTCTTGCTTGCAGTGCGGCTCTATCGCGGTGCGAGTATCAAGTTTCTTAACCAAGGAACCGTCTGGAGCGCGGTTGGGAGGCCGGGGGCATTTCTGGGTGTAGTTTGATTTTTGATTTGCGGCTGTGGGTTCGGAGATTTTCGCGGACCGCATGCAGAACTGCCGGAAGGCAAAATTATTCGAACTTTCTAATGTGAAACAGCTCGAGCGAAATGCTCCACATCGAAAGCGGAATCGTCACCAGATAACGTTTCCACAAGCGGCGAGGCTCGCTAAGGAGTCTGTAGAACCACTCGAGTCCGTTTTCACGCATCCAGGCGGGAGCTCGCTTGACCCTTCCGGAGTTCATGTCGAACGCCGCACCCACACCGAGCATGACCGGAACATTCAGGTTGTCGCGATGTTCGAACATCCAACGCTCTTGCTTCGGAGTGCTGAGTCCCACCCAAAGAACGTCAGGCGCAGCAGTTTTCACCTGCTCGGCAAGATCCTTTTCTTCAGCTTCGGTAAGTCGGCGAAACGGAGGAGTGTAGCTGCCTGCTACGGTGATATTAAATTGTTCGCGAAGTTGACGAGCGAGATTTTCCGTGACTCCCGGAGCGCCACCGTAAAAGAAATGACGCGGGCGGGAACCTGTCTCGCGGCAAAACGCCAGCATCAATTCCGAACCGGTTACGCGGTGGCGCAGTGGATGCCCGTGCCAGCGCCCCAACCAAACTAGCGGCATACCATCGGGAACTACTAACCCTGCCTGATTCAGGATATCTCGAAAGCGCGCATCCTGCCGCGATTCGGCCACGCCGTGCATTCCCGTGATCGCCACATATTTGCCGGTTTCGCGGCTCTCGATCCAGCGTTCGATTTGCGCCACGGCTTCGGGCAGCTGAATTGCATCGACTCGCACGCCAACCACTCGGAATGACGGCGCCGGCGCGTTCATTTCACTGGTGCTCGATTCACGCGTAGGCGGCCATCGCATGCTCGTAGATGTTCATCAATCGATCGCAGGCTATTTCCGAGGTGTAACGCGCTTCATACTCGCGTCGAGCTGCCCGGCCCATCTCCGCAATTTCGGATGGGTGCCCGATGGCCCAATCGACTTTCCGGGCGAGATCTTCGGAGTCGCCCGGCGCAAAATGCAGGCCGGTGCGTGAGTCGTCGACGATTTCTTCCATCGCGCCGAGTTTCGAGCATATGACCGGCGTCCCGCACGCGAAAGATTCGGCGATGGTCACCGGGAAGCCTTCGTACCATTCGCTTGGGAAGATTAAGAAGGACGCACCCTTCATCGCCGCGAGCGATTCTTCACGCGAGAGACGGCCGCGAAATTGAATCGAAGAGAGGCCGCAGAGTTGCGCTTCCTCTTCGAGTTTTTTCCGCTCGGGACCATCGCCGATGATTTGGAGCGTGCAACTGTTCTGCAGCCGCTTCCAGGCAGCCAGCAGAGTGCGCAATCCTTTTTCCGTGGATAAGCGCCCGACGTATAGCGCGCCTGAGCCCGGGCTCTCTTTTGCGCCCGGATCGGGATCGACGAAATTCGGTTTTACGATGATTTTGGCCGCATCGAATCCCGAAGCGATGAACTTGTTGCGGGAAAAATCGGTGAGAGCGATATAACAGTCCACAAGCTCGTTCCACGTACCCGACTGGCGGTGCCACGCAAGCATGAGCGCTACTGAGGCGGTGGCTGGCCTCGAATCGCGGTAGCAGCCGTGCCAAACGCTGCGCAGCAAGCCGTGTTCGACGCAATCCTCGCAGATTTTCCCATCGCGGAAGAACTGCGCTCCCGGGCAGAGAAGGCGGAAATTGTGAAGCGTCTGCACCACCGGGACGCCCCGCTTGCGGCACGCGCTGTAGACGGACGGCGAAATCATGACGAGTGTGTTGTGGACGTGTACGACATCCGGATTTTCCCGCTCAAGTAGTGCCTCGAAGTCGCGGCGAGTGTCGCCGGCCCAGACGGTCCGTATCACCAGAGTGGCGCGGCCAACGGCGGAGAGTTCCTCGATCTCATGATTGCTGCGGCAGTAGGTGATAACGTTGTGGCCGGCACGCGACAATATTCGCTTCTCCTGCTCGAACACGACATCTTCGCCGCCTGGCTGCTGATATTCGTTGTGAACGAGAAGAATTTTCACGGGCGCGTCTCGAGCCAGATGCTATGGGGAAAATCTCCCTGCGCCGGGTAAGAGGCCCACATTCCGTCGATGTTCGCCTGCGGCTCGTAGTCAGTAAGTAGGCTCTTCATTTCGCGCGGCCGGTCGTAGTGCAACGCTGAAAGCGACGAGAGGACGGCGAGGCGCTGATTCCCGGTCAACAGGGCGGCGAGGAGAGCGGTTTCTTGCGAGTTGTGCATGAAATACGGCGAAAGCGTGCTGCGATTGTAGAGGTACGGAAAATTGATGTCGTGGATGTGTACGAAAACTCCGGCAGACAAGCTCGGAATAATTTCCAGGTAGATGCGGATCACATCGGAGCCGACTTTGACGGCATGACTCGAGTCGATGAACAGCAAATCGCCTGCGCGCAGCTGCGAAAAAACGTTGTTCGGAACCGCCTGGCACTGTTGCTGCAGCAAATTGACGCCCGTTAGCTGTTTCAGCGGCGCTCGCGGATATGGCTCGATGCAAGTGATCTGAGACGCTAAGCGGCCATCTTTTGCGTTGAGCTCGGAAGCGTGCAGCATGCAAACAGTCGATTGTCCGCTTCCGATTTCGATGATTCGAGCCGGTGCTTTGCTCCGCACGAAACAGTGGAGAACCTGCGATTCGATTGTTCCAAAGCCGGGACCCCATCCGCGTGCGGCGCTTTCGTTGAAGAATTCGAGACCTGCCACTTCCGGATAATATGGCGCGCAAATTTCGGTCAGCCAGTCGAGTTGCCGTTCCACGTCCCAATCGATTCCGGTCAGAGAACTTCGGTCCGTCCAAAGCCGCTTATTCTCTCTGAGCCAGTGATAGTCCTGAATCGGCGTGTAGAAATTTTTCGGCAGTACATGCACGCCGAGCTTTTCAAAGAGCAGGAAAGCCTTGAACCAAAGGTCCCTCGCGAGCCCGCGCACCTGCCTGCGCGCGGACTGCGGCGATCTCTTTGCAGCGGCTCGGGCCGGCGACGTTGCGGCTGTCACGCTCTTAGCGACGGTTGATTCGATTGCCATTCCTTGTTTGGCCAAAGTAGCGTTTAGCTGGACAGCGGTGCGCACCGCGCTATTTCTTGAAGTTTAATGCTGATTACAAACAAGGCGAGGAACATGATGAAACTATTGTCAGGCGTCCCGCCGAAACTGACTTTGAACATTCCGTTGATGAGCAGGCTGACGTAAATCGAAAAACCACCTACTGCTAGAAAGAAAGTCTCTCTGTCAGCTTGATTTTTCAGGGCTCTGAGAAGATTTCTGATGATGATGATATTCATAATCACCACCAGCAAGAGCCCGGGAATTCCATTGTTGTACAACGATTCGATAAATGAATTGTGAGTGTGGGGCGGCTCCCATCCAACTACGTTCACATCGAGCGATAAGAATCGCGAAGCAACATAACCGTGGCCCAAGATCGGCTTTTCCTGAATTGCGGGCCAGACGGCTGTCCACAGATCGGTTCGGCCAGTGATTGTAGATGCTTCGTTGGACCTATTGTAGTCCTCGAAGTACTTCGAAAGGGGTGTCGTCGCGAGTAGAACTCCACCGACCACGAGAAAAATTACCAGTAAGCCGAGTGCGTAGCGGACTCGCTTCTGCAACACGAAAAACAACAACGCGGAGAATACTCCGGCCACGATGCCCGCCTTCCCGCCGGCGACCAACATCACGAGCATTCCCAGGCCAGCCATAATCAAAAGCCAGCCGCGCTTGCGGATCGCGAAGAGTGTCATCGACACGAGAAGTAGAAGTCCGGCCATAAGCGACAGCGAGGTCGGTGAAGCAATCTCATTCAGCCTTCCACCTTGAAATATAGGGTCGGGTCCCGCGAGCGTCGTCGCGAAACGAAGCACGATCAGGGCGAAAAATCCCGCCAGCAGGGAATACAGGAAAGAGATTAAGTCCTCTTTTCCTTCCATTGAACTTTCACAAGCTCGCAGCAAGAAGATGACTAGGACGAGCTTGAAACCCCATGCGAAGGAGTACCTTGGCGACGGAGACAGAGGAACAGATGCCACCGCGAGTATCGCGAAGAAGGAAATCCACTTGAACGATCCCGAGAACATTTCCCGTAAATACTGCGGCCGGGTAAAAGTCATTAAGAGAAGCACCAAGCCGGCAAGCAGCCACGCGGCTACTTCCTGGAATGCTTCAATGCCGAAACTGCCGGCGAATGCATTCGATGCCGAATTATAGTGATGGACGAAGATCTGCTCGGATATCAGGACGAACCAGAGCAGCGTCATCGCGGACATCAGGAAAGTCTTCCTGGCATCGATGCTTCGAGCTCTGACCCGAGATAAAACAGCGAACAGTGAGACGGAAAGAATCGCCGCGGAAACCAGCAAGGTAGAGTCGTTCCATAAGAGTTCGCTGCCGGTTGCCAGTTGCGCAAAGACAATAAACACCGTCGCCATGCCGGCCAGCCATAGCGCCGTGCGAAGCCACGAGCTTGTCTTCGGAGATGTCGAAATCGGAAGATTAGTAGTCGCCATGAGTTACCTCGTGAGGAAAAGTTTCCTGTCGCGCTGCCATTGCGGCCTCGTCTCGGCCCGATTGAGTCACATCACTTGGATCATTCACCAACCGCTCGTAGAGACGAGCTAATTGCTCGCCTCGTCGCTCCCAATTGAATTCCTGATCAATGCGAAGGCGGCCGGCGTGTGCAAGCTCGGCCAGATGAGCGGGATCGGATGCAAGTTGCTCCAGTGCCGCGGTGATATCAGTGATTGCCTGCTCGGGGTTGATTGCTGGAATCTTGATGCCGGTGGCTCCGGTGACTCGCACGGCCGGGCCACCGAGATCGAGGCAGATAACGGGTCGACCCGCGGCCATCGCTTCGAGAGTGACCCAGCCCCCGGAGTCATGAAGACTGGGAAAGATCAGTACATCGCACGCCGCCAATTTCAGGAGCGCGTGATCTCGCGAAACTTTGCCCAAGAAAACGACGCTTCTCTCGACGCCCAATTCACGCGACAAACGCTCCAGAGAACGCCGCTCCGGTCCGTCGCCGATCAGCCAGTACTCTGCATTTGGAAAGCGTTGGTGAAATCGCGCAAAAGCGCGCAGACCGAGTTCAAATCCCTTCCAGTGCAAGAGCCTTCCGAGACTTAAGGCTCGAAATGGGTTGCTCTCGCGCACAGGAATCGCTCGAAGTTCTGCGATTTCCTTCTCGGGTAACGCCGCTTCCGCCAGGATCGAGACTCTTGTGCAACCGAGAGCCTCCAGGCGCGCCGCAGTCTCTTTTGTTGTCGCCAATGCAATGGCGGCGCGGCGAGCAGCCATGCGCACGAATGGATTCAGTTCGCCGAAAGCCCGCGCGAATTCGCGCATGCCTTCATACATCCTTCCGCGCGCGCTGAATAATCTTCGAAAACTGCGGGGCGTCGATTCTCCTCCGCCTACAGGACCCCAAACGAATGGAATCGGGAGAAGCGGCAGAAACGTGGGAAGCCAATAGCTAACGAAGCTAACGTGATGCGCCAGATCGAGATTGACCGCGCGATGAACCTTTCGTGCCTTACGGTACGCAACAAACTGCCAAAGTGAATAGTACAGGCGGATGCCACGCTGGCCTCTCTTCCAGAAACTCGCCCAGCCCGGAAGATCGATGTAGATCCAGCGCACGTTCGGCATTGGCGCCGCTTCGAGCGCCTTTTCGATCGACGCGCGATTGTTGGATCGAGTCATCACCCAAACGTCGTGGAACCGGGCCGCCTGCTTCACGTGGTTCCACCCGACGCCGGGCTCGGAGCCTTTGCCGGGCTCGCACGCGTAGGCTGAAAGCAGGACTCTCAGCGGGCGATCCAATTGATCCTCCCGCACTGTCCTCGGTTTCGTGGCGGCTTAATCATGGATGGCGATGCAATCAAGCGTTTCGGCGCTGCCTGATGTGGATTCTCCCTGGATGGTGACATTGAGCGAATCGGACAATTTGCTGGCAATTCTGACGGCGCGCACTTTTCCGCGCGGACCTTCGAGCGAACAAGTTGCGGTGTAGCTCGTGTCTGCGAATGGCTGATCCCACGTCACATGCACATCGCACGAGTCGCTTTTTTCCGTGGAGCAGGCTGGAATGCGACTGTGTCTCGGAGTTGTCGCGGTTGCTGGAGGGTCGTCTTGCGAAGCGCCGCTCGCCGGGAAGATATCGGCGCCGTACATGCCGGCAGCCGAGTTGGCGAGTTTACGATGCGCGACAGTGTCGTTGATCGTGTAAGCCCAATTTTTATCGTGGCTCAGTCCGAAGTAATACAGCCGCGCAGACGCACCATCCACTCGAACGATTGCATCCGCCTGCTCGCCGGAAGTATTTTCGGCGCCGACTCCCAGGATTACGACGGGGCTTCCATTCATGTTATCGAGCAGGATCACGTCGTTCTGTTTTCCCGGCGTGTGCTTCTCAGCTTTGACGCCTTCGATCAAATAAGATTCGGCGTCAAGCAAGCCGCCCGACGGCCCAATGTGGATCAAGGAAATCCCGTTGTCGTCGCCGGAAATCATCGAGAGCTTGACGAGCTGATTTGCGTCTCCGCCAGTACGGCTGACATCGATTCCGTACTTGCCGTTACGAAACACGTGGACGTCATCCGCGTAAAAAGGAATCGCTCCGCGAGTCAGAGAGACCCCCGAGTCGGCAAAGCCGATGATCAGCAGGTGCTCGAGCTTCGTACCCTCGCCTGTTCGAGAGTTAAATCGAATGCCGCTGCCACTACGATTGCTTGCGTTTCCCAAAATTCGCATGTTTGAAATCACCGACCAGTGCTGATTGTCGGTGCCGCGAAGGCTCGAGTCGCTCACGATGAAATCCGCGTCGGCGCCTGGAGTTTGCTCGAGGGTCGTTCCTTCACCGTGCGGCGGCAGGTTCATTCCCAAACCCCTGAGGCTGACGCCGAACCTGAGGACAATTTGTCGGGCGGTGTATCTGCCGGACGGCACCACGACAACGCCGCCGCCCTTCGTAGAGGCATAGTCGATCGCCTCTTGTATCGAGGGATACCCCGCGCTGTTGACGATTACTTGACCCTTGATGTATCCAGACTGCGAACTCATTTGATCTGCTGCGGATTGGCTATGGCCGACGGCCAGGAACGAGAAGACGAGAATTCCAGGCAACACGACAGACGTGACAGATTCCATCGCCATTCGCGTCATCAAATTCATTGGGCTATGCATTTAATCCGCCACGGCCGTTTGTGCGGACCCCGAGAGGTATTCACGAAGCTGCTTTTCGCGATAGTTGAAAGAGAACTCGACGGCTTCCTCATCGCTCAATTGCGCCACGGAATTCAAGATGTACAGGAGATACAGAGCGCGATTTGCGTCCCGAATGTCCACCGCGCCGGGTTCATCGTGGCGAAGATTCAGATGGCATTCCGTTTGGCTGAGAAAATGGAATTTGTCCCACAATACCGGCGCTTCCCACGCCGCCGATTCCCAGTCGAAGAGGATCAAGCCTTTCTCGTGAACGCGGGTGTTCCAGGGAACAAAGTCGCCGTGTTGCACGCCGCAGGCGATTTGAGAAGAATCGAGTTCGCGAGACGCAATTCGAAGCACTTCAGACCCCAAACGTTGCCAGCTCGTTCTCAGGCGGGGCGCCACCTTGTTCCATCGTTGACCGATTCTTTGCACCAGCTTTCGCCCGGGACGCATCGACGGCTCACAACTATGCAGAATCCTGAGGAACTCGTCGTGACTTTGCGTCAAGCGAACCGGTCCGGCCTCACCATCGATGGCAGACTGAAACACAACGTACCGGCCGTCCCATGCGCCTGCAAAAAGGAGCCGCGGGATGTGAGCGCGTAACTTCGGGAAGCTGTGAAGTTTCTGAAGAACATCCGCTTCATGGCGCAAGCGCTGTTCGGCACCGCTCTTCAGCGGCATCTTCAAATAGCCCAGAATCGCGCCGTCGCCGTTCATCACCTGAACAGTCAACTTCTGAACCGAGCCCGGCGTGCCCAAGGAAAATGCGAACGTGGCGTGCTTCTCACCCGTAATTTCGCTCACGAGTTTCTCAATCGGCAAAGGCGCGCGGGCCGCTACCAGCACGCTATGACGCACCCAGCCCTCCCAACCTGTTGCCCGGACGTGAACGACGAGAGCCTTCATCAAGCGCGTCGCGCGCGAATACGGAGTGTAGAGTTCGAATCCGTCAATTGCTCTCCGGTCGCTTGTCAGAGGCAAGAGCCACCGCGGCTGATTTCGCGACGGGAGTATGGCGAAACGATGCTGTCGCGGGTGGCCCAGGCGCGCCAACGATTTGGACATCGCCGGAGCTGCGTTCCAGGAGATCACCGCATTAGGCAGCGCATCTCCGTTCTCGCGCAGGTGGTCGGCAACTGGGAGCGGATCCTCCGGATTCAAACCGAGGAAGATTCGGAGTGCCTCTTCGAGCATGTCTGCCGATCCCTGAAAGCGGAAAGCTGCCTCCCTCGCCACGGCCACGCTTCTCACTGTGGCAACCTCTCCCAAGCACCGATTCTCTCGTTGAATCGCTGCTGCATGAATTCCGTCACGGCGAGAGCTGATGCCAGGAGCGTCGCGTCGATTCCATTGTCCGTTGAGACAAAAGCTTCACGAGATCGCTTGAATCGCAACTCACGGTACGCCTGCCGTTGGCGCTTGATCTCGGGCACGGGAAGTTCAGCTTTTCGCGCGTGAATCGAACGTTCATCGGCGTCAAGAAGAATCACTAAGTCAGGCTCGGGAATAAGGCGGGAAAGCATTGCGGCAAACCATCTCGGCCCGCCGTACCGGTAGCGCTGCGGATCCACCAAGACATCGTGGAAATAACGATCAAACTGAACGAAGCCGGATCGAATCATCAAAGGCCTGATCACGAAGAGATAGCCGATCCAGTTATCGATGAAGAATGCGGAGAGATAAGCCATCGAAATCAGCGGTCCTCGCGCAACTTGACCGTGAGGGTCGGTCACCGGATCATTGTTCTTTCTCCGAGCGAACGCCTGCGGACGCCAATGGAAGAGCCGTCGACGGCGGAAACTCGAGCCCAATGCGTCCGGGAGGCTTTCGATCAGTGTGCTCTTTCCGACTCCATCGGGGCCCAAGACTGAAACTAGAATGCCAGTCGCGTGAATCGATCTTCGAACGCCGCGCTGGCACTCCTGTGTGAGGTGTCGAATCATGCTAAATGGATGTCGAGCCAAACCCATGCGCCAAAATTCACGGCGCAGGTGATCTAATTCCGTATTTGCCGTGCCGTTCGCGCAAATTTCGACCACGCTCGTTTTCCATTTCACTGGAAAAATGCGGGCTGCAATTCTTTCCGCGTTCGCGCGCCCCAACTGCTGCACGAGTTCTTTCAACCGCTGAGCTTGCGAGAGCGATGCGACGCCTTTCCATGCCTTTTTTGCCAGCAGGTACGCAAACTCAGTCTCGGGTGATGGGATCCAGAACTGGCCATGCCGCAAGCGCCCCCGCACCAGTTCTTCTCCGGTTGCGAGGCTCAATCCTCCGCGTCGGTGCTCGAAAATGATGTCAACAGCTGCTGTTTTCAGTGATGATGTGGTTTGGCAAACGAAATAAAAACTATGCGCGCCCGTTAGATAGTTTCCCCACTGAATCGGTGCATAGCCTTGTTGACGAAGAGCTTCGAATATAGCTGGGAGCTTGGCTTTGTCCGACGGATGGACCGCCAAATCCAAATCGCTGATCAGTTCTTCGGGAAGCAATTCCCACGAGTGAAGCACGCAATAGCGAATTTCCGACTCGTCGAGAAGCCGGAACAGCGTGCACAGAAAATCGGCCACACCCTTCGCCAGCATCGCATCGTTTTTCGTAGATGTGTTCTCTCCAGACCGGCGATTATGCATTTTTGACGCAGAACGAGCACTGCGGCTGGCGATATCCGGAAATATCTCGCTTAGGCCATTTTGATTTTCAAGCGGATACATAGTGAAAGACAGGCTCGCGGCATCCGAGTCAGGCAGCACCCGAACCTCTCAACACCGCCGGAATCGTTCGCGCGAGTATTTTCAGATCCAGCCACAAAGACCACTTATCGATATATTGCATATCCAATTCCATCCACTGTTCGAAGGGAATCGAATTCCTGCCGTTCACCTGCCATAGACAGGTGATTCCCGGCTGAACGCTGAAGCGCCGGCGCTGCCAGTCTTCATCGAAATGACGGTAGTCCCGCATGGACATTGCGCGCGGCCCGACCAAACTCATGTCGCCCTTCAGGACGTTCCAGAGCTGAGGGAGTTCGTCGAGACTGGTCTTGCGCAGAAAGTGCCCGAGCGACGTCACTCTCGGGTCGTTCTTGATCTTGAACACGGGACCTGTCATCTCGTTGAGTTCAAGCAGCTTTTCCTGAACCTGTTCCGCATCCGGATACATTGTGCAAAATTTGTACATCATGAATGAACGTTTGTTCAGACCCACTCTCTCCTGCCGAAACAAGACGGCGCCAGTGGTGGTAAAACGTATCAAAAGCGCGATGATCAGGAAAATAGGCGCGAGCACCGCCAAGAGAGTAAGGGATATGATGAAATCCAGGATGCGCTTCACCAGGAAAGGCCATCCGTCCTGGCGATCCGACGTCGCCATGATTTGCGCATCGCCTTCAAAATCTTCGGCTCGAAACCTCGCTATCTTCAAATTGAAAATATCGGAGTTGAATCGCATGAGGATGCCATGCAACTCGCATTGCGCGGCCACCTGGGCGGCGTGCTCGTAAAACGATTTCAAGGGAAGATAGATCGCGACTTCGTCGACAACGTTTTTACGGAGAAACGCGGCGAGTTCCGAGAAATTGCAACAGACCTTGTAACCTACTCTCAGAAATTCTTCTCTGCCGGCCCAATCGTTGTCCACGAACCCAACCACACGGTAACCCAACTCGGGCTTCGCTTCGATTCTTTGGGCGAACTCAACGGCGCGTGAGTTTGTTCCCAAAATCAAAATATATCGGCAATTCCGTCCCCGCCTTCGCATGAATGCGAGGACGTATCGGACCGCCAGACGCACTCCGATCACCAGGATCAAACTCGACAACCAGAAGAGAGCAAGGAACGACAGAGTGATGGTTCGCTTGGCCAAGAAAGTCGCGGGCAAGAGCAAAGTCAAAGTAACGAGCGTAATTGCTTTCAGAGAGTCAATGACTTCCGAGCGGCGCGTGGACAGCCGCTTCGATTCATATAGACCGAACATGGAAAATATCAGATGCCAAAGGAAGAAAAGAGCAACAAGAAAGAGGAAATTCCCGAACTTGACTGGGAAGGTGAAAAGATCGTGGAGTGAAATACTTCCCCGCTTCAACACGATCACAACTGTTGTGAAACCAAGCGACAACCCTAGCAGGCCGAGGTCGACCAGCTTGGCAATGTTTGTCCCCAATCGACGCCTGGCTGGATTCAATTGATCTCTCTCCGCGTTTGCATCAAAGTCGTTGCCACAATCGTTGAAGACTCATCCGGGAATGTAAGAGCCCGCATGTCGAAGTTTGCCGCGCCTGGGATTTGAGAACTCAACTGGCAGCATTGAGAGAAGTGCAGAGTGAACTAGACGGCAGCTGGCGTAACCACCTTTAGAACGCTTCGACCTGATATCCGGTGATCTGTATGGCGATGGATCTTTGAATAATTTCGACGGAAATGATTAGGCTACGATCGGCGTTTCTCGCCACAAGAATTCCTTCCAGCCCGTCGAGGCTGCCCCCGCGGATTCGAACTTGTTGTCCAATGTTGAGAAAGGGATGCGAGACAAAGGGTATTTTCTGTTCCACAATCGCCCGGATTGCCGCGATTTGGTTCTCCGGTATTTGCGCGCCCACTCCTCGTGGACCTACCAGGCCTACGACTCCGTTAGTTCGAAGCACCCGAATTCGCTCCTCGAGCGCATCGGGGATCTGAACGAATACGTAGCCTGCAAAGAGCGGAAGCTGCAACCAACGACGCCGGTCACTCCAGTCGTGGAGAACGGAGACAATGGGGAGAAAGACACCAACACGCTTCTCTCTTAAGCTCGATGCGATTTTCTTTTCGTGGCGCGGGCGAGTTTGTACCGCGAACCACGGGTGCACGGCCGCATCCGGCGCCGGTGTTCGGACTGGACTATCTATCCCTATATGGGCATCTGTGCTGAACATGGCTCCGCCGTTGTGAGTCACAAGTGCCAGTGGCTCCCTGTCGTCGAATGGAAATCCCGCGCGTCTTACTTCACAACAAGGCCCCGGGCTCAATCCTGATCTCGTCCGCTGCCCCAACTTCCACTGTCCGCGGCGGACGAATATCGGAAGGCTCGAAGGCCTCCCCCTACTCGAAACTTTTTTCTTCAGAGCCGATCGTACAGCGCCTTCGGAATTGGATACGTGCGCTTATTCAATACCGCGCCGAGAACCTGAATCTGACTCGCTCGCAAACTTTCAATCACCCTTAGGGCCGATTCCCGATACGTGGAATTTGCTTCCAACACCAGAACGATTCCGTCGGTGAGCGGTGCAAGAGCGAAACCATCTCCGTAAGGGCTGAGTGGCGCAACGTCAATGAGTACGTGATCGAACTCCTTGCGCAATTCGTCCAATCGCGTCTTCAGGCGCTCCGAGTTCAAGAGACCGGGTGAGTCGGCTGCGAGCGATCCACTCGAGAGCAGCCATAGGTTGGCGGGGCGGAGCTGCTGAGTGAAATCTCGAATAGGCCCATCCTGGACCAGTGAATCGGCGAGCCCTCGGCGGTCTTCCACGCCGAACAGCTGGGAGAGCGAAGGGGTCCGGAAATTCGCGTCCACTACGCAGACGGATCCCGGATAATCATTGGCCAGGACCTCTGCCGCGCGTGCGCAAATCAGGCTGCAGCCATTCCCGTGGTCGATCCCCGCGAACTCGACGACGCGCGGAGATTCCTCTGTGTGGCGGAGGAAAACTCGTTGAATCAGCTTTGAAGACTCTTCGCTTGCGAGCCGATCGAGATCCAGGTCATGCCCATTCTTCCGGCCGTTCCCGTTCCCGTTCGCATGGCCGTTCCTCTTGCTGAACGATGGCGCGGGGCTCTCATCGGCGCTCGGCGCTGTTTGCCGGTTCATTGCTGCCTGCTGGATCAACTCATAGTTCTTGCTCATGGCTTCTCCCCATTTACGGTCGAAACATTCGGAGCCTGCTCGACTGCGGCATGAGACTCTCCGGATACTTCTGTCGCCGAAGGAATTCGAATCTGCTGCCCAGAGATAATGAAATCGGGATCGTTCAACCTCGGGTTGAGTTTCTCAAGTTCAGCTAGTATTTGTTCGTTGTATTTTCCGAGGTAATGAACGCAAATTTCAGATAGCGTTTGATTCGGGTTTGCACGGACGGATCGAGTTGCCTCCAGCGCGTCGTCACCAGTCGATTTTGGCGGGGCCGCTCCGCGTTCGATTCCAAGACCGCGTGATTTTTCCGTTGGTGCGACACCTGAGGGAGCTCCCGCAACGATCTTGGCGCTCGAAGCGGCGTTCGAGACGCCCAAACGGGGACCCGCGATTCCAGTACTGGCGGATTTCTCGGACGGTGCGAAAGGCTGCGGAGCGGTCGCGTGAACGACTTGGGAGCTCGGCCGGATTGAGAGCCAGCTCAACGCAAGCAAAACGGCGGCGGCGATCGCAAATCGCGGCACCCTGATCTGCTTCAATGAATCTTTTACTTGCTGCGGCACTCTGATCTGCCGCAATAATTCTCTCACTTGCGGAGCGAGCGATACGGCGAAGTTCCATCGGGGTTCCGGCGCCGTAGGGCTCAGATCGATTTCGGTCTTAAGGGTTTCCAGGTCCAAGTCAGTTTGCACTTCCTGGATCACCTTCTTGTCGATGGTCTTTTGTTTGAGGACGCAGCCAAGAGACAAGGCGTTAAAACAAATATTGTTGATATTGCGTGGAATTCCTTGACTGAGTTTGGCGATTAGAGCCACAGCGCGGTCAGTGAACAAAGGAGTTTCGGACTTGTAGCCTGCCACACGCAAGCGATGGTCGATGTAAAGCGCCGTTTCCGCAACGTTGAATTGTTTCAAACGACAGACAATTGAAACGCGCTGGCGAAGCTGGACTAACTTGGCAGACGCAAGCCTGTCGGCGAGCTGTGGCTGTCCCGTAAGTACGATTTGTATCAGTTTTTCGCTGGGAGACTCAAAATTCGAAAGCATCCGCACGACTTCCAGAACGGAGTCATCGAGGTTCTGAGCCTCATCGATAACAACGACGAGACGCCTTTTACGCGAATATTCCCGAAGCAAAACCTTGTTCAACTTCGCCTGCATGCGGACCATGTCGCCGTCGTGGTCCTTGATGCCGAGATCCTCAAGCAACGCACTCAGGAAATCGACAGGCGTGCATAGAGTCTGAAACAGGAAGACCGTCTTCGCCGAGTTTCCCAACGTGCGCATGAGATCGAACAGGAGTGTGGTTTTGCCCATGCCGGGCTTGGCGATCAACGTCATGAATCCCCGTCCAGCCGAAATGCCGTAGAGGAGCGAAGAGAGCGCCTCCCGATGCGTTTCGCTGAGATAGAGATATGCAGGGTCGGGTGTGACCCCGAACGGCTGCTTCCGAAGTTTGTAGAAGTCGAGGACCATACTCAATCGTCTAGGCAGCTCGTCGTGGAACGGACGCAAGAACCGTGACGTTTAGAATGTCGTTCACTTCCGCCGGGGTACGGAACGACGGATCGAGATATTCGGCCATGAATGCCGCGCCCACGCTCACGAACAAACCGAGCAACAGGCCGATAAACAGCACCAGCGTTGCGCTGTAAGCGGGCAACACCGGCACGCTTGGAGGAACGGCGATAGAGACATTGGCAATCCGCTTTAGATCGAGCGCGTCTGAAGTCTTCTCCTGTTCGCGCTTGGACAGGTAAAGAAGGTAGTTCCTTTCATTTGCCTGCGCGTCGCGAACCAAATCAGCCTGCTTGACAGACTTCTGATCCAAATCGACGAGTTGAAGTTTCATTGAATTGATGCTGCTGTTCAGGGAGCCTGCAGTCGCCATTTGAGAAGCGAGATCCGCCTTCGTCTTGGCAACGTCTTCCCTCAAGAACTCGTAGGTGGGATCCCGGTCAGTCGTTTGGTTCATATACTGAGTTTTTTGCGCCTCAGCGATTGCAGACTGCGTCTCGGAAATCTCCTGGTCGGCTTCCTTCACGAGTGGATAGTTCGCGTCGTATTTCATGGCAAGCTGAGTGCGCTTCAACTGCGCTGCCAGCAAGTTAGCCTCGAGTTGCTGAAGGAGAACGTCTGCCGCGTTGGATACCTGCATGGTGGTCGATCTTGCAGGCGTCACCTTGAGCTGCGCTTCTTCATCTTGAATTCGCTTCTGGTCCGCGGAGATGGCTTGCTCAGTGGAATGAAACGTCGCGATGAAATTGGCAACCTGTTGGGCCAGATCCGTGCGGATGATATCCGGAGCGGCAACCCCTTCATCGCGTCCGAAATCTGTCAGGCGAATCTCCGATTCCTGCAACGCCGTTTGGTACTTGTCCGCTTCTTTCGCGAAGAAATCATAGGAGCCCACCGGCCGGTGCACGGTGGCGTGTTTATCCAGGTATGCGGCAGAAAGCGTATTCAGCACGCCATAAGAGAGTTGGGGGTCGCCTGATTGATAGCTGACGTCAATCATGTTCGTTTTCTTGAGTGCCTCGACCTTCAACTTCTTCCCCAGGCGCTCGACGGCCTTGGAAACGTAGGTGGACTCGTCCTGCTTGGGCATAAGTTTCGCCCAGAGCGAATCCCTCTCCTTGTCCTGAAGCCTGTTGTCGAGCACGACCTTCTTGAGCAAGTCCTCGCTCTGCAGTAGCTGGACTTCGGAATTGACCTCTTCTTCCGTCACCGGAGGCGCAACCGAAGCTGTTTGCGTAAATTGTTCCGTCGTCACGACCGGATCCATCCGGTCGCGATTGACAAGGACTTCCATGCTGGCCTCATACCGGTTCGACAGGAAAAAGGCTGCGATGATCGCACCCAAGAGAATTCCGGAGAAGGAGAGAACCAACAAGCGCCGGTGACGAAACAGCGGTGCGAGGATGTCTCGCATCGTCGTTTCCGAGGTTGCCTTGCCTGATGTGTTTTGGAAGTTCACTTCGTTCATGTCATCCCTCCGTCTCGTCACTTGCCTGAATTCTGATCAGAGCCGTTCCGGCGCAGCCGCTGCGCCGCCATCGAAACTAGAACCACGCTGGGGTCGGCGTCGCGTAGAGCCCGACGTTGTATGGGACATACTTCCTGAAATTCGTTATGAATTTTTCTGGAATGAAAATCATGTCGCCGGGTTGCAGGAAAGCATCTTCATTCACGTTCTTCCCGTCGAGAATTTCTTTCAGGTTGAATTTCTTGACTTCCATCGTTCCGGAAGAAACGCGATGGAAAATGAAAAGTTGCGTCTTCGCGGTGGGTACGAGCCCGCCGGCTATGGCGATTCCCTGGGATACGGTCGTGTCATACCGGAGGTCGTATTGTCCGGGTTTTGCAACTTGCCCCGAAACTACGAAAAACGGCTTCTGAAAATCTTTCAAGTCGACGTCGATGATTGGATCGTGGAGAGTCTTTGAGTAAGCCTTCTTGAGGGCTTCCGTGATCTCAGGGACGGTCATTCCCTGAACGTAAACAGTACCGATATTGAGCAGCGTAATGTATCCGTCTGGCTGAACGGATACCGACTGATTCAATTCCGGCGAAAGAGGAAATGACACATTTAAGATGTCATCTCTCATTACGCGATAGCGAGGATACCTGTGCTCAAGAGCTGGCCGGTCCGCGTCGGATTGCGCCGTACTGTTCGAGGCGGCGGGTGAGTTTGGGTTTGTAGGAGGCTGCGACGACGGGCCTTTCTGGCCGAAGACGTTCGCCGGAGCAATCAGAAACAAAACCGACAGCAATATCCCAAGCGATTTTATCCTTGTCACGGACTTATCCTCCTCACCGGATCTCGAAAAGAGACGACTCCACACCCATGCTCGTAACAGCCCCATCAAGGCTTATGGGGACTAGTAGTACTGAGTCGTCAATAACATCCCCCGTTAACGACTAGCACACACTAGTATCCAGAAGTCGAGGCACTTTGACTTCCAAGCGAAAACCGCGCTAAAGCGCGCATTATGAATGCCCTGTTACTCGCGATGTGAGGGGGCCTGTAGTATTAGGGAATCGCTGAGGCTGAAGTATGCAATCCATTGCTACGGATTCAGCCGACGTTTTTGATCTAGGCGCTCCAGATCTAGCCCGACTACGGCGAAACCGCACGCGAGACGAATCTCTATTTCGCCTCGGTTCCGCATCAGGACACGCCCACCAACCACCCAAATCGGGCCTAGGCACAAGGTCCCCAAAGCCTTGTGGTACACCCCTCCCCAAACGCATCCTTAAAATTTTCGCCCAGGCGGCTTCCGAAAACTATCGCCCGTCAACCAGTCGGCAACGAGATGGTATTTGACCTCAGCGACAATCCTACTCGTATGCGGCCGGTTCCCCTCCCGGCACGCCGATATATTCGGGAATCTAGAATGCGATAATAAGGACCGAAAAGAGAAACGCAAGGGGAAGGCAGCCTGTGAATTTCACAGCCACCTGTGGAAAACTCGGCAACTCCTTATTGGGCTTACCTGCAAGCTTCAACCGGCGTTCCTATGCCCTCTGCCTGGAGCCTACAGTTTCTCCCGACACGAACTCATTTCTTGTTTCGATTGGAGGCTCCGGCTGAGTACATGTTATTCGTCGGAGTTAGCCGGTGTCCCGTTCCGTTATTTGGAATCTGGGTTGCGTGCGACCGTTCGTTCCTAGGAAGATTTAAGGTATTGAATATAGGAGCCTCACGGCGGTGCGCTCTGGAAAAATGATCCCCGGAGTCATTAAGATCGGTTCGGCAACTTGATTCCGAATCTCGTAGACTGTGCCACGCGGAACAAGTGAGCTACTGCGTGACTGCGCAGGCGATGCGGATTAGGGTCTGGTATGGCTGCTAACGCAATCTTGCTCTCCGCGAAGAAGGGAACGAGACATCTTCTATGAGCGATCTGGTCCAACTCACGAAAGACGGCGCCATCGCCGTCATCACCATCAACAATCCGCCGGTCAACGCGCTCAGCCCAGGAGTGCCTGAAGGCATCGCGCGGGCAATCGAGCAGATCAACGAGGACGGCACCGTGCAAGCTGCCGTGCTCATTGGTGCGGGTCGCACGTTTGTCTCCGGCGCCGACATAAAAGAATTCGACAAATTGAGAGCAGGCGAATCAAGCGGCACGATGAGTTTCCCGGATGTCCTCACTCGAATTGAAAACTGCAAGAAGCCCGTGGTGATGGCGATTCATGGAAACGCTCTTGGCGGCGGCCTCGAGCTTGCGATGGCCGGCCATTACCGAGTCGCGGCGCAGGGCGCGCAGCTCGGGCAGCCTGAAGTGAAGCTCGGCATTATTCCCGGTGCGCACGGAACGCAGCGGCTCCCACGCCTCGCTGGAGTCGCGAAAGCTCTTGCGATGTGCGTAGAGGGCAAGCCCATTCCGGCAACGGAAGCAGCGGAATTCGAAATCGTCGATCGTCTGATCGAAGGCGACCTGCTTTCAGGAGCTGTTGCATTCGCGCTCGAAATCGCCGGGAAGCCGATTCCGAAAACACGGGATCGAAATGAAAAACTCGGCACGCCGCAGGAAAATAGCGCGATTTTTGCCGCGGCCCGCGAAACGGCGCGGAAGAAACAGCGCGGAGTGATCGCGCCGCTCGCTGCCATCGATGCCGTCGAAGCAGCCACGAAATTGCCGTTCGATGAAGGCTGCCAGCTCGAACGAAAACTTTTTATGGAGTGCTTGCTCTCCGATCAATCGAAAGCGCTGATTCACGTTTTCTTCGGTGAGCGCGAGGTCGCGAAAATCCCGGACGTGCCAAAAGACACACCCACGATTCCGGTGAATCGCGCCGCGGTAGTCGGCGCGGGCACGATGGGTGGCGGCATCGCCATGGTATTTGCGAACGCCGGAATTCCCGTCCTTCTCAAAGAAGCTGATAGGGCCGCGCTCGATCGCGGAATGGCCAACATCCAAAAAAACTATGCGGGTTCGGTGGCGCGTGGGCGCTTCACGCAGCAATTTGTAGACGAACGGCTGAAGCTCATCCAGCCCGTCCTTAACTACGAAGGCTTCACGGATGCGGATATGGTCATCGAAGCCGTGTTCGAAGGCCTGGCGTTGAAACTACAGGTTTTCAGCGAGCTCGATCGATTCTGCAAACCGGGCGCGATTCTCGCTAGCAACACCTCGACGCTGGACATCGACAAAATCGCATCGGCCATGTCCCGGCCCGAGTTCGTCATCGGCACCCACTTCTTCAGTCCCGCGAACGTGATGCGCCTCCTCGAAATTGTTCGCGGGAAGCGGACGAGCAAAGAAGTGATCTCCACTGCGATGCAGCTCTCGAAGAAGCTCGGGAAAATCGGCGTGCTGGTTGGTAATTGCCGCGGCTTCGTGGGTAACCGCATGTTCCATCCTTACGTTCGCGAATCCGTTTTCCTCGTTGAGGAAGGCGCAAGTGTCGAAGCCGTCGACCATGCGCTATACGATTTCGGCATGGCCATGGGCCCGCTGGCGGTGGGGGATCTCGCTGGGCTCGACATCGGCTGGCGCATCCGAAAAGAACATCGTCACCTCGAAAAGCCCGGTATACGCCAGGCCTTCGCCGGCGATCGCCTTTGCGAAATGGGGCGCTTCGGCCAAAAGACCGGCGCGGGCTGGTACAAGTACGACGACCAGCGCCGCGCGACGCCGGATACGGAAGTCGAGCAACTCGTACGCAAGTGGGCCGCTGAGGCGAAAATTTCCCAGCGAAAAATTTCGAATGACGAGATTGTTGATCGTTGCGTGTATGCGCTGGTCAACGAAGGCGCCCGCATCCTCGAAGAGGGATTCGCGTCGCGCGCCGTGGATATCGACATCATTTACGCCAATGGATACGGGTTTCCCGCATATCGCGGGGGGCCCATGTGGTATGCCGACACGGTCGGGCTGAAAAAAGTCTACGACCGCGTCCTCCAATTCCAGGAACAGCACGGCGAAATTTGGGAGCCCGCACCCTTGCTTAAATCTTTGGCGGAGCAGGGCAAAACATTCGCGGATTTCACTCGAGGACACGGCGCAATTGCCTAGTAGGGACAGAATTTCATGCGCCGCCTAGATCGGTCGCGAGTACTAGTATAAAAGTACTTCGAGGCCCGTAATTTATTCGGCGTACCCCGCGACATTCGAAACCGGCACGTACGAGCGAGTGCGGTAAGCTTGCCGTGAATGGGACCCGCGGCCAAATCCTCCAGGAATTCGCTTCTTCTCACCGCCTGGCTCGTGATCGGAGGCGGATTTGTCGTCATGGCGCTCATGCTTCCACACGGCACGATTCGAGCGACACTTAGTGACATTCTGATGTGCCTGCTGCCGCTAGGCGCCAATGCGTGCCTCCTTTCGAATGCCAACACTCCCTACCGGCGTACGAACACATTCTGGATTTTGCTGGCTGCCGGTTGCGGATTGTGGCTGGTCGGATCGCTTTCGTGGACCTACCGCGAACTCGTGCTGCATGCGCCGACACGCTTTTCTTATCTCGGCAGCATCGCGTTTTTCCTTCATCCTGTGCCGTTCATGGCCGCAATTGCCATTCAGCCGCACACGCGAGGAATGCGCGAAACGCTTCGCTACGGTTTGCTCGATTTCCTGCTTCTCGCGGCAACGTGGCTCTACGTGTATTCGTTCACGACTCTGCCGTGGGTTGCGGTATCGCCGAACCCCGAGTTACTCACGATTCGCCGCTGGCAGGCCTACGCCGGCGAGAACGTCGTTTATCTTTCGGGCCTCGCGTACGTTTACTTTCGATCTCGCGGCGCGTGGCGGCGAATTTACGCTCAACTGATTGGTATTTCGGCGCTCCACACAATCGGATTTCTGGTGATTGCTTCAGCGACGCTCGCGGGCACGTTTTCGTCCGGCAGCATCTACTACGCGCCCTACGTGTTTATGTTCTTATGGCTCGCCACGCTTGGCGTCATTGCCCAGCGCGTCACGCTCGCGCCGGAACCGCAGCCTCAAACGCATCACGGCGGCGCGCAATGGCCGCAACGGCTCGCGATCGCGGGCGTGCTTTTTGTTCCGCTGCTGGCGGCCTGGAATCAGTTCATGAGCGATGCTCCGGCGCCGGTGCGCGAGTTTCGCCTAGTTCTCACGCTTGCCGCGCTGGTCGTCGGCACGGGAATGGTCTTTCTCCGGCAGCATCTCGTGGATCAGGAGCGTCTGCGGCTCGTCTCGAGCCTTCGCGATTCACTCGAAAATTTGAAACGTCTCCAGAGTCAATTTGTGCAAACGGAAAAACTAGCTTCTCTCGGCCAGCTTGCTGCAGGCGCGGCCCACGAGATCAATAATCCGTTGGCCGCCATACTCGGCTATTCCGAATTGCTCGCCGACGAACCTTCCGCTGGCCCTCGCGCGCGTAATCTTGCCGAGAAAATTCGCGATCAGGCGCGCCGAACACGCGAGCTCGTGAATAATCTCCTCAGCTTTGCACGCCAGAAGCCGGCCGAGAAGCAGTTGCTCGATCTGTCGACCGTCGTCGCGGGAGCGATTCAATTGCGCACGCTCGATCTTCGCGACAAGAACATCAAGATCGAGACCCAGCATCGCGGCGTTCTGCCGGCCGTGCGCGGCGATCCGAATCAGTTGCTGCAGGTATTTTTCCAGCTCATTAGCAATGCCGTGGACGCGATGGAGCCCAACGGCGGCGGCGTGCTCACCATCAAAACCATGCGCGAGCGCGGCGACGTCGTGATCGAATTTTCGGATACGGGTCCCGGCCTCGTCGAACCCGCGCGCGTCTTCGATCCTTTTTACACGACGAGGCCCGTTGGCAAGGGCTCTGGGCTCGGCCTCAGCATTTGCTATGGAATCGTGCAGGAACACGGCGGCAGGATCACGGGCTTCAATCGTCCCGAGGGCGGCGCGACATTCCGCATTGAGATTCCCGCCGTGCTCGCGTTCTTCCCGCGGCCGGCGCAAGTTCCCACAGCCGTCGGCTAGCGCTGCACGCTCTCGCTGCTTCCGGCCCTCTCGGGCGTTGTGCTAGAGTCGGGGGTTCATGGATGCTCCCGCTGTCTCGATCGAAAACCTCACGCGACGTTTCGGTCCGCTCATCGCGGTAGACCACATTCAGATGACTGTTGCCGCCGGCCAGTTCTTCGGTTTTCTGGGGCCGAACGGCGCGGGCAAATCCACCACGATCAAAATGCTCACGGGCCTTCTAGCCCCCACCGAGGGCCGGATCCGAATCCTCGGATTGGATCTCGAAGAAAATCCCGTGGAGGTGAAACGGCAAATCGGCGTCGTTCCCGAAGGCTTGGCGCTATTCGGACGCCTGACCGGTTCCGAGTATCTAAATTTCGTCGGCCGCATGTACGGCCTCGATCGCAAGACCACCGCGCAGCGCGCCACTGAGCTTCTTGATTTCATGCAATTGAGCGATCGGCCGAAGTCGCTCATCACCGATTATTCGCACGGCATGCAGAAAAAGTTGGCGATGGCCGCCGCCGTCATTCACCGTCCGCGCGTACTTTTTCTCGATGAGCCGTTCGAAGGCGTCGATGCCGTAGCTTCGGGAACGATCAAAGCGATGCTCCAGCGGATGATCGGCCGCGGCGCGACAATTTTTCTAACATCGCACGTGCTCGAAATCGTCGAGCGCCTCTGCAGCCATGTCGCCATCATTCACAAAGGGCGCCTCGTCGCTCAAGGCTCCCTCGACGAATTGCGCAGCGGCGTGGAAGCGCGTCCCGGCGTCGTGCCTGACGCGGGGGTTGCGCTCGGGCCGCACGAGAAGCTCACGCTCGAGCAGATTTTCCTTGCAACTGTCGGCGGCGCGGGGCTCGGCGATCAGGAGCTGACATGGCTGGGCTGAGCGCGACTCCCATGGGATCAGCGGCCGAACTGCGCGGACCCGGCAACGCGCAAATGCTTGCCATCATCGCCGAGTTGCGATGGTGCCTTCTCCGCAACTCGCTCCGAACGATTCGCGGGCGTCTCGAAGCTCTCTCTCGCGTCTTCGCGACTGTGACGATGACGATGCTCTCGATCGGCGGCGCGGTTGGGCTGGCAGTGGCGAGCTATTTCACGGTCGAGAGCCACCGGTTATTCTTTTTCAGCCTTATTTTTTGGGGCATCTTCGGTTTTTGGCAGATGTATCCAGTGCTGGGCTCCGCGTTCTCTGCTCCATTTGAATTTGCTAACCTTCTAAGATTTCCGATGCCGTTCTCGTCCTTCTACATTCTCAATCTTGCATTTGGCCTGCTCGATCCCATCTCCCTCGTAGGCATCCTGTGGTTGCTCGGAGTGTTTGTGGGCGCTGGGATCGCGAACGCCTCGCTTCTCCCGTGGGCATTTCTGGCTCTACTCATTTTTGGCGCCTTGAACGTGGTGCTCTCTCGCGCCGTGTACGTGTGGCTCGAGCGCTGGCTTGCGAAGCGGCGAACTCGCGAAGCCTTGGGCGTGCTGTTTCTCCTGATGATGATCTGCTTTCAATTCATCGGGCCCATCGCGACGCGATGGCAACGGCATCGTCCTCCCGCATTCAGCCGATACGCATACTTGTTGCATATCGCGGATTTTCTGCCTCCTGGTCTAGCGAAGCAGGCTCTGACAAATGGGCTGCAAGGCGATCGGATGTTCGCTTTGCTTTCTATCGTTGCCCTCGTCGCGTATTCGCTCGGAATTGCCGCTCTCCTCGCGACGCGCCTACACGCGCAGTTCATCGGCGAAAACTTGAACGAATCGCTCGCGCCCGAACCGGCCGGTCATCAGGAAAAAGTTCGCGCGGCATGGGAGCTGAACTTGCTTCCGGCTCCCGTGGCGGCAATTTTCGAGAAAGAAATTCACTATCTCTTCCGAAGCGCACCGATCATCTTCACGTTTGTGATGCCACTGTTCGTGCTGGCCATGTTTCGCTTCATGCCTTCGCACGGCGGTCACGAACCCAGTTTTCTCGTCAAGGCTCCCGACTGGGCGTTCCCGATCGGCGCTGGGTACGCGCTTCTAATTCTGGCCAACATCGTCTACAACAGTTTCGGCGCCGATGGTCCCGGGCTGCAAATGTTCCTGACGGCTCCCGTGCGGCTTCGCGACGTCCTGCTCGCGAAGAATCTCGCGCATTCCACCGTGCTCGTGCTCGTCACGTCCGCAGTTCTCATTACGACAATTGTGCTGTATCGCCCGCCGAGTCTTGCTGTCACTTTCGGTACTGTCGCGGCGCTCCTTTTCGCATTGCCCTTAAATCTCGCGGCAGGGAACATGATGTCCATTTACTCGCCGAAGAAATACGATTTCGGCGCGTTCAATCGCCAGCGCTCGACCGGCGCAACGGCTTTCGTCAGCATGGGTGTCGAAGCCGCCGTGGTCGGGATTGCCGCGGGCGTCTTTTTCCTAACGCGCTATCTTCAGCGAGTGTGGCTTGCGGGACTTATATTTCTGCCCCTTGCAGCGATTTCTCTCGTCGTTTACTGGATCATCCTCAATCTCGCGGCGCGTCGTGCTCTCGAGCGCCGCGAAGTCCTGATCGCCGAAATTTGCCGCACGTAGTGGGTGTTTCGAAGGTCAGAATTAATTTCCGTACGGAGTCATGAGATGAATCGAGTTTCAGCAATAATTGTTTTCGCCGCGTTTGCAATTACGTCCGCCGCCATGTCTTCTCCCGTCGCTGCCCAATCCGGGCCGGCAAGCCGCGTTCCCGGAGATATGCGCCAGGATTTGACCGATTTCGTCGAAACGCCTGCGGTCCCGGGTTACGAAAAAGATCTCGCCGCCAAAATACGCGAGCGCCTGAAATCATTTTCGCCGCAGACCGACAACATTGGCGATGTGATCGTCACGATCGGCAGCGGCAACCCGCACCGGATGTTGGCCGCGCCGATGGACGAGCCCGGCTATGTCGTCAGCGGCGTCACCGACGAAGGCTATTTGCGCGTCCAGCGCCTGCCGCAATCGCGCGACTTGCCGCTCTTCAACGAACTCTACACCGCGCAACCCGTGCGCCTCGAAACAGCGGAGGGCAAGTGGATTTCGGGTGCCGTGGCGGGACTTTCCGTCCACTTGCAGCCAGGCCGCGCCGAAACGCCTGAAGCCACCGAAATTGATAATTTATATGTCGACGTCGGCGCGAGTTCGCCGGAAGAAGCGCGTCGCGCCGGTGCGGATATTCTCAGCCCGCTCGCGATCGTGCGCCATCTTGGCGAACTTGGAAGCCATGCCGCCGCGGCCGGCATTGGCGATCGGTTCGGCGATGTCGCGCTCGTGGAGATGCTGCGCGAACTCGATCCCGCAAAAGTGAAGGGCACGCTGACCGTAGCCTTCGTCGTCCAGCAATGGACAGGCTCGCGCGGCCTGCAGCGCATTCTCGATCAACTTCATCCCGATGAATTGCTCTACATCGGCCGGCTTATTTCCGGCGGTACGATCGCCGGAATGCAGACGGTCCGCCGCGCGCCGCGCCGCGAACTCGGCAGCGGTGTTGTCCTCGGCCTCACGGAAAAAGGCGAAACGCTCACCGGCTTTCCCGCCGAGATCGAGCAGCTAGGCGAGCTCAGCAAAATTCCCGTCGTGACGGATTATTCCGCGCCGCTGATCTCACCCGGCTATCTTCTCGCGCCGCAATTGCCGGGCCGATCGGTGCATCTGGGAATCGCGACCGCGTGGTCCTCGACGCCCGCCGAAATAATTGACACCGCTGACCTCGCGAAGCTGGCGCAACTCCTCCACGCCTACGTCGAAGGCTCGCCGCAATCCTCTCCAGTCGCTTACCCGTCGCCGAACGCTATAAGTGAACGCGCACCGAGTTCGAAAGCGAATGCGCAGGACACGCTCGCTGACCTGATCCGAACTTACGGCGCCAGCGGCCACGAAGAAGCCGTCCGCAACGAGATCAAGCGCCACCTTCCCGATTGGGCGAAAACTGAAACCGACGATGCCGGAAATCTGATCCTTCATGTCGCCACCTCACTCGATGCAAAAGACCCGAAAGTTGCGCGCATCCTCGTAGTCGCGCACATGGACGAAATAGGCTTCGAAGTGGAATCGATTGCCGGCGATGGACGCCTGCAAGTGAAATGGCTCGGCGGCGGGGAATTGAGGTTTTTCGCCGGGCATCCCGCGCTCGTCCATTCGTCCGATGGAACCGTGCATGACGCCATCGTCGAATTACCGAGCGGTTGGGAGCAGCCGAATTTTGAATGGCCGAAGGATAGCGATACTTCAACCGCGATTCGCGTGGATGTTGGCGCACGCAGCGCCGCGGATGCTGCAAAAATGGGCGTGCGCGCGGGCGATTGGGTGACGATTCCGAAAGACTACCGTCCGCTCATCGGTTCGCGCGCGATAGGCCGCAGCTTCGACGATCGCGTCGGAGATGCTGCGCTGATTGGCGCCGTCTGGGCGCTCGGCCCAAATCTAAAGGATCGCGACGTCACCTTTGTCTGGTCCACGCGCGAAGAACTCGGGCTAGTTGGCGCCGCAGCCGTCGCGAAGCGTCTCGCGGCCGAACATCGCGCTCCCGACTACGTCTTCGCAGTGGATACATTCGTGAGTTCTGATTCGCCGCTCGAATCTCAGCGCTTCGCGGACGCTCCACTCGGCAAGGGCTTCGTCATCCGCGCTGTGGATAATTCGAATGTGGTTCCGCGCGCTCTCGTCGAACGCCTCATCGCGCTCGCGAAGCAGAACAAAATTCCAGTGCAATACGGTGTTACTGGCGGCGGCAACGATGGAGCTGCTTTCACGCGCTACGGCTCCGTGGACATCGCACTCGGCTGGCCCCTGCGCTACGCTCATTCACCCGCCGAAGTGATTGACACGCGCGATTTCGACGCCTTGACGCACATCATTACGGCCATAGCCCGCTCCTGGTGAAACTCAAAGCGTCACTGCTGCAACACACGGCCAACCAAGCTACGCAGTCATCGCTGGCGCCGCAATCTCGTCTGCTATAATCGCGCTCCGTGACCGAGCCCTCATTCAAGCCGCCCCGCTGGATCGCTGTCGAAGGACCCATCCGTGTGGGCAAATCCTCGCTCGCCAAAGTTCTGGCTGACCGCCTTCACGCCCGCCGCATCTTTGATTGCGAGGACAATCCCTTCCTCGTCGAGTTTTACGGCGAGAAGCCCGGCTCTGCGTTTCGCGCCCAGATGTATTTTCTTATGGAGCGCTACCGGCAGCTTTCGGAGCTGCGCCTAGACGAAGATCCTTCGATGGTCGTCTGCGATTTTCTCTTCGAGAAGGACAAGATTTTCGCCTACATCAATCTCAACAATGAAGAACTGAAACTCTACGAGCGCTACTTCGACATGCTCGCGCGCTCGCTGCCTGTCCCGGATTTAGTGATTTACCTTCAGGCCAAGCCGGAAATTTTGCGGAAGCGAGTCTCGAAGCGCGGCGACCCAGCCGAAAAGCAGATATCCCCGGAATACGTCGAGGCCGTCTCGCAAGCGTACGAGCATTTTTTCTTTCACTATTCGGCTTCGAATTTACTCGTTGTGGATACTTCGGAGATCGATTTTGTCGAGCGCAGCGAAGATTTGCAGGAACTCCTTCGCCGCCTGCGCCAGCCCGTGAAAGGCACGCAGTACTTTCTGCCTCTCGGCCCAACCTGATTTTCCTGAGCTCGCCGGAAATAAAAAGAGCGGGTGAACCTTCCATTCACCCGCTCTTTCCTACTGCCAGGGAAGCTCCGCCGGAATCTCTTTTGAATTGCTTATTCCGCTTGCGTCGGACCCGACAGCCGATGCCGCCATTTTCCGAGCGAGCGGTTCAGTGGATGGCTGCGATGTAAGAACGGAAGAACCGGACCGCGGCGCAAGCCGATCTTCTCAAGCGCCCGGCGTATCCGGAAGTCGCGCCCCGCGGAAACGAGTCCCTTCTCTAGCGTCTCGATGGCCTCGGAAGTGCGCCCGGCCTGGTGATAGACCTCGGCCAGGTTCAGGTAAAGCTGAGCGTGATTGCATTTCACGCCGATCGCTTCTCGGCACAGCGTTTCGCCGTCGGCAAAGCGACGCTCCTCCACGGCCGCTAAGAGGCCCGTATACGAAAGATAAAATGGATTTTTCGGTGCGACTCCCAGCGCGCGCCGCGCGTGCGTCAGGGCGTCAGACGTGTTGCCGTCGCGCAATCTCCGTAAACATTCTTTGAATTCAACCATGCCGGCGTCGGCCGGCGTCGTAGTGCCTATCCAGTGTGACATGGGCCTCCTCACGACCGCGGGACAGGCGCGGTCATTGAAGGCAGAGTAACGCGTCGCAAATGCACTCCGCTACGGAACAACCGGCCAGTTTTTGACCACCAGTCCGTACCTGTCCTTCCAGCCATTCCTTTCCGTGCCGCAACTCCAAACCGCTGCCGTCGCTGAAGCTAACCGCATGGTGACAGCACCCGCAGGGCTGGTCGGTAGACCGGCCGCTTTTTCCGTTCTATTCACGCGGAGCGCACGGGAAATATTGCAACCCCACACCGGCAAGAGTATGCTCCCCGCAACCCGGCACTCCAGGGCGAGAGTCTCAGCCGGATCTTCGAGCGCGAATCACGCTTGTCACGCGCATCCGGCGGCGGGATCGCTGCAATCGTGCCGGCAGCGCCAAGCCGTTCCAGCAAAACTGAAGAGACTCCTATCGGAAAGGAAGGTGCCTCATGGATTCGAGAAGCATGCTTTTCGCAGGCATGTTTGGAACGACGTTCATGCTGTTCGTTGCGGTCGGCTACGTCTATACGGCTTTGGCGCTGATGACTATCGCCACCAAGACCAACACCGAAAATGGCTGGCTCGCCTGGATACCTATCGCCAACATCATCCTGATGCTGAACATCGCCAAGAAGCCAATCTGGTGGATCGTTCTCTTGCTGATACCGCTGCTAAACATCGTGATGTTCATTATCGTTTGGATGGGCATTGCCGAAGCGCGGAACAAACCCAGTTGGTGGGGCATTTTGCTCATCGTTCCCGTCGTTGGCATTATCGTGCCCGGCTATCTCGCCTGGTCCGATTAGCGGCGGCTGGCGCACCTTTGAACTCGAATTGGATTCGATGTTGCCAGCGGGGGACGTCACCTGCTCGCTTATCGGAGCCTGTTTTGCATCTCGGTGGGAGCCCCCGCATTCATGCGGGGGAGGAGCGCTTCAGCACTCCGAAAATATCTGCGCTCCAATTTCTTCGGCTTCAGCCGCGGATGCCTGCGATGAATCTGAGCGCTAATAGTGCCCGAGGAATCTCGCGTCACGTCACAAATAATGCCGGAACCACGCCAACGTTCGCGCGATGACGTCGCGGGTATGCTCCGGATTCGCGAAGCGATGCCCTTCGTTCGGATAGACCACAAACTCAGTCGTCGTTCCGTTCGCCTTGAGAGCATGCCAGAACTCGAACGATTGCGGCGCAGGGCATTCGCCGTCGCGCTCGCCAACTACCACAAGCGTCGGCGTCGTGGCTTTCTTGATAAACGTGATCGGCGAGCTCTTGGCGTACACAGCGGGATCGTCGTACACCGACGCGCCGAAATACGGAATCATCCACTGATCAATTTTATTTTCGCCGTAGTAGCTCTGAAAATTCGCGAGGCCCGCGCCTGCCATCGCCGCGTGGAAGCGATCGGTTTGCGTCACGGCCCACATCGTCATGTATCCGCCGTAGCTCCACCCCGTGATCCCGACGCGGTTCGCATCGATCGGCGCCATCGATAGCGATTGATCGACTCCGGCCATGATGTCGCGAAAATCTCCGTAGCCGAAATCCTTCACGTTCGCGCGAGTGAAGGCTTCGCCCGAGCCGTAGCTCCCGCGCGGGTTCGGCTCGAGCACGAAAAATCCCGCGGCCACCAGCGCGGCGGTGTAGCTCCACTGCGTCGGCCACCTCGGCGACACCATTGCCGCCGGACCGCCGTGCACGGCCACAACGAGCGGATACTTTAGCGACGGATCGACGTCGGGCGGATAAAGCAGCCAGCCCTGAACTTGCTGGCCGTCGCTCGTCCAATGCAGGCTTTGCGCGGGGCCCCATTCCGGTTCGAGCGTGGCATTCGCTTTCGTAATTACGCTCCAATCGCCGATCTGCCCGGCCCAGACTTCCGGAGGATGCACGAACGATTGGCGAATGAAGGCCATCGTCTCGCCATCGCGTGCCAACGAGAGGCCAATCTCGTACCCGCTGGCCGAAATTGTTTCGACGCCGGACCACAATACGCGCGACTGAGCGGACGCGACTTCGACGCTTGCGATTCCGCTTCTGCCGTCCACCGCCGCAGCGAAGAGAATTTGGCGCCCGCCATTGATCCACGTGAGCCAGCTCGGCGACGCGTTGATTTTTTCGGTGATATCGCGCGGGACGCCGCCGTCGATCGAGAGAACGTAAATATCGCCGCCCACCGAGCCTTCGTCGCTCATCAGTCCGGCGATGAACGCGATTTCCCCGCCGCCGGGCGACCAGCGCGGCTCTGCGATTTGCAAATCAGGTTTGTAGACGAGTTGCGATGCGCCACTCGCCGCATCGATCGTATACAGCGCGGCGATGTACCAATTGTCGTCGCCGTTGCCGTTCGCCGCCGTCGTGATAAAGCGCGTGCTGTCCGGCGACCAGTCGTATTCATAGATGTACATGTCCGGCGGAGAAATCTGCCGCGCCGTGCCTTTCGCCGCGTCCACAAGCGTCAATCGCTGCTCGTGGACTTCATCCGAAATCACGCCGAGGTCCGGCGTTTCCGCCACGAGCGGCCCGGCCGCGCGCGCCGCGTTCTCGATGAAGAGCAGCGCAATCGTTTTTCCATCGGGCGACCATCCTGGCGTCGAAAGAAAGCCCTTGAGTTGCGTGAGTTTTCGCGCGGCGCCGCCGGCGGCGCTCGCGGTGTAGAGTTCCTGCTGTCCGGGCTTCGCGGCATCGGAGAGGAACGCGAGCCGCTTGCTGTCCGGCGACCATGCCACATCGCCCTCGGAGTGCGGCGCGCCGCCGAGTCCAGCGGTGATTCGCCGCGCCGCCGCGGGATTCTCCACCTCCGCGACGTAAATCTCGGAATTCGCAGAGGCCGCGCCATTGGCTTCGGGAAAATGTTCGACCCAGGCCACTTGCTTTCCATCGGGCGAAATATCGGCCTGCGCAAAAGTGTGTACCGCAAACATAGCAGCCACGGCTTTTGCTTCGGGCGTGCCGGGCAGGATTTGCGGCGTCGAGGATGCGGCCGGCTTCTGGCCGGCAGCAGCAGGTCGCGCAGGCTTTGGGTGCGGCGCGGCCGCAGGACGAGCAGGAGCAGCTGGCGTCTCCTGCTCCTGTGGCCTCGCCGTCAGCGCCGTGGGAATCGCGAGAAGCAGAGCGCAAAAGAATGCAGTTCGAATCAGTTTATTTTGAATCACCGTATTTTTAATCATTACATTTTGAAACATGTGGCGAGTGGCTCCCGTATTGTTCTTTTGCGTGCTGCGCACGAAATACTGAACCGCGGCGGAGCCGAAATCAAGGCTTTCGCTCCACGTATTCCCGGCGGCCGCGCGATGCGTGCGCGAGAAATCTTGCGTCGCGCAATTTGGGCCGGATGTGGATAATGCTTAACCGGAAATACAAAATGTTCATGAGAGGTCTGCTTTGAACGCCATCAATCGCCGCAGTCTTTCCGTTGGGCTTGCCATAATCTTTGTTTTCGCGGGCGCCGCGCGAATCGGGAACGCATCCCCGGCGCGCGATCACGCGCAGAGCTCCACGTCCCAGCCGCTGTCCCCCAAATTCCGCCTACACAAATTTGAGCAGCCGATTGGGGAGGAAACTTACACCGCAGGTCCGTCTCAAAGCGCCCCGGCTGCTAACTCCTATTCCATCGATTTCAAGTTTACGGATCGCGGCACTCCGGTGCCTCTAAAGGCGAATTTCAGCGGGAATGAAAATCTCGATCCGTTCAGTTTCGGTATTTCCGGCCGAAACGCTCGCACAGCGGCGATTGATGAAGCAGTGGAAGTGAAAGGTGGCACGATCCGCAGCCGGATTGACAAAACGTGGACCGAAACGCCCCGCCCGGAAAAGTTTTTCACCATCGCAGGCTACGCGCCCGCAACCATGCAAATGCTCCTCGTCCAATACTGGAAAAAACACGGCTCGCCGGAATCGCTGAAAACCTTTCCGACCGGCGAAGTGCGAATCCATCCGCGCGGCCAAGATTCAATCACTATTAAGGGGCGCACCGAACAACTCGATCGCTATACGATCGAAGGCCTCATCTGGGGCCGCGAGACGCTTTGGTTCAATTCCGACATGCAACTCATCGCCGAAGTCTCCGTGGACGCGGAATTCGATCACTTCGAAGCGATTCGCGAGGGCTACGAACCAGCGCTCGGCACTTTCGTCGCGCGCGCCGGCGAAGACGGCATGTCCGCGCTCTCCGATCTCGGCAAGCAAATTTCCGGCGCACGCAGCGACAAATTCGCAGTCGTCGGCGGCACGCTGATCGATGGCACCGGCAAGTCCCCGGTGAACGATTCCGCAATCTTAATTGAGAACGGAAAAATCGTCGCCGCTGGGCCGCGCGCGCAAGTGAAAGTACCCAAAGGCATGAAGGTGATTGACGCAACGGGCAAGACGATTTTGCCCGGCCTGTGGGACATGCACGCTCATTTCGAGCAAGTCGAGTGGGGCCCGATCTATCTCGCCGCGGGCGCGACGACGGTTCGCGATTGCGGCAACGAACTCGAATTCATCACCGCGGTGCGCGACGCGGTGGCGGCAGGGCGCGGCCTTGGCCCGCGAATTCTTGCGGCGGGCATCGTGGATGGTGACGGTCCTTACGCGATCGGCGTCGAGCGCGTGAATAATCCTGAGCAAGCGAAGGAATGGGTGGACCGTTATCACAGCCTCGGTTTCCAGCAGATGAAAATTTACAGCTCGGTGAAACGCGACAACGTCGCCGCGGTGGCGGCCGAGGCGCACCGCCTTGGCATGACCGTCACGGGCCACATTCCTTTCGGCATGACAGCATACGATGGCGTGAACGCGGGTATGGACCAGATCAATCACATTACTTACATCGCAGACGTCATGATTAAGCCGCTGCCGGCCGACGCGAATCGGATGCAGCGAATGCAAGCGGAGGCAGACATTGATCTCGCATCGCCCGAGGCACTGAAAATAATCGATTTCCTCAAGGCGCACGGAACCGTGCTCGATCCGACGCTCGTCGTTTTTGAATCCTTCACGGCCGGGCCGGACCGGCCAATTGACAGCTTCGAGCCAGGCGTCGCGAAAGTCGCGCCGGAGTTGAGGACGCAGCTAGAAGAAGGCGGAGTGCCGGAGCAAGTTCTGGGCACGGTTCGAAAAGTTTTCGCGAAAGAGATTTCGATTGTGGGAGCGCTGCATCGCGCCGGAATTCCCATCGTCGCGGGCACCGACCAGACCGTTCCGGGCTACAGCATCTATCGCGAAATCGAACTATACGTCGAAGCGGGCTTCACTCCGATGGAAGCGCTCCAGGCCGCGACGATCGTTCCAGCGCGCGTGATGAAACTCGACAACGAACTCGGCACGATCGAAGCAGGAAAACGCGCGGATTTGATTCTCGTTGACGGGAATCCGCTTGAGAATATTCACAACATTCGCAAAGTGAAGACCGTAATTACCGGCGGCACCGTATACGACTGCGCGGAACTATGGCGCAGTGTTGGATTCCAGCCTTAATCCGAAAGGTTCTTTCTCTGTCGGCGCTCGCGAGCGCATTCATTCGGGCGGCAGCAGTTGTGCCCGCGCAATCGCGTTTCTGCAGAAAAATCCTGCGCGATCGCAAAAACTTTCCGCGATAATTGAGAAATGGACAAGGCCAACGCCGTCATTATCGGCGGCGGAGTCGTCGGCTGCGCGATTGCACGAGCGCTCTCCGCGCATTGGGACGACGTCTTCGTGCTCGAAGCGATGCCGCACGTCGGTATGGGCGCCAGCACGCGAAATAGCGGCGTCATTCATGCTGGGCTTTACTACCCGCCCGGATCGCTAAAGGCGCGCCATTGCCTGCGCGGCAACCGGCTTACCTACGAATTCTGCGCGGCGCATGGCGTGCCGCACCGCAACACGGGCAAACTAGTTGTGGCAGTGACCGAATCGCAGACGCCGCAACTCGCCGCGCTGCTGGAAAACGCACGGAAGAACGGCGTTGAAGGCATGCAGATGATCGATCGCGCGGCCATCCGGGCGCGCGAGCCGCACATCGAGGCAGTTCAAGCCATCGAAGTGCCATCAAGCGGGATTGTCTCGAGCGAGGAGCTGGTGAAAGCGTACGCTCGCATCGCCACGGAGCAGGGCACGCACATCGTGACCCACGCAAAAGTGGAGCGGCTCGAACCCCAAAAAGATGGTGTCCGGGTGACGAGCGCGGCGGGCGAGATTGAGGCGCGATGCCTGGTGAATTCAGCGGGACTTTTTGCCGACGAAGTGGCGGCCATGATGGGATCGAGCCTCGCGCGGCATCGAATCTGGCCGGTGCGCGGAGAATATTGCGAAATCGTGCGGACGAAATCGGATTTGGTTCGAGGACTCGTCTATCCGTTGCCGGACGCGGATGGATTGAGCCTCGGCGTGCATCTGACGAAGACTCTGTCGGGCACAGTGCTTGTCGGGCCGACCGCGCGCTACGTGGAAGACAAGAACGATTACGAGCGCGACCGCGAGCCAGTGGAAGAGTTCGCGAAGAACGCGAAAGCCATGCTGCCGGTGCTCGAGGCGCAGGATCTCGTCCTTGCATATTCAGGCATTCGCGCGAAGCTCAGGACACCGGGCGAACATGGCATCGAGGATTTCATTATCACGCGCGACCCTGAATTATCGAATGTGATCCAATTGATCGGAATTGATTCGCCAGGATTGACGTCAGCGCTCGCCATTGCCGAGCACGTATTCAGCCTCGCGCAAGAAATCCTCAATTAAGCGGCTCACCCTTAAGTTGGCTGCGTTATTTCACAACATCGGAAACAAACACTAGATGAATGCCGCGGGCTTCAAGGCGCGGCAAATCTTCTCGCAAGGCTGCGATCGTGGCGGGATGCGGATGGCAGATGGTGACGGCCCAGCCTGTGCGTTTAGCATCGGACGCGGCGCGATCGAGTTGCGCAAGAATGGCCGCGCGTGTCTCGACGTCATCGAGAAATTGCGCGCTTCGAAACGTTGCGGGCACGCCGTCGCGTTCCGCCGCGGTGTAAGCGACGGTTTCAACGGTCGTGCGGCTATCCACAAAAAATAATCCACGCTGGCGCAGCGCGGGCATAAGCGCGTCCATTAGCGCCGGATCGGCCGTCGCGCGCGAGCCTTGATGATTATTAACGCCGGAAGCGTGCGGAACCGACGCGAGCATCGAATCCAGCATGTCGTTCACCTGTTGCGATTGCATTCCTACTCGCAGCTCCACGGCCTCCGACTTTGCGCTTGCTTCCGAAGCCTCCATCGGGAAATGAAGCAGGATTTCATCGCCGCGCCGATAGGCCGCATCGGCAATTTCCGTCGAATCGGAGAGATTCGGAATAATCGAGACCGTAAGCGGATACGGCAGCTTGAAAAGCTCGCGCGCGGGAGCGATATCTTTGCCGAGATCGTCCACGATGATCGCAAGCCGCACGGCGCCGGGAGGCAACCGCTGTCGAGGTCGAACGACGGCGGCGACCGGCTCTATGATGTGAATCGTGTGCGTGCGCTGCGAATCGCGGAATAGTTCGAATTGGTCGCTGCCGCCGCTTGAGGAAAGAGGCCCACGAGTGAGATCGTGTTTGTGCGCGACTGCGACGAGCGCTTGAACCAGCGCGTTTTCGCGGCTCGAATCATTGAGCCTTATGTATAAGCCATACGCGGTGAAGCCGCTTCGCTTGCCGCTGGCAGCCTGCGTCTCCGGCCGGATTGTAATTTCGCTTTGGCGGTCAACGACGCTCTGCGCTGCAGTAACAAGCTCCTCGGTGATTCCATGGATTTCAGAGTTTGTGAGCGGCTTCTTGCGGCAACCTGCGACGAACATCGCCAGGATTGCGACTCCGGCAAAGAAAAATCCCGCAGCGACGCGCGTGCGTGAATTTGTCCGAGCGAACTCGCGCGCAGAAATATTTGAATGCGAAGAGAAACTATCGGGAATGGCAAGCAGCTCCACAATGAAATCGCGAAGCCGTTGTTCAGGCACGTACCTGCTACGCAGCCTTTTTAACCGTCCTGCCTTCAAGAACGTCAATCGCCTTCTTGAGGAGCGGATCTTCCGGGGAAGCAACTTGGCCCGGTGGCGGCGCTGTTGACTGCTGCAAATCGTTCAACGCGGCCAAGTCGTCCGCCGTTTCCTGAATGGTCGGCGTGACGCCATCAGTCGCGATCGACTTCCCAGCCGGCGTGTAATAGTCAGCCACGGTGAGAATCAGAGCCGCGCCGTCTTCGAGCTGAATGACCTTTTGGAAAGACGCTGTACCGAACGTCCGGTCGCCAATCGTTTCGCCGCGATGATTATCGCCGATCGCGCCCGCGAGAACTTCCGCGGCGCCAGCGGTCCCGCCTGAAATCAGAAGCGTCACCGGCTCTTTCCAGACGACCTTGGACGCATCCGCTGAAAATGTCTGCTCGGCGACAGTTTGTCCCTTGAGCGAAGTGATCGTTCCGGTCGGCACGAAAAGCTGCGCGGCAGCAATACCGTCCGCTGGCGTTCCGATTGCGCAATCGCGCAGATCGAGCACCAGCTTGTGCGCTCCCTTCGACTCGACTTGCACGAGCTTATCGCGCAGTCGGCTTACCGCTGCGGTGTCGAGCAGCGGCAGTCGTAGGTAAGCAATGTCTCCGTTGATGCGATCTTCGACAATCTTCGGATCGGGTGTCTTCGCCAGCACGAGGTCGACGTCTTCCGGCTCGACTTTCGTGCGTCGAATCACGGCAAGCTTTACGGTCGAACCGGCCGGGCCGTTCAGGAGCACCTGCGCTTGGCCGATGGCCATCTGGCTCGTTGTAAAGCCCGCGATGGATTCGAGATAGTCTCCGGTGTGCAAGTTCGCTTTTTGCGCTGGGCTATCGGGCAGAACCGAAATCACGATGATGTAGCCGTTGTGCTTGGAGAGCGCCACGCCCGCACCGGCTTCCGCTTTATTCTGGCTCTTCTCTTTGTAGTCTTGATATTCGAGGGGGCTCAGGTAGCTGGAATCGGGGTCGAGCGAATCTAGCAAGCCATGAAGCGCGCCGATGGTGACTTGTCGCACATCCGGGTCTTCGACGTAGTCCTTCTGAACGTGCTCCAGGACCTCGCTGTAGACCGTAAGCGAACGATATATCTTGTCGTCGGTCGAGCGCCCCATGACGTAGCCCGCGGCCACATAGGCGATCACCAGGATCGACAGTGCTAGTGCGATTTGTTTGGTCAGACGGCTCATGTCTTATCCTTCGGCCTGCCCCGGCTGGCTTCGATATTTAGATGCTCTCGCGACTGCGAAAGAGGTGCCGATTCACCTTCCAGCGAACCACCAGTATACCATTCTCGACATCAATCCCGCTGGCCCGGCACCGTCCTTGTTCCGATGCTACTTATGCGCGAAAGTTTGCTGCGCCTCGCCTACCTCAATCGTATCGGACATGTCGAGCGGCAGGGTTTCGGTCACATAGGTGTGAGACATCCGGTCATGCCAGGTGAAATGATCGTCGTCCCAGAGCGCCCATAGGAAGCCCATCATCAGCGCGCCCCCGGAAAGCAGGTAGCCGAAAGATCGCCAGAGAAGCTGGCGCGTATCGGCCAGGCGGCCGTCCAGGCGCACAACGTACAGGCCGCGCAAGAGCATGCCCGGCGTGGCCCCGCCGAAGAACGTGAAGATCGAGAAATAGATCGTGTAGAGAAGGAAGAACGTCGCGGCGAACACAACCGCGTCCACTTTATTGAAGGAGAGCCGTCCACCGAGAGAGTGGAACAACGCGCCGAACCCGACGTAGGAAAACGCCAAGAACGCGCTGTCGAGCAGGCCCGCCTCGCGGCGTTCGCGCAAGCTCGCCACCGGGACGAGGGCTGTTTGAGGATGGGAGCGGTCGTCGGCTGCTACCATGAAATCGAGTTCCGGCTGAAGAATGGAGATTTCGACGCGGTCGGGCGCCCTCGGCGGAATCAGTTTTCGCGCGGGGCGAGACGGCGGTTCGGCCGGCTCGACCGCTTCGCTGTGCATATCGGATTCGTCGTGCGACTCAGCCTGAAAAGGCAGCGGCGTCTGAGAATCATCCGGCATGTAACGCCGGCGCCGCGCGCGATAGATCTCCATGCGGCGGGCAACCTCAACACGCCAGTCCGGTTCTACGTCGTTTGCAGGGACAGTCGCGTATTGTTCTTCTTCGGGAGCCGCGTGAAGGGGTGAGTCACAGAAAGAGCATTTACCGGCGTCTTCAAATAGAAGAGAGCCACACTTCGGGCATTCGTATATCACCAGTCCGTTTTGCGCTGCGGACGTTCCCGGTGACAGGGAGCGAAAGCATCGTAGCACAAGTCGGGCGGCGCGGCGCGCGGCAGAATCCGTCAAGTTGCGAAGCGCGAGGGGATCGCGAGCGCGATTTCGCACGCACCTGCGAGATCGCTCGTTGCCTGTGCTTCGGACGCCGTGTTACCCTCGGGTTTCTTTTCCCCCACATGCGAGACGTCGCCGCGGCCCCCACCATTCGCCGAATCGCGCAAACCGCAATCGCACTCATCGTCATATTCTGCGCGTTCGTGCGCCCGGTGCGGGCACAGTCAACTCCTGCCACGCCGATAGCTTCGCCCGTCCAGACGACAACTTCCGAGCAAACGACTGTACCGCCCGATTCGTCCAACTGCCAGTATTCGACCGCGGCGCACGAGCCGACTCTCGCGACGCTCGAAGCGGAGACGCAGCATCGCACGGGCAACATCACTTATGCCGACGGCTGCGTTGAAATCCTCTACGAGAATTTCCGGCTGCGCGCCGATCATGTTGAATACGACGACACGACCAAACAGGCGACAGCGCGTGGCAACGTGGTAATCGATCATTTGGCGCAGCACGTGGAAGCGGAAACGGCGACATACAATTTACAGACCGAGCGCGGCACATTCCATCACGTAAGAGCCACAATGGCGATGCAGCGCAGGCCGAATCCCACGCTGCTGATCACTCCGAATCCCATCTATTTCGAAGCCCGAGACGCCGAACGCATCGACGAATCCACATATAAAGTGCACCACGCGTGGATCACTGTGTGCCGGCCAGACAAGCCAACCTGGAAGTTCTTCGCGCCAGAGGCGACAGTCCGGCTCGAAAAGAACGTGCAACTCGTAAACGCGCACTTTCAATTGCTCTACTTTCCAGTCGTCTACACCCCCTACGCCACATTTCCCGCGAACCGCGAGCGTGAATCCGGCTTCATGATTCCCGACCTCGGCAACTCTTCGGTGAAAGGCTACTTTTTCGGCGACTCTTACTACTGGGCGCCGAATGACTGGTCGGACCTCTCGATTGGCGCGACCTATTTGAGCTTGCGAGGCTGGAGCCAGAACGGCGTCCTGCGGATGCGGCCGTGGGCGAACGCGAAGCTGGAGGCGAGTTATTACGGCGTGATTGACCGCGGCTTGCCCGAACCAACGGGTCCGCCCTTGAAAGAAGGCGGTCACGATGCTCATTTCGGATTCGATGCGTTCCTGCCCGATGGCTGGCGCACCGTAGCCGATCTAAATCAACTGACCTCGCTCACGTTCCGCCTTGCGTTCGCCGAGACGTATTCACAAGCGGTGAACTCCGAAGTGCGAAACACGGCGTTTGCCACCAATAATTTTTCAGGTTACAGCCTGAACATCGCGGCGATCAGCTACAAAGATTTCCTCAGCGTTTCGCCGGAGACCTCCGTGACGCTTCGCAGCGCTCCCGAAGTGCGTTTCGACTCGTTTGAGCGCCCCGCTTTCGAGCACTTGCCGATTTATTTTTCATTCGACGCGTTCACCGGTGCGGTTCACCGCTCTGACACCGTCACGGGATTCGACACCGGCGGATTCGTTACGCGAAGCGAAATCGCGCCGAGTGTCACCGTTCCTCTCCACTGGGGTCCGTGGATCGGCGTCACATCCACTTTCACGCTTCGCTCGACGCGATATGGCGAGCAACTCGGAGTTTTCGGCGCGGTGGTTGATATTCCAATCGTTCGCACGACGGGGGAAGCCACGATTGATATTCGCCCGCCGGTCCTCGAGCGCACCTGGAAAAGCGCAAATGCGAAATGGAAGCACACGATTGAACCCGACATTGTTTATCACTACGTGGACGGTGTGAATGATTTCAGCAGGTTCATCCGCTTCGACGAGGACGAGACGCTTACCGATACGAATGAAGTCGAGTATGGAATCCGGCAGCGGCTCTTCCGTAAAGTGGATGACGATGGCGACGCCGTGGAATTGTTGAGCTGGGATGTAAAGCAGAAATATTTCATCGATCCGACATTCGGCGGCGCGCTGATTCCTGGTGTCCGCAATGTCTTTGAAACGCTCGATGCCCTCACGCCGTTTGCGTTCGCCGACGAGCCGCGCCGTTTTTCGCCGATCATCAGCGATCTCCGCGTGAGTCCCGGCAGCCGCTACGATGCGCAATTGCGCGTGGATTACGATCCCGCGCGCAATGAGGTAACGGCCATCGGCGGCCTGCTGAAATTGAAGCCTTACCGCGAATCGTTCATCACCGTGGCGGATTTCTCGACGATCAACCTTCGCCCGGCCGAGCCCACGCCGAATTTCATCTATCAGCCTCGCTCGGATCAGGTTCAAGCGCTCATCGGGTACGGCGAAATGAATCGCCGCGGATGGAATACTTCGATCGGGATCAGCTACGATCTCTCGCAGCACGATTTCCAGAACCAGGTCGCGCAGATTACCTACAACGGCTCATGCTGCGGCATTGGATTCGAATACCGCAAACTCTCTCTTGGGACGGTGCGCAGCGAAAATCAGTACAGAGTTGTGCTGCTGATCGCCAATCTCGGTTCCGCGGGGAATCTGCGGCGCCAGGAAAAGATTTTCTGAGGACTTGAATTCCGTGGCGCGCGCGAAAATCGACGATTTGCTTTCACTCGACATTTACCAAATTGCTGCGCTAATTCGTGCGCGGAAGATATCGCCCGTCGAATTGCTTGAAGCGGCGCTCGAGCGGATCGTCGCTCTCAATCCAGAGTTAAATGCGTTCATCGCCATCGCGTACGAAGAGGCGCGCCACGCCGCGCGAAAAGCGGAGCGCGAAATTCTGCGCAAGCGATATCGCGGTCCATTGCACGGAATTCCGATCGCGCTCAAGGACAACATCGAAACAAAAGGCCTGCGCACGACGGCGGGCTCGAGAATTCTCGCGGATTTCGTGCCTGATCGCGATGCCGATGTTGTGCGAGCGTTTCGGCGCGCCGGAGCGGTCGTCGTTGGCAAGACGAACCTGCACGAATTCGCATACGGCATCACCACCGAAAATCCCCACTACGGCCCAACGCGCAATCCTCACGACACCGAGCGCGTCGCGGGTGGCTCGAGCGGCGGTTCGGCCGTCGCCGTAGCGACGGGAATGGCGTTTGCAGCGCTCGGAACCGACACCGGCGGCTCGATTCGAATTCCTGCCTCCCTCGTGGGAGTCGTCGGGCTCAAGCCGACCTACGGCCGCGTCAGCTGTCGAGGCGTGATTCCACTCTCGCGGAGCCTCGACCATGTTGGCCCGCTTGCGCGCTGCGCGGCCGACGCCGCTCTCTTGCTTGAAACGCTGTCGGATGCGACGCATGCGTTTCACTCGCCTTTTTCATCACGGAAATCGCGCTACGCGAGCCTAAGAAAAATCACGTTTGGCCGGCCGCGCGATTTTTTCTTCGATCTCGTGGATCAAGAAGTGCAATCGGCGATTGATCGCGCCGTGAAACGATTCGAGAAAGCGGGCGCATGCATGATCGAAACTTCATTGCCGAACGCCGCGAAGTGGGGCGAAGCAGGCACGCAGATTGCACTCGCGGAAGCGCGGCAATATCACGAATCGCAAGGCTACTATCCCGCGCGCGCCGCCGAATATGGAGCCGATGTCCGGCTGCGGCTCGAACAAGGCGCGACGGTGCGGGCCATTGATTACCTGCAAGCGATGGAAACTCGCGCGCGCGCCGATTCCGAGTTCGACGCGGCGTTCGGCCGTGCGGACGCAATCATCGCGCCCGCCACACCCATCGCAGCAACGCGAATCGGTGAAAGTGGCGTGAAAATTCGCGGCGAAGACGAGACGGTGCGCTCCGCGATGGTCCGGTTCAGCCGCCCCGCGAACGTCTCCGGTAATCCCGCGATCTCGATTCCTTGTGGATACACGAAAACTGGGCTTCCGATTGGCCTTCAATTCATCGGCAAGAAGTGGCATGAGGCGAGGCTTCTTCAGATTGCGGATGCAGCGGCCGAGGAATTGAGTGACGTCGTAGCCGCGGGACTCAAAGAGTCGCAGAAGCTTGCGGCAGCGCACCCGGGCGATTGATCAGCCAACTTCCGGCCGCGAATCCGATCGCGCCGGTGAGCATTCCCGCCAATACATCCGCCACGTAGTGATACCCGCCGTACACCGTCGCAACCATCATGCACACGAAAAACGGCACGCACAGCCAGAATAGCCATCGGCGATAGCGCCACGACGCCAAAATCGCCACCATCGAGCCCGCGACGTGCGCTGAAGGAAACGCCGCGCCGTGCACGCGGCCAAAACTTTCGATGAAGTTGATCAGCGCCGTCGGAGCGCCGCCCGCGAGGTGCGGTTGCAGCGCAGCGAGGGCGAAGTGCGGGCTTTCGATGGGAAATAGAATCGCAATTACATACACGCTGCAATGCGCAACAGCCGTCGACGTCATCACCGTCCAAAAAGCGCGAAGGTCGCGACGCATGTAAAGCAGCGCCGGCAGCGCGACGAGGTAAAGGAAATAAGTCATGTACGAAAATTGCATGAAGTCATTGAGCGCAGGATTCGCAAAACGGGTCAGCCAGACGGACGGATCTACGTGGCCGATTGAATAATCGAATTGAATCAGGAATGCATCGTACCAGCCAGGGAAAATCAGATGGACGAGGCCGCGCAGCTCTTCGAAAAAGTAGATGTACAGTGGTAGAGCGTACCAATGCCGCAGGAAACGCAACCAGCCGTCGTCCCATCTTGCGGACGACCAACAAACGAGAAGCACTGCGATGGCTAGGCACTCGTGGACGGCGATGTAAATGGGCGCCGCAGGAAGATTCGCGCGAAACGCCACGATGAGCGTATTCACAAGCGAGAGATAGAGAAGCGTCACCCATTCAAACGCGCCGCAGGCGGCAAACACCGATTCCACTGCGCGGAAAATTGCTGAAGTTTTCGCGGTGCCCCTCGCGCGATATCCCTGAACCGGCCATGGCGCGACGCGTGAAGCGGCGGTGTCGGACTCGCTCCTGCCACTGATCGTCATCGTTGTTCTCCGGCGCGCGCGATGGTGGAGCGATCGGCGAAGTTTGCAGCGCTCGAGGCCGCGCGCAATTTCCAGTATTCGATGATCCATCGATGATCGGCAGCAATGCGACGAAGTGCGAGCGACGGGTTGACCGCCCGAGGATATCGGACGGACGCAAGCATCGCGGCATCGGAGGCGCTATCGCCGTACGCGAAGCTGCGCGCAAGATCGAGATGATGCCCATCCGCGATGCGCCTGACGATGTGCGCCTTCGTTTTCCCGTTCGGCCATTCGCTCGCGAGACGCCCAGTCCAGAAATCGTCACCGAAGCCGACGCTCGTCGCATCTGCGCCTGAAACTGTGTCGAGTTCCGTCGCGCAGATTTCCTCCGCCGAACCAATTCGTAGCGCAAACGCGCGAGCCAGAGGTGCGAGCGTGCCGCTGATCAAAACAATTCGATGTCCTTGAGAAGCGTGCCATTCCAATCGCCGCAAACCATCAACGAGAATCGGCAAAGGGCGCGATAAATCCGCGAGCCAATCATCCACAAGAGATGTCGAAAGTCCGGAGAGATACATTCGGTTACCGGTTGCGAGCGGAAGTCCGGATGACGCGTTGTCGATCGCGATGCCTACGCTCCGCGCTGCGGCCGCAGGGCCGAGAATGTCGCGCGACGCGAGGTACGCGATAAAGCGCCACTCGAGTGACGGCCACGGAAGAAGAGTGCCGTCAATATCGAAAAACGCTCCAGCTTGCAATTTCGCGCTCATCGCAAGACACCGAGCGCCCTGGCCGGTAGCGGCGCGAGAGTGGCGAGAAACCGGCGGCCTTCCCACATGACAGGTATCGCGCGCACAAGACAAAAGAGCGCGGTCGCGCCGACAAGCAAATATCCCACAGCATCCGATTTGAACACCGCGCCGTCAGATATCACAAAAGCGGCGGAGCGCTCGATCGTCCATTCGATCCCGAGCCAGCAGAAGCAGACGCATTTGATCACCGCATACGCAACGCGGCTCGCGCGCGAAGCTACGAGTGCGCGGCCCCAACGCGTTTCGAGCATCGAGTTCTCGCCGAAGCCGCTGCGCTCAGCCTTGGCCGCCGCGCCGCGCAGAAAATCAATGATCGTACCGCGTGCAAAAAAGAAGACGGGAACCCAAAGAGTGATGAGTCCGGCGGTCGCGAAGAATGTAAAAAAGAGATTTTCGATAATGCGATCTCCGAGGATGTCGAATTGCGCGCCCAGTGGCGTCGCAAGATTCCTGGTTCGCGCCAGGTAGCCGTCGAGCGCATCGAGCGCAATTGCTGCAACGATCAGCGAGAGCGCACCGAGGTCAGCCCAAATCCATCGCCCGAACATCGCAAAGATTGCCACCGCCAAAAATCCGGCCGCGACGCGCGCTGCTGTAACTTGATTCGGCGTCATGAAATCCTCCGGCGAAAACTGCGGGCCCGCGGGAACGGACGGCGAAAGTTTCACCGCCCCCGGCGTAATTCCCGTAGGCCCGCATACTGAGGAGAACGCACGGCACTCACCAACTCGTCGTTTCAAGTTAAACTATGTAAATACAGTGAGTTGGAGGGTGCCCTGGCTGCGGCTCTCCGCGTCACTCCGACGGGTTCCACTGACACATGGAGTGTTTCTGCGCGAGCGCCAATCGCTCGGTATGCGTCTAATCAAATGGGATTGAAAGGGAGAGTTAGCACGGGAGAAAGACCCCGCGCGTACTGGGATGTTATGAGAAAATATGGATTAAGCCGGAACTTCGCAGCGAACAGCGAATCCAATCGAACGTACATGAAGAGAAAAATTGGTTGACGTATCCATCTTCGCGGCATTTCTTGCCGGACTCGTCTCCTTCCTTTCGCCATGCGTGCTTCCGCTGGTTCCCGGATACGTTTCGATGCTCTCGGGAATCGGCGTCGAGCAACTGAGCGAGGGCGAGGGAAATCGCGCGAGCGTGCTCGGCTCCGCTTTTGCTTTCGTGCTGGGATTTTCGATCGTCTTCATCACATTTGGCGCGTCGGCCAGCGCCGTCGGCGAATTTCTGCTGAAGAACCGGACGCTGCTCGCGCCAGTCGCCGGCTCGTTCATTCTGCTTTTTGGGCTGCACCTTACGGGGCTGCTCGCGAAAATTTCAATCGTCCTCGGAGCGCTGATCGGCGCTGTTCTTGTCGCCGGAGGCGTACTCGTCGCGATGAAACCGGGAGTGCTCGGCGCGCGGATTCGCCCCATACATTTTCTCGCGGTCTCCGTGATTTTCTTTCTCGGACCGTTTTTGACGCGTTGGCTGAATCGCGATATTCACTTCAGGACGCTCGGCGCGAAGCCCGGCGCATTCAGCGGATTTCTCCTGGGTTTCGCATTTGCGTTCGGATGGACGCCGTGCATCGGGCCGATTCTCGCTGCGGTCCTGGCGATGGCTGCCACGAACCAAACGATTTGGCAGGGCGTGTTTCTCCTGGCAGTGTATTCCGCGGGGCTCGCGATTCCATTCCTTCTCACCGCGATCGGAATCGGCAGATTTCTGAAATTCTATAAACGCTTCCGGCGTCACATGCACGTGGTGGAAGTGTGCAGCGGAGTTTTGTTGCTTGCGATCGGCGGCCTGGTGTTCATGAATCGCCTCACTTGGCTCTCCGGCAAGTTGAATTTTCTGAATCGGTTTTCGTTGTGATGGGAGTCGCCCGGATGAAGAAGTACGCTCCATTTCTAATGCTCGGATTAATTTTGGCAGCGGTCACTGGCGCGTTTTCGAGTTGCGGGAAATTCGCTCATAAGAGTTTGGCGGAGGACGATGAAGAGCCGATCTCGGGGCCGCTCGGACCCGCGCCAAACGTCACGTTCAAATCGCTCGATGGCAGCGAGATTTCGCTCGAAAGCCTTCACGGCAAAGTTGTGCTCGTCAATTTCTGGGCCACTTGGTGCGAGCCATGCAAGATCGAAACGCCGTGGATGATCGAGTTCCAGAAGAAATACGCCGATAGAGGCTTCACGATTCTGGGCGTCGCGATGGACGACGAAGGCGCGTCGGTTGTGGGCCCGTTCGTGGCAAAGGAAAAGTTCGACGTGGATGGCCAGTCTCTGCTGATCCCGTATCCCATTGTGCTCGGCAACGACGATCTCGGCACGAAATTCGGCGGCATCATGGGCCTGCCGACAAGCTTTATTATCACCAGGGACGGGAAAATCGCCACGCGAGTTGTCGGCGTCGTGAGCCACAACCATTTGGAAAAAGCCATTCAGAGCGCCTTATAAATCCGGCGCGCTATTGCAAATCACTCTCAGGCTGGCCTAATCTCGAATTGCCATGATGGACGAACAAGAATTTCACAAAAAGTGTGATGAGGCGTTCGATTCACTTCGCCGCCGGCTGATGGAAATCGGCGACGAGCACGATTTCCAAGTCGAGGGCGGCAGCGGAAAACTCCAGGTGGAATTCGAGGACGAAGACGAAACGCGTTTCGTCATCAGTCCGAATACGCCGGTGCGGCAAGTCTGGATTTCCGCGCTGGCCACGAGTTTCAAGCTCGTCTGGTCGGACACCGCGAACGCATTCGTACTAGAAAAGACCGGTGAGACGCTGAATCAAGTGATGAGCCGGATTCTGACGCAACAACTCGGTTCGACGGTTAGCGTTTGATGCAAGCGCGGAGGATTCTAAGCGCGATGATCGTGGCGGCCTTTATCGTCGCGTTCGCGATTTCATTTGCCGGCGCTCCGCAGACCGCCGCTCAAACCAGCCCTACGCTTCCGAACGGCGCATCCGTCGCGAAGCCCCGCGCGTATGTTTCGCTCGACGAAGTTCCCGCTGGGCATCCCTTCGAAGTCGCCATCGTCGTGGATATTCTCGCTGGCTATCACATGAATTCGCACACTCCGTCGGAGGAATATCTCATTCCGACGGGCGTTACTCTCGCGCCGACGCCCGGATTTCGCGAAACGGGCACGGCGTATCCCGAAGGCCAAATGTTGCAGTTCGATTTTTCGAAGGAAAAGCTATCGGTATATTCGGGAAGCGTAACGATTCGCGTGAAGCTTGCGGCGGAATCGAACGCAACTCCGGGCGAGGCCACGCTGCCGTTCACTCTGCGATTTCAAGCGTGCAATATGACGGCGTGTTTGCCGCCGGCGAAGGTTCCGGTGCCCGTGAAATTAAAAGTGGCGACAGCGAACTCGAAGCCCCACCCAGCGCATCCAGAAATCTTCACGAGCCAGTCCAAGTAATACCAGCCCTCTACTTCGCTATTCCAGCAAGATTGGCAGCGCGCGGCGAATCCGCGAAACCACGCGGCCCTGTCCGAGCGCAACCATCGTATCGAACAGCGGCGGTGCAACCGCGCGGCCGACAATCGCAACGCGTGTGGCGTTGATCAATAAGCCGGCTTTGACGCCCTCAGCGGCAGCCAATTGGCGCAGCGCCTGATCGCAAGCATCGTGGTTCCAATCCGGCAGTGCTTCAAGAGCATTCGCCAGCTTTTCGAGCAGCCCCGGCACCTTCTCGTCTTTCCAGAATTTCTCGCGCGCTTCCGCCTCGTAATCAAAATCATCCGTGAAAAAGGCGCGCGCCCAGGTGGTGAAATCGTGCAGAAGCCGCGTCCTCGGACGCACCAGATCCACGGTGCGTGCGAACCAATCGCGCTGCTCGCCGGCCCATTCGTCGCGCCAAATCTTGGCGAGTCGAAGCTCCGCTTCGATGTGCGGCAAAAGCTCATCAATTGGCATTTTTTGAAGATGCTGCCCGTTGTACCACTCGAGCTTCGCGCGATCGAATACAGCGTTCGTCCGGCTCACGCCGCCGAGCGAAAAACGAGCGACGAGTTCGGGCGTCGGCAAGTACTCGAGATCGTCTCCGGGCGACCATCCAAGCAGCGCCAGAAAATTTCGAAAGGCTTCAGGCAGAAATCCTTCCTCGACGTACGAAGTCACGCTCGTCGCTCCGTGGCGCTTGGAAAGCCGTGTGCGATCAGGGCCGAGAATCAGCGGAACGTGTGCGAAGATTGGCGGCTTCTCGCCGAGTCCCTGATAAATGAGCACCTGTTTCGGCGTGTTCGAGAGATGGTCCGCGCCGCGGATGATGTGGCTGATCCGCATGTCGATGTCGTCCACAACCACGCTCAATTGATACGTCGGCAATCCATTCGAACGAAGCAGCACGAAGTCTTCGATCTCTTCGTTCTGCACTTCGCGCGGCCCGAAGACGGCATCTTCGAACTTGGTCACTCCTGATTTCGGAACGCGGCACCGAATCGCGTACGGCTCACCCGCGCTGGTTTTTTGCGCGCGCTCTTCCGGCGTCAGATTCGCGCACGGACATGCCGTCCGCCGAAAACTTTTCTTCGCTTCGGCGCTTTTCTCGAGATCGCCGTCATCTTCAATCTCATCGACGGGAGGTGTCGCATCCGCGCCCGCATACTGCGAGGCCTGGCAATAGCATGCGTACGCAGCGCCGCTGGCGAGCAGGCTTTCAGCCGCGGCGCGATACAGACCGAGCCGTTGCGATTGAAAATACGGGCCTTCATCCCATTCGATTCCCAGCCAGCGCAGGCTATCGAGGATGCCGTCCACAAGTTCAGGCCGATTGCGCTCGACGTCGGTATCTTCCACACGCAAGAGCAGCGTGCCGCCTTCGTGCTTAGCGAAAAGCCAATTAAACAGGGCCGTGCGCGCGCCTCCGACATGCAAATACCCCGTCGGCGAGGGTGCGAATCGAACTCGAGGCTTCGACGAAGCAGACATCTCCAAAGAGAGTTTCCTTTCCGTGTGGAGAAGCGAGCATCTTAACACGCGCGCAAAATCGAGCTGCGCACGGAACACAGTATTCAACCGTCCCGCTTCAGAGTACGAAAGTACCGTTGTCCTCTGCAAGTGCTCCACATACTCTGGTCAGAGTACCTGCTTGACTGGGTCGTCACGAAACGCACCGTCCCCGGCGTTGCCAACTGGCTGCGCGCCGCAGTTAACCTCATGGAAACGCAAGGGCATAGACGCGGTACCCAATTGCCTTTTTCTTGCTAATCTCGGCGTGAAAGGGTGTACCGAACTGAACGGTGTTACGGGCTTTGAGGCTCGTTTGACATGAGTGGAAGTGTTCTACTTGCGAGTTCCTTGCTGCTCGCGCTTTTCTTCGGGTCAATTTACCGTGAGAAGCGCCAGGCCTACCTGTGGGCGTGGTCCTTTGCGTGGATCCTGATTTCGATCTCCTTCGTTCTGCCGCTCATTGGCCGCGTTTCGTTTTCCGCAACCGCACCTTTGCCGGAGCCCGGTAGCGCCGCGCTCAACGTCATCGCAATGCGCGATTGGTTTCTCCTTCTCGCTTCGCTCGCATTTGTCGCGGCAGCGCGGCTCTACGCAAGCCAGACTCGTTGGACGCTCAGGCTTGTGATAGTCGGCGCCGGGTCGGCCGTCTGGGCGTTGGCCTATAGCAAGGGCTGGGTGATTCTGCCCGTAACGATCGGAGCAGGCGTGATGCTGCTCCTCGTCGCGCGAACCTTCCTGCACGGCGGCCAGAAGCAAGACTCGCGTTCGGATTTTCTGCTCGCAGTGGCGTTTGCGGCGTGGGGCTTCTTGGTCCTTCTCGCCGCCATTCAGCCGGCGACGCCTTCGCTCAATGGCATCCATCTCCAATCGTTCGCGATCGTGCCGCAGTTCTTCGCCGGCGTTGTAATGGTGATGGGCGTTTACGAAGAGCAGCGGCGCCGCGTCGAGCGCAACATGCTGGCGTTGTCGAGCTTGAATCTCGCCACATCGAGCTTCTCGGGAAGCGAAATTCCCAAAATGTTGGCGCAGGCGTTAGATCGCGTGCTGAACGTCGTGCGAGTTCCCGCCGGCGCTCTCTGTCTCCACTATGGCGAGAAGGAAGGCCCGACGTCCGTCGTAGCCACCGGATTGAATGACACATTCTGCTCCGCGCTGCAGAGTGACCGTCTGGATCATTTTGTCGTTGAGATGGTGTCGCGCCTCGGCGGACTCATGGTGCTGCACGATTTGGATCGCAGCGCAAATTGGGAAGCTCTCGAACGCGAAGCCGGCTTCAAGAGGATTCGCCAGGAACTTCTCTCGCAGGGTTTGAATACCGTCGTTGGAATCAGCTTGCAATCGAAGGAACGGGTATTCGGCGTCCTCCTTCTCGGAACGCCCGACAGGCGCCAGTTCACAGCGGCGGAATTACGCCTGCTTCTTGCGCTTGGCCATCAGATTGGGATGGCCGTCGAGAACAGCTACCTCGTTCAACAAACTTCGCGGCGCAGTGAAGAGCTTCACATCCTTAACGAAATCGGCCGAGCCCTGAGTTCGACGCTCGAAACAGATGCGCTCTTCGAGAGAATTTACACTGAGATGAGCCGCCTCCTCGACGTGAGCAGTTTCTACATCGCGTTTTACGAACCCGGTGACGTCATGGTTCGCTTCCAGCTTGAGATTGATGAGAACGACCGCATGCCGCGAGGCGAGCGCCCCGCGGGCAACCATCTCACCGAATACATCGTGCAGAATCGCCAGCCGATTTTGATTCGAGATAACGTCCGCGAACAACTTCAGCGCCTGAACATCGAGCCGATTCACAACCTCGGCTGCTTCTGCGGAGTGCCGCTGGTGCTTCATGACCGCGCGATCGGTGTCATGGCGGTCCACAGCGCGCGCGAACGAGTTTTTGACGAAGGGCATCTAGAGATGTTGCGTGTGCTGGCGAGCCAGGCGTCCATCGCTATTGAAAATGCGCGCCTCTTCGGTGAGGAACAGCGCAAAGCGCGCCACCTCTCGCTTCTGAACGCGATCTCGAGCCACGCGATTACCACTCTCAATCCCGACGAAATGCTCTGGAAGATCGCAAACGAAATGGAGAAAGGCCTCACCTACGATCACATCGGAATCGCGATCCTCGACTATTCGACCAAGGAAGTAGTCGTCCAGGCGGAAGCCGGCACGCGCCGCGATGCTCTTGGCCGGAGAATCCCGATTGGCGATGGGCTGGTCGGCCACGTAGCGCGCACAGGTCAATCGGAGATCGTTCGCGAGGTTCGCCAGGGAACTCATCACACTCTTTTGCAGGGAACTGTCAGCGCCGCCGCGCTTCCTGTCCTCTATGCCGATCAGATGATGGGTGTTCTCTACGTTGAATCCGCCACGTTCAGCGAATTCACCAAGGAAGAGATGCAGCTCCTCAGGACGCTTGCGGACTTGTTCGCGGGCGCGCTGCACAATGCGCTCACGTTCCAAAAAGCTCAGGAACAGGCGATCACCGACGGCCTCACCGGCGTCAAGACGCACCGTTTCCTGATGGAGGCTCTGTCGGCGGAGTGGAAGCGTTCAACGCGCGCGACCCGGCAATTCGCGCTCGTCCTCATGGATCTCGACCGATTCAAGTTTGTGAACGATTTTTACGGGCATCTCGAGGGCGATGTCGTGCTGCAGCGCGTCGCGCACATTCTCGAACAGAATTGCCGCCGCTCAGACGTTGTGTCGCGCTACGGCGGCGACGAGTTCGTCATTCTGATGCCGGAGACGAGCGTCGAGCAGGCGCAGCAACTTGCTTCCAAGTTGCGTGGCTGGGTCGCATCGGATCCGTTGCTTCGCGATAAAAACATCACCGCGAGTTTCGGCATCGCGGGCTTTCCGGTTCATGGCTCGACGCCGCAAGAATTAATTCAAGTGGCGGATTCTTCGATGTACCTCTCGAAGCATCAGGGCGGCAATGCGGTTTCGAGTCCCGAACCTTTCGATCCCGGAAAAACGAAAGCATGGAAACAGGATGTCCTCGAAGCGTATCTCGGTGTGACGCTCAAGCGTCAATTCTCGACCGGCCCCGAGGCGTTCGACGAAATTCGCCGCCGCATCGAGCAGTTCACACGTTCGCTCGCCGAAGAAGGCGGCGATGAGTCGATCCATCTTTTGCCCCCGTCAGTGGTAGAGACTGTCACGTCGCTGGCTCTCGCCGTGGACGCCAAGGATCAATACACGCACGGCCATTCGCAAAAAGTGTCCGAGTACGCGTCCTTGCTGGCTAACGCGCTCGAAATGGATCCCGGAGATGTGGAAGAGCTGCGGCTTGCTGCGCTGCTGCATGACGTGGGCAAAGTCGGCATCCCGGAAGCCATCATCAATAAGTCAGGGCCTCTCGATGCTTCCGAATGGGAAGTCATGAAATCGCATACGGAACTCGGCGCGCGTCTGCTCGAGCCCCTGCGTGCGATGGCGAGAATTCAGCTGATGGTCAAGCACCATCATGAATACTTCGACGGTTCAGGCTATCCGAGCCGCCTCTCGGACGAACAGATTCCGCTCGGTGCACGAATCATCGCCATTGCCGATTCGTTTGATACGATCACATCCGAGCGAGCCTACAAGAAGCCGCGCACCACCGAAGCCGCGCTCATAGAGATCGAGCGTTGCGCCGCGAGCCAATTCGATCCCAAATTCGTGAAAGTCTTCGTCGAACTCATGCGCCGCCCATCCCAACCCGAGCCCGAAGTGAATTTCAACGAGACGCAGCCAAAAACAGCCGCTCTATAATTCCTCTCTGCTGTCAACCGAGACGCCGTATCTGGGTTCGTAGGGGCGTCCGCCGCGGCGGACTGCGCCCGCCTTCTTGCGCGCATTCGGCGGCCATTCGCTCTCGCCTTCCATGTAACGCTTCCGTGTATAGTTTAATTTGACGAGGGAAAATCTCATGCAAACGGCGACGCTGTACCTGGGTTTGTAGGGGCGCTGCTCGCTGCGCCCGCCTTTCTGTCCATCGATGCAGAGTTTAATTCGAAGAGGAAAAATCTCATGCAGACGGCAACAGTAGTGTGGGTGGAAAAAGAACAATTTCTGGCAACGATGCCTTCCGGGCACGCCATCCCGATTGACTCGGATCGCACGCACAACACCGCGCCGGGTCCCATGGAGTTGTTGCTGGCGGCTCTCGGCGCCTGCACGGCAACCGACGTCGTCGCGATTCTCGCGAAAAAGCGGCAAAAGCTTGAGCGCCTGGAAATAATCGTCACAGGAGAACGCACGAGCGACATCCCGGCTGTGTGGACGAAGCTCGATCTCGTCTACAGGCTGTATGGATCGCTCGATGAGAAGGCCGTCCGCGATACGATCGAATTGAGCGAATCGAAGTATTGCTCCGTGGCCGCAATGCTGCGCAAGACGGCGCTGATTTCGTTCCGCTACGAAATCCTGCCCGCGAAGCTGTAGCCTTCCATTCGAAAACTGCAAGCCGCTTCAAAAGAAGAAAGCCGTTTTTCTTGCGGCAACGCAGCGCGATTGCGTACAATCGCGGTTCACATTTTCACGGAGCGTGAATGAGCAAGCGCATTGCAGCGAAAATTACGGGCGTCGCGGGATATGTTCCGCCGAACGTCGTGACGAATTTCGATCTCGAAAAGCGGGTAGATACGAACGATGAATGGATCCGCACGCGAACTGGAATTCGCGAGCGCCATTATGCAGATTCCGGCGTGGCGTCCTCTCATCTCGGAACGGAAGCCGCGAGAAAACTCCTCGAAGCGAAGAATGTGAATCCCGAGGAAATCGAGCTGATCGTCGTCGCCACCGTCACGCCCGACATGCTGTTTCCCGCCACGGCGTGCCTGATTCAAGATCGGCTCGGCGCCAAGAATGCCTGGGGGTTCGATCTGTCGGCGGCTTGTTCGGGCTTCGCATACGCGCTGACGATCGGCGCGCAGTTCGTCCATTCCGGTGCGCACAAGAAAGTTTTGGTCATCGGCACCGACGTGATGACTTCGATTCTCGATTTCAAAGATCGCGCCACGTGCGTTCTGTTTGGCGATGGCGCCGGCGCCGTCCTGCTCGAACCGACTGACCCAGGCGCCGACGGCATCATCGACTTTTCTCATGACGTTGACGGCTCCGGCGGCTGCAATTTGTATATGCCCGGCGGCGGCTCTTTGCATCCGCCCACGCATGAAACGGTCGACAAGCGCATGCACTACGTCCATCAGGAAGGGCAGCACGTGTTCAAATACGCCGTGCGACGCATGTGCGAGCTTGCCACCCAACTGCTCGAGCGCAATGGATACACAAGCAAAGATCTCGCGCTCGTCGTTCCGCACCAGGCGAATTTGCGTATCATTCGCGCCATGCAGGAGCGCCTCGGCGTGGACGATTCGAAAGTCATGGTCAATATCGATCGCTACGGCAACACCACTGCAGGCACAATCCCTCTCGGCTTGATGGACGCACTGGAACAGAAGCGCGTCCGAAAAGGCGACCTGGTGCTCCTCGTCGCAGTCGGCGCAGGTTACACCTCAGGCGCCGTCCTACTCCGCTGGGCCTACTGATCTACGACGCACATCAAATAAAATTCAGAGCCCAGAGGCCCCTGCCTGCGGGTCAAGTCGACCCGTGATTCTCTTCAAATTGATTCAAAGCGTTAGGGGACGAAACAGGCAGAAACTAAAACGATTCCATCTGTGCCATGCACAGCCGATTGCGCTGCAGGCGCTCACCCGCGACAACGGCGATGTAGCGCGAGCATGCACCCATCTCGCGCTGCGACCAGCCTGCCATCGAGGGAGCTACGAATTGAGCCGCCGCGCCGATTCCTCGTAGCGCGACAAAATACATCCGCACGGGCCACATTCTGCGATCTTGGCCGCCGAGGTTCGGGCTCATCTTCAGCCATTCGGCAGCAGTCTTGAAATTCTCGGTCTCCGACGCTGGCGCGAAGGCTCCGAGCGCCGCGCGAATTTCCTCAGAGATAGGCTTTGCAGCCACTGTGAGGAACGCGGCGCGCCAGGACAGAAGTGCGAACTGGCCGAATGCCGCTAGCGAGATCACGAAGATAAGTGCGGCTATCATTGACACCCCCATTCTGCTGTTCGCTCCTGTTCTGAACAATGGGCGGTTCGTACTGTTTGTGGTGTATCCTTCGGTGGCCAAACTTTCGTACTGGCAGTTCCATTGTTTAGGGCTCGAAATGCCCTCGCCAAATGCCCTGTAAGTGGCTCAATATGAAGGGTCTGCGTGATTAGGGGGGAGAGATGGTAAAGCGGAGTCTGGCGGCGTTCGCCGCGGTCTTGTTCATCCCAACATTCCTTCTGACGAGCTTGCTCGCCGAATCCCGGCATTCTGAAGAACGAGATCAGAAAGATATTCGTCAAGTCCTCGTCGACCAGACCGCCGCATGGAATCGCGGCGATATTCCGGCATTCATGACGGGATATTGGAACTCGGACAAGACGGAGTTCGTTGGCACCGGCGGAATTTTGCGAGGATATTCCAGCGTTCTCGAACGCTATCGCAAAAGCTATCCCGACGCCAACGCCATGGGCCAACTCAGCTTCGCGAATTTGCAGATCGTCATGTTATCGAAGGACTCCGCCTACGTTCTCGGCGAGTTTCATTTGCAGCGCAAGAAAGACCATCCGGCGGGAGTCTTCACGTTGATCGTGCGTAAATTTCCGGAAGGCTGGCGGGTCGTTCACGATCACACCACAGCGTATCCGGCGGAATCGCAGCATCCATAAATCCAATTCAATGATCGAGGAGGATTTCCATTGCGCGCATTGATTACCGGCGGCGCGGGTTTTCTGGGTTCGCATCTGTGCGACAAGCTGATTGAGCGCGGGTGGGAAGTCATCTGCATGGACAATCTCGTGACGGGAGCCGCGCCGAACATCGCGCATCTTGTTTCCCATCCGCGTTTCCGATTCGTCCAGCATGACGTGACACGCTACATCAATGTTGACGATCATCTCGACGCCGTTCTGCACTTTGCCTCGCCAGCCAGTCCCGACGATTACCTCAAGCTGCCCATCCCGACTCTAAAAGTCGGCGCGCTAGGAACGCACAATGCCCTGGGACTCGCGCTCGCGAAAAAATCCAGGTTCCTTCTGGCTTCGACGTCGGAGTGTTACGGCGATCCCGAAGTGACTCCGCAACCGGAAACTTACTGGGGCAACGTCAATCCCATCGGGCCGCGCGGCGTCTACGATGAAGCGAAGCGATTCGCCGAAGCGATGACCATGGCCTACCACCGCTACCACAAGGTGGACACGCGCATCGTGCGAATTTTCAATACGTATGGCCCGCGGATGCGTTTGAACGATGGCCGCGCTCTTCCGAATTTTCTCTATCAGGCGCTGACCGGAAAACCAATCACGGTGTACGGCAGCGGAAAACAAACGCGCAGTTTCTGCTTCGTTTCCGACCTCGTCGCAGGCCTCATCAAGCTTCTTGAATCAGAGGAGCACGAGCCGACAAACATCGGCAATCCGCAGGAAATCACCATCCTCGAATTTGCGGAGAGAATTCGCGAACTGACGCACACGAAAGCGGAAATTATCTTCAAGCCGCTGCCGCAGGACGATCCGAAGCAGCGCTGCCCTGATATCACGAAAGCGCGCCGCGTGTTGAACTGGGAGCCGAAGGTCGAACTCGCCGAGGGGCTTCGCCTGACGCTCGAATACTTCCAGAAGAAAATTGCGGAGACGGAAAGCGATCGCTGAACTGCTAAGCGCAATTTGCTGAGCGAGCGTTAGTGCCGGTTGTGGTGCGCTTCGTCGTCGGGCCGCCCCACCGAGTGATACTCGAAGCCGAGCGCCTTCATTTCGCCGGGAACGAGCAGATTCCGCGCATCGACGATCAGCGGCCGCGCCATCGAATCGCGAACGCGCTCCCAATCGAGCGCCCGGAATTCCGGCCACTCCGTAGCCACCACCAGAACGTCGGCATCTTCCGCCACTTCGTACGCCGATTGTCCAAGATTCACTTTCGGGTGCGCCTCACGCGCCTTTTCCATCGCTTCGGGATCGAACGCGCGGACATGCGCGCCTTCGGCAGCCAATCGCTCGACGAGATCGATTGCCGGCGCAAAGCGAATGTCGTCCGTGTTGGCCTTGAACGCGAGCCCGAGAACTCCTATTTTCTTCCCGCGAACCACCCACAAAGCGCGCCGGATTTTTTCCACCACGTGGTCGATCCGCCGGTGATTGATTTTCTCCGCTTCCTTTAGCAACGAGAAGTCCACACCACAGCGCTCGGCGAGGCGCACAAACGCTTGCAAATCCTTCGGCAGGCAGAATCCGCCGAAGCCGAGGCCCGCGCGGAAAAAACTCGTGCCGATTCGCGCGTCTTTCCCCACGGCGCGCAGAACTTCTTCCACGTCCGCGCCCAGCCGCTCGGCGAGATCCGCGACCATGTTTGCGTACGAAATTTTCAGCGCCAGAAATGAATTCGACGCGTGCTTGATCAATTCAGCGCTGTTGATTGTCGTCACCATCCACAGGGGCGGTTCGACGGGCGGGCACGCCTTCGCATGCACCGGGCAATTGAATTTCTGTTCGAGTACCGGCCGGTAGATTTCGTGAAGTTGTTTTTCGGCTTCCGGATCGTCCACGCCGACCACGATTCGGTCGGGATGTAGAAAATCGCTCACCGCCGTGCCCTCGCGCAGAAATTCAGGATTCGATGCCACACGAAATTCCGCACCGCTCCCGCGCCCGTAAATTCCCAGCGCGCGCTTCAATTGCTGCCCAGTCTGCGCGGGCACCGTGCTCTTTTCGACGACGAGTTTCGTGCCGCGAGCTTCCGCGGCGATCACACGCGCCACGCTGTCAATCGCGCTCAAGTCCGCATCGCCGTTTGGCAGTGGCGGCGTTCCCACGCAAATGAAAATCGCGTCCGCGGCAGCAACAGCCTTCGCGGGTTCCGATTCGAAACGCAGCCGCGATTCGCGCCGGTTCTTCGCGATCACTTGGTCGAGCCCCGGCTCGAATATCGGCAGCTTGCCCTGCTCGAGCGTGCGGATTTTTCCGAGATCGCTATCCGTGCAAATCACATCGTGACCGATTTCCGCGAGACACCCGCCCGTGACCAGACCGACGTATCCCGAGCCGACAACCGAAATCTTCAAGTGCTGATCCTCCAAAGGATTGTTGTGCGAAGCGTGCTTTGAGGCCGCGAATCATTTTGACCCATACCCAAGGGGCGTCCAAGCGAAACTTTGGAACGCCGTGCCACACCACTCCAACTTACAGCGGTCTAGCTAGTGGGAGTATGATTTTGATAGTACAATCCGGCGGTTCTGCATGGTGAATGCAGGGGGGTAGTCGAGGGACTGGATGGAAAGCTGATGGATATTCTATGGGTGGCGCTCGCCGTTTGCGTCATCGTCGGATTTGTCTTCGTCGTTCTGGCGCGTCATTGGCAACGGCTTTTGGTGCATCAATCCTGGACGATTCGCCGGCTGACGGACCGCGTAGCGTCTCTGGAAGAGGTCGCCGATCCGAATTTCCGCCGCAAGCTCGACGAATCCGCGCCGTCGCCGCTTGAGCGCATATACACGTTCAGTTTTCGAGTGAACGACGATTTTTGGCGCAAGACCGTCAAAGCTAATCCGCGGCAACTCAAGTACATTCGCGAACGCGGAAATTTTCTCGGCTCCGTAAAAATCGAGAAGTGGCGGAGCCACACGGTCGTGACCGTCACCGAAATTGTCCCGCAAGCCAAATCGGCCACCTGGCAAACCCGTTCCTTCGACGTGTTCCCCGACGATGTCGCGAACAACGAGCGTCCCATCACCCTTTGGGAAATGTCGCTGGCCGATGAGAAATCTGCAGCGGCGTCCGGCCGCGTCCCGACTCTAGAATTGCGCTGGAGAGAAGGCGAACTAGAGCTGTGTTCTCGTTCCGACCATTTCATGACGGCCGAGGACAATACGATCTCGCTGACTCCCCACGAGCAAATCCTTTTTGCTGTTCCTCTCGATCCCGAACGCCTCGAGCAATTTCGCGCCGCGGATCTGGCCGGGAATGGCGAGATGGACGAAGTGATGGATCGAATCACCGATGAAATTCCGGCCGCAAACGGAAATTCCTGGGTCGCCATGTTCGCGCGGGAAGACGAAAGTCTCGGAATCGAATGGAATCTTTCGCTGCGAGATCTGACGCGCCAGTCGGATTGGAAGCGCTGGAAGGTCTTCGAGCCCGTGCGCATGACAAAGGTGGGATGACTCGCGCGCCCCACGAAAACCAAAATCGGATCGCCGCGATCTCGCGAGTTGCAACCGTAGGGTCCGTCGGCAGACGGACCGGCCTTTCACGAACTCGGGTTTCGAATTGTGCTCAGGAGAATCTGAAAACCCGGCCGGCCTTCCGGCCAGCCCTACAAGTGCCACCCCATCGTCTCCAGCCAAGTTCGCAATCTTCAATTCGCTGGTCTCGGAGGAGGCTTCAACGGCAAACCTGCCCACGCGTTGAGCAATCCAAGAACCTCTCGCGTCACATCGAGCGCATCCCTCGTATTTCTCCACCAATGATTCGCATCGTAAGGATCCGTTGAAGCAGTCCTCACGATTGCTTCGAGCCCGATCGGTGCCAGTTCGCGCCAGAGAACTCGCACGCGGCGCGTGTGCGGCGGCGAAGTCACGATGATTACGCGCGAAACTCCGCGAGGGCGCATCTCTTGCCCCACAGCTCGAACTTCATCCTCGGTATTCGAGATAATCGGCCCGATTATTTTCACGGCGGATGCAGGCACGCCTTCGTGCACCAAAACTTCCTGGCTGTAGATTTCCTCGCTAACGAAGTTCACGCCCAATCGATCAATGGCGGGTGGATGCCACGGGCGCGTCAACCAAACTTCCGGCGCCATGCCCTCGCGATATAAATTTGCCGCTTCGACGGCGCGGTAGGGCATCCCGCCGCTGAGCACCACAATCGCTCCCGCGCGATCGAGGGGATCTTGCACCACAAGCCACCGCCCGAGACCTCGTCCAGCGGCGACGCCCGCGACGATCAAAGCCGCCCCGACGATCAGAATCGTGCGTCGCACATTTCGCGAGAGTTTGTGCGGCCGAATGGGCGTCGAATCGTTCACAATGTCCCTGTTCGAATTTTATTTCACTGGCCAAGAAATCTTGACGCGCAGCGCCGCGCAGAGTATATCTCTTCGCTCTTCCGAGGAAACTATGCGAATACATTCGCTCCTTACATACGCACTCATCTTGGCTCTCTGCTTTCCGGCTGTAATCGCAACCGCGGGCACCGCAGGCGACAAGCCTCCGATTTCGTTCGACGAGTTTTTCGATTCCGTCTCCTTCGGCGCGGTCTCGATTTCGCCGGACGGCAACGCGGTGGTCATCCAGGCGGACCGCGCCGATTGGGACGAAAGTCGTTTCCGGAGCGACCTCTGGCTCTATCGTGCGGGCGAGCTAGCGCCGCTTACTCAAACCGGGCACGATCACTCGCCGCAGTGGTCGCCCGACGGACGCTGGGTCGCATTCATTTCCGATCGGACTACCATCGTGCCAAAGAAAAAATCGGAAGTGAACGAATCCGACGAAGAAAGTGCTGACACAAAGGAAGAATCCGTGGACCAGCTCTACGTCATTTCAGCCGCTGGCGGCGAAGCCTTTCCGGTCACTGAGGGAGACGAGGCCGTCCACAGTTTTGCGTGGTCGCTCGACTCGCGCGCCATATTTTTTGCCGCGCAGGTAGAACTCACGACCGAGCAAAAGAAAAACAAGAAAGAAGACTGGAAAGACGTTCTGCGCTATCGCGAATCAGAACGAGGCGATTTCATCCGGCGCGTGGATGTCGCATCCATCCAGGCCGAGCGATCGAGCGGAAAAATCATGACGGAATACGACGCTCAAACGAAAGAAATCGCAAAGATTGCCGACCGCGCGAAAGGTTTGTGCGTTTCTTTGAATGGCGAGCGGATGGCATTTTTCACCGAGCCGCGCTCCGAGCGTCAGGAATCGCTCGATGAATACGCGATCTACGTGATCGAACTATCGGGTGCGGGCGCTCCGGCCGAACCGCGAGCGATCAGCCGTTCGCAGGCCGTTTACGACGCCATTCGTTGGGCGGAAGATAATCGACACGTTTTCTTTTCGTTTGAAAGCGGCGCGCTCGAGGGCGGCTATCAGGACGCGCAGCCTCGTCTGTACTGGGTGGATGCGGCCATGCCGGGTGCGAAGCAAGAAACCGCCGCGCCCGTCACCGCGCGCTGGGCCGCGAAGTTCAACGGAGCGGTCGCCGGCTTCAGCGTACTTCCAAGCCATGGACTTCTGGTGGCAGGGTTGCTCGGAACGGAGACCCAACCTTACACGCAGGCCGAACTGAGCGCGGATTTCGTAAAGCAAAAGGCTTGGGCAGGAACATACGAGAGAATTTCAATTTCCAAGCAACCGACTCGCGTTGCATTCGTATATTCGACGCTGCAAAAGCCAGCTGAAGTCTACGTGGCTGATAGCTTGGACGAAATGGCAAACGCGCGGGCGATAACAGCATTTAATCGAGTATTCACCGACCGCGCAATGCCGCAAGGCAAGACCTTCCATTGGACCGCGGACGACGGCGCAAGTGTCGAAGGCATGCTCGTTTATCCCCCCGGGAAAATGGGCCAGAAAAATCTGAAAATGCTCACGCTGATTCATGGCGGGCCCGAGGATGCTGACGGCGATCATTTCGAAGCAGATTGGTATCAGTGGGCAACGCTCGCGGCGACTCACGGCTGGCTCGTGTTCGAGCCGAATTATCGCGGCTCGGTCGGTTACGGCGACGCATTCGCTCTCGGAATTATTCCGCACATCGTTTCGCGACCCGGAAAAGACATTCTCGAAGGCGTTGATGCGCTCGTGAAGGAAGGCATCGCCGATCCAAAACATCTCACGGTCGGCGGATACAGTTACGGCGGCTACATGACGAATTGGCTCATCACGCAAACCACTCGCTTCAAAGCAGCGGTAACTGGCGCCGGAGCCGTGGAACACGTCGCGAACTGGGGCAACGACGATGTGACGATGGACGACGCCTATTTTCTAGGCGGTAAGCCCTGGGAAGCGCAGGCGAATTACAACGCCGAAGCCGCGATCTGGCAATTCGACAAAGTGATCACGCCGACGCACGTTGTCGGAGGCGCTGACGATGTCCGCGTGTACGTGGGCGAAGATTATTTGCTCGAACGCGCGCTGCACGCCCGCGGGATTCCGGCGTCGCTGCTAATTTTTCCGGGAGAGGGCCATTCGCTCGACAAAAATCCGTGGCACGGAAAAATCAAAGTGCGCGAAGAGCTGAAGTGGCTGGAAAAATATGGAATGCAGTGACAAGCGCGCCGGGGGCTACGACTTCGAAAGTATGAAATTGCCCAAGACGAGCGCGTCGGTGCCGGAGCAGAAATAGCTGCGGACCGCGTCGCGCGGTGTAACCACCAGCGGCTCACCGAAAAGATTGAACGACGTATTCACCAGCAACGGGCCGGGCGCGCCTTCGCCCGACCTCCTGAGCAACTCCCAAAAAAGCGGATTCGCTTTGCGGCTCACCACGTGCAGCCGCACCTGAAATCCTGGCAGTAAAAAATCCTTCAGCGCTTCCCGCACTTCCGGTTTTGCCACTCCCATCGAAGCCATAAAGCGGGCCGCGGGCGATGCGTTGAAATACCGCGAGCAATCTTCTTCCGGCACCGCCAGCGCAAACGGACGGAACGACTCGCGATGTTTCACGTAGTCGTTCAAATTTTCTTTCACGTAAGGCGCCCACGGCGAAGCAAGCAGGCTGCGATTGCCGAGCGCGCGCGGGCCAAATTCCGCTCTGCCTTGATGCCATGCGACGATTTTCCCGGCGCGCAGCAACCGCAGCGCTTCTTCCAACTTCGGCCCATCGCCGTTCAGCCAACGATACGTCGCCTTGCAATTATCGAGCACTTGCTTCACTTCATCGTTGGAATACCCCGGCCCCCAATAAACATCGGACATCGGCTTGACGCGCTCGCGCCCGGGAGTTCGATGCCAGATCGTCCACGCGGCGCCGAGCGACGTGCCTTCGTTTCCCGCGGCGGGCTGCACGAAAACCTCGTCGAAGCTCGTGTTTCGCTCGGCCGCAGCGACGATAAGTGAATTGAGAAAGAGCCCGCCGGCGAGGCACAGTTTGTTCTCGCCGTGCCGCTTCCGCAGAGCTTCCAGGTATTCGCTGACCACTTTCTCGGTAGCCTGTTGGACGCTCGCCGCGATGTTCGCTCGTTGCGGATCAGTTGGCGGCTTGTCCGCGGCAATTCCCAATCGGCGGCGAAGTTCGTTTGAGAATGCAAAGCGGCCCGCGAAGCCTCGCGTGAAATAACGGCGATTTAAGTGCGGCGCCGCACCCGGTTTCTGTCGAAGCATCTCAAGAAATACTCGTTCGTATTCCGGCGCGCCAGAAACGCTCAGCCATTGGAGTTTGTGTTCGTCTTTGTGCGGCCGGAATCCGAGCAGTTCCACCGCTTGCGAATAGACCCACGCGAGCGAATGCGGAAAGGGAATCGTTTCTGCAACGCGCAAGTTTGTGCCCTCGCCAACGGCGACGATGCCGCACTGCCCGTCGCCATGCTCGTCGAGCGACAAAATCAGCGCGCGATCAAATGGCGATCCGAAGAACGCGCTGGCCGCATGACACAATTGGTGATCGAGCGGAATCACCCGCACGCGAGGATCTCCCGCGAGGTCACTCAGGATTCGAATATTATTCAGTTCGCGGCCCAATTCGCCGAACGTTTTGTCAATGTAGTACGCGCTCGACATCGCAGCTACAGCCGTCTGCCGCAGGCGGAATCCGATCGCGCGGCGCCAGGCGCGCCTCGGATTGCTCGCGACGGCCACGGATGAAATATCGCGCCACGAAATTCCCGCATTCTCAAGACAGAAGCGAATCGCCTCGCGCGGAATTCCCGAAGCTTCACGCGATCGGATTAGTTTTGCTTCTTCGATTGCTGTGAAATTTCCATGAGGATCGAGAAGCGCCGCGGAAGAATCGTGCGCGAGCGCTGACAGCCCGAGGATGTATCCGTCAGTGGCCATGGCGGGTGAAAGAATACGCGTCGTGGAGGTACGCCGAAAAGAAAAACTGCAATGCGCGCCTACGGCCGCGGAGCGCCGAAGAGCCGCCCGCCGGTCAAAAGTCCGCGCAGTCCCATCAGAATCAATCGTGGCTGGCTCGCGCAAGCCTGAAACAGAACTTTGAAGGCGTCATCGCGCGAATACGCGCCGAGCTTTTGAAGCGCCGACGCATTCAGCAAATCCACCAGCCGGCTGTAATCGCTTTGCTGGAAATGGTGCAGCGATCGCCGCAAAAGCAAATGCATATCGAGTTCGCGCCGCAAGCGCCGCAATTCCGCGCTGTCGCCGCCGTTCAATATCGCTTCCGCAACGCCGATCGCGCCGCGGAATCCCGTCACGATTCCGCCGACGGTGGTCACTTTCACTTGCGCTGCCGCATCGCCGACCAAAAAAACTTTCCCATTCCCTACGCGTCGCTCCACCGGCACCCAGCCTCTGTAAACAGGAATCTTCGCGCCTTGAAAACTAATGGGATCGAGCCGACGCTTTTCGAGAAAACGCTCGAGATGCTTGCGCATTTCCTGTGGTGATTCGCCGATGAGTCCGAGCGCCCCGCGCGTCGGTGAATCCGGAATGAGCCAGTAGAAATATGGTGTGTCGTCGGGAACGAACCAGACGCGCACCGTATCCGGCGACATGTCTTTCGGCAACGGAACGATCGCTTGAACCAGAGGAACTGTTTCCTGTTGCGGCCAACCGGCGGCTTGCGCTACGCGGCTCGCCGCGCCGTCGCTGCCAACCACGGTTTGCGTCTTCACTTCTTCGCGCGATCCGTCGGAGCCGCGTTCGACTTCGACGACGAGACCTGCGCCATTGCTGTGCAGCCCGCTGAAGCGCCGGCCGAATTTCAATTCCGCGCCGGCGCGTTGCGCTTCGTCGGCGAGTCCGCGGATCAATGTCGAGCGCTCGATGATGAGATCGGGATCTTTCAGCCCGATCGTAGCTGAGCGCCCGTCGGTGAACAATTCAAAGCGGCGAATCTCGTTCACAATCGAGCCCGATGCCGCAGGCCCGAGCAGTGACCGGAGCTTGTGAGTGACGATCAGCGTGCGCGATACCGGATCGAGCGCCTCGGCACACTCAAACACTTGTACCGGCGCGCCGCGGCGTGCAAGCAGCGCAGCCGTAAGTAGTCCTGCGGCGGATCCTCCGACAATTGCGATGGGTTGTTTCGGCAGCTTGGCAGGAGCTTCGGATTGTGCCTGCGGGTTCAGACCAGCCAACGAGTTCACCATTTGCTGAAAGAGCGCGATGTTCGAGATTCTGTCATTTCAACGAGATGGTCTGAGAACGACTGGACCCCATGCGGCCGACGACACACTTACACGCAGGGAACGGCGAAAATCGTCGCGCCGGTCTCCACACTCACCAGTCAGGACGGTGAGTATACCTTAGCGACGAACGTCCATCAACGGATTGAGGCCGTTGGTAATGGACTGTTCAGTTCTGGCACTTCACGAATGAACTCAAACCTGCATCCCGACCAACTGGGCGACGCGAGGTCAGGATACGGGTGAAGACTTCGGAATCTTGCCCTGACGCTCGTACGGGGCTCCCTCGAGGAAGTAGATGGCCACCAGAGAGGAAAGTACAACCACGCCGACAAGCGTGATGGCTTGCCCGGGCGACAACGAGGGAATCAGAAGAGCCAGGACGCCGAAGACGCAGGCGAGAGCGTACAGTGCCAAAACGGCACCCCGCTGGCCGAGGCCCAGGTTCGCGAGACGATGCGCCGTGTGGTCTTTTCCGGGAGACGTGAAGGGAATCAGGCCGCGCCGAGAGCGGGAGATGGACACCAGCGTGGTATCAAAGATCGGCACACCCAGAATCAGGAGCGGGACGAGCCAGCCAATTTGCGAGTCCGAACCTTCGGGCCGCAGCTTCAGACTCAGCACGGCCATCAAGTATCCCAGAAACATCGCGCCGCCATCGCCCATGAATATTTTTGCGGGATTGAAATTCCAGCCGAGAAATCCGAGCGCCGCGCCGAGCGTTGCGGCACCGAGCGTGCGCACCATCACTTGGCCGCCCTGATTCGCTGCAAGTGTGAAGAAGAGCGCGCCGACCGCCGCGATGCCGGAGCACAAGCCGTCCATGTGATCGAGAATGCTGAACGACGCTGTGATTCCAACTACCCAGACGACGGTCAGGCAGCCATCGAGAATGATGCCGATTTCCCCTGGCACCCATGCCGAAATCAGATGCGTGCGAATTCCCGCAGCAAGGAGAAGCCCCGCGGCAACGGGCATCGCGACAAACAGCTTCACCTGGTGGTGGAGCAAGCCGCCGTCGTCGAGAAAGCCGATGAGCGCGAGCAGCGTTGCGCCCGCAAGAATGCTGATGATCTGGCCGGAAGTGGGAGCGTGCATCGTGACGAGCACGGCGAGCACGAATCCGCAGTAGATGGCAACGCCGCCGAGAAGTGGAATCGGCTTGAGATGAACTTTGCGCGGGCCAGGCTTGTCCACGAGGCCAACGCGGAGCGCGAGCTGGCGAACCGGGGCCGTGAGCCCGACCGAGGCCAGAAACGCAATCAGAAATGCCAGCAGGTCCTTGGGCACGTCTACCATCCAGCGTTCAAGTTATGGAGGGGCGCAAAATTCCAAATGGACTCTGGGGCTGAGCCGTTGCTGTCCGTGAAATCACCGAGGTCGCGAACTCCCATTTCGAGCCGCCTCTTCGACGACCCCAACAAATCGCTTCAGCTCATCCACTCTAGCATATTTTTTTGCGGTTTCTCGCGCGCGCCGGCCCATGTCTTCCAGACGAGCACGGTCAGATTGAAATTCGCGCAGAGCCGCGGCGACGGCGGCGGGATCGTCGGGATCGGCGGCCAGGCCACACTGGGCTGCGCGGACGATGCGGACGGCGTCGCATTCTTCGGGCGCGACAACGAGGACGGGGCGTCCAGCTGCCAGAATCGAGAAAAGCTTGCTCGGCACGACGACGCCTTCGAGGCCGCGCTTCACCGTCACGATGTGAACGTCACCGGCGGCCATGACGTAGGGAATCTCCGCGGCGGGGCGAAACGGAAGAAAGCGGACATTCGAGGATTCGCGGGCCGACAGTTCGAGACGATCGCGAATTGCGCCTTCGCCGACGAAAACCAAGCCGGTGTTGTCTCGTTCGAGAAGTTTCATCGCGCGAAGCAGCGTGTCCCACGCGCCGTAAAATCCCAGATTCCCGGCGTGGATCGCGACGAATGGAAACCCGCAGCGAATTTCCTGCGCGATCGGATGCGATTGCGCAGCGAGCGATTCCGGCAGCTGCGCGCCGTCGCGAACCACAGCAACGCGATCGGGCGCGACACCTTTTTTGAGAATTCGTTCGCGCATGTCGTCGCCGAGAACAATCACGCGCGTCGCGTGGCGCAACGCGTTGCGATGCAAACTCTCCCATCGGCGCGCCCACGCGTTTGCTGGAACAATTTCGCCGCCAACGGCCATGTCGGGATAGAGATCGCGAATGTTGTAGACGAATGCGCGTCCGGATAGCCGCGCGACAAACGCGCCCGCGATTCCCGCGACGGGCGGATCCGTCATCGCGAGGATGATGTCCGATCGTTTGAATAGCGCGCGCGGAACAGCCAACGCCAGATAGCTCAGATAATTCGAAACGCGCCCGCGCATCTCGTGGCGGGAGTACGTCGTCGAGCCCACGCGTTCGACCGTCACTCCATTTCGCACATCGCGGCGAAGCAGGGACCACGGATACCTCTCGTCGGGATCGTACGAAGGCAGCCCGGCAATGACGGTCACCTGATGGCTCTTGGCCAATTCCTCGGCGACGAGACTTGCCATTCTGGCTGTGGCCGATGTGTCCGGCGGATAATATTCGTTGAAGATGAGGATGTGCACGTCAGGCTCTACGGCGTAACGGCTTTTCGCGCGGTCATGGCGTTCGCCGCGTCGAAACTTCGGATGAGCCTTCGTTCGTCCAACTCGCCGAAGTTCTTCGCAGAATCAAATTGCCCATCACGAGCGCGTCCATGCGCGTTCGCAGGAAACAATCGAGCGCCTCTTCGGGCCTGCAAACGATCGGCTCGTTGTCGTTGAACGAAGTGTTCACGACGACAGGAACTCCTGTGAGTTCGCCGAAAGCGTTAATCAATCTCCAGTAGAGCGGATTCGTGCGGCGGCTTACGGTCTGGAGCCGCGCCGTTCCGTCCACATGCGTGGGAGCGGGAATCACAGAGCGTTTCTCCGGGCGCACGTGATACGCGAAGGTCATGAAGGGCGATGGATGCGTGCGTTCGAAATATTCGCCGGTCGCTTCTTCGAGAATTGATGGCGCGAACGGTCGAAACATCTCGCGGTGCTTGATTCGCTGATTGAGGATGTCTTTCATTTCCGCCCGGCGCGGGTCGGCAACGATGCTGCGATTGCCGAGCGCGCGCGGACCCCATTCCGCGCGGCCCTGATACCAGCCGAGGATGTGCCCATCGGCGATTTCGCGCGCGGCGGCTTGCGCGAGCGGGTCTTGGTCCATCTCATCGATCTCGATTCCATCACTATTCGAAATTTTTTGCCGGACGGCTTCGGCGATTTCCGCATTCGAATAGCCCGGGCCCCAGCCCGCATGCTCCATGACGAAGCTTCGCGGGCGGCCGAGAACTGAATGCTGCACCGAAAATGCGGCGCCGACCGAAAGCCCGGCATCGCCCGCAGCAGGCTGAACGTAAATATTCTCGAACGGAGTGCGCTCGAGCATTTTTCCGTTTGCGACGCAATTGAACGCGACGCCGCCCGCGAGGCAAAGATTTTTTTCCTTCGTGCGTTCGGCCAACTCCGAGACGTGCTTGAGCAGAACTTCTTCGAGCGCCGCTTGCATGCTTGCGGCGAGGTCGCGATGGCGCTGCTCGACGGGCTCTTCAGGATTGCGCGTCGGGCCTAGGCGCTTTTCGAGATAGTCCGAGAACAATCTTCCGAGAACTGGCGTGGTGCCCGCGTCGCGCCACGTCATTTCCGGGCCCTGGCGCTGATGCGTGAAGTAATCGAGATTCAGCCGCAGCTTCATGCCGCTATCGGCGCGGACGATTTTGCGAAACTCGTCGAGAAAGCGCGGCGTGCCGTAGGCACCGAGGCCCATCACTTTGTATTCGTCGCCGAATTTCCAGAAGCCGAGATACTGGGTCAGGGCGGTGTAATACATGCCGAGCGAGTGCGGGAAAGTTGTCGCGCCGTGTGGGCGAAGTGAATGGCCTTCGCCGGTAGCCCACATGGCGCTGGCGAAATCGCCGAGTCCGTCAACGGAGAGGACGGCGGAGCGATCGAATGGCGAGACGAAGTAAGCGCTCGCGAGGTGCGCGACGTGGTGCTCGATGCGATGAAAAGGCGCGCGGATTGATTCGGGATCGAGATCGAACGCATCGGCGAGCTCTTCTTTCAGTCCCGCAAATCGCGATATCACTCGCGCGCGCTCCATTGCGAATTTCGGCATGCGCAGCGCGTAGTAAAGTTTCGTGCCCATGCGCGCCCATGGGTTTCGCGGGATAGCGAAATGATCCACTTTCGTGAGCGGAATTCCAGCCTCGACGAGGCAGAAGCGAATCGCTTGAACGGGCAAACCGGCGGCGTATTTTACGCGGTTGAAGCGTTCCTCTTCGGCTGCGGCGAGCAGCTTGCCATCGGCGACGATCGCCGCAGAGGCGTTGGCGTGGTAGGCGTTGATGCCGAGGATGATCATGCGCGCGATTCCGAGGTGCCGAATGAGCTGTCGCGCCGCAGGGCGCAGGCGTTCTCACGGGCTGATTGGCTGTTTGGACGGCCAGTGTTTGTGTCCCGGTTAGAACGTGGCCCGAGGCTTTGTTTTCTGTTACTTAGCGTCAATTCTAATTGTTTTGGTGTCCCGGTTAGAATTGGGAGGAATTCCTCGTTAGGCCGCCTGGCGTCCGGTCCGTCGATAAGTTTGCTCAACATAGCTCCGCGACAACCGTAGCCCAAGATTTGAGCGAAAGCAAATGCCACTGTCGTAAGGGTTCCAGTACCAGTTAGGCCGCGACGCGAGCGCGAGGACACGGAGGCGGGGGCCGCAAGGATCTGAATTGCAATATGGTGCGCGTTTGAAAAGCTGGCCCGCCTTCCGGCGAGCCCTACGGTTACCGAACCATGACGATTGCCGGATGCGAGAGCGCGGCGCAGGGGCGAAAGACGCGGGCAAGATGCCGGCGCGACGAGAGAAAAAACGCCGCGACAGCTGAAGGACGGAGGCATGGGCCTCCGGACTCTGAATATTGAGGTGCGGCCAGTCGAGGTCACTTGCGGAAATCTGAACGCGTCGCCTCTACGTCATCGGATATTGTGAAAGTCACTGAGAGCTGTTCCTTTGCGCTCGCGGCAACTTCCTGCAATCCTTGAACGAGGGTGAATAAACCTTCTTGAAGAGCAGTGCCCTCTTGCCACAGTTTTACTCCGCAGTTCGGACAGTCGAACGCTTTCTGCAACTTCTTCGTGTCAGTCGGCACGGTAAAGCAGAATCCGCATTTGCAGCGGAGATCAACCGACTTGATGTCATTTACGTGAATCACGATGCTTCGATTTACTGTCATGACTTCATCCTTCCGTACTTGCCGCTGGCTTTAGCCCAGACTGCAAGTGCGCTTTACCCATTCGTTTAATACGTAGAGACTCCAGGCGCGGGACCAACTGGTTCGCGCGTCGAGGAAATCGTTCCAGACTTTGAGAGCAGCAGCTTTCGAGATTACGGGCTCGAGCGAGGGCGACCAATCTGCCAGACCGGATGTAACTCGCGTGCGCAGCGCGCCGCGCAGCCAAGTTTCCCATGGCAATGTGAACGTGCGTTTGTTCTGGCTTACGACTTCGTCGGGCAACAAATCCGCGAGCGCGGCGACGAGCAGGGCTTTCGGGCGTTCCGAATGGCATTTCGCGGCATCGGAAAGGCTCAAGGCAAATTCGACGACCGGATGATCGAGGAATGGAACGCGAACTTCGAGCGAGTGGCTCATGCTCATCGAATCGGTGTCGCGCAGGAGGACGTTGACCATGTACGAGCGCAGCTCGAGCCACGCGATTTTCGACGCGCCTTCGAGAGTATCGGCCTCGCTTGATATCTTCTTTAGCCATTCGCTCCAGCCGGCGTCGCGCCACGATTCGGGTCCCTGCGAAAGAAGCGCGGCAGCTTGTTCCGGAGGGAAGAGTGCGCGCGTGAGGAAATATGCGTTGGGAAAGAATTCCGGATCGGCCCACGCAGAAGCGAGTTTTCTTCCGGCATCGCCGTGGCTGAAGCTGCCGCCGAAGGCTTCGACCATCGGAGCGGTGGCGCGACGCAGACCTGCCGGAGCGGCTTGCGCCCATTTCGCGAGGCGCGCGAGTTGGGGCGCCGTGCGAAAAGTGGAATAGCCACCGAAAATTTCATCGCTGCCCAATCCGGAAAGCGCGACCTTCAAGCCGGCTTGCCGAGCCGCCCAGGAAACGAAATAAGTGTTGATGCCGTCCATGCTCGGCTGATCGAAGGCGGCGATCGCTTCGTCGATGCGCCCGAGCATTTCATCGCCGCTGATGAGCAATTCTTTGTGGTCGGTGTGGAAACGCTTTGCGGTGCGCCGCGCGATTTCAGCTTCGCTGAATTCACGCTCGGGAAAAATCAGCGTGAAGGTGTGCAGGCCGGAACGCTGCTGGCTCGCGAGCGCAGTGAGCGCCGTTGAGTCGATACCGCTGCTGAGGAAGACGCCGATGGGAACATCGGCGATGAGATGCTTTTGCACTGCGTCCTCGAGCAAGGCGCGAAGATGCTTCGGCGCGCCGGATGTGTTTCCGTTGCGACTCGGTTCGGCGGATTTTGCCGTATCGAGATTCCAGTAAGGCTTTGGCGAGGCGGCGGCCGGCGAATTGGCGTCAATCAAAAGAGAATGGCCTGGCGGAAGCGATGCAACGCCTTCGATGAGCGTCGTTGGTTCGCCGACTGCGCCGAATAGGACGTAGCTTGCGACGGCTGCGGCGGAAAGTTTGCGCGCGACGAGGCCGGATGCGAGAAGCGCGCGGACTTCGGACGCGAACACGAGCTTCCCATCGGCGATCGCGAAATAGAGCGGCTTGATTCCGAAGCGATCGCGCGCGAGAAAAACTCGCGCGACTTCGCCGCCGCGTCCGGATGGCATTTCGGCGATGGCGAGCGTAAACATTCCGCGAAGCCGAGAGACGCAATCCGCGCCCCAGGATTCGTAGGCGTGGACGATGGTTTCCGTGTCGGAGTTGGTTTGAAACGTATGGCCGAGAGATTCGAGTTCAGGGCGCAGTTCGCGGTAATTGTAGATTTCGCCGTTGAAAACGATCGCGAGCGTTCCCGCTTCGTTCCAGACGGGCTGGCCGCCGCCGGGAAGATCGATGATGCTGAGGCGGCGCATGCCGAGCGTGGCGCGTGGAGCGACGAGCAGGCCTTCAGCGTCCGGTCCGCGATGGACCATTGCGGCATTCATGCGGCGGACGAGGCTTTCGGAATCGTTGGGATTGTCGAAGCCGATTACGCCGCAGATGCCGCACATTGGATCACGTCACCGCTGTTTGGAAGAATTCGAACACATATTCGAAATATGTTCGTGAGGCAAGTTTACTCCATTGCGGCGATATGCCGGTCGAGATCCGCGGCTGAAGCCGGAGAGATTGGAGGGCGGAGCATTTCGGAGCGCTGAAGCGCTCCTCCCCCGCATAAATGCGGGGGCTCCCACCGAGATGCAAATATGCTCCCACCGACAGGCAAACCGGTGATGTCCTTTAGGGTCTGGCAGTCCTCATGAGCTTCGCATTGAAATTCCTTTTTGAGCGGATGTGAAATTAGACGCGTAATGGGCGGCAAAGCGAGACCCACCCTCGCTGCGCAAGGATGGGGCAACTGGAAAGGCGAAGATGGCCAGTGTCGCGACGCGGCTTGCGTGCGTGGGTGATAGAATCGCGCGTTCACTGCAATTTTAATGACGGAGGATTTTTAATGGCGAATCGAAACGCAAAAAATGCATGCGACACTACGACGCTAACGCTGTGTGCGCTGATATTTTGTATTGCGCTGGGCGGGTGTTCGGCGCGAGCGCAGGATAATTCCTCGCGATGGACGCTGACGAAGGATTCTGAAGCTGTCGTGCCCGATGCGAAGTTGCGCGATCAGATTTTTCGCGCGCTTGATGCTGCAGAGCATTCCGGCAACGATCCCAGAATCTCGCATTTCCCGGTGCGCGCGGCGACGGTGATTGAGAAAGACGGGCAAGAGCATATCGTTCTCGGCGGCAACACGGAATACGATGTGCCCGAAGCGATTCATGGCGAGACATCGCTGCTCAATCACGTGACCGCGCTGTTCGGCCCTGATACGACGCGGCATCTTGTGCGCTTCATCGCGTATTACGGGCATAAATGCGGGGGCGGCGGCAGTTGTGGCGACTGCCGGGACTACCAAATCGCTGCCACTGATTACGAACATCTGCTTGTTGCGTGCGGGCAGGCAACGGATCACACGGTTCACGTGAGCCGGTTCATGGATCAGGTGGTGTGCGAAAAGAATTTTGCTGACGTCGATGCGAGCAAGATTCCTCTTGGCGCTGCCGAGCTTTCGCAACTCGTGAAATTGGCGCAAGGCGCGGCGCTGGGCGGCGTGACGCTCTTTGCATCCGAGCGGCACACGGGCGCGGCGGGATTGTCATTTTCAGGAAAGACGTACCGAGCGGCGGGCGCCGACGATGCGGCGTTCCACTACAGGTATCCGATCGGCGGATTATTGCAGCAAGCTGCAACCGAGCGCGATTATCTGATGCGCGCGATCGTGGTGGCGGGCGAGCCGGGGAAGTGGCCTGTGGTGAATTATCGCGACCGGCAGTATGGATACGAGGCGAGCAGCTTCAACCGTCACGACGGCAAGGCGCCGATTGAATTGATTCTCACGGACGGGCAGGGGCACTACCGCGTGACGACGTTCGAGGCCGCGCTGCCGCACGCGTTCAGCACTGCGGATTTTATGCCGGACGCGCTTGAGAAATTCTTGAAGTCACACGAGGCGGACGGATCGAACGCGCATTGAATTTCGTTTTCGGGCCGACGTGAAATGTGAATTGTAGAGGTTGGGCGACAGCACAAAACCCACCCTTGCTGGGCAAGGATGGACCACCCAGTCCGCTAGCCCGGCTCGCGAAGAAATGTCTGGAATGCGCGCCAGAGGCGCTCTCGAAATCGCAGGTAGTGAACGCCGAGACGCGATTCTCCGTAGTGACGCAGTGCGAGACGAACCAGAAGAAAGAACAACACGCAGAGGATTGAGACCGTTGTAGCGGTGAACGACAGGCGCTCGACGAGAAGCGTGACGAAAACGGAATCTTCCCAGCCGGGCATGATGTGGTCGAGCGTCGAACGAAGCGCGCCTCCAATAATCGGGAGCCGCGCAACGCGGACATGAACGGTTCGTTCGTATGTATACGCCATGTCGTAGCCGGGAACTCGCTCGAAAACATAATTGAAAGTGGCGGGCTCGGCGAGGTCGTCGCGAGTCAACAAGCCGCCGTCAGGACCGCGAGGTATCACGCGGAAAGATGGGTCGACGACGATCCACTGATTATTGATCCAGACCTCGGCGACGACGTGCTTTGCCGTCTTGCCGCCATTTAGCAAAAGCAAACGGCGCGACGGGAGGCCGCTGGCGTTCGCGAGGTTTGTGAACGCGTTGGTGGCCGTGCCGCATACGCGGAGGAGGGCTTGGTAGTTCAGCGTTTCCTCAGGATCTCGATCGGAGATGCCGTGCGGGTCCTGGCTTGTGCGGCGAGCCGGGCCATTCGACATCCAGTTGAGAATCGTTTCGACCTTTTCGATTGGGGTCGCGGTAGCGGGAATGATTGCTTCGGAAAATCCTTGCAGATATTTTCGAGTGGAATATTCCCAAGCGAAGCTATACAGGCAAAAGATTGCCGAAAAAACGAGCATCGCATTCACGAAGTACCAAGCCGCTTCGAAAAGAGGCCTGCGCTTCATCGGGCCTGCACCTCCTCGACGCAGCGCCGGTAGAGTTGTTCCATCTCGGCGACCGGCTCATTCCAGGAAAGTTCACGCGTGACGGCGGCGCAGCCCTCCCGATATGAATCGCGCAGATCAGGCTTCGAGAGGAGCGATGTGAGGGCGGCCACAAGCGCCGAAGCGTTGTGCGGTATCACCACGCCGGCACGGCCAGCGATGATCGGCGCGACGCCGCATTGATCCGTTACGATTACCGGTGTGCCGCAAGCCGCGGATTCCGCTGCCGTATTTCCGAAATTTTCATGTTGGGACGGGAGTACGAACACGTCTGCATCGCGATAAGCAGCCCACTTCGCGTCGCCATATAACGGACCGGTGAACACGATCGATTGATCGACGCCGAGCTTTCCGCTGAGTTCCTTCAATTCGCGCAAATAAGACGATTCCTCTTCAGGTCCGGCGAGCACCAGGATCGCAGGCGTCCCTTGCCCAGCGTTTTTCCGCCAGGACGCAAAAGCTGCGATTAGCATTTCGGGACTTTTCTTTGAGATGAGACGTCCGAGGAAGAGAACGAGTTTCGCGTCGTGAGGAATGGCCCAACGATCTCTAAACGTTCCGGCTGCGGGCAAAGTGGCCGGCACGTCAATCCCGTTGCGGCGCACCACGACGCGGCTTTCTTCGATCCCTTCGGATAGAAATTCCTGCTTCTCCTGGGCCGATGTCGCGATCAAGAATCGCGCTCCACGAATGAGCTTTTCGCCGACGGTCCGGTGATAAAACCTTTTCAGTCGAAGGCTTCGGATAATCGGACGAAACATTCCGATGGGCTCGAGGACATATGGGACGGACCGGCGAGAACAACTTCGCCCTACGGCTGGTCCTAAGAGGTCGTATATGCCGTAAATGTGAGCAACATCTGTCTCCTGGAGCCTTTCGTTTGCAAAGCGTATCACATCCGGGTTCAGAGTGAGGCTCCGATATCGCGCGAGCGTTCGAAGGTAAATCGTTTCGACACCATCGTTTGTGCTGCGCCAGCCCCACTTGCAGCGTTCGAGGTTTTCGAGTTCGGCGGCGTGCTTCGTAACGCCATAATCGGCCGTCAGCACGGTGACGGAATGGCCTTTCAGCGCGAGCCTCCATGCAATCGCGCGAACCTTTGTCGGAGGGCCGCCCGCGGCCAGGAACGGGTAATACGTCTGCGAGATTTGGAGGATTTTCAAGAGGTCCGCGTGGCGGGACATACCTCGGCGAGAACGTCCCTGAGCCCAGCTTCGAAATTCTCGAAACGAAAATGTTGGAGCACGCGTTCACGGCCGCGATGCGCGATGTCAGCGGCGAGAGTAGGGTTTGTAAGGAGGAGCGCGATACGCTCGGCGAGTTGTGTGACGTCTCCGTGCGGCACGAGGAAACCTGTAACCGTGTCGTCAATGATATCGGGAATCCCGCCGTGATTTCCACCGATGACCGGAATGCCAAGCGCCATGGCCTCGAGAAAAACCATGCCGAAGCCTTCGCCGCTGCTTGGCAAAGCAAATACGCGCGCGTGGCGATACGTCGCGACGAGTTGCGCGCGGGTGAGACCGCTGACGAAGTGAATTCGCTCGCGGACGCCGAGTGACTGGGCGAGATTCTCGAGAGGAGGGCGATCGTCTCCATCGCCGGCAAAGACGAGATGGAGATCGGGCGCGGCGCGGTGAAGTTGCGGAAGCGCTTGAATGAGCGTGTCGAAGCCTTTGTACCGCTCGGCTGAAGACCAGCGGCCAACGGCGAGCACATATGGACCGCGTGGAATGGAATCGGGCAAGGGGAGCGTGTGCGCCGCGCTCGCCAACTCGAAGAAAGCGGGATCGAGACCCCAGTGCAATAGGCGAATACGCTCGATTGGCAGGCTCTGTACTTCGTGGAGCTTTTCCGCCGTGTAGCGGCTCGGCGCGAGAACGCAATCGGCGGAGAGAAGGCCGGCGCGCCGCAGCTTGCCAAGAGGCGACCAAACTTCCACGCCGTGGGACATCACGATGAGCTTAAATCCCCGAGCTTTGGCGCGCATCGCGGACGCAGGGACTGCGAGATTCGGATGAACGGCAATCACTAGACGCGTGCCCTTGCGAGCGAGCTTGAGCGCATCGAGAGTGAAGCGGGATTTCGATCGGGCAAATCCTTGGAATTCAAATTCGAGATTGCCCGCCGCGGATTTGTGGCGGCCAACCGGATCGTTCAAACTTAAGAACTGCGCTTCCCAGCCAAGCTCTTTGGCGATTCGCGAAAGGACTGCGGCCGTATGGCGTCCGGCCGTTTGCACGCCGCCGATCGGCAAGAGATCCGGGAAAAGACCGACAAGCGATTCGCTCATCGGGTGACATTCTCCCACGCTTGGCAGAGCGACGACGCAGAAAGTGCCTGAGTGTTCTTGTTCAGAAAATCGTTTGCGTTCGCGTATTTGCGTGGGCTTTCAAGAGAAAAGGCATTTCCGGAACGTGGCCGCAGCGGCTAGGACTCTTGGCGAAGCTCCGCGGCCTTGGAGTTTTCTTTTCGACGCAGGACTTCCGCAAAGATCTCGCGGAACTGCTGGCCGTTTCGTTCCCATGTGTACTTTCTCGCAGTTTGAGCAGCGGCTTCGCCCACGCGCAGACGCAATTCGGAATTTTCGCAGAGCAGGCGGATCTTGGATGCGAGAGCCTCGACATCAGCCGGATCACTGAGAATGAAGCCGTCCACACCGTCGGTCATGATTTCGGAAGTGCCGTTAGTTACGGTGGTGATCACAGGCAGCCCACAGGCCATGGCCTCTTCGGGCGGCAAAGCGAACGTGTCTTCGAGGGAGGGACCGACATAAGCATCGGCTGCGGCATAGTAGAAAGCGACATCGGGCCGAGTCGGCAGAAAGCGCACGCGCTCCGTGAGCCCGGACTTCTTGATGAGCGACTCGTAGGAATGCCTTTCGTCGCTGCCAGCAATCATCAGGAGCACGGGCAGATCGGAGAGACGCGGCAGCGCATCGAGCAGCGTGAAGAGGCCTTTTTTCCGCCAGTCATTGCCTACGAGCAAGAGGGCGATTTGTCCATCCCCGACGCCGAGCTCGCGGCGCGCACCCTGACGACGCGCGAGCCGGGATTCTTGGTTGAAAATCTGGTGATCCACTCCGATATAGACAACGGGAATCGGATCGTGCGGGCCGTAAAAGCGGTTGATATCATTCTCGGTTTTGCGCGCGTATACGATGAGCTGGGCCCGAGGTTTTGTGTAGAGCTTGCGCTCGAGAAATTTGACGACGCTGTAATAGAGCCGCCGATGGATCAACCACGGCCACGAACGCATTGAATTCCGGCGAAAGCCGATTTCCTGGCCCATCTGCCGCAAAAATTCCGCAAACACGATGTGGACAGAGATCGCATCCGCATCAAGACAGTTTGTGCCCGGCGTGTAGACAATATCGTGCGCGATTCCGCGAACGCGGCGATCCCACCAGCGCCAAAGATGGTTGGCTGCGAACCACCAGGAGAAGTTGAGCAGATGGGGACCGGGGATTTGAGGAATGCGATGCCAACGAAGCTTTGTGAAGTCCATGTCTTCGACTCGCTGGCTGTAAACATGAACTTCAAAATCGTCGAGGAGTTGGGAGGTCCATTCCGCCACTTGGCGTTCGGTGCCGTGGCTTTTGTCGATGAATGGAGAGACGACCGCGAGAATAGGTCTTCGTGGCGGCATTTCAGGCTACCGCGAAAAGCGCCTCGGTTCGTGAGATACGGCGACGGGAACGGGTCCAGCCGCAATCATTTCGGGAAGCCGGAACAAAATTCCGACAAGGAGCCACAGATAGGCATTTTCGACGTAGTCCTGGTAGTTATTCATCGAGGCGAATGTCTGAGGGAACAGCAGAACGAATGCAAACCAGAAGACCATGAACCCGATAGGAAACATGCGCGTCTGGCGAAGCTTCAAAACTGTACGCCAGCAACTCAACATGAGAGTTGAGGTCCACGCGAGCCAGAGAATCAACCCGAAAATGCCGAATTCAACTACGATTGTTCCGTATCCGCACTCGACACCGAGATTTCCCGGTTTTTGTTTGAGAAACCTTGCAACGTATTGCGCGCCGAGAGAAGTCGTCCCCGTGCCGATACCCGTCATCCAATGTGGTCCTGCGAACGCGAGTTCCAGATTGTAGATGGGATAGTCCCAAACTCGATCGGACAATTGGTACGATTCGCTATCGGGCGAAAGAGTCTCTGTATAGTATGCCCACTTACCGCCGACGGCGATAGGATAGACCAACGCAGCGAGAGCGATGCAGATGCCAGTCACAATTGCCGATTGACGAAGAGCCTTTAACATTCGATAGACCTGCCGAGTCCGCCACGGAGCGCCCCAGATAAATGCGGAGCCCATCACGACTGCGCTTACCGTGCTCTGGATCAAGCTGCCTCGCGAACCGGAAAAAAGCACTCCCACGGCAACGATGCCGAGACTTCCCCACACAATCCAACGGCCACGCATAGTATGGAGCAAGAGATAGCCGGACGCGCCCAATCCAAGCACGACCGCCAAAGACATAAATGACGAATAACGGCTCGCGCTGACGAACACGGCGGATGGCAAATGAATAATTTCATGCGAAATCGGAGTGACCTTCTGAAGCGCCGCTAGTTCCTTAATTTCAGGCGCAAGCGTGGCTGGATTCAGGAATTGCGGGCCGACGATCGATTGGATGATGCCGAGAATCGACACGGCCGCGGCCAGTATCATGCTGGTGGTCAAAAATCGGCGAAGATCATCGTCGGTGCGAATTAATGCGTAACCCACGAACATCAAGCCCGCATAAAGAAAATCCACTTTGAGTCCGAGCGCGCCGTATAGAGGACTGGCCGAGTAAGGGTTGAACGCCTGTACGACCGCGAACCAGAAAAAAATCACCAGCGGAACTGCGAACTCTGGACGAAAGATCTGGTCGCGATGCCGCCGGATAGAAATGAAGAGCGAGACGTAGATAAGAACGACCAGCGCGTCTTTCCCGAAGTAGATGGCCATGTTATTTCCCATATACTTTCGGACCAAATCTTCGAAGACAACCCAGAAAAGGAAGAGATAAAAGCCGGTGCGCCAGTCTTGAAAGATAACGGTGCCGATCACGCAGACTATGGCGGCGAGGAAAACGTAAATCAGCTCATCGACTTTCCCGCCTGCAATCCAGTTTGCTATTTCCCAGGCGAACGCAAGTCCAAGCACCAAGAGCCCCAGACCGATGACAGTCTGATCCTTCGCGAATGATGTGCGAGCGCTTAGCATTCTATTTCTTCACTTGCCGGAACAGGAAAATCAGTCAACTCAGTGCTTGAGACCAAACCAGCCAGCCTTGTAGACCAACCCTTAGGCAAATTCCTTCCCGCCCTTCCCGTGGCAGCCGCAACGAAGATCAATTTCGCGCGCTCGGAAATCTCAAATTCGAAAACCCGATCGCTGCAATCGCGGGCGCAATTCTTCCAATTGCTCGACAGGCAGCGCGAGCACCTCTGGCGATTTCGGTTCGCGCGACCCGGGAAAAGCTTCGAGGCGCATCCCCTCGAATTCAAATAAAGAGTAGCGATGCCGCTCCAGGATGGCCAGCAGAACCGCCGACGAACTCCCCGCCTGTTTCAAGACGACGGCGTTGACCTCGGAAATAATGGCCGGCCTGAGCTTCTCGATCAGGGTATCCGCACCCTTCAATATGCCAACCTCGGACCCTTCGGCGTCGATCTTGATAAGTGTAAGCCTGTCAATTTGATGCTCGGCACTCCAGTCATCCAACGACACGCTGCACGCCTCGATGTGCTCTCCGGCTTTAAGATCGCGGACTGCTGTCAAAGTGCCCCATCCCGATTCGCCCGACTGTGATGAGCGTTCAAATGTTACGGCTTCCGAGCTGCTCCACACTGCCTTATTGATCGCGGCGCTTCCTGGAAAGGCACGTAGATTCTCACTGAGCCTTGCAAAGTTTGCGGGGTCGGCTTCAAAGGCGAATACCTTTCCAGTTGGGCCAACGAGTGATGACGCCCAAACTGCGTGATACCCAATATGCGCGCCTACATCCACGTAGACATCGCCGGGCGACAGCAGTGCAGCGAGGCATCGCTGTACATGCGGCTCGTAAACGTGTCCCCACATCAATCTTTCGATTCGGTCGCGAAGATTGACGCGAAGCACTACTCCATTGCCGGGAGAGCAAATAGTCCAGCCATCGTCCCTCCGCGCCGCCACTCTTGCCAGCGCGTCTGCGAGGCGACCGTTCCCCCGGAACGCGGGAAGCATGGCCAAAGCCCGTGAGACGACGCTCGGCTCCTGATTTCGCGTGGGAAGGGTCATCGTCGTTTCGCTGAAGAAGAGCCTCGTGAGATCAGGATTTCCCGAATCACCGCGGCCAGTGAAAGTTTAGCGATGAAGTCGAAAAAGATCGAGGGCGCTGAATCGACGCGAACCCGACCCTTCACCAATGATGTGCGCGCGCTTGGCATTCTATTTCTTAGGGTGGCTGAACACGAGAATCAGTCAGCCCCGCGTTCACGGCCAATTCGAGATGAGATGTATTTCCCGGCACCACCAACACGCTCTAATCACGCGAGCGGAGCCTGTATTCTATCGTGTCCACACTTGCGTATGGTAGGAAGAACTCGAACGCTTTGAATCGTTGCTATGTCGAGCAGACTGCATCCGTAATTCCGTCCGCGACCAGCGGAGTCATGAGAACTAAAGAAGTATTCGATGGGTTGCAAGCTGAAGAAATCATAGAAGATATGAAGCCCAATAGTCTAAAAAGCGCAAAGATTCGAACGCTCCTAACGGGGATTCGAACGATTGGCAAGCGAACCAAGATTGGCCGCCGATTTCCCATAATGGGATTAAGGGAGCGTCAAAGTTCCAGAGCGAAGATTCGCTTCCCGCGCCCAATATTTCGCAATCTACCTGCAAGAGTTCGCCAGAGCGCGCGACGGATCCGCGCGTATCTGCGATCGCGGCATGGAGAAACGGGCGTCGGATATCTATCACCGCTGGGATTTCAGCTGCCGAGCCTGTCGAGACGTAGCCATTCGGCGCCGAATCAATTTCGCCGACCATTTGCGCCGTTTCGGAATGCCGAGAACCTCTTCGTAAAGTTTGAGGTGCTCTGCGACCATTCGCTTTTCGGTAAACATTGCGAGAGCGCGATCGCGCGCGGCTGCTCCAAGCCGGACACGCATTTCGGGGTCTTCCAATGCCTGTCGGATGCATTGCGCGAGCTCATGAGAGTTTCCGGGAGCGCACTTCAGCCCTGTAGAACCGAGCACCTCACTCAATCCGCCGATGTCGGATGCGATGACGAGTTTGCCGCGCATCATTTGTTCGATGGCCGCCAACCCCGCCGTCTCTTCGGATAAGGATGGCATCACGATGGCGACGGCATCGCTCGTGGCCCGAGCCAAGTCTTCGCCTTCAAGGAAGCCAGTGAAAGTTATGAGGTGTTGGTATTCGAGAAAACGAACGAGGCCTTGAAGAGATGCGCGCTCCGGGCCGTCTCCTATGATTCGGAGACTAAATTCGCAACCTTGCTCCGCGAGTTCGATCGCCGCGCTGATCAGAACGGAGACGCCTTTATCAGGCGTAAGGCGCCCGACGTAAACGACGCAAGGCGCGGGTGACGCGCTCATGTTGTGCGTGGCGGCGAGCCCAGTGTGCGATCGAGTTCCGTTGTAAATCGTGCGTGAAGCGGGCAACGAGAGCCGCTTGGCAGCGTGGTCGCTGACCGCAACGTTCGCGACGGCGCGCCGGGAAAGCCATAGACGCGGGTACGCGAGCGCCGCGTGCCAGAAGCTTCGACGCCAGCCGACGTTCGTGGCGTGACACCGCACACAATTGCGGATGCGTCCGTTGAGGAAATGATTCGGGCAAGGCGAACGGTCAGGATTCTGGAGCAATAGGCCATCGGGACAGACCGCTTGATAGTTGTGATGCTGAATGACGAATTTCTTGCGTAGAAGCCATGATAGAAAAAGCGGGAGCAGTGCAGGCCCGGCAAGATGAACTACTTCGCTCGTCCGAATCAGACGAATCAGCTCGGTGAAACTCGGGCGACGAACGACCGCGAACGGCATGGTGCGATCGTCCATTTCGCCGGCGGGAGTTGCAGTGACGAATGTCAGCCGGGCCGAGTCGCCGAGCGATCGGAGTTCAGATGCGAGGCCGCCGGCGAGTGACATCATCGCCGTTTGGGTTCCACCAATGGCAGGGGCCCAATCGTGTGAGTAGACAAGGATTTTCATATTCACCAGTCTTGTAAACAGTTGGGATGGAGGACGGACTCAGGCACGCAGATAATGGAGTCAGCATTTCGTGTGCATTTTTAGTCCGGCCGGAATCGCATCTAGAATTCGAGCCTTACTTAGTACACCTGCAACAGCGTGTAAACATGGACTTATACGTAGGCTGTTGTACGGAGATGCTGCGAGGGAGCTAAATCTTCCGGTACACGCGGGCGTGATTATTGACCATCTCGTGGACTGAGAAGAGTTCGGCGGCCCGATCTCTCGCGCGTTTTCCAAGACTATCGATTAGCGCGGGATCATCGAGTAATTTCGCCATACAGTTTGCGAGCGCGGACGCGTCCCCGGGAGGGAACTTCAGTCCGCCATCGGCGACTACCTCCGACAGACCGCCTATGTCGGCCACGATAGTTGCTTTTCCTCGCGCCATTTGTTCCATGGCAGCAAGGCCCGCGGTTTCTTCCCAAATCGATGGCATCAGCACGACGTCCACATCGTTCACGGCCCGTTGAAGTGCATCGCCATCGAGGAAGCCGAGAAATGACACAACGTTACCGAGCTGTTTTTCCGCCACCAACTTCTGAAGAGGATCGCGCTCCTGGCCGTCGCCGATAAAGTCCACATGGAAGGGGCGAGCGTGGCTTCGCAAACGATCGATGGCGTCAACGATTAGCCCGAGTCCTTTGATACTTACCAGTCTGCCGACGTATGCGAACTTGATTTGGCGTGATGGGTCGGAGTTGGCGGCCGGCAGGAACGAGACATCCTGGACGCCGTGATAGACGACTTGAGAACGCGGCAACTGTATTCGTAGTTGGACGTGTTCCGAGACGGCGATGTTGGCAGCGACGCGGCGGCAGAGCCATCGGCGCGGAAACGTCAGCGCGAGCATTCGCAGGCTCTTGGCGAATCCGTCTTTTCCGGTATTGCATTGAATGCATTTCAAATAGCGCCGCTGCGAGAAATAGCCAGGACAGACCGTTTGCGTGGGTTCGTAGAAAAGCAGGCCGTTGGGGCAGATCGCGTTGTAGCCGTGATGCTCGACAACTGCGGGCTTCCCGAGCAACCAGGCGAGCGACAGCGGGAGCAAGCTAGGGCCAGCCAGGTGAATTAGATCGGCTTCGCGCAGAAGCGACGCGAGTTGAAAGAAACCCGGCGCGCGTACGACTCGATAGGGGAGCGCGTTATCGTCCATTTCGCCGCGCGGTGTCTTTGTGACGAGAGTGACGTCAATCGATGCAGAGCCGGCGCCGTCGCGACTCGCGAAGCCTTGTGCGAGAAGCGTCGCAATCGTTTGCACTCCCCCAATCGTCGGCGCCCAGTCGTGGCTGTAGAGCAAAAGTTTCATTTTGGCGGCGTGTCGAATGATTGGAGCATGGCGGTGTAGCGGGCGGCAACTGCGTCCCACGAGAAATACTTGGCGTGCGCGCGGCGATTTCTTTCGTGCAGGTCTTGCCAGAGCGCCGCGTCGGTGAGGACCCGAACGGCGGCGTCGCCGAGAGTATCGAGCGCACCCCATTGAGCAAATTCGATTCCGGCTTCGTCGAGCTCGGTATAGCGGCCGCGCTGGCCGAAGGCGATGATCGGCACGCCGCAGGCAATCGCCGCGAGCGCGCTGCCGCGGTTGAGCGACAACTCGCCGCGAACGCAAAGAAATGCATCGAGTGCTTGCAGCGTCCGGGCAATTTCCTCAGCGGGCAGCACGCCGCTCAGCCGGTATTTGATGCCCATCCGACGCAGCGGCCCTTCGAGAAGAGGCGCAGCTTCGGGAGTGCCGTTGCCGAAAATCTCCAATTGAAGCGCCGGGACGCGCGCTTTGGCTTGCTCGACGACAAAAAGAATTTCTGTGACTTCTCGTTGCCTGTAGTTTTTGCCGGAGATGCAGAAAACGCCGATGATCTTCGGCTCGCCATTCGGCGTAAAGCTCTTCTTGTCGCTGGCCACAGGGATGTTGGCGCCGATGGGTACGAAGGCCAGCTTGCCTTGGTTGGAATGTGGCCATCGGAGCTCGCCGGTGGAAATCGTGGAGATACTCTGAGTCGAACGGGCGAGAAGCCTCGCCATGATCCAGTATTGAATTTTTCGACGAATGCGATTGTGGATGCCGGGGAGCGGATCGAGTTTTACGTCGTGGAATACGACCGCACATCTCACGCCGCGCTTCAGAAGCAGCCGCTGCACAGCCAGCACGCGGAAGGGGAATCCGCGCCGCGACCACGCCATCGCGGTATATTGCAGCAGGACCCACTGGCCCGACCAATTGCGGCTCTCTTGCGAAAGCCATTGCATCGCCCCACGCCATCCGCGCTCTGCCCACGGCACGTGCACGATTTCCAGATCGATGTTTTGCTGCCGTAGTGCTTGCGCGAGAAAGCTGCAGTAGTCGGCAACGCCATCCGTCGGCTCATCGCGCCGCCCGAGAAGGGCAATGACTTTCATTCGGGGATCCGCTAATTCTCGCGCCGCGAGCGCGAGAACACGAAGGGAGCTGTGAGCGCGCTCCAGGCCGCGCCCATTTTTCGATTCATTTTTTGGCTCATTTTTCCACTAGGAAATTGCCGAGGATCAGCGCGTCGAGCCCGGAGCTGTAAAAGGTGCGAATGGCATCGGTCGGCGAGCAGACGATTGGTTCGCCGCGAAGATTGAAGGAGGTATTCATAATCACGGGCACGCCGGTCCGATCTCCGAATTCCTTGATGAGCTGCCAGTAGAGAGGATTTACGTCTCGTTCGACCGTCTGAGGCCGCGCACTCCCATCAACGTGCGTCACTGAAGGAATCACGCTGCGCTTTTCAGGCCGCACTTGAGACGTGACGATCATGAAAGGCGAGTCGGGCGGATTCTCGAGATAATCTCCGGCAGCTTCCGCGAGCATTGACGGAGCGAACGGCCGCCACCATTCGCGAAATTTTACAGCGTTGTTCACGCGAGCGTTCATTTCGGGATCGCGCGGATCGGCAAGGATGGAACGGCTGCCCAGCGCGCGAGGGCCGAATTCCATGCGTCCCTGCACCCAGCCAAGAATTTTTCCATCCGCGAGCAATTCGGCGGCGGCGCTAGCGGGGTCGGAGAGCTTCGTACTGCGAATTTTGTACGTCTGAAGCGCTTTTTCGATTTCGGCTTCCGGGATTTCATTGCCGAGATACGCGTGGCGCATTCGATGGAGCGGCAGCTTGCCGCCGTTATCGAGGTAGGGAGCGAGCGCGGCGCCGAGGCAAACGCCGTCGTCGCCTGCCGCCGGCTGAACGAACAGCCGATCCACCAAGCCCGATACGAGAATTTTTCCATTGGCCTTGGAGTTCAGCGCGACCCCGCCGGCAAGACACACATTGCGGCACTTCGTGGCTTCGACAGCGGCGCGAACCAGCGTAAACATGGCTCGCTCGCAAACGTCCTGTACCGCGAATGCCACGTTCTTGTGCTGATCCGCGATATCGCTCTCCGGCTCGCGCGATGGGCCCAGCAGCTGTTCAATTCCGGCGGTGGGCGCCGCATTGGTTCCGAACAACTTTTGCGTGTCGACGCGATACGGATGGTCTTCGGGATCCGCGAATGGACTCAAGTTCACGCCGGGCTCGCCGTAGGGCGCGAGGCCCATCACTTTCCATTCGTCGCTATTCGGAACAAAGCCGAGGAAATGCGTGAACTGCGCATAGAACAAGCCAAGCGAATTCGGCCACGGAATCGTCAGGACATGCTCGAGCCGCCCGGCGCGGCCATGCCAAATTGAGGTTGCTTCCCATGCGCCGCGACCGTCAATCACGATGACGGCGGCATCATCGAAGCCCGAGAAGGCGTACGCGCTGATGGCGTGGGCGAGGTGATGATCGACGAAACGTATTTGCGCTTTCGTCGGGCCAAAAGTTCGCAAGAAGGGTTTCGCGCCGCCACCCTGATGCCACATGCTCGCGGAGTAGCGTGTCGAATTTAGGATGTTGAGGTACGTCGCCGGGTACTTGCTGGTGGCAAAACTCGCCAAGTCGTGACGATAGAGAGCGCCGGGCCGAGGCCAACCGAAACAAACAAAATCCAGATCCTTCGCCTGTACGGCTGCGAAATCGAGGCACGCCTGAACCGCGCGAACTGGAAAGCGCGCGTCGTGTTTCTCGCGGCTCAATCGCTCCTCAGCGATAGCGAACAAAGTCACGCCATCTCGAGCGATCGAGGCCGAGGAATCGTGCATTTGCGAATAGTTGATTCCGAGACTGATCAACCGCGATCCTCCGTCGCTTTTTTCCCCCAACACCAGGCCATTTGCGTTTCGTCGCCCGCGAATTGCAAAGAAGTTGCTCCCGCGTCGCGAAGGACGGTACCGACTTCATCTTTCGTGAGAGCCACGCCGTGCCAGCTCTTCCCCACCATTTCAGGATCCAGCCCCAGACCCGACGCGATCGCGCGTCCCGCGCGCCTCAGGCCCGCAGACCAGAATAAATTTACGATTCGCCATGTTGTCCGGCCTCGCCAATTCATCGGCGGTTTTTGCGCGCCGTTGTATTGAAAGAGAAAAACGCCACTGGGCGCCAACACTCTGACGAATTCGCGCAGCAGGCCGTGAGCAAGCGAAGATTGCGGCAGGTGCTGGAGCACGATATAGCTAAACACAAAATTGCTTGACGCGGTTTCCAGTCCACTTAACGTTGCGCCGTCGGCGAGAACCCAATTGATGTTGGAAAAGTCGCTCAGATACCTTTTCCCTTGCGCTTGCATCTCCGAAGAAATGTCGACGGCTGAAACGCGGCCGAAACGCTGTGCGAAACCTCGCGTCATGCGCCCCGCACCGCATCCCACCTCAACCATTGATTTGCCTGACGCTTGAAAACCGAGCTCGTTCAAAATCGGTTCGACGAGGCGCTTATAGTCTTCTTCGCCTGAATTGAAAAAGGAATCGAGGTCCCAGTCGGAGCGCCAACTGGCGATGTAATAGAAAGCGTTCTTGCGGGCACGCTCGTCCCAGTCCTGTCGAATCGACTTGGTTACTCGATCGCTTGTCATCCGTTGTTCCACTGAATCGTCAAGGCTCGTGATTGCTCCAACCGCATTGGTCATAGTTGCCGCGTTTATTGCCGTGCGATCGCGCTCCGAGCCCGATTCGCTCGCGCGGGAATGGCCGTCGTCATTTCCCCGCAGCGGTACCGCGAGAGAGAGGCTTTTCCTGAATGGCAGCGGCCGGCGAGGGCTCTCCCACCCAACTGCGATAGCGGCGCAGATTTTTCTCGGCGTAGAGGTTCCTGAGTTTATAAAACGTCCGAGGCGGCAAGATCAGAGTAAAAAGAAGCGAAAGTTGCTTGTAAACCCGATAGCCGAAGGGCGCGCACGAATGATTCAGCCGAAAATCTTCCTGCTCGATAAAGTAAGTCTGCCAGGGCATCCCGCCGTCGAGCGTCAATTTCATCCGTCCAACCGTCAGCAGAATCGGATCGACAATGATTTCGATCGAGTCCTCCGGGATTCCGGCTGCCGCTAATTGAATGGCGAGTTCCCGCGCGAGGCAAGTGAGCGAATTCAGCTTGCGGCGCATCCGCACGGGATCGTCGGCGCTGAATTGATATTGATTCTGATCGTGCAGCCGGTAGTGAGTGAAGCACCCGGGAAGCAATACGGCGCTGCTGTGCGCGATGGACATGGCCGACATAAATTCGTCCGCTTCGACGACGAGAGCGTTGGGGATCGGCAGAACTCGATCCAGAACGCTGCGCCGGATGGAAACGCGGCTCGTACCGAGAAAACACATGTAGTCCCGAAAAGTTCGCGCGCCCTTTAGAGAGCGAATATCGAAACTGCCCGGAAATTCCGCTGAAAGCGCCGAGGCCGTTCCGGCAGCTGAATCATGCTGGATGATTCCGTGGCCGATGGCGCCGACCCAAGGATTTTTTTCGAATGTGGCCATCACCTCAGTCAGTTTGATTTTTTCCCACCAATCATCGCCATCGAGAAACGCGATGATTTCTCCGCGGGCTTCCGGTATGCCGAAATTGAACGCCGATGCCTGGCCGCCATTTTCCTTACGCAGGTAGCGCACCTGGGGCGCGAATTTCTTTACGATGTCAGGTGTGCGATCCGTGGAGCCATCGTCCACCACAAGAATTTCCATCTCGTTCGACGCAAAATCCTGCTCGAGCACACTCACGATTGCTTCTTCGATGAAGCGCTCGTGGTTGTACGTATCAATCAGCGCCGTGACTGCGAACTGCGCCATTACAATTTTAACTGCCTTTTTGTCCCACTCGTGCCCGTGCTGGATTCGCTCACGGTCTGGTGCCTGAGCTAGCGCTGCGAAGCAGCCCCTGCTCGAGGGCCACCATCTCCTTCAAGATGTCGTCGAGGTTTCGCGTGATTCCCCAACCTGGAAAATGCGATTTCAGCTTGCGCAAATCGCTGATGTAACAGATGTGATCGCCTTTGCGCGCCTGATCGTTATACACCCACTTGATTTTCCGCCCGCTCAGTTCGTCGATTCGGGCAATCGCTTCGAGCACGGAGACGCTATTTCCGCGCCCGCCGCCGAGGTTATAGACTTCGCCGGGCCGCGGATTCGCGGCGAACGCTTCCATAGCAGCGATTACATCGTGGCTATGAATGTTATCGCGGACCTGCTTGCCTTTGTATCCATAGACGCTGTAGGTCTGTCCGGAAAACGCCACGCGCACGAGATACGACAGGAATCCGTGCAGCTCCACGCCGCTGTGATTCGGCCCCGTCAGGCAGCCGCCGCGGAAGATTCCCACGGGTAGTCCGTAGTAGCGCCCGTATTCCTGCGCCATCACGTCAGCGGCGACTTTCGAAGCGCCGAAAATGGAGTGGAGCGAGCGATCGATGCGAAAATCCTCGGCGATGCCCTCGATGTCCTTCGGATCGGAATAATCATAACGGGTGGGAAGCTCTTTGAGCGGCAGTTCGTTCGGCGCGTCGCCATAAACTTTGTTCGTGCTCATGAAAAGGAAAATCGCTTCGGGGCTGGATTGGCGCGCCGCTTCGAGAAGATTCAGTGTGCCGCCCGCGTTGACGTCGAAATCCACTAGCGGGATTTGGCTCGCTTTGTCGTGCGATGGCTGGGCGGCACAGTGAATGATTCGATCGAAGCGATGCTCGCGGAACAGGTTAAATACTGCCTCTCGATTTCGAATGTCCAGCTCGTGATGCGTGAAATGTTTCGTTGCCGCGCGCAAGCGGGAGAGATTCCACGTTGTGTCGCCGGGAGGCCCAAAGAACTCGCGGCGCATGTTGTTGTCCACGCCGATGACGCTGTGGCCTTTGCGGTCGAAATGCTCGACCGCCTCCGACCCGATCAGCCCGCTGCTTCCCGTAACGAGAATTTTCATTTCGCGCCCGCGCTCTGCGGTTGTGCTACTGCGTATAGCTGACGGAGATCCTTCTCGTTCTCGCGAATCCAGGCAAGGATGCGGTCGTAGCCTTCCGAGATTCCAACCTTTGGCTTCCAGCCCAACACTTTCTCGGCTTTGCGGTTGTCCGTCATATAAATGCATTGATCGGCTTTGCGCGGCTCGTCGTCGTATCCGATCGGAATATCCCTGCCAAACTTCTCGCGCAGAAGATTCGTCGCCTCCACCAGCGAGCAGGAATTTGCCGGGCCGCCGCCGACGTTGAACACCTGCCCCGCAATTCGATCGAGATTCTCGATCTGCAAATCCACGAGGCGGCAAACATCCTCGATAAAAAGAATATCGCGGACTTGCTTTCCGTCCCAGCCGATGTATTTCAGCGGGAGACCGAAATGAAACGCCACGGCCCACCACGTGACCCAGCCCTGGTCGGATTTTCCGAACTGACCTTCGCCGCTGATGACTCCGAACCGGTTGATGACGGTCTTCATGCCGAACGCGCCGGCGTATTCCTGGCACGCGAGATCCGCCATGAGTTTGCTTAGGCCGTATATGCTGCGCTCGCGACCATCGAGAGTAAATTCCTCAGAGAATCCGTGATCGGGATCAAAGCCCACGAGCGGTTTTGCGGCGTGGAGACGATGGTACGCTTCCTTGTCCCACACGAGACGCGTTGCCTCAGCGCGATGCGGCGGGGAATTCGTCTTGTCGGCGCTGTAGACGCGATTCGAGCTCCAGAAAATCAGCGGGCAGTCGCGGTGGCGCGCAAACTCAAGAACATGGATCAAGCCGAGCGAATTATTCGTGATGTCGAATAGCGGATTGGCATAGCCGGTTACGACGGAAGGTTGCGCGCTTGCGTCACATATCAGATCGATCCCTTTCGGCAGACTTGCGAGATCTTCCGCGTTCCGGACGTCCACGTGGACAAAATCAATTCCACGACGGCGAAACTGCGGCAGATTCAGTTCGCTGCCGCGGCGCACCAGATTGTCAGCCACTATCACGCGATCGCCGCGGCGCTGAAAATGAAACGCGAGCTGAGCGCCGACGAATCCGCATCCGCCGGTAATCAGAATCTTCAAGGAGTTTTCACCTCGCTCGAGAGTTGCGATCCACGCGTCTTCGCGCGCGGCTCGAAGTAGAGCCGCAGATCGCGGTACGGCAAGTAGCAGAGCATGAACGCGTCCAGCGGCAGCAGGTCAAATTTTCGCTGTCGAAGATCCTGCCCCGCGCATTGCAAGAACGAAGTCCGGAAATGCGCGCGATAAAATGTAGCTGCCATGGAACTCAAGCGGGCGCCGTTGGCATAGGCCTTTACGCCGAATCTCCACCAGCGCCAGTAGGCGTTCATAACGGATGCGACGGAATCGTGGCGCAAATGGCGCACGATCGCGCGGGGTTCGTACACGCCATCGTAGCCACGTACCCGGAGCCGGCGCGAAATATCCACGTCCTCTCCATTGGTTCGCATCCTCTCATCGTACCAGCCGATTTCCTCGATGGCGGACTTCCGCGCGACAGTGTTGCTTCCAAACGTGAATTTAGGATTTACGACGCGCATCTCGCCCCAATCCTGGGGCATATGAGATTGGCGCCAACGGTCGGCGACGGAAGTAAGGACAGTCTCGATCAGTTTCCCCCCGGCGATCGCCATTTTCGGTTCTGAAACGGTTGCTACAAGCGTTTCGAGCCAAGCGGAATCCGGGACGCAATCCGCATCGAGCGCGGCGACGAATTCATTCTTGGCGCGATGGAGACCGGTGTTTCGCGCAGCAGCCAATCCTCGATTCTGGTCGTGACGCACAATTGTGACGGGATAGCGCCGGGCGATTTCGAGCGTGTGGTCGGTCGAGCCGTCGTCCACGATCAAAATTTCATCGGGGGGAAGAGTCTGCCGAAGGACTCCCTCGATTACCGGGGCGATGTAGGCCTCGACGTTGAAGCATGGAATGTAGAGAGAAACGCTAGGCGTCATATCTAGTCCCGGCGAACGCGCCGTTTCTTACGGAGCGAAACTTCGGCCCAGTGAGCGACCGTCTCATATCGTCTCGGCATGAGCCGATGGCAGGTACGATCCCATTAGCCGCCACAACCGCTCCAGTTCATCGCGCCGAATCACTCCAATTAATAACGCGCCGCCGCCATAGAGCATGATACCCAGAACCAGGTTCAACAGTAACGGCAACGGCGAGTAGGCAAGCGCTCCAGATACTCCCAACGCCAGAGCAAACGCGGGCAGCGAAATCCGAAGGCCGAGCCAGGCAAATTTGCGCGTGGGGCTAAAAATGAAGTATATGAAAATCGAAGCGACGGCGTAGCTGATGTTTGTAGCCCATGTGGCCCCGAGGGCTCCGTAACGAGGAATCCAAAAGATATTCAGCACGATGTTGATGATGGCGCCCACGACCGTGGAGACAGCCAGATAGCGCTGCAGATTGCGAGCGATCAATCCCATTTTCAGGACCACGCCAAAGAAAATGGCCGCCTCGGACCAGATGAGAGCCGCGAAAATCGGCGCGGAGGCGCCGTATTTCACGCCGAAGACGAGGCGCGTGAGCGGCTTTGAGAGTGGAACAGCGACTGCGCAGACGCCGAACACGAGCGCCATCAAAGCGCGGTAGCTGAATCGCAAGTAGCGCTCAAAATCTTCTTCGTTTCGCGCGGATCTCGATAGCACAGGAAAGATCGCGTCCATCAGCGAAACCGGAAAGAGGCTGAAGATCTCCGCGAGATTCACGGCTGCGACGTATCCTCCGAGTATCAGGTCGGAGGACATCTTGTGCAGCATCACTTGATCGATTCGAGTGTAGACATTGATGGCTAGCGTGCTGAGAGCCAGAGGAAACGAGTAGATGAGAAACTTCCGGGCTTCTTTCGGAAGAAACTCCCATGGGCGGGGGAGCAAACCCTTGTGCCATGCGCCTGCGGAATTCAAGATCGCTTCGACGATGGCGCAGAGCGTCCTCGCGAGAATGACCCAGAAGAGCGATGCCCTTCCGATCGCCAGGAAAATGATAGCCAGCAGCCATAAAACTTGCCGGATTAGCCCAAAGCTGACGGCGTACCACTGGCGCAGATCAACCTGGAAAACCATCCCAGGCAAGCAGAACGGCACGACGAGCATCCGGTCGATGGCGGCGAAAAGCAGCAGCGCCCAGATTCCCCCGCCATAGCCGAAGTGCGGCGCGAGAACGAGCGCGATCACGGTGGTGATGGAAGCGAATACGAGGCAGATAACGCTGCCGGTGAACAAAATACTCCCGGCTTGCTCGCGGTTTTGTGCGGCTTCCCGGCCAAGAATGGGCTCGATCCCAAATGTTGCGAGCCATGCGTACAAGCCGATGTACGAATATATGGCGCCGTAGCGTCCAAGCTGTTCGCGTCCGAGATAGCGAGCCAGCAGGATCACCGCCAACGCCGAAAGTACCGTGGCTAAACCACGGCCGGCAAATAACGTGGCGATGTTCTTTAATAGAGTGTGTCCGAGGTTGGCGGGCTGCTGGGTATTCGTCATTCGTTCACTTAATTCGGAGCCGGGCCTGTCTTCTCGAGTTGTTTGACGTCAGACTTTTCGATGTCGTTCATCAAAGCATGCCGATGCAGAACGTAGCGTTCGCCCTTGTCCAAAATCGCCGCTGGCACCGTCGTGAATTGGTTGTGTATCATTTGCCGCCAAGAAATCGGGCCGCGCGCGGGCACCAGATGAGTGCCCCACTGAAAAATGAAACATAGATTCCAGGCGATCAGCAATGACGTCGCGCCGTAGGCCAGGATTTTAGCCCGCTGCATATTCCAGATTTCCTCGAGAGCCGTGAATGTGCCGGTTAGTCCGATGATGAAAATCGGCGTCAACGGCAGGAAGTAGCGGTTGCCGAACGATGAGAGCCCATCCCAGAACGGCGAACAAGCGATCAGATAGTAGTAAGGCAAGAGAATCGCAATCAGTGCAATGCCCAATTGCCGGTCGCGCCGCAACACCACCACGAGGCCGAATGCCGCAAAGATAATAATGGGAGTCCAACTCACCAATCCGTGATCCGACGAAAAGAGAACTCGAAGAAATTGCGGCCGTAGCCACGACCATGTGCCTGCATCCGCATAACCCGTGGCAAATGGGTGGCCGTAAATAATCTTTCGAGTAATTGGAGTCGGAAGGAACACTAGAATGCTCGCAGCGATGAAGGCCAGATTTCCGAGGGCCAGTTTCCCGAGCGGCCGGCTTTGCGACGGTCGCCGAATTCCATCGTAATAGTCCCACAAGGATTCCACCGCGGGTGCCAACAGCACCATTACGTTCGGGTAATACACGTCCATGAGAAGTCCCGCGATCAGTCCCAGGATCGTCCATTGAAGGATTGTTCTCGTCCCGCGCGTCCGATCCCAATACCATAGAAACAGAGCTACCACGAAAGCGGAATGCGCATGGGACCACGACGGATTGAAGTACATGTAGACAGGCAATGAACTCGCGAACCAGATACCAATGGTCGCAAGCAGCGCCCATCTCTCCGCGAAATATCGCCGAGCAAGCTCGAACGAAAGCAATAAGCCCAGGAAGCCGTACAGTGCGGTTGCAAAGGCCATCGTGTCGAGATACGGCCATGAAAAGCCGTCGGCGGGGACATGCGCGCCGAGCCGGTCGGCCAGAAGCACGATTCCGTGTGTAACGAGCAGGAACGGCGCCCACAAAATGGATGGACCGGTCGCGAAGTGATTGTCGAGGTGGCCGGTCGCCGTGTAGTCGCCTTGTTTGGGGGTGCCATCCGGATTGACGCGGTACATCTGGAAGCTCTGGTTCGCGTGCTGCCAGTCCTTTTCAAAATCGAGATGCCCCTCGATCAGCATCGCGCGCACATACGCGTAATAGCCCACGCCATCGCCCCGAACCCACGGATTCACCAACGGCAGCGTGATCAGGAAAAGAACCAAGAGCACTTTGTGCGAGCTACTGATTCGACTGTACGAGTCTTTGAGCGTCATTTAGGTTATGCGCCGATATCGAAAGCAATCGCCGGAATCATCCAGACCGACCCGTAGACCGAACACGCGGCGACCGAGGTTCCGAGTTCGGCCCACACTTCACGTGCCGCAAGTTACCCTGATTCGATTAGACGCAGTCGCTGGCAACCGCGCTCGGTCCGTTGGTACAAACGCGCATTTTGGTTCAGCCGCGCTCGTGAGGTGGCGCTCACGAAACGCCGCCACCTGCCATCCGCCCAATTTCATCGCGTCGGGACGGATCGCTCGGTTGGAGATGCCGAAATCGCTTGCAACAACTCGTCCGCGACGAACTCGCATTGCTCCGCCGTCATCTCTGGATACATCGGCAACGAAAGAATTCGCGACGCGGCATTTTCTGTGACAGGGAAATCGCCCTTACGATACCCGAGACTCGCGCAAGCTTCTTGCAGATGGATCGGGATCGGGTAATGAATTCCCGTGCCGATTCCGCGCGCCGTCAGCGCCTTCTGGACTTCCTCGCGGCGATCCAACTGAATCACGTAAAGATGATAAATGTGGGTGCACTTCTGCGCTGCCGTTGGCAGAACGATTGAACTCCCTGCCAGCAAGGCATTGTACGCAGCGGCGTGCTCGCCGCGCGCCGCGTTCCAGCGATCCAGGTGCGGGAGCTTGACGCGGAGAACGGCGGCCTGAATCGTATCCAGCCGTGAATTTGTGCCGATCACGGGGTGCTCGTATTTTACTCGCTGGCCATAATTGCGGTATCGGCGGATTTTTTCTGCGGCCGCAGCGTCATTGGTGACAACCATTCCGCCGTCGCCGTACGCGCCGAGATTCTTTGCCGGATAAAAACTGAATCCCGCCGCATGGCCCAAAGCTCCAGCGCGCCGCCCGTCATACCGAGCTCCGTGCGCCTGCGCCGCATCCTCGATGACAACCAGCCCGCGCTTCTGCGCAATCTCAAGAATTGGCTGCATATCAGCCGGTTGCCCGTACAGGTGCACCGGCATAATTGCCTTGGTTTTCGATGTAATCGCCGCTTCGATTGCGGCCGGATCGATGTTGTAGGTTTCGCGATCGGCATCCACGAGAACGGGCCGCGCGCCAGTGGACATAATCGCGAGAATCGTGGCGATGAACGTGTTCGCGGCGGTGATCACTTCGTCGCCTGGACCTACGCCATACGCTCTCAACGCAAACTCGAGCGCATCGAGCCCGCTTCCGACAGAGATCGCCTCGCTCGTTCCGATGTACTTTGCGAATTCCTCTTCAAACAGGCGAACATCATCGCCGAGAATGTAATCTCCGCGTTCAACGACCCGCATCATCGCTGCCGTAACGTCCGATGCAATCGACGTGTATTGCGCGTGCAAATCGACAAAAGGAATTTTGATTTGCGGGCTCATTTCTTCACGCCTAGTCCCAAATAGACGACGGGACGCAGAATGCTCCACCAACCCGATATGGGCTTCATTTTCGTATATCCCTGTTGGTGGGGCGGATACACTTTGGTCACAGGAACCTCGCAATGCCGGTAACCCAACCGGATGGTCTTGAACAGGAGATACGGCTCCAATTCGTATTTGTTGAGCCAATCCTGGCGCCAGTTCACGCGCTGGTCGCGAAGAATCTCAACGCGAAAGGCTCGAAAACCATTCGTAGTTTCCGTGACATGCTTTCGCGCGAACATCGAAAACAGCATCGGGTGAACAAATCGAGTCGCGACTACACGGTACGCCGGTGTATTGCCGTAACCGCCGCCCGGCAAGAACCGCGAACCTTGAACGAAATCCGCGCGGCCTGCGATGATCGGCTCGAGTAATCGCGAAATCTCATTCGGATCGTCCTTGTCGTTGCCCGCCTGAATCACCAGGAGGTCGTATTTATTCTCGAGCGCGTATTCAAACACCTGCTTCATCGCCGCGCCGATACCACGATTCGTCGAATTGCGCAGGTGCACCCAGCCAGTCTTGGGTACGGATTCTATCGCGCCATCCGTTGAGCCGTCGTCCATTACGAGCAAGTCGTACTGGCGTTCCGCCGGGTGGCGGGAAATCGTGCGCCGAATTTTGTCTCCTTCGTTGAAAGCAAAGATGGCTGCGAGCGTCTTCATTTCAGGGATCGATTGGGCCGCACCACCGGCCGGGGTAATGCCGGAACTGTTGTCCATTCAGGGCGGCGCCGCACATCAATCCCATCGACATACGGTTTTACAATATCAAATGGGCACTCGAGGGCGTCTACGTCTGAAATCACACGCGCGGGCGATCCGGCCACGACGGCGCGCGGTGGAACGTCGTGCGTGACGACGCTTCCCGCGCCGACAAGCGCGTTCTCTCCAATAATCACGTGGGGAAGTATCGTGGCTCCGATGCCGATTTTTGCACCCGATTTGATTGTCGGGCCTTGCATGCACTTCGTACAGAGAGGATGGGGATCGTTCGCCAGCATGACGCCCGGCGCCAGAAAAACATCGTCTTCGATCGTCGTGAATTGCGAGATGTAGACGTTGCAATGAATCTTTACGCGCGAGCCGATCACGCAATCGTAATCCACGGTCGAATTGTTCCAGACGGCGCAATCGTGCCCAATTCGATTGCCTTCCCGGATGACGACGTTGTGCCCCGTCTCGAAGTGATCGCCGATTACCACCGAAGCGTAGATCACGCTGCCCGAGCGGATTTGAGCCAAATTTCCAATGCGCAGAGGCAACTTATCCACCGGGCGTCCCGGCGGATAACCCAGAATGACCCCTGGATCAATCGAGCAATCACGCCCGAGCTCTACCGCGACGCAGTTGAGCACTGTGCTACCTCCACCGCTTTTCCACGCTGTGCCATGGACGCCTCAATCGCTTTCAAGGTACGCACGACGGCCTCTCCGGTGGCGCCGTCCGAAACTGGTTTCCGATTCTGGCGAATGGCTTCGATGAAATCGGTCGCCTGATTCCTGAGCGGTTCGCTATATTCTACTTTCGGGCTGATAATATCGCCGTCGCGAATCAGCAATTTGAAGTCGCCAAACGATGCGGTATCGGTTTCGCCGACTGCGACGCCCTTCTCAAAAATGCGAACGCGCTCGAGATCGTTCAGATCGTCAAACACGAGGCGTTGTTGGCTACCCACGACTACAACTCTGCGGACCTTGTTGGGGTCCGCCCAACTCACGTGAATGTTTCCGATCACGTCGTTGCTGTAGCCGAGCGTGATGAAGCCGACATCCTCACGAGCGTTCCCGAGTGAGTGCGATCCGACGGCGCTCGCCCATTGCGGTTCTTCATCGATTAGATAATTGAAAATTGAGATGTCGTGCGGCGCCAAGTCCCATATCGCGTTGACGTCTCCGCGGATCGGGCCCAAATTCGTGCGCGTGGAATGCATGTAATACAACCGGCCGAAGGCGGGCAGCTTTACGCATTCGCGCAGTTTGCGGACGCCCGGATTATAGAGAAACGTGTGCGCCACCATCAACACCCGTCCGGATTCGACGGCCAGTTCGCGCAGAGCGCTGCAATGTGCGATTTCAGTCGCGATCGGCTTCTCGATGATCACATGGCGGCCAGACACTAACGCCAGCCGGGCCAGCTCGAAGTGCGTCGAAGCGGGCGTCGAGACGATCACTGCGTCAACATCCGCTCTTTTCAAGAGTTCGTCGACGGTGGCGCAAACATAAACGCCGGGGAGCCTCGACGATGCCCGTTGCCGCCTGTCAGCCTGGCCATCGCAAATCGCGGTGACGCTTGAGTCTCCTAATTCGTTAAATACGCGCGCATAGTTCGGTCCCCAGTAGCCGTACCCGATGATTCCCACGCCTACTTTTGAGGGCATCTCGAAACGCTCCCGAGCTTCTACCTGTAAATTCCGTTGCGCACTACAAAATGGGCGGCGCGAAAATCATCGCGCACGGTGCTTTTCTTATTCTGCGCGTTCGTTCCATCATTATAGGAAATTGGCACTTCGAAGACGATACCGGAGAATCGTGATTTCGAAGAAGTGTGAATTCACACAGGGAGAATAGTGGTAACCGCTGGACGGGAGGAAGGAAATCGTTCGTATAGCCGAGTTGGAATGAAAATGCACCGGCTTGAATGTTCGCTACACCGAACGCGCTCTTCTGTCGCTGATTGTCGAGCGAGGTTGTAGAAGCGAGTCTTGCGCAGCTCACATTGCGATCGCGCTAGCCGACCGCTCCGTGCCTGTCTGTAATTTTTGGGTGGCGTCCGGATTCCGCTTCGCAGTTTGATACGCAATCACGCGATCGATGATCGCATCGAGAGGAATAGACGGGCGGAAACCGGTGAGGCCTTCCAATTTTTCAAGCGCCGGCACACGCCGCGGCATGTCTTCGAAGCCCGGCTCGTAGGCCTGATCGTAGGGAATTAATTGGATCGGGGATTCGCTCTTTGCTTGCTCTCGTACTTGCTGAGCAAGGCCCTCGATCGTGATTTCGTGGTTGCTTCCAATATTGACCACTTCTCCGATGGCCGCGCTTGTCCCGACGAGCCGAAGGATCGCTTCCACGGAATCGGAGACATCGCAGAAACACCGCGACTGCTTCCCGCTGCCGTAAACCGTAATCGGTGCTCCCTCAATCGCCTGGCGCACAAAGTTGGGGAGAACCATGCCGTAACGTCCCGTTTGACGAGGACCCACTGTGTTAAACAGCCGTGCGATCACCACCGGTTGCTTGCGCTCTTTCCAGTACGCGACGGAAAGGAACTCATCGAGGGCTTTTGATGCGGCGTAGCTCCAACGGCCAATCGAGGTGGGACCAAGCACGAGATCGGCATCCTCGTGAAATGGAACGCGCTCGCTCTTGCCATACACTTCGGAGGTGGATGCCGTAAAAACGAGCTTCTTTTTTCTGCAGGCGGCTTCTAAAACCAATTGAGTGCCGTTTACGTTCGTCTCGATCGTTCGCACAGGGCTTTCGACGATGAGCCGGACGCCAACGGCCGCCGCGAGATGAAACACGACTTCAGATTCATCTACAAGTTCCGCAAGGAGCATTCGATTCTGAATGGAATCGAAGACGCACTGGAAACGCTCGTGACTCTTGAGGTGCCGGATATTCTCGACGCTGCCCGTCGAAAGATCGTCGAGAATGATGACTTCGTCGCCCCGCGCCAGCAACCGCTCGGCCAGGTGCGATCCGATGAATCCTGCTCCTCCGGTGATTAGCGCGCGCAAAATTGCCTCCTATGATTTTGGAGCCGAACCGCCCGGGAACTTAGACGTCTTGCCGTGTGCGTCTTCGCCGTAGCCATACCCGTAAGCGTAGGGATAGTAGCGATAAGAGTAGTAATAATCCGGCGCGCTCGAATCGACGGCATTCAAGACCACACCGAGCAACCGGCACTTGACGGCGAAAAGAAGATCTCGCGTGCGCGTGAAAGCTTCTTTCGGCGTTTCACCGCTGCGCACGACCAGAAGAACTCCATCCGTCAAAGCGGAAAGAATCACGGCGTCCGTAGCGGCCATAATCGGCGGTGAGTCGATCACAATGAACTTGTACTTCTGGCGTAGATAGGTGATCGCGTCGCGCATCCGGTGAGAAGACAGCAAGTCGGCCGGACTTGGCGGAATCGGACCGGTTGTCAGCGCCGACAGGTTTTCAATCTCCGGATGTGTAATCACGACGTCGTCCAAGGACGACACGCCTGCAAGATACGAGCTGAGCCCAAAATCGCGGCCCACGGTCAGACCGAGCGCCCGGCGAATTCCGGGTTTGCGAAGGTCGGAATCCACAATCAGGGTTCGGTCTCCCAGTTGAGCCAATGTCACGGCCAGATTGAGCGCCGAAGTGGTCTTGCCCTCGCGCGGAAGCGCGCTGGTGACCAAGATTACCTGAGGCGGATGGTCGGCTTGGGACAGCAACAAAGACGTTCTCAGCGCGCGGAACGCCTCGGATACTTGCGACTTTGGTTTAATGAAAGAAACGATTTCAACGCGCGACTGCTGCTGCTCTCCGCCCTCTCCGTCGGTCAGCATCTTTCTTGAGTGCGACACACCCAAAAGATTCGGGAGCGAAGGAACAACCGCAAGCGAAGGCAAACCCGCGAGACGCTCGACATCATCCGGCGATTTTACGGTGTTATCGAGGTATTCTCGTAGAAACGCCAGACCCACTCCGCCGACAAGTCCGATGAGAAAGGCGAGAAGAATGTTCTTCGCCTTTTGAGGCCGAGCGGGGGACCCCGGCACGAGAGCTGGGTCCACGATCCGAATGTTGCTCGAGCGCAGACCGGCCGTGATGCTCGCCTCTTTCAGTTTCTGTTGAAGTCCGTCATAAAGCTGTTTGTTGGATTCTGCGTCGTGCTCGAGAATGTGATACTGAACCAACTTTTCGGACATGTCATTGGCGTCGCCTTTTTGCGTTTCGAGCGCGGCCGTCAAGAGCCCAACCCGCTCGCGGGCCGTCTTATAGTCCGTCTCGATGGATGCCCCGACGTTTTGTTTGGCGCGCGCGATCGCGTCATCCACTTCCTTTTTCTCGCGCGTGATGCGCTGTACCTTTGGATAATTCGGGCCAAATTGTGCAGAAGCGTCGACGTATTGCTCGCCAAGTTCGGCTTGGCGCTTGAGCAAATCGCTCAGATACGGGTTATTACGAACGTCAGGTAGCTGGTCAACGTCGCCCGATTTTGCAATCTGATACAGGGCTTGTTTTTGGACCAAATCGGTTTGCGCGTCGGTGAGGGCTTTATTGATGTCCGCGAGTTTCTGTGTGGTGATATTTTGCTTTTCGTCGATCGTCCAGATTTGATTCTCGCGCTCGTAAGCAATCTTCGCGGCCTCGGATTTTTCCACCTTGATCCGCAGTTCTTCGAGCTCGCCTGAAAGCCAAGTCGAAGCTTGCTGCGTGGCGTCATACTTGCTTCGAAAGTTTGCCTCAATGTAGTTCAGGAGATGGCCGTTTACGATCTGCGCGGCCAACTGCGGATCCTGCGCCTCAAACCGCACTTCAATCAAGCGGCTGTCCTTAATGCGCTGTATAGACAAAGAGTTGAGAAAAGTGCCAAGGATGGCGGGTCGTTGAGACGCAATGCCAGCATGAGGGATTATGAAAGCGTTTGTCTTGCCGCCGAACTCCGGATATCTCCCGAGATCCATTGATTTGATTGTTAGGAGCGCCAAGGTCTCGCTTTGCAGGATCTTGGTTTGGGTTTCGATGTAGTTCTCGCTGTCTATGTAGTCGTCGTAGGAGTTTGAATCCGGAAAGGGCTGAATGCTTTGCGCTTCGCGATCCACTTCCACTCGAGCCGCGGCCACGTATACCGGCTTCATTTTGAACGTTGCGATCGTGACGACCGTTACCACCGTCAATAGGAAGCTGAGAACGAGCCACTGATGCTTTTTCAGAATGATGAGGTAATCGAGCAGATGCGGTTCCTTCGGCATCTGCTCCCAGCTCGCGACCGGGGCAGCCGATATCAGTGAAAGGGACTCTGCCCCCTTTCGGTCGCGCATAATAAGTCTGCTAGCGTCTTCCATGTTTATCTTTCTCTCGATTCACTGCGAATGAGTTCTATTAAATGTATTCGTTAAAGCGATTACCGCCCCGCTCTAGAAGTGATATATCAAGATTGTCGAACCGACCGTCAGCGCCGCCTGTGAACCCTTATACAAAATCTTCTTACCGGTACTGTCGGGCACAAACAACATGTCGCCCGCCTGCATAGGCACGTCTTCGACTTTACGCGCCAACATTTTGTTCACTGGAACAGGAATTTCCGTTTTGCTGCCGGTCGCCGGATCCTGCCGCATTATGATTGCGCTGTTCGCCTTCGCCGTACTCGTAAGTCCGTGCGCCATGCTGAGCGCCTTCAAAACAGAAATGTGATCTCCGCGGCTCTCCAGAGTGAAGCCTCCGGGTCCTTGAACGGCCCCGATCACGTAGACGATTCCCGAACGGGGAACACTTACGACGTCGCCGCCGTAAACGGAGACATTGAAAGTCGGATCGCCCGACACCAGGAGGTCATGCAGTCGAATTCTCTCTGTTGCGCTATCTGGCGCTGGCGCGTCCTGGCCGCCGCCCTTCGGATCTGCGGCCGGCGCGGCAACGGGCGCTGCATTGAGTCCTCCACGCGTTACGAAAATATAGCTGCCGGCATCGTCGGTAATTCCACCGGCATCCGCGAGGATTTCAAGCAACGTGGTGGGCCTGACTATCTGCACCACCATCGGCTTTGCGACTGCGCCAACGACAGACACGGGCTGGCTATTTTGCTCTTTTACGAAAACGGATACCTGCGGATGTGAAACGAGCCCATTTTCAATCAGCAAATTTTCCAATTTGGCTTCGAGCTCGAACGTAGTCAGCCCAGCGGCGTGCACGCGTCCCGGAACGAGAGGGAGCGAGATGTCGCCGGTGTCGCTCACGCGCACTTCCCGAGTCAATTCGGGAACGTCGAAGACGTCTATGTGGACAACGTCGCCGGAACCGATCGGAATTTCGGAGGGACGTGTCGTCTTCGACTGTGCCAACTGAAATATTTTGTCGTTGGTCTGCTTCGAAGTCTGCGGCTGATCTTGGCAGTAAACTGCCGGTACTCCCCAGGTAAGTATAAGGAAGGACCAAACCAACTTTGACTTCAAGCAGCCCGTAGAATCGCGGACTGAGTTGCTCATTTGGATGATGCCCCAAGACACTATGGACTAGCAGACGCGCGTATGTCAACGACTGAATTCGTACCTGAAGTCCTGTATTTTCTTTGGTTTGTGGGTTCCGGCGGCAACGCCGGAGTGGCCAATATTCCGGCTTGAATTAGGAACAATAAAGCGTTGGAAGGGATGTGAAGATTGAAGTCAACGAAGCTGTGGAAGAGGATTCCAGCACACGCGACGACCGCGGCAATGTGATACGCGGCGGAAAAATGGCCCTGATTTGTTGCCAGTCCTCGTATTGACGCTTGAAGTAACAGGAACAGAAATGCGGCGCCGAAAATCGCTCCGGGGAGACCAAGTTCCGCGAGAGCCTCCGCGTAGTCATCGTGGGCGTGGTCGACCAATTTTCCATCGTAATCCGTGTCGTAACGAGGAAACTCCACGACAAGTGTGCCAAGTCCCGTCCCAGTGATGGGGTGCGCCAGGAACACGCGCATCGTCCCTTTCGTCATCGTCCACCGCCGGAGCGACGTCACCTCCCCTTGGCCTTTCGTGCTGAATCGTTCAAGAACTCTGCCCACGCCAAGCCAAGCGATGAGTGACGAAACTACGAGAATAAATGCGATCGCCGGCCCGATGCGCATTTTCCCGGATCGCCGGCTCACGTAAATAATTGCAAGTAGCGCCAATTCGAACGCAAACGTGATCAAGCCGCCCCTCGAAGCGGCAAGGAAAATCGCGCCGACTGGCACGAGCGTAAACAATCCCACGAGCGGCACCAAATCGCGGCGTACTCCGCGAAATGCAAGAAAGGACAATCCGACAGGCACCAGCAGCTCCATCAAGCCCGCGAAGTGATTCCGATTAACGTATGGGCCGAATGGTTCTCCGCCGACTTGAAGTTCCCGGAGTCCATATATTTTCCCGCCGCCGGTGAACTGCTGCGCGATCCCTTCGAGCGCCACGCAGAATGCGAGGAGAACGAGAAACCAAGTCAGGAACCGCATATCGTGGCGATCGCGAAAGACTTGAGTCGCGACGAAATAAATGAGGAAGCACGCGCCCCAGCGAAGAAGCGCCGTCCATGTGAGAAACGGATACACGGTGATGCGAAATACAAGCTGGACGATCACCCACGCGAAGAAGCCAATGATCGGCCAATTCAAGTTGTTCCAATGAATCTCCGCGTCCGTCGAGCTGGTGGTGAAGAGTCCCCAAGCGAGAAACAGTAGCGCCGCTCCGATTTCGAAAAGTGACTCAGACCAGATCTCGACGACCCCGTGAGCGCCGACGGCAAAGAGGATCAAGACACAAACTGCAATTTGAAGGGCTCTCATTGAATTCCCTGCTGAGGCGCCCCAGTCGCGGGCGGAGTTGCTGCGGCCGTCGCAGGAACGAGAGACACGTCATCGATCCAAGCCGTTCCTCCCAGCCTGTTCTCGAACATTCGGCTGGTGAGACGGCGGACTTCGAGCTGTAGGATTTGCGTGTCCGCGCCGGTCGTAATGTCGCCTTGCAACTCCGTCCAATCGTGCGATCCTGTCAGGTCGTCAGTATGCAGGTAAATTTGATCTCGATGCCGGGGATCGAAAATATAGAACCGCGCGCCGCTTTCCGTGGTGATATTTTCCGTGCGGATGAATCCGTCGAAATGGTAAGTGCGAGCCGGATCGACAGCGACGAATTGCAATGGCTGCTCGAGATCCAAATTCATGCCGCCGCCGAACTCCAATCGCAGAGAGCGCTGGCCGCCGTGATGGATGCTGGTGTCATAGTCAGCCGTCATGCCCCAGGTCGAGGGCAGCCGCCAATCGAAGCCGCCATTTAAGATGTCGTGTTCAAAGCCGCCATTTAGAACGACGGACCCATTCGATGGCACGTCGTGAGGCAAACCACACGCAACGAGAGCTTCAAGCCACATTCGCTTCGCATCGGCGCCGTGATTTTTCTGAATTGCAACGTCAAGGAACGGGAACAGCTTCTCAATCTCGAACGACTGGTGCGAATCGGCGAGGCGTCTCCAAATCTTCAAGCCAGCTTCGACTTCCTCCTCGCCGGCAAAAAAGTTGAGGGCTTCGATATAGGCAGCCGCAGTGTTCGGAAGAATCGCGTCCGCCACCTGATCGGGGTCGTTCGTAGCGCGCCACGCACGATTTATCGCGAGGGGGAGCAGAGTGGAATCTTCCTGGACCGCTGCGCGCATTTCCTTGAGCGCTTCAGGCGCCTCACCTTCGCGGAGCAGAAAATTTGCATACTCCCAGCGCACTTCCGCCGAGTCCGGATAATCTTTCCGGGCCTCGTCGAAATCTTCACGGGCCCTCGCAGTGTCTCCCAGATTTTCGTGCGCAATCGCGAGGTCAATCCAGTAATGGGCCGTCAACGGGCTGATCTTTACGGCTTTTTCGTAGTTACGAAGCGCAGAGGGAAAATCCTGTTCGTCCAACCCAAATTGCAGGAATCTTCCGAGTCGATCCCAATATTCCGCGTATCCCGGCTCCAGCGCGGCGGCGCTTTGCATCATGGCCAAATCATTCGACCAGATCCGGTGTTCCGCCAATTCCAGCCTAACGGCCTCATAACAGAAAACAACGGCGACGAGCGCGCAGACCGCGAGCAGGACGATGCGTGATGATACCGTTTCGAGCGGAAATTCCATGGTGCGTTAATCTGCACCGAGCGTTTACCCGGCGCAAGTGAAAAGTAACCCGATCAGCGGACCGAAAGCTTCTTGCCTGATGGAAGCATTTCCGTCTGACGGCGCGAAAATGAAAATCGAGTGGCGTGCACCTGCATAAACGGCGCCGCCAAAACTATTCTACTTTTTCTTGCGCCGCACGCCCGCAACGCCGAAGCGATAGACGACTCCGATTGTTGCGCGCTCGTCGCCCTGCCCGCTGCCGTTGAAGTGGGTGTTCAGGAAGTCCACTTCGAGCAGGCGAATCGCCCAGTGGTCACGAATCGTGTAGTCGACTCCCACGCCACCTTCCCACGCATAACCGACGTTACTAATTATTGCCGCGGGAAACGGATTTAACAGGGGAGCGCTCAGCCTTTGGTAAGCCCCACCGAAAAGAATTTGTGCGAAGGGGGTGAATTTATGGTGACCGAGAGGATAGCCGCGCGCGCCGACGAGGAATGGATAGCTTTGAGTGGTGGCGTTCCCGATATTCTCGTTCGGAGATGTCTGAACGTTGTAGACGCCGCTGAGATCGACCGCGACTCCGACATACCGATTCAGGTTGTAAACGCCGTTGGTATTCCAGCCGTACATATTCAGGCGGGGAGTTGCCGTTGACGATGTCAGCGTTTGGGGCCCGGCAAGGGTGAAATCGAAACCGGCACCTACCTCGTACCTCGGCGTGATCTGTGCGCGCGCAGGTATCGCGCCGAGAGCCAGCAATCCCAAGAGCCCGAAGAAACGCCGCATGCATCCTCCCGATGAATCGTGCAGAGTAAAGATTCCACTGGAACGGCAACAGTTGCCCTCAGCGAGGCCGTTCGAATCGCCCATCTTTACATGGATTTCCACTCTTCGTGAAGCACGATCTCTGCGGCGCCGGTTACGCCGATTGGCTCAATTACCTGGGGGGAGTGAAATGGGATGAACGCTTCTTCAGCCGTGCGTGACTACCATAGGCACTTTTTCATCACCATGTGCGCGTTATCGAGCCGGCTGACGCCTTCGAGCCGGCTCGCCGGAAAGATATTCTGCGCGTTGACTTACTATCCGGCTAGGGCTAGGATTCCGTCTGCTCGGAGTTCCTCAGATGCCTGGCGAGACTATCTCTCACTATCGACTCCTCGAAAAGCTTGGTGGCGGGGGGATGGGTGTCGTATACAAAGCCGAAGACATTCGGCTTGGCCGTCAAGTAGCTCTGAAGTTTCTTCCCGACGAGCTTGCCAGCGATCAGCGCGCGCTCGAACGATTCCAGCGCGAAGCACGCGCCGCCTCTGCTCTCAATCATCCGAACATCTGCACAATTCACGATATTGACGAGCAGGACGGGCGTTCCTTCATCGTCATGGAATTGCTCGAAGGCGAAACTCTGCGGCAGCGAATCGGCGGACGCCCGATGCCTGTTGACGACCTGCTCGACATCGGTGTTCAGATAGCCGGCGCACTCGAAGCGGCTCACGCCAAGGGAATCGTGCATCGCGATATCAAGCCAGCAAACATTTTCATCACCCAGGGCAGGCCCAAGATTTTGGATTTTGGTCTGGCGAAACCGGCCGGATGGCAGCCTGGCATGGGTGAGACTCTCAGCGCTTCTTCGGCGCCGACAGCCGCGATTGGCACGGAAAGCTTGACGAGCCCTGGCACAACGATGGGCACCGTCGCTTACATGTCTCCCGAGCAGGCACGCGGCGAGGATATCGACGCTCGCAGCGATCTTTTTTCATTCGGCGTGGTGCTCTACGAAATGGCAACGGGCCGCGCGGCCTTCGGTGGAAATACGCCGGCCGTCATTTTCGAAGCGATACTGAATCGCACGCCTGTGGCGCCCATTCGTCTCAACCCGAACATTCCGCCGGAACTCGATCGAATCATCAACCGCTCGCTCGAGAAGGAGCGACGGCTTCGCTATCAGAATGCGGCGGAAATGCGCGCGGATCTGCAACGCCTGAAGCGTGAATCGGAGTCAGGCCGCAGCGCCGCGATTCCCGTAGCTCGATCGGATAAATCGCTCGCGGTTCTATATTTCGAAAATATGAGCGGCGCGAAAGAAGACGAGTATTTCCGCGACGGCATGTCCGAAGACATCATCACGGAACTCCTGAAGATTAAGGGTCTACACGTATTCCCGCGCACGACCGTTCTTCCGTTCCGCGATACGTCGCTCACCGCGCCCGATATCGGCCAACGGCTTGGCGCGAATTTCGTACTGGCGGGCAGCGTCCGGCGCGCGGGGAATCGTTTGCGAATTAATGCGCAACTCGTTGACGCCGGCCGCGATTATCCGGTTTGGGCTGAACGATTCGATAGGGAATTGAAGGATGTCTTCGAAGTGCAGGAAGAAATCGCGCGAAGCATCGCTTCGGCGTTGCGCATCCAACTATCTCCGCAGGAAGAACAGGTGATTGCGCAGAAGCCGACGGAAAATCCTGAGGCGTATGACTATCTACTTCGCGGCCGAAAGTATGCCCGAATGGGAAATCTCGAATTTGCCATGCAGATGTACCAGCATGCGATTCGTCTCGACGCAGATTTTGCGCAGGCGTATGCGGGTATCGCGCATGTGTGCGGAGCACTCGCCGAATATCAGGGCGGCGATCCGATGTGGATTGAGAAGGGATTGCGCGCCGTTGAGCGTGCGATAGCTCTCCAACCCGATCTTCCCGAAGCCCTATCCGCTCGGGCGCGGTTGTATGCCGTTCAGAAAAATTATGTCGAAGCCGAACGCTGGGCGCGCAAGGCCATCGAACTCAAGCCGGATTGTGAAGAGGGCTACGCCGTCCTCGGGCGCGCGCTTTTCGAATCGGACCGCTGGAAAGAGGCCGCCGAATTAATCGATCGCGCGATTGCCGTTTGCGGGGACGACTACAACGTCTACATTCCCTACGCCAACGTCTTGCGTGCTCTCGGCGACGATCAAGCTGCGGCGAAGCTGGAAGAAAAATTGATCGTGGTTCTCGAGCATCAGCTGCAAACAGTGCCCGAAGACGTGCGCGCGACGATCTTGCTTGCAACTAACTACGGTAGGCAGGGAAAAACGCGCGAAGCAGTCGCGGCGGCGGAGAAAGCCGTGGCGATGCGGCCGACCGACTCTCTCACTCTTTACAACGCCGCTTGCACCTATTGCGTATTGAGCATGAAACCCGAAGCCCTCGCGATGTTCCGCCGCGCCATCGAAGCCGGTTACCGTAACCCTGAATACGCCGCCCGCGACGAAGATCTTTCGTGCATTCACGACGATCCCGAATTTCAACGCCTCATCAAGAATACTGGCTCGCAGAAATCCTGAGTTCGCGCCAACATTTTCGCTGTCGAGCAGGTGTAGACGTCGGAGGGACGTTTACCGACGTCATCGTCGTCAACGACGAGACCGGTACATTTGCGATCGGCAAAACGCTGACGACTCCCAGCAATCCTTCCGAGGCGATCGAAGCAGCGCTCCGCGAAACTTTGCAAAACGTAGGTACACCATTCGGCGGCCTTCAGGCTCTCGTGCATGGCACGACGCTCGTCACAAACGCACTCATCGAACGCAAAGGAGATCGCACGGCGCTACTCGCGACGAAAGGATTTCGCGACGCGATCGAAATCGGCCGCGAGAGCCGGTACGACCTTTACAATCTTACGATCGAATTGCCGCGGCCGCTCGTTCCGCGCTATTTGCGATTCGATGTGCCGCAGCGGACTCTGGCCGATGGCTCTTCGATCGAGCCTCTCGACGGCGGATACGTCAAAAAGCTCGCTCGCGAGCTCGTTGCGAACGGCGTCGAAGCTGTCGCGATCTGTTTTCTACATAGCTTCGTCAATCCGTCGGATGAACGCGCGGCCCGAGACGCCGTGCATCGCGTTGCGCCCGAGCTTCGTGTCTCCATTTCTTCTGAAGTCTCTCCTGAAATCCGCGAATTTGAGCGCGGCAGCACGACGATTGCGAATGTCTACGTGCAGGCTCAAGTTGAACGGTATTTGAGCGACCTGCAAACCCGGCTCGAGCGTCTTAAATTTCGCGGAACGTTTCTGCTGATGCTTTCGAATGGCGGTTTAGCGACTTGCGAAACAGCTGCGAAATTTCCAATTCGATTGCTCGAGTCCGGGCCGGCCGCGGGCGCGCTCGCCGCTGCAAATTACGGCGTCGCTTGCGGGCGACCCGATCTCGTCTCGTTCGATATGGGAGGTACGACCGCAAAGTTTTGCGTGATTGACGGCGGCGAGCCGCCCATCGCGCACGAGTTCGAATTCGATCGCGTATACCGATTCAAAAAAGGCTCCGGCCTACCCGCGAGAATCTCCGCGATCGAGATGGTCGAGATCGGAGCTGGCGGCGGATCGATCGCGCGCGTCGATTCACTCGGCCTGCTAAAGGTCGGGCCCGATTCCGCGGGCGCGGAGCCGGGCCCTGCTTGCTATCGCGGTGGAAGCGAACCGACTGTTACGGATGCGGATCTCGTTTTGGGCTATCTCGATCCAAATTATTTTCTCGGCGGTCGGATGAAGCTCAACCTCGAAGCTGCGCGGCGGGCGATTCACGATCGGATTGCCCGGAAACTGGGCATTTCACTCGAAAAGGCGGCTTGGGGAATCCATCAAGTCGTGAACGAGAATATGGCGAATGCCGCGCGCGTTCATATTCTCGAACGCGGCAAGGATCCCCGCCGGTATCCGCTCTTTGCATTCGGCGGCGCGGGCCCCGTACACGGAGTTCGAATCGCGCAGGCGTTGGGATCGCCGGCATTCATCGCGCCGCTTGGCGCCGGCGTGATGAGCACGATCGGATTTCTCGTTGCGCCGCTGGCTTTCGATTTCGCGCGTTCGTGGCGCGCACCGATAGCGGGTCTCGACTGGCAACGCGCGAATGCTCTGCTCGGCGAAATGGAGACCGAAGGCCGCGCGCTGCTCGAAGCCTCGGGCGTGCCATCGCATGACGTGCGCTTCCGCCGCGAAGCCGACATGCGTTATGTCGGACAGGGTTACGAAATCCCTGTGCGCTTGCCGGACGAAAAATTGGGTGAGCGTTGCGCTTCCCAGATCTCAGGTGCGTTTGAAGAAACATATCGCCGGCTGTACGGACGATTGGGGCCGCCCGTCGCGATTGAAATCACCAGTTGGCGCGTGACGTGTAGCGGGCCGAAGCCGAAGGTACGCCTCGATATCGGGCCGCAGGCGAGCGGCGACGCCGAACTGCGAAAAAAAGCGCGGAAAGCCTATTTTCCGGAACTCGGCGGATTCGCGGAAACTTCTGTTTTCGATCGCTACCGGCTTGCTCCGGGCGCGATTGTCGAAGGGCCCGCCGTGATCGAAGAGCGCGAATCGACCGCGATCATCGGGCCGAATTCGCGCGGCCGCGTGGATGAACACTGGAACTTGATCGTGGAGTTACGATGACTGCGAAACTCGATCCCATCACGCTCGAGATCCTTTGGAATCGGCTCATCTCCATTTGCAACGAGCAGCAAGTCACGGTCATGCGCACGGCGTTCAGCACCATCGTCCGCGAATCGCAGGATCTGGCGTGCGGCGCCTTCGACACTCGCGGATTCATGATCGCGCAATCTCTCACCGGCACGCCCGGCCACGTCAATGCGATGGCCACCGGCGTGAAACATTTCCTACGCGCCTATCCGGCAAGCGCGTTGAAGCCCGGTGACGTGCTCGTTACGAATGATCCCTGGCAGACGGCGGGGCAAATCAACGATCTCACGGTTCTCACGCCAGCATTTCGCGGAGAACGCATCATCGGATATTTTGCGAGCACGTGCCACGCGCCGGATTTCGGCGGACGAATCCTTTCCGCGGAGGCGCACGAGGTCTATGAAGAGGGTCTGCGCATTCCGATCACAAAGCTCTTCGATCGGGGCGAACCCAACGCCGAGCTCTTAAAAATTATCCGCGCCAACGTGCGAACGCCGGATGAAACTACGGGTGATCTCTACGCGCAAATTTCTTCGAATGCCGTAGGCGTTCGCAGTCTGCTCAATTTCATGGATGAATTTGGGCTCGAAACAATCGATCCGCTGGCCGACGAGATTATTTCCCGTTCGGAGCGCGCGCTGCGCGATGCGATTCGTGCCGTACCGAACGGCCGGTATGAAAATGAATTGTGGAGCGACGGATTCGAGGAGCCGATTCTCATCAAAGTCGCGGTGACCGTCGAAGACGAAGATATCTTCATTGATTTCGCTGGCTCTTCACCGCAAAGCGCCCGTGGCATCAACGTCGTCTTGAATTACACACATGCTTACGCATCCTTCGCGATCAAGGCAGCGATCAGCCCCGAAGTTCCGCACAACGAAGGATCGTTTCGGCCTGTTCACGTCACGGCTCCAAGCGGTTCGATCCTCAATTGCACCGAGCCGGCGGCCGTCGCCTCGCGTCACCTGATCGGCCACTTTTTGCCAAGCGTTATTTTCGGCGCGCTCGCAAAAGCTATGCCAGGCAAATTGATGGCGGGCGGGGCCGAGCCAGTGTGGATCACAATCTGGCGCGGAGGTTCGCGCACTTTGCCCGTTCCGTTTCTTTTTACATTGTTTCAATTGGGCGGCGCGGGCGCGCGAGCCACGAAGGATGGATTGAGCGCGACCGGATTTCCCAGCGGCGTCGGCGGCGTTCCCATCGAAGTGATCGAATCGCTCGCGCCGCTCATCGTCCATCATCGTGAGTTGCGCGAGGATTCCGGCGGCGCCGGCAAATTTCGCGGCGGGCTCGGGCAGCGCACGGAGATGGGCCGCATCGGCGATGCGCCGTGGAGCGTCTCGGCGATGATCGATCGCGTGAAATTTCCGGGTGCGGGACTCGATGGCGGAAAGTCGGGAGCGCTGGGAGAATTTATCGTGGATGAAAGCGCGCGGCCGCAGCCGAAAGCGTTGACGCCGCTTCGACCGGATTCACGAGTTCAACTGAACCTTCCCGGCGGCGGTGGCTGCGGGAAGGCGTTCGAGCGCGATCCAAAAAGTGTGCTTGATGACGTTGTGAAAGGCTATGTTTCGCTCGATTCTGCCGCGCGCGATTATCGCGTTGCCGTCCGCTACCTCGGAACGGCCGCACAACTCGTGCGCTTGCCGGAGCATTTTGCGATCGACGAGTCCGAGACGAAGCGATTGCGCGAGGGAGTTAAGAAGTAGATTTGTGTTACGTAAGTTGCGCGACGCGGCCGAAGAAGCAGCAACTTGCCGCGGCGCTCTCGCCCGGATCGTGTGCTGCTAGTTTCCGTTGCCTGCGAGAGATATGTATTGCTGATTGCTTCGAGCGTTGTCGCTGATCTTTACGAGGCCCGTCTTCTGGCCCCGAGTGGTTGGCGTGAATGTCACGTTGATCGCGCAATTCGCGCCTGGTGCGAGTGACGTGGTGCCCGTGCACCCGCCGGAAGCGATCGCAAAGTTGCCGGTCACCGTCAGGCCAGAAAGTGTCAGCGGCGTCGTTCCTGCGTTAGTCAGCGTAACTTGTTTCGCCGCGCTTGTTGTTCCCGTCTTCTGATTTCCGAAATTCAAATAATTTGATGACAGGTATGCCTGCGGGTTTATCACCGTCGCGCTCATGAACACCATTTGCGGGCTGCCCGACGCGTTATCTACGATTTCGAGATTTGCCGCGTGCGTCTTGCTAACGTCCGAGTTGGCCGTGAAGCTCATGATGACGACACAACTCCTTCCTGCATTAAGCGTTCTGGGGCAAAGTTCTATGCCGAGGAAGCCGGAAGAATCGTCGCCCGAAATCGGCATCACGTTGAAATTCGTAAACGTGATCATCGAGCTGCCGGTATTGGTCAGCGTCGAAGTTTGAAAGGTCGTCGTACCGGCATAAACCGTCCCGAAGTTAAGAGTTGGCGGCGAAATCTTCAGCGTTGATCCGCTCGCAGCGTTCACGATCTGCGACGTTCCGGCGGATGTGCTGCTCGAAAAATTGCCATCGCCGCCGTAGGCCGCAGTGAGAGTCCAGGTGCCCGCCGTCGACAATGTTACCGAGCAGGTCCCCGTTCCAGAACTCAGCGTCACCGTGCACGTCGTCGAAGTTGACGAAAGCGTCGCCGTCACTGTAACCGAGCCACTTGGCGTCCCGGTGCCGGTGACTTTGACTCCGATCGCAACAGGAGAGCCGACTGTCGAAGGATTCGGCGAGTTCGAAGTGATCGTCGTCGTGCTAGTGGCCTTTGTCGCCGTTGTCGACTCTGTCACCTGAGTCGCGGCGGAATAATTGCCGTTGCCGCCCTGGTTCGCAATCACCGTGCATGTTCCGCTGCCGGCGTTAATCATGTAAGTCGCGCCCGAGTTAGCGCAGGCGCCAGAGCTCGCGAATGCGACCGGCAAGCCGGAGCTGGCCGTGGCCGCGACGGTGAAACTGCTGCCGTAGGTTGCGGTCGCCGGAGCGCTTGTCGTGAACGAAATTGTTTGACCGGCCGGAGTCGCGTTGACAGTCTGCGTAACCGTCGGCGCAGCCGAATAGTTTCCGTTGCCTGGTTGATTCGCAATCACCGAGCATGTGCCGGTGCCGGCAGTCATCGTGTAGGTCGCGCCCACGTTGGTGCATGCTCCCGAGCTTATGAAGACGACCGCCAATTCAGAACTCGCCGTGGCCGCGACGGTGAAGTTGCTGTTATAGACCGCGCTTGCCGGAGCATTCGTGGTGAACGTGATTGTCTGGCTGAGCGCGCTCACCGTGATCGCCAAGTTCTGCGTCGCGGTGCCGGCGCTGTTCGTTGCTGTGAGCGTGATGTTGAAAGTTCCAGTAGCCGTCGGTGTGCCGCCGAGAATCCCGGTCACGCCGTTCAGCGTTATGCCAGTTGGCAAGGCGCCGGTTTCAGTCAACGTCGGCGCCGGATATCCGGTCGGCACGACTTGGAACGATCCACCGGTGCCGGTCGAGAACGAAATCGTGCTTGAGGTGTTCACGCATCCCTCTAGGCATGCGCCGCTAATCGCCGGAGTGGTCGCTGTCGGGGGCGGCTGAATGGGATTCGTTCCCGCAACGGTCGGCGGGAACGCAACGACGACGTCGTTGAATTGTTTCGTCGATCCGCCGATCCCGGAATCAACGGGCTTCGTCGGATCGTAGAACGTCGTGATGTCGAACTCGAATTGGCAAGCGTAAGACTGATTCACGCCGTTGATCGTCATCGGCTGGCCGCAGCTCGTACCGATTGCCCCGATGGAAGCGGGTCCGTCTGGATCGTCGTATAGCTGAGGCGTGCTTCCGGTCCAGTAAGGAGCCGGCGGCGCGAAGGTGTCGTTGTTCCACGTAATTTCCCAGTAGACGCCGCCGCTGTACAAGCTCGGATCGGGTTCAGTTCCGGGAGTTCCGGAATAGACGAGATAGTGGACGCAATTTCCGTTTGCGAACGGATAACACAGCGGCACGATCGAGTCGCCGGCTGCATCGGTGCCGTCGCCGAAGAATGTCGTAAACCGGCAATCGAAATCGTTGAGAACGGTATTGCCGTTTTCGCAGAGTCCGTCCGCCAGCGTCGGCGGAACTTCTGTAGCCAGCACCGTCACGGTGAAACTGGTAGTCACGTTCGGGATCGTCAATTGCAGCGCGTGCGCGTTGGGATCGGTGCACGGATTCGCGGGAGTCGGATTAGCGTTGGATGGGCAATCGAACGTGGCCATCTGCGAAGAATTCGCGCCAGCGGGAAAGGTCAAGTTCATCATCGCCGGGCCGGCGACGAAGTTCGCCGTCACGCTGGCAGAAGCACTCAACGCGACGGTGCAACCCGTCGGCGTTCCCAAAGTGGCGCAAACTCCGCCCCATCCAGCAAAAGTCGTCGATTCGTTCTGTACGATCGGAGTGAGTGTGACCGTTGTCGGGTTCGGATAGCTGGTTGAGCAAGGCCCCGATCCGACGCCGCTCGCTTCGCTGCAGCTAATCTGCTGCAGGTTGTCAGTCACTAGGCCCGCGCCGGTTCCGAGTTCCGTCACGCTCAGCGTGACCGTGCCCGATGCTTGGCTCACCGTTAACGTGAATGCTTGCGAAGCGCTCGAGCCGAGGCTGTTTGTTGCCACGATTTGAATCGAGTAAACGCCCGAGGTACTCGGAGTTCCGCCCAGAACGCCAGATGTCGAATTCAAGGTGACTCCGGCCGGCAGCGCGCCTGTCTCGCTGAATGTTGGCAGCGGGAATCCGCTCGCCGTCACGGTGAAAGATCCTGCCGATCCGAGGCTGAAGGTGGTAGCGGACGCGCTCGTAATCACCGGTTCTTCGTTCACGTTCAGCGTGAAGCTCTGCGTTGCGTTCGGGTTGACGCCGTTGCTCGCCGTCAAGGTCAGCGGATATACGCCGCCTGTTCCCGTTGCGGGCGCTCCGCCAAGAATGCCCGTGTCCGTATTCAGCGTGACGCCGCTCGGCAACGAGCCGGACGCAGTCAGCGTCGGCGCAGGAGAACCTGTCTCGGTAATCAGGAAAAATCCAGTGGCGCCGGCGGTGAAGGTCGTGCTCGATGCACTCGTAATCGCCGGAGCAGCGCTCGGCGGAATTTCCGTCGTGGGGGGGAAAGCCACGACTACGTCGTTGAACTGCTTCGTGGATCCGCCGATTCCGGAATCAACTTTTTTCGTCGGATTGAAGAATGTCGTGATGTCGAATTCAAACTGGCATGAATACGATTGCGGCGTCGAGCCGATCAACATCGGCTGCGTGCAGAGTGTGCCGTATGCGGCCGAAGGTGTTGGCGGAGAATCCGGATCGTCGAAAAGCCGCGGAGTGCTGCCGGTCCAATAGGGCGCAGGCGGCGCGAAGGAGTCGTTGTTCCACGTGATCTCCCAATTGACGCCGCCGCTATAATTCGCTGGATTCGGCTCGGTTCCCTGCGTGCCGGAATAGACCACGTAGTGGACGCAATTTCCATTCGCGTAGGGATAGCACAGCGGCGTGACCACGCCGTTTGCGATCGTCGTGCCGGGGAAAAACGTCGCAAATCGGCAATCGAAATCGTTCAAGACAGTGTTGCCGTTCTCGCAGATTCCGTCGGCTTGCGTGGGCGGGACTTCGGTGGCTGTCACGGTCACCGTAAAACTCGTGCTTACATTTGGAATCGTCAATTGCAGCGAGTGCGCATTAGGGTCCGTACAAGGATTCGCCGGCGTCGGATTGGGATTCGATGGGCAATTGAAAGTGGCCATCTGCGCGGAGTCATTGCCGGCAGGGAACGTGATGTTCACAGAGACTGGTGCGGCCGCAAAATTTGCTGTCACGGATTCCGCAGCGCTCATTGTGACCGTACATGTCGGCGAAGTTGTGGAATTGGCGCAGGCTCCGCCCCATCCCGCGAATGTCGATGGCGCTGCCGGACTCGCCGTCAGCGTAACCAATGTCCCGGTCTCATAATTGCCGGCACATGTGCCTGTTGTGATTCCGTTCGCCTCGCTGCAATTAATCGCCTGGAGATCGTCAGTCACCGTTCCTGTGCCGGTTCCCAGTTCTGCAACCGTCAGCGTTTGCGTCGTGGAACTGCCGGTCCCAGCCGTCAACACGACAGCTTGAGGAACGGACGAGAAGTTGTACGTGAGCGTCCAGTTGATGCCCGCCGGCAGAGCCGGGGAATTGATCGAGGAAAATGTCCCGGCGATCGAACCAGCGGTGAGCACCGTGAACTGATTGCCGGATACGGGAGCAAATCCGTTGGTGAAACTTACATCGAGCGCCCCGCTCAAGCTGGCGGTTCCCGATACATTGAGTTGTGAGTATTGCGTGCCCGCCGTCAGTCCGCCGATTACGACGCCTACCGCGCCAACCGACGTCTGCGTTAGGTTGTTGCTATTCGAAATCGATCCCGCGTTCGGCGATCCATTCGGCACGATTTCGCCGGAATTCGTGACCGGCGTGCTCAGTTGCAATGTGCCGGTTCCAGTTGATTCGATCAGCCCCTGATTCGTGAGCGTCGACGTAGTAATTTGCAGCGTGGCCCCGGCGGTGTTTGCGTTTATCGTTCCTTCGTTGACGACGGCCAAGCCGTTGTAGCCGATGATTCCCGTTCCCTGGATTGTGTTGTTGACGTTGGTGAGGACAGTCGAGCCAACATTCTGGTACATGTAGGCGTTGCCCCCGCCGCCCGTTGTGCCCATCGTCACCGTTCCGCCACCCGTCAGAGTCACGTTGCCGTTCGTGATCAGAGCGGTGGTGGTGTTCCCAGCCATCAGCTGAATCACGCCCGTGTTGTTGATCGTCCCGACGGCGTACGCATCTGTGTTGTTCGTAACAGAGTAGGTTCCGACTATCGTGATCGGGCCCTGCGTGTTGCCGTCGAGCGTGACGTTGTTGCCGCCGACCAAATTTCCGAGCGCGCCGCCGTTGACAGTCGTAAGTGTTCCGCCCTGAATGGTTGGACTGGACAGAAATTCCACCATCGAGCCGCTGCCGTTCGAAGTGATGTGCGCTCCGGAGTTGTTGAAAATCGCGCCGCCGACCAATTGCAGAACGCCGCCGTTCGTCGCTTCCATCAAACCCTGGTTGGTAAGCGCGGATGGGTTTATGTACAACGCGCTCCCTGACAAATTTGCATTGATGATTCCGGCAGCCCCGTTGACGACAGCTAAGCCGTTGTACCCGATGTTTCCGGTTCCCTGGATTGTGTTGTTGACGTTGGTGAGAGTGGTCGAGCCGACATTCTGATACAAATAGGCGCTTCCGCCGCCGCCCGTCGTGCCCATCGTCACCGTCCCGCCGCCAGTCAAAGTCAAATTTCCATTTGTGAGCATAGCGGTCGTAGTATTCCCGGCCGTCACCTGAATCGCGCCGGTGTTGTTGAGCGTTCCCACGGCGTATGTGTTGGTGTTGTTCGTGAGGGAGAAGGTGCCGACGATCGTGATCGCGCCATGTGTGCTCGCGTCGAGTATGACGTCATTGCCGCTGACCAAAGTTCCGAGAACACCGCTGTTGACGGTCGTCAGCGTTCCGCCCTGAATGGTCGGACTGGACAGAAATTCGACCATCGAGCCACTGCCGTTTGAAGTGATGTGCGCTCCGGTGTTGTTGAAGGTCGCGCCGCCGACCAATTGCAACACGCCGCCGTTTGTCGCCTCCATCAAACCCTGGTTAGTAAGCGCAGATGGGTTTATGTACAACGCGTTCCCGGACAAGTTTGCGTTGATGATTCCGGCGGCTCCATTGACGACAGCCAAGCCGTTGTAACCGATGTTTCCAGTTCCCTGGATTGTATTGTTGACGTTGGTGAGGGTGGTTGAGCCCACGTTTTGGTAGAGGTAGGCGTTGCCTCCACCGCCCGTCGTGGACATCGACACTGTTCCGCCACCTGTCAGAGTCAGATTGCCATTCGTGATTAGAGCCGCGGTAGTGTTCCCAGCGATCACCTGAATCACGCCGGTGTTGTTGAGCGTTCCCACGGCATAAGTGTTGGTGTTGTTCGTGATGGAATAGGTGCCAACGAGGGTAATCGCGCCGTGAGTGCTGGCGTCGAGTGTTCCGCTATTTCCGCTAACCAAAGTTCCCAGAGCGCCGCCGCTGACAGTCGTCAGCGTTCCGCCCTGAATGATCGGGCTAGAAAGAAATTCCACCATCGAACCGCTGCCGTTCGACGTGATGTGCGCTCCGGTGTTGTTGAAGGTCGCGCCGCCGACCAATTGCAGAACGCCGCCGTTCGTCGCTTCCATCAAGCCTTGATTGGTCAGAGCGGTTGGATTTATGTACAACGCACTCCCTGACAAGTTTGCATTGATGATTCCGGCGGCTCCGTTGACGACAGCCAAGCCGTTGTAGCCAATGATTCCGGTTCCTTGGATTGTGTTGTTGACGTTGGTGAGGGTGGTCGAGCCGACGTTTTGATACACGTAGGCGCTGCCGCCGTTTCCCGTGGTGGCCATAGCCACCGTTCCGCCACCCGTCAGAGTCAAATTTCCATTCGTGATCAGAGCGGCGGTCGTGTTGTCGGCATTCACCTGAATCACGCCGGTGTTGTTGAGAGTTCCCACGGCATAAGTGTTGGTGTTGTTCGTGATGGAATAGGTGCCAATGAGGGTAATCGCGCCGTGAGTGCTGGCGTCGAGTGTCCCGCCATTGCCGCTGACCAAAGTTCCGAGAGCACCGCCGTTGACGGTCGTCAGTGTTCCGCCCTGAATGATCGGGCTGGACAAAAATTCGACCATCGAGCCGGTGCCGTTCGACGTGATGTGTGCTCCGGCGTTGTTGAAGGTTGCGCCGCCGACCAACTGCAGGACACCGCTGCTCGTCGCTTCCATCAATCCTTGGTTTGTAAGTCCGGCTACGCTCAGGTACAACGCGCCGGCTGGAGTATTCGCGTCCATCGTTCCAGCGGCTCCGTTGATTACGGTTAATCCGTTGTAGCCGATAATCCCCATTCCTTGGATCGAATTGTTGACGTTGGTAAGCGTCGAACCGCCGTTCTCGTAAATGTAAGCATTCCCCCCGGCGCCGGTCGTGGACATCGTGAGCGTTCCGCCGCCTGTGAGGGCCACATTGCCGCTGATAATCAGCGCGGCAGTTGTGTTCGCGGCACTGATGAAAATCTGACCCGAGTTGGAAATGTTGCCCGCGACGGTGAGGTTTGTGTTGTTGCTGATTGTGAGGCTGTCGCCAGTGTCGATATAGAGATTGCCCACGGTAATGGATTCATCGAGGGTGACCGCGGACGTTCCTGGCGTTCCATCGGCGATACACACGTTCGCGCCGCTAGCTGGAACGGAGCCGCCGACCCACATCGCCGGATTGCTCCAGTTGCCCGTTCCGCCGATCCAGTTTGTCGTCGCGCCCGTGCAGGCCGTCGCCCCGGTCAGAGTGAATGTCGCAGTAACAGTCGCGTCGGCCGTAATCGTGAATGCGCAAGTGGCGGCAGTGCCCGTGCACGCACCGCTCCACTGGACGAATCCCGAACCCGCACCCGGAGCCGCCGTCAATGTAATCTGTGTTCCGGTCGGGAAAGTTGCCGAGCACGTTGGTTCGCACGTGATTCCGGAAGGACTGCTGGCCACCGAACCGGCGCCGGAACCTGAAGCGCCAATATTAAGTGTGTACGCCGGTATCGCGCTTCCAGTGCCGGAAAGCGCCACGGATTGAATGCTGCCCGAAACGCCATATGAATTGTCAGTGAATACAAGTGCAGCGGCTTCGCCGCTCGTCGTCGTGGGAGTGAATACCACGAACACTGTGCATGAGGCACCGGGAGCCAGGGTATTGCCTTGCGAGCTACACGTGTCGCCAGAGCCTTCTGCGAAATCCGAACTATTCGCGCCGGTGAATCCATAAGAGAACGTCAGCGATGCTGCACCCTCGTTGACGAAATACGCTGTCTGCGCCGCGCTCGGTGTGTTTTGCGTCTGAGGGGCAAAGGTCAATGCGGGAGGAAAAGCAGTCGCAACCTGCGGAGCCACAAGAAATCCGTAAGCAGTGATCGTCCCAATGAGTGGACTGCTCTGCGCGCCCGTGCTCGCGGAAGTGCCGTCTTCACCATCAGTCGCGAAGGCATAGACGATATGAAATCCCGGCGTAAGCGGAGTGGCAACGGTCGCGCTGAAGGCCGCAGAATTCCCAGACGAAGTGCCTCGGAGTGCGGCCGTCCACGCGCCAGACCAACTATCGATTTGATACGCAAGATTGTCTGCAGCGGTGCCCGTCAGGCCATTCGTCGTAGTGAAACTGAATGACGGAGTTTCCGTTGCCGTTTGATTGTTAGCGAGCGCCGTGATAGTTGTCTGGAGCGCATTTGTTTGAACCTGCTGCTCGGCGATGGCAGTGGCGTTAGCACTGTAATAGTTAACGACGTATGTATCATTCGTCACCGGATTTACGGCGACAGCAAACGATTGTTGCGCATTCGCGTCCGTGACGCCAAAAGCCGCGTTCGTCACTCCGTCAATCGCGGTCACGTTGCCGTCGTAATTAGCGACGTAAATCTTGTTTGTCGTCGGATTCACAGTAATCGCGTTGGGTGAAAGTAGGCTGGAGCTCGTAATCGTCGTCGTGCTATTCGTCGCGCCGTCGATGACGGTAACGCTTCCAGTCTCATTCCCCGCACCGGCGACATAAATTTGATTCGTAATCGAATTGACCGCCAGGGCGACGGGAGAGTTCGATACCGTCACCGTCGTCGTAACTAAATTCGTGGCGCCGCTAATCACCGAAACACTCGAGCTGTCGGCATTCGCGACGTACACCGTGTTCGTTGCCGGATTCACCGCAATCGCCTGCGGATAAGTCCCCACGCCGATGGACGCCACATACGAACCCGTGGCGCCGTCGAATACGCTGACGCTGTCGCTGCCCGAGTTCGCGACGTATACCTGCCCCGTCGCAGGATTCACGGCTATGGCCGAGGGACCGAGCGCCGACGGATCGAAAATTACGCTGACGTGATTGCTGTTCGCGGCGTTGATCACGGAGACGTTGTTCGTCGCACTATTCGCCGCGTAAATCGAGTTGGTCACGGGATTCACAGCAATCGCTACCGGCTGCGATGTTTCCGGCGCCGTGATCGTAGTGACGTGATTGCTGTTCGCGGCGCTGATCGCCGTGATCGTGCCGCTCGTCTGGTCTGCGACGTAAATCGTGTTCGTCGCGGGATTCACGGCGATTGCCGTCGGGCCAATCGCGCTTGAGTCCGTTACAGTCGAGACGCTGTTGTTGTTCGCCGGATTGATCACCGTGACTGTGTGGCTGCCAGAACTGTCGTTGTTGGCCACGTACACTTCATTCGTAACCGGATTCACCGCAATCGCATTTGGGCTCGAAAACGATGAATCAGAGATCGAAGTGACCGTGTAGGTCGCGCCACTAATCACGGTGACGTTGGCGCTGCCGTTGTTCGCCACGTATGCCATGCCGGTAACAGGATTGACCGCGATCGCCACGGGATTCGTTCCCGCTGCCGGCGAAGTCGCAATGGTGTTCGTCGTTCCGTTGATGGCAGTGACGTTCGCACTTCCGTTGTTCGCAACGTATACCGTGTTCGTCAACAGATTCAGCGCGACGGCAATTGGGGCGCTCGCGCTCGGATCGGTGAGCGTGCCGGGAACATTGTTCGTCCCGTTAATCACCGTGAGGTTGCCGCTGCCGTTATTCGCGACGTAAATCGTGTTGCTCACCGGATTCACGGCGACGGCGATCGGATTCGTTCCGGCAGCGATAGCAGTACCGGCAGTCGGCGGATTTGTATTTCCGTTGATGGGCGTGACGCTGCTGCCAGCGTTGTTCGCGACGTAAATCATGTTGGTCGCGGGATTCACGGCGATTGCGACCGGATTCGCGCCGACGGAAATCGCGGTCTCCGCGGCCGGAGGATTTGCCGCCCCGTTGATGGGGGTCACGTTGTTGCTGCCATTGTTCGCGACGTAAATCATGTTGGTTGCGGGATTCACGGCGATTGCGACCGGATTCGCGCCGACGGAAATCGCGGTCCCCGCGGCCGGAGGATTTGCCGCTCCGTTGATGGGGGTCACGTTGTTGCTGCCATTGTTCGCGACGTAAATCATGTTGGTCGCGGGATTCACAGCGATAGCTGCCGGGCTCGTGCCGACGGGAATCGCAGTTCCGGCAGTTGGGGGATTCGCGGCTCCGTTGATGGGCGTGACGCTGTTGCTGCCCTTATTGGCGACGTAAATCATGTTCGTGACTGGGTTCACGGCCACAGCGACAGGATCGCTGCCGACGGTGATAGTCGCTGTCACCAGGCCCGTGGCGCCGTTAATCACGCTCACGGTGCCGTCCGACGAATTGAGCACGTAGATCGTGTTTGTTAGTGGGTTTGTAGCTGCTGCCGCGGGGGCGGTGCCGACGTCTATCGTGCCTGTCACGCTTTGCGCGGATGCAAATGAACAAAATAGAAGGGCGGCGATGAAGACCAGAGCGGTCCTGGAGACAATGCGAAGCGCGCGTTCCCTCACTGAACATTCCCGAATGCGTGTAGGCATCTCATGCGGGACATTGGCTGTCACCGGGCGATGAATTTTAGAAATTGTCATTGGCACTTTACTCGCAGCGCCTCACGACGCAAGAGAAAACTGAATCTCGCAGCAACGACTTCCTAAGTATCCCGATTGCCGTCGCAATTTCCCTTGGACGGACATTCGTGGAGCTTCGACCACCAAAAAAGTCATCGGCTCGGCTGCGGTCTTGATCCCGATTTTCGCGTACGATACCCAGTCATCGTGGCGTTGTATCGAGCCACCGCACCCCTGCGCAAATCACACGATGACGTCACCGTGAATAAAGCAAGTGGCCATCCATAGGCAAGTGCCTGTATTTAAATGTGTTAGCTCTTCAGCGGCTCGACGGCTCGGCAGAACAATGCTTAATTCAGGCAAGTTGATTCACATCCCAGAATGGAACCTTTCGCAATTGTTGAGTCGCGACATTTCTGGATTCGCCGGCAAGGAATCGGTTATAACGGCTGTTCATGTCTTCGCTCGCAATTGTTGTCGAGAACCTCAAAAAATACTTTCCTCCTGCGGTCGCGGGGTGGCGCGGATTTGTCCAGCCGTTTGGACGCGCGACCCTACCGGCTTTGCTGGGCGTGTCCTTCGACGTTGCGGCGGGCGAGGCCGTGGCCATTGTTGGTCCAAATGGCGCAGGGAAGTCCACGCTGCTGCGAATTCTCGCAACACTACTGATTCCGACGTCGGGCCGCGCGGAGCTTGGCGGCTTCGATCTTTCGCGCGATTCCGCGGGTGCGCGAAGCAAGCTCGGCTATTACACCGGCGGCGACGACGGATTCTACGGGCGCCTGAGCGCGCGTGAAAATCTGGAATTCTTTGCCGTCATGAACAATCAAGCAGGCCCGGAAGTTTCCCGCGAGATTCGTCGCATCGCGGAATGGATCGGCCTCGGCGATGCACTCGACCGCCAGGTCCGCACGTTTTCCACCGGCATGACGCATCGCTTGGGGCTTGCTCGCGCGCTCTTGCACCGGCCGAGCGTCCTACTGCTGGATGAGCCGACACGAAGCCTCGATCCCATCGCTGCATCGGAATTTCGCCGGTTTCTGAAGAACGAACTCGTGGTCGCGCACGGCACCGCGCTTCTGTTTGCTTCGCACACGTTGAGCGAAGTGGAGGAAATCGCCGATCGCGTGCTCGTGCTCGACTCCGGCCGGGTCGCGGCCTGCGATGCACCCGTGGAAATCGCTCGCGCGGCAGGCAATGTTTCCTTCGCCGACGCGATCGGCCGGCTGCTCGGCCATGATGGCTCGGCCAGGAAGTCGAAGACGTGAACACGAGGATGACGCTCCGGAAAATTTTCGCGTTTTTCAGCCGCGACATCGCCATCGCAAAGACTTATCGCGGCGTTTTTATCTTGGAGCTGTTCGAAGCTTTGTTCGGAGTCGCGTCATTCTATTACCTCTCGCGCTTCGTCGAGAGCGCGCAACTCCGGAAAGAGTTGCCCCAAGGCAGCAGTTACTTCGCGTTCGCTCTTGTCGGCTTTGCGTTTTTTGACTACCTGAGTGTTTCGATCAGCGCATTTGATTCCAGCATCGAAAGCGCGCGGCATAATCGCACGCTCGAAGCTCTCCTCGTGACGCAGACACCGCTGTGGCTCATGCTCACCGGCTCCGCGATCTATCCTTTCGTTCTTTTCGTGATTCGGATGGTCGTCTACATCGCGTGGGGAGTGTTCTTGTTCGGATTTCCTCTGCAATCCGTGAATTGGTTTGGGGCCGCGCTCGTTCTCGGGGCTTCGATACTTTCTCTGGTCGGTTTCGGTGTGTTCTCGGCGGCATATCTGATTCTCTTCAAGCGCGGCAATCCCGCGAAATGGCTCATCATCGGTCTCTCGGGGCTCGTTGGTGGATTGATGTACCCAGTTTCGATTCTGCCGCGGCCGCTGCAAATTCTTGCTCGGCTGATTCCGGTGAGCTATTCGCTTGACGGGATGCGCGCCGCGCTGCTGGGTGGCAGCGGATTGCGGGAACTCGCTCCGTCGATCGGAGCTCTCCTGCTATTTGCCGCCGTGCTGATTCCCGTTTCATTCGCATTTTTTTCCTGGGCGGTCCGCAGGACAAAGATTACCGGCACGCTCACACACTTGTGAAACTTGAGGCGCCCGGGATGTTGCAGTAGAGTTGAAAAGCGCTCATGACTGTTCCTGCCACCACGGTCGTCCCGTATTTCGATCTCAAGGCGGAGTACGCGGCGCTCCGCGACGAAGTGCTGGCAGCGCTTGATCGGGTTTGCCGCAACGCGAGTTTCATTCTCGGCGAAGAGGTCGACGCTTTCGAAAGGCAGTTTGCGGCGCTCTGCGAAACGAAGCATTGCGTCGCTCTGAATTCAGGTACGAGCGCGCTTCATCTTGGCCTGCTGGCGCTCGGCGTTCAGCCGGGCGACGAAGTTATCACCACGCCGAACACATTTCTCGCCACAGCCGAGGCCATCACGTATTGCGGCGCGCGTCCCGTGTTTGTCGACATTGACCCCGCCACGGCAAATATCGATCCGCGACTCATCGAGCGTGCCATCACCCGCGAAACGAAGGCCATCGTCCCCGTTCATCTCTACGGCCGCGTGGCCGACATGGATCCAATTCTCGAAATTGCATCACGCCGCCGGCTTGGCGTTCTCGAGGACGCGTGCCAGGCGCATGGTGCTCGTTATCGCGGCAGGCGCGCTGGAAGCCTGAGCCAAGCGGCGGCGTTCAGCTTTTATCCCACGAAGAACCTCGGCGCGTATGGCGAAGGCGGAGCTGTGACGACGAACGACGATCGCATCGCGCAATTCGCCCGTGCTGCGCGCACTCACGGGCAGACCGGCCGCTACGAACACGAATTTGTCGGATACAACTACCGCATGGAAGGATTTCAGGGCGCGGTCCTACAAGTGAAACTGAAACATTTTGCGGAGGCCAGCGCGCAGCGCCAGGAAATTGCGCAGGCGTATCGCCGGTTGCTTGCGGGGGCGCGACTTCATTTGCCGGTCGACGATCCGCGCGACGAGTGCGCGTATCACCTTTTCGTGGTCTACGTGGATCGCCGCGATGAAGTCCGCAGCCAACTTGCCGATCGGGGGATTGAAACTGCCGTTCATTATCCGCGCCCGCTTCATCTCCAGCCGGCGTTCGCCGGCTGCGGCGTGCCGCGGGGAACTTTGCCCCAGTCTGAGCGCGCCTGCGATCGAGTCATCAGCTTGCCGTTCTTTCCGGGTTTGCTTTCCGAGCAGGTCGAGTACGTCGCCAATTCGCTTCGCGAAATCGTCGGCACTAATTAATAAGACCGAGTCGCCAAATCAAACTCAATTTCCTTTCGGATAAAAACAAAAAGGGACAGGCACGAGGCCTGTCCCTTGAAAAATTAGCCTTCCGAAAATTTACATGCCGGCCCGATTTTCGCGAGGCCCTGATGGATTCACCAGCGTCGGACGCGGCGTGCCCCCGCCTGAGACCTGCGGATCTGCAATGCTTTGCCGCACGCTCTCCGCGACCTGCTCCAGCGCCTTGAGGAGCGAAGTGCGCAGCGCTTGTTCACCTGACCGGGCGAGCGACGCGAGAGTAGCCTGGCCGCTATCATTCAACTTGTCGACGGCAACGTTCACCCACAACTCGCTCGCGCCGTGCAGTTGATCTTCGTATCTCTGGAGTGATTCCTCGTTCGCGCGCGCCAGCCGTTCGTACCAATCGCGGGCTTGCGCGTCGCGCTCGATTCGCGCCGCCTCGACGGCAGCCGTAAGCTCACGCGAATGGAAGTCGCGAGCTTCCGCGAATTTCTGCTCTCCGTACGCGGCCATTTCCGTGCGGTGGCGTTCGAGCAGGGTACCGGCGCCATGCTCGAAATTCATCCGGATCGCACCAGCGGCCCGTTCGATCTCATGCGTCCGCTCGGCGAGAGAAGAATCGCTCGCTTCGTTGAACTTCTGGGTCGCGATTTCGGCCACCTGGCGGACTCGCTCCTCGAAACCGCTCGCCGACGCATTCGCCGCGTCTTCGAGACGGCTCGCGGTCCGTCCAATCACATCGGCGGAAACGCCTTCGAGTTGCTGCTTGGCATCGTCGAGATACGCTATATTCTGCTGTGCGAGTTGCTCCGCAAGGCGATCCGATAGTTCCTGCCTTCTCGAGTCGAACACTCCTTCGGTCTTGGCCAGCGATTCCTGCGTGAGGGTTTCGATATACTCTTGCGCTTGTTTCTGGTGCCACTCCGCGTTCTTGACAAGGTCTTCGATCACTGCGTGAGTCGCGCGTCCTCCGCTGGTATTGAGTTCCTCATTCCAGCGCGTCAGCGCCTCTGACCGGGCGTTTTCGAACTCGGTCCGCAATTCCGCCAGCGTGGCCGACATCTGGGCGCCGGCGTCACGCCTGCTGCTCTCGGCCGCCTGGCGCAGCCGCTCGCGATACATTCTCAAGCCCTCTTCGGCTTGCACTTCGTGCGCCGTAAGTTCGCGGACCAACTCCGGCACGCGCTCGAGGTGCGGCGCGAGGCGCGCGTCGAGTTCCGCGAGCGTCTTCGATACGAGCTGATGGCCCGCGGCATCTAGCGCCGGCTGAACGCGTTGCGGCAGCTCGGAGGTCAGCGCGTCGGCATGGCGGCGCAACTCCATCACCTGCGATTGCAGCGAGGAATCGAGGCGCCGGTGCAATTGATTGACGGCATCGTGGCTCGCAGCATCAATTTGCGCGGAGAATTCTCGCATGCGTTCCGCGGCACCCTCGATGTCCACCAGTGAAGTTCGCGCGCGCTGGAGTTCCGCATCCAACGCGCCTCGAATTCCTGAGAGCGCTTGCTGCGCTTCCGAAACAGCGTTCGTCATCGGGTGAAATAGTTGAGCGATCCGCTCGGTTAATTTGCCTTCGGCGGTTTCCAGCGCCGACTGCGTGCTCTCGCCCAATCGGGACGCGAGCCGCTGAGCCGCGCCGTCGAGCGACGATTGCAGCAATTCGTTCCATTCGCCCCGCGCCTGCCCCATCTGCTCTTGCAGTTTCTCGCGCCACGCCTTGCTCAAGTCGTCGAGCGCCACAGTTTCTTGCGCCGCGTCTTTCAGCCGCCGCATACGCTGGTCAACCGCTGCTTCGGCCGCTTCAAGCGCCATCTTGATTTGCGCCAGGCGATCTCCTGAGGACGCCGCGGCTTGCGCTTCCTCGCGCACAGCCTGCGCGCCGCGCTCGAGATCGGCGACGAGCGATCGCATCTGGTCGATGTGCGCAGCGAACTCCTGTTTCAGATCCGCCCTCAGCTCTTCGCGCACCCACGACATTTGCCCTGTAACGCGCGCGGAAATTTCGTCCTGCACGCTGGCCATCTGCTCGCTCGCGCGCTTCGAGATTTCTTCCCGCGCCGCATCGCGTTCGCGGTCCAGATCGTCTCGCCACATTTGGAAAAATGCTTCGGCCGACGCGATGTGTTCTTTTTCGACAGTCGCGGCAGTCTGTTTCAGTGTCTCGCTCGCCTGAGCGACCGCGTCTTCGGCGGCTCTCGATGCCTGGGACTCAATATGCCCGCGGAATTCACGAAGGAGCGGACTCTCGAGTGAATCGGCGACCGCGCCTTCCTGCACCACCGCGCCGGCAAATCCGAACGCTCCCGCGCTCGCAGGTGTTGCTTCTTCATGCGTCTCGATTTCCAAATTCTTGTCCGCGAAATCTGCCAGGGGAGTCTCCGTTTCGGGTCTGAAGTGTTCTGTGGGGAACTGCTCAGTCTGCGCGCGCGATGTTGTCTCTGAATTCATCCATTTGGCAACCGCGTCGCCAGGAGTGCGTTCTGTGGCGGCCGGCGCGCGCAGAGTCGAAGCGGTAGTCTCCCAATCCTCTGGCGGTGATTCCAGGCTCCAAACATTGCCGGGACTTTCCAGCTCGACCGCGATCTGGAACATCTCGCGAACTGTTCGCGGCCGCTGAATCCATACAACACGCGCGCGTACGCGATGCGGCCCATCGGCATTTTCCGGCGCCGGAATTTCCAGCGTGATCCAGGTATTTTTCGGAAGATGATGCTTCGAAGGATATTTGCAGCCGTAGGTGTTGACTGCGACCGTTGCGGTGCGTTCTTCGAATGGCTGGCTCAGCAGATCGACGCCGCGAACGGTCAGCGGAATCGAGCTAGTGATGCGAGTGGTTCGTCGGCGTTGAGCAACAGGCTCGTTCGCTGCGGCTTCCTGCACTCTTATCCCCCAAGCGGATGCCAGAGCATAGCACTGTCAACTTGTCGGGTCGAGTCCACAGTAAATGCGACGCGAGTTCTCTGTGGAAAACGAGTTCGCAAATAGGCGTGCGCGCGGGGGACGCTACGCCGCGTCTGTATTAGTTTCCGGTACCCTTTTTCTTCGCGGCGCGCTTGCCCACGGTCGTGTCCACGCCCTGGTCGAGCTGCTTAAGCCCGTCGATCGCAGCCTTGGCTTGCGCGGCATACGGGCCAGTCGGCTTCACGTCAATGCACGTCTGATAGGCTTCCACCGTTCCCGGCGGAATGATGTAAATCATTTTTTCGCCCTGCTGCTTGGTGTCGATCGTCGCGGAAAGCGCGTTTCCGAGCAGATACCACGCTTGATCGTCCTTCGGGTCCGCTGTCGTCGCTTTTTGCAGGAATGCCGCGGCTTCCTTCATCTTCCCCAAGTTCGAGAGCACGATTCCCAGGTTCTTCCAGCACATCACGGCTACTGTCGGATCGAGTGCGATCGCTTTATCGCACGCCGCCGGAGCGTCGTCACCTTTGCCCGACTTCGCGAGGTCCGTCGCTTCCGCGACGTAGTAGGGAGCGCTCGGCTTGAGGTCGATCGCGTTCTGGAACGCAGTTGCCGCATCCGCCCACTGGCTCAATCCCTCGTCTGCCGCGCCCAAATTGGCCCACGACAGTGAATGGTTGGCGATGTCTTTGGGTCCTGCCGACTGTTCGGCCGCCTTGAACTCGGTAGCGGCCGTCTGGTAGTCGGCGGTCAGCTTGTCCTTCAGCGCCTGGTCAGTCGGTGTGGCCTGCAATTGTGCTTTCACAGTCTTCGCGTCGTTCATCGCCGCGACGCCCGCCATAAAGTGCGCCTTCAGGCCTTCGAATTTGGATTGATCTTCTTCTTTCTTCTTTGCTTCGTCAGGGTGTTCGGCGGCCTGCTTCGCGAGCACGTCTTTCAAATTTAACGTGTAGTTATTGTCGGAGCCTTCCTGAATCTGCTTTTTATCCGTAAAATTCAGTTGATCCTTTGCATTCACGAGCGTTACTGAGTAAACGCCCGAGCGCAAACCGAGAATTGTGAATTTTCCGGCCTTGTCGGTCTTGGTTGTAAATGACGACCCGTTGTCCGGGTTTTTGATCGTGACCGTCACGTCAGCGTAGGGATTCCCCTGGCCGTCGCGGATCTCACCGTCAAGCCGCCCGGACTGCGCCGCCGCCGCAACGGCCGCGAGCGCGATCAACGCCAGCACGCTGCACATTCGAACAATTATTTTTTTCATGGCTGCTACTCTCCCTGAATGCAAATCTTCCGCGTCACGCGTCTTGAATCACCCGGCATCACGGTCACACTGCCCAATTGCCACGGCATTATGACGCAATTCCCGCCCGGTAAGCGATAGGGTCTGCGTGCCCCGCGGCTTCGAATGCTCTGAGCCGCAATCGGCAACTATCGCAGACGCCGCAAGCTTCGTCGTCGAATTGATAGCAAGACCAGGTTCGCTCGAGCGGCGCGCCCAGTGCGATCCCGCGGCGCACGATTTCGCTCTTTGGCATTCCGATCACCGGCGTCAAAATCTCGATCTTGGTTTCCGGGCGCGTTCCCGCGCGTATGACGGTCTCGAACGCCTGGAAATATTCCGGCCGGCAATCGGGATAACCGGAACTATCCTCAAAAACCGCTCCGATGAAAATCGCCGACGCTCCGATGACCTCGGCCCAGCTCGCAGCCGAGGCGAGAAAATGAGCGTTGCGGAATGGCACGTAGGTGATGGGAATTCTGTGCGAGTTCACGCCCGTCTCAGGAACGGAAATGCTTGGATCGGTCAGCGCTGAGCCGCCGATCTGCGAGAGCGCGTCGAGGCGGATCACCAACCGCTCGCGCACGCCGTAGAAATTCGCGATCTCATCGAACGCGCGTCTCTCACGCGCCTCGGTCCGCTGGCCGTAGCTTGCGTGCAGCAGCGCCATGCGGAATGTTTGACTCGCGATTGCCGCCGTGACGCAGGAGTCCATCCCGCCGCTCAATAGCACGATCGCTTTATTCGTTCCAGTCATGCCCTAGCCGCGCCATCCTTCACACGCCGTGTGTCGCCGGGTCTCAAATAAATTTGTGCAATTGCAACCCGACCCGCACCCGCAATCCATCCGCCAGAATCCACTCCATCATCTCGCCCGAATTGAGTCCGGGCCACGCCCCCGCGGCGTCTGGAAACACCGGCGAGAATATCACTTCGCTGACGCGTTCGGGAAGCCAGTGTTGCTCCGAAAACGCGCGCGGTCCTTCTCCCTAAATTGGTTTGAAGATTTCGGTGATTACCAAGGTTCATGTGGAAGAAGATTTGAGCGAAAAGTGCCGGCGCGGAAATCCTGTCAGCGGCGTGTGGCGGATTTGCGGCGGCGCATGTAAATCAGGCCACCAATTGCCGCTGCCATCTCGAGGGCCGTCACCGGCACGGAAACGCGAAATCCCCAGCCGAGCGACAGATAGAGGAACGACGTGATGAATGCTGGAATCGCGATAATGTAGAAGGCTGCATTCATAGAAAGATTCTCGTCGCGCTACGGCCGGTACGTCGCCGCAGTCACGTCAGTCTCCCAGACCGTTATGCTCGAAATTCCAGCGCCGTTGGGCGTTTGCTTCATTTGCTTTGAAGTCTCGTCGTAGATGTAGCGCGCGATATTTTCAGCCGATGGATTGATCGAATCGAACGGCGCGGATTCATTTAGAAATCGGTGATCGAGCGAGCGAATCACACCTTGAATCACTTGCTTCAGGTGCACGAAATCGTAGAGCAGCCCAATGTTATCGAGCTCTTTGCCCGCGAGCGTCACGCGCACTTTGTAGTTGTGCCCGTGGACGTTCTCGCACTTGCCTTTGTACCCGCGGAGAGCGTGCCCCGCGGAAAATGTCTCGTCTACGCTCACTTCGTACATGAAATTTCCCGTCCCGAGATTCTTCTAGCTGCGATGCGCTTGCTTCGCACTTAACTTTTTTCCATGAAGCGCGCTACAACGGCGAGATCCTGCGTGGTCGTGTAGTCTGGCAACGACTCCAGGAAAATCTTACCATACCGCATTCGTTGGATTCGGGTGTCGAGAATCGCGAGAATTCCGCGGTCGCTGCGCGAGCGAATCAGCCGCCCGAATCCCTGCTTGAGCGCGAGCACGGCTTCCGGCACCTGGTATTCGGCAAATGCATCGCGCCCATCTTCCTTCAGCGCGCGCACTCGCGCCGCCACGATCGGATCCGACGGCACTGCAAACGGCAGCCGGTCGATGATGACGCACGAAAGCTGCTCGCCCGGCACATCGACCCCTTGCCAGAAGCTCGCCGTCGCGAAGAGCACCGCATTCGGCGTCGCCTTGAATCTTTCGAGCAGCACGGAGCGCGGCGCCGTGCCTTGCAGCAACAGCGGAAATTCTACTTTTGACCTGACGCGCTCGAATGCATCGCGCATTTGCACGTAACTTGTGAACAGGCAAAATGCGCGGCCCTCCGTGATTTCGAGCAGCCGCGCGATTTCGTCAGCGGCGTGCACCGGGAACGACGCATGCCGCACGTCCGGCAGCGCCTCCGGCAAATAAAGAAGCGCCTGCTCGCGAAAATCGAATTCATGAGGCAGTACGCGTTCCGTCACCGCTTGCAGCCCGAGCCGCTGCTTCAGGAAATCGAAATGCCCGGCAACGGCGAGCGTGGCCGATGTCAGGACAACCGTATCGAACTGATCGAAAAGTTTTTCGCGCAGGATTTCGCTGACGTCAATCGGCGTGGCAGCGAGAAACACTCCTTTGCCGCGGCGTTCGAACCAGTAGACGTAATTGTGCTCGTCGCTCTCGAGAAGAAACGCAAGCTCGCGGCGAATTTCAGCGGCACGACGGGCGACACTGACCACTTCATCCGGCTTCGTTGGAAGCGCGGACAGCTCTGTCTCAAGCCGTTTCAGCCCTTGAGCCAGGGCGTCATAGGCCTCGCGGTTTTGTTCGAGGAAGCCCGCTCGCTCCGAAGGTTCGAATGGATAGCGGCCTTCGCGCGCCGGAAACGCATCGAAGAAGCTGTGCGCGTGCTCGCGCAGTTGCGTCACGCTCCGGCGGATCGGCGGTGCCGACACTTGCAGCAGCCGCAGCGTTTGCTCGGCGTCCCGCGAAAGCTCTTCGAGCCTGTGACTCGAAACCGAGCGTCCGAAATAATCGCTCGCCACATCTTCAATTTCGTGCGCTTCGTCGAAAATCACCGCAGCGTATTCCGGAAGAATCGATCCGAAATCATCCTGGCGGATCGCTAGGTCGGCGAAAAAGAGATGGTGATTGACGATGATGAGATCGGCGTCCTGCGCTCGCTGGTGCATCGCCGTGATGAAGCACTTGTCGTATTCGGGGCACTTCTGGCCCGTGCACGTGTCGCTCCGCGCGTCGATCCGGTTCCACAGTTCGGCGTCATCGGGAAGAAACGTCAATTCGGCGCGGTCGCCCGTCTCCGTCAGTTTCTCCCAGTCGCGAATCTGCGAGAACCAGTCGATTTCGTCCATGCCTTTCAGGACGGGCTGGCCCTCCATCAAATGGACTTTGTGGCGGCAAAGAAAATTGTTTCGGCCTTTCATCAGCGCAGCCTTTAAGTCCGGCGCAAAATATTTTTGGAGAAAGGGAACGTCCTTATTGAAGAGCTGTTCCTGAAGAGATTTCGTTGCCGTCGAGATCACAACGCGGCGCCCGCTCTGAATCGCCGGAATCAGATACGCGAGAGTTTTTCCCGTGCCTGTGCCCGCTTCGATGAGCGCGTGTTGGTGTTTCTGGAAGGCGTTGTCGACTAGCTCCGCCATCTCGAGTTGCGAACGCCGGAATTCGTAGCCCGGATGCCGCTTCGAAAGAATGCCGCCCGGGCCAAAAATATCCGCCATGTTGAGAGCGCTCGGCTGTTCTTCTTTCGCGCGTTTCGGCACAGGTGTCACGGAGTGTTGGCGGAATCCTCGACGGAATGTCTACGATAGCACGGAGCCGCGAGCTAAGTAAGCTCGCTCGCGATGTTCAAAATTCGACGCGCGCGTGAAATGCGATCATGCGGGGTGAGCTGTCGCCGCCCAGTCCCACGCCGAGTAGTCCGGTGGGCGGCGAAGTGGTGTACGTTAGCGCGCCGAAACCAATCTGCGTTGTAGGCTTTCCGGGAATACCTGCGAGCGTGTTGCTCGGCAGCCCGAAGTTCGGATGGTTAAATACGTTGAAGAACTGGCCTTCGAAACGCACCTTCACGCGCTCGCCCACGGGAAACAATTTCGAGACGCAGAAATCGCTCCAGAAAAAATCCGGCCCGCGAAGCGAGTTGCGCCCGAGACTTCCAAACTGGCAATCCTCCGGATTGTCCCCACCGTCGCACGCGCCGGTGCTCGGGTCCACGCTCGAAACGAACGCATCCGGATTGAGCCATTGGATCGATCCCGGTTGCGTTACGCCAGATATCGAATTGCGGTCGTATCGTGAAACACCGGAAACGCCACTCGCGAATTGCGGCCCTCCGCCCTGCACGATCCCGTTTCCGTTTGCTGAATATGATGTACTCAGCACCGAAAACGGAATACCGCTGTGCCAAACGGCGGTTCCTGAAATCTGCCAGTCATTCACCACGTGTCCGAGCCAGCGGCTGTGCGCTCGGATCGGCAATTGATACGTATACTCCAAGCTCAAATTGTGGCGAATGTCGTAGTCGCAGGGGCCGTAATCGCGGGCCAAATCTCCCGGCAGAGGTGTAGTAATTCCTCCCGCGGAAAATTGCAGAAATCCGCCGTTTGAGACTTCATCCATGCACCGGCTAAACGTGTAATTGATCTGTCCTTGCAGTCCGTGGCCTGCGCGCTTCATCGCCGTGAGTTGCAAGCCGCTGTAATGGCTGTTTGCGCCCGTCGCAAACTGAGTTACGCCGCCAAATCGCGAATCCGTTGGCTGCTCGTACGGATAAGGCGAGAAGCAGCCCTGGCACACCGTCTGATAACCGTTTACCTGCGTCGTATATGGCTGGTTCACTGCGCGAGTGCCAACGTACTGGGCGCGCACGCTTCCGGTCGAACCAATCTGCTCTTCGATTCCAAGGCTCCACTCCAAGAAGTAGGGCGCCCGCAGGGTCCCGCTCGGCACTGCCGTCATCGCGACACGTGGAAGACATGCGGCAGGGTTGGCCATCGGCGACGCGCACGACAACTCTCCTTGCGCGAACCCTGAGCCAAACGCCTGATTGGCCGCCGCCATCGCATCGATGGCGCTGTTCGGTACGCCTGGCGCGATCGCGATTCCGCCGACGGTGCCGAGCAGTCCTCCTTGAAATCCCCGCACGTATGGCGGGTTAACGCCGATTACGTCGGCGACGCTACCGGGCAATAGATCGCTGAATATCCCGAAGCCCGCGCGAACCACGGATTTTGAACTGAATTGCCAGGCGAGCGCCGACCTCGGCTGAAGAATTGCGATGGGCGTCGCGGAAAATAATTTTTCGAGATTCGTTTGTATCGCGGCGTTCAGCGGTTGATTGACGTTGTGCGAGATGGAGTCGAACGCTCCTCCCAGCCTCGCGATTTCATTGTGCGGTTCCAGTGGATTGGAATTAAATGTGTCGCGCAGACCGATGGTCCATGTCAGCTTCGGCGTCAGTTTCCAGGTGTCCTGCGCGTAAAGGTCGAGATTGAGGAATCGGAACGGTTCATTGGCCGTTTGAGGAAAAGTCTCGGTCGCTGACGAAGCGACGCCGTAAATAAATTGCGACAACGTCGTGTAATCGACCGTTGGCACATTCCCCTCGCCGAAATCGTAATCGTTTAGTCGAAACATGCGCGTATTCGTACCGAACCGGAATTCATGCGCGCCACGGTTCCACGCCAGATTGTCGTTGATAAAGACGCGCGACGCGCGCCTGCCTTGCAGCCATGTATTGTCGAGCCCGCCGACAGTCGTAAACGGCGCATTTGAACCGAGCCCTTGCAGCACAATCGGGAATGCCTCGAGTGTCTTCTCGAAATCGCTAGGCGCGAACAAGCTTTCGTACCAGGAGAATCCCGGATTGAAATAGTTCACCAGGTTTTGTGACACGACGCGCGTATATCCAGCCGCAAACGAGTAAAGAGGCTGCGGCGAAACCGAATCGAACACAGAATTTATCGGATCGGTGTACGCGGCTTGCACTCCCGTGTCGGCCTGGAAGCGAAACCACGTGAAATTTTTTGCGTTGATGTTGTAATCGATTCGGGCGGTTTGCACTTGCTCGTGGTCATCGCTTGAGTGCGAAACACTCTGGCTATTTGCGCACCCATTCCCATCGTTACCGAGCGGACATCCGAGTATCGCTCGGGGCGCTCCGCTCGTATTTCCATACAGCGAAAACATCTTTTGATAAAAAGGCACCAAAGCGGGCTCCGCCGGATAGCACGATCCGGTTTCGCAGCCACTTGTTTGACCGAGCGGGAGTTGCTGCAGCACAAAGTCCTGAAATGCAGAGGTTGGGACTACAGTGGCAGTTACGATTGGAAGTGCAATGCGCACCCATTCGCTGTCGAAAAAGAAAAACAACTTGTTTTGCACGATCGGACCGCCGAGGCTCCCTCCGAAATGATTCACCGTTGACCGCGGTTTGTGATTTCCCGGCGTCGCATTTGTGAAGAAATCCGCGGCATTCAGACGCGATCCGTTCCACATCTCGTAGAGGTTTCCGTGAAATTGGTTCGATCCTGACTTCGTCACGTAATTGACTTGCGACGCGCCGTACCGGCCCTGGTCGGACGAGTAAGAAAGGGTATTGACCGTGACTTCGGAAATTGAATTGATTCCGAGAACGAGATTCGTCGAAAGGCCGCTATTCAGATTCGTAAGGGGGTCGTTCGTCTCGAGCCCGTCAACGATGTAACCATTTGAAAGAGCCGGCAGTCCGTTGAATTCCACGTTGCCGTATCCGTTTGAGCCGCCGACGAAGTCGTTGCCGCTGCCGGCTGTGTTCATCAACGCGCCTGGAGCGAACTGCAGGGGATAGGTCAGATCGCCGCCGGGATTGGGAAGATTTTCGAGGGCCTGCGCGTTCAGCGTAGTCGCGGTATTTGCGTTTTCGGGATTCAGGAGTGGCGCTTCGCCAGTCACTTCGACAGCAAACTTCGATTGCGCCAGCCTTAGCATGAAATTAACGGTCTGCCTTTGGCCGAGCCCGGCGGATACGTTGTCGAGTTGTTGTGTCTCGAATCCTTCCGCTTGGACCTTGACGGAATAATTTCCTGGTAGGAGCTGCGGAAAATTGTAGCGGCCTTCGTTGTCGGTCTTTACCTCGCGCTGCAGCCCAGTTTCGCGATTCGTTACGGTCACGGTGACGCGCGGCGCGCTCGCGCCCGTTGGATCGCTCACGCTGCCGCCGATGGCGCTTGTCGTCTCGCCCTGCGCGAAAACGGCGGCCGCGAAAAGAATTGAGAAAGCGATTGCGAACAGCAATCGGAGAGAGGTGAGGGAACACTTTGACCGCGCTCTCTGATTCGGCATAGATGCTCTACCGGCGTTCACTTAGGAGGTTAACCGTAGTTAATATGATGTGTAAAGCGAAATAAATTAGGCCGCTGCCGCCGAGATTAGGACAGAGAGTTGCGTGCGGAGCCTCGCGGAAGGAGGCGCGGCACGGCTCTTGCGATGCCGCGCGAAGCAGGCTCTGGCTTTAGTTTGTGCGGCGCCCCTTCCGGCCGGTGATTCGCATTTGCGTGCCAACCCTGTTAGGGTAGACGCGGGACCGCGTGCGAGCTCCGTTGTTTGGATGGCTGGCCGGCGATTTCATCTGAGTTTGTTCTTGGCAAACTGACTGCTCCAAGCCATTGAAAACAAAGGCATGCCGCGCGCTCTTGCCCACGATAAAATAGAGTATTTGAGAGGCGCTCGTATCAAAATCTACCGCCACGAAAATGACCGAAAAACTTCCATCCATCGTGATCGTCGGTCGCCCGAACGTCGGGAAATCCACGCTCTTTAATCGCCTCACGGGCACGCGCCGCTCGATTGTCACCGACGAACCCGGCATCACGCGCGACCGCATTTACGGCACGGCGACGTGGGATGGCAAACCTTTCGAGCTTGTGGACACTGGCGGGATCGTCCCGGACGACAAAGCCGGCATCCCTCGCGAAATTCTGCGGCAAGCGAAGGTTGCGATTGAGAATGCCGCTTGCGTCGTGCAAATCGTCGACGCGCGCACCGGACTCGTGCCTCTCGATATCGAACTCGCGCAATTGCTGCGCCGCGCGGGCAAGCCGCCGATCATCGCCGCGAACAAGGTCGACACGCCGCAACATGCCGCGCTCGCCGCGCCCTTTTACGAATTGAGCGATCAGGTCTATCCGATTTCGGCCGAGCACGGATTCGGCCTCGACGATTTGCTCGATGTGATCACGGCGTCGTTCGCAAAAGGTGACGCAGCAGTAATCCCGCCGGAAACCAATGTCGCGATCATCGGCCGCCCGAACGTTGGGAAATCGACGCTGCTAAATCGCCTAGTGGGCGAAGAGCGCGCCATTGTTTCGCCCGAGCCGGGAACCACGCGCGATGCTGTGGACACCGTCGCCGAGCGCGAAGGCCATTTGTATCGTTTTCTCGACACGGCAGGAATTCGCCGGAAAGGGAAGACGACGCTCGTCGCTGAAAAATTGAGCGTCATCATGGCAAAGCGGCATCTGGAACGCGCGGATGTTGCGCTGCTGGTCGTCGATGCTTCGATGGGCGTCACATCGCACGACGCGACGATCGCCGGCTACGCCGAACAGTCCGGCCGGTCCGTGATCATCGTGATGAACAAATGGGATCTCGCGCTAGAAATGGCTCGCAAGAAAGCCGCGACGCCCGCCAAGCGCGAGCCGAAAGACGGCCGAAAGCGCGCCACCGGCATCGATCCCGCCACGCTCGCCAAAAATTACGAAGAAATCGTCCGCGCGAAATTGAAATTCCTAAGCTACGCCCCGATCATTTTCCTTTCGGCGCTCACCGGCGATCGCGCGCAAAAAATCTACCCGCTGATCGATCAAATTGCGGAAGCGCGCAACCGCCGCGTCTCGACTGGCGAATTGAACCGCTGGCTCGCCGACGTGGATCTCGATCGCGGCACGACTCCGGCCAGCCGCAAAGTCAAAATCTATTACGTCACCCAGGCCGCGACGTCGCCTCCCACATTCGTTCTCTTCACGAATCAGTTGAGGCCGTTCCATTTCAGCTTTCAGCGATTCCTTGAAAATCAGCTCCGCGAACGCTTCCATTTCATCGGCACGCCGATTCGCTTCATCCAGCGGCTGAAGAAGCGCGATCGGGGCCGCAGCCGGCCGCCACGCGAACGAGGCGCGTCGGAAGGGCGCCGATGACGAAGGCCGAAAAACGGCTCGGCCTTGCCTTCCTCTTCTCGCTCATCTTCATGACTCCATCGGTGCGCGGCGATGGCGTCGGCTATTATTCGCTAATTCGCGCGCCGTTGATCGAACACGCATTCCATTTCGAAAACGACTGGCGTGTCGGTTTTCCCGCGATTCAAGTGGGCACACCGAACGGAACCGACAGCAAAGGCTTTCTCGGGTACACGCGAACCGGCCATCTCGGAAACTACTATTCGGTTGGACCCGCCATTCTGTGGGCGCCGTTTCTGATCGTCGCGCACGTTGCAGTTCTCGCGGCAAACGCGATGGGCGCGCACATCGCCGCCGACGGTTTCTCCCGGACCTACATCTTCGCGATGGCCATTGGCACCGCTGTGTACGCTTTTCTCGCGCTCATTCTGGCGTTCCGCATCGCCTGCCGTTACGTCGAAGCTCAATGGGCGACGCTCGCGACGATCGGAATTTGGCTCGCGAGTTCCTTCCCGGCGTATCTCTACGTGTTTCCGTCGTGGTCCCACGTGCAATCCGCTTTCGCTGCCGGGCTTTTCGTTTGGTATTGGGATGGCACGCGCGGCCAGTTGAAGCTGCGGCGCTCGGCGCTGCTCGGACTTGCGGCTGCGCTGATGATCAACGTCTACTACGTAAACGCGCTCTTCCTGCTTCTCCCATTTTTTGAAACGTGTTCGAGCTTCTGGCGCATGTTGCGCGGGTCGAGCGAAGATCGAAATCGCTTTGCGGCGCTCGTACGTGCGAACTTCGTTTTCGCTGCCGCATGCGTCGTGGGACTGGCCCCAACGCTCATCACGAAACTCATCATCTTCGGCAGCCCATTTCGCAGCGGTTACACAAATGTGTCCCAATGGCATTGGTCATCGCCGCATCTGCTCGGAGTTTTGTTTTCCTCGGACCACGGTTTGCTCCTCTGGACGCCCATCATCATCCCGGCCATCGCCGGTCTGATCGCGGGCTGGAAGCGAATCGGAGATCTCGCGAAGTATTCACTCGTCGTGCTCGCTATTTTCACTTACGTCGTGGCGTCGCACGTTTACTGGGATGGCGTCGCATCGTTCGGCAATCGTTTTTTCATTTCGTTCACGCCAATTTTCGTTGCCGGACTCGCGAACGCACTGAAATTATTTGCCGGCATCTGGCGCAAGCCGCGTTCCGGCTTCATCCGCGCCGCGGTCATCGTCGCAATTCTCGCGATTTGGAATCTTGGCTTCCTTTTTCAATGCGCGACGGGTCTGGCGCCGCTCTACGGCCCGGTCACATGGAACGAAGTGGTCTACAATCAGTTTCGAACCGTGCCGCAAGACGCTTCGAGCGCGATCTTCAATCGACTGACGGGCTGGGCCCGGCATTGATCTCCACAAGAGAACCCGTTGACACCGGCCGAAATCGGCCTACGATACGGAAATAGGACATGGCTGCGCCTGCTCAATCATTTCCGCCGGAAGTCCCGCAGAAGAGTCTCTTTCGCATCGGCGAAGTGAGCCGCCTGACGGACACGAAGGCGTTTGTCCTGCGCTATTGGGAAACCGAATTTCCGATGCTTCAGCCGGTGAAGAGTCCAAGTGGCCATCGGCTGTATCGCCGCGAGGACATCGAAACCGTCTTCGAAATCAAGCGGCTCCTTTACGGCGAGGGCTTCACAATCGCCGGCGCACGAAAGCATCTGGCCGATCTCGCGGCCGGCGGTGCGGTGCTGGTAGCTGAGCCTGCCGCCCCTGAACGAATCGCTTCGGCACCTTCTTCTTCTCGCGCCAATGCGGCGTCGAACGCTGCGCAGCGAAATTTGTTGCTCGATCTTCGCGAGGAACTTCTCGCCATCTTGACCCTTCTCGAACGCGAGTGATAACCTGAATTGCTGGCCCGGTCGGGACGTGGCGCAGCCTGGTAGCGCGCACGCTTGGGGTGCGTGAGGTCGCTGGTTCGAATCCAGTCGTCCCGACCATCTTCCACGCTCGGGTAGATTCCATGTTTCCCAGCGCGCATCCGTATGTCAGGAAGCTTCAATTTCCATGCCGCATATCGTTATCACCAATGATGATGGGATTTTCGCGCCGGGACTTCGGGCGCTGGTGAAGGGGCTTGAAGGCCTCGGCACCATCAGTGTGGTTGCGCCGAGCCACGAGCGCAGTGCGGCCGCGCAATCGCTCACGCTCCGCCAGCCAATTTATTGCGATCAAGTCGCGGAGCGCGAATGGGCTGTCGAGGGCACGCCGGCGGATTCGATGATCATCGCTCTTCACGCGTTATTCCCGGAGAAGCCTGACCTCGTGATTTCCGGAATCAATCGCGGCGGAAATCTTGGCGAGAATGTGTATTATTCGGGAACGGTCGGCGCCGCGATGGAAGCGGCCATCAATCACGTTCCCGCGATTGCGATTTCACTTTCGTATCGCGGGAAAGAATTCAATTTCGAGCCTGCCGCGCAATTTGCACGTCGGCTCGTGCCGCTGGTGTTGAAGGAAGGCATTCCCGCGGGAGTCCTTTTGAACGTCAACGTGCCCAATCAATGGAAGGGCGAAGTCCGTTTCACGCGCCAATCCTCGAAAATCTCGCGAAATCTACTTCAGCCAGGAGAGGATCCGCGCGGCCGCAAATACTTCTGGTTGCACGAGCACGAAGTGAAAGACGAAGTCGCCCCGGACACCGATTACGCCGCCGTCTTCGATGGCGCGATATCCGTAACGCCTCTCGAACTCGACCACACGCACGTTCCTTCGCTCAATCATCTCTCCCACTGGGCGAAAGAACTCGAAAAGAAAACTTAGTATTAAATGTTGGGGGAGTGAATCGTGTTTGCGCGGAATCGTCTGCAGCGAATCGCGCTGGCGGACTAGCGCGAACCCGAAGCGATCGGTGGCGGCGCGTATTCAGGCAGCTTGTCTTTCGTCGTATCAGCCCGCTTCACTTCGAGATCGTCGAAAAGCAGCGCTGGCGCGATAACGGTCGCCGCGACGTTGCCCTCGCGATTCCGCACTTCGGTTTTGTCGCCGGTTGCGATCAGATCGTTGCGCAATTCTCGCGTATCCAGCTCGTTGAAGACCGCGCCGCGAACCAATTCCTCGTGTTCGTCGTTCACCCACACGCGATACAGCAGCCTCGGACTCAATTCGTCTCCAAGAGTTTCGACGAAATAGCCGTAAGGCTTGCCTGCGTCCCGGCACATATCCACCAACTTCTTCTTCAAATCGGCGAGCGGCATCGCTTTCGACGAGCGCAGAAAAAGATTCCCGTAATGCGGCACTGCCGGTCCGCCGGGAACGGCGCGTCCGTGGCCATTCGACACGGGAAAGTCACGAATGGGCTCGCGGCCAATCAAGTAATTTACAAGCGTGCCCTTATCAATCACCGTCACCGGCATGGCCTTCACGCCTTCGTCATCAAAATTGTAGCTTCCGGTCAGGCTTTGCCCGTCGAAGGTTGCGATCGTCGGGTCGTCCACCACCGTGATGAAATCGGGGAGCACGCGGCTTTTGTAGTTGGAAGCATAATCGCCGACGGTCCTCGCCGTCCCGCCTGGTTCGGGCTTCACGCCCAGCACATTGCTTCCGACGAGCTCCGCAAACACGTCGTCACCGGCATCGGAACTGAAGAGCACCGGCCCGCGATACTCCTCGTCCACGATTGGAGCATCCCGCAGTTGGGTCAAAGTCTTGAGCGCGGCCTCGGCCTCGGCGACAAATGCATCGGGCGTCAGGAGTTCCTTCGGGTCGCGCACCATATCGAATGGCGAACGCGCGAGAGACATGCCGTCTGGAGCCTGCGTGGAGGCGATCGTTGCGAGCGTGTACGAACTCCAACCCCGCCGCGCGACGCTTCCTTCCGTGTTGATGTAGTAGTCGTTCATCGCTGTAAAACGCAGCGTGGCCGAGACGGATTGCACGTCGGGATATTTGCGATAGAGCCCCGAAGCATCTTCGATCGCCTTGCGCCACTTCGGCCCGTCGGCGTCGAGCGTCACGAGTGGTTCGACGTCGACGATTGCCGGCGCTGGTGCAAAATCATTAATCGTGGAATCGAGCGTCATTTGTTTCGAGAGCGATTGCTTTGCCGCGTACGCTTCGCCGGCTGCCTTGTACGCGCGGTCGGTGGCGCCCCAAAGCTGCTCGCGCAGCGCGAGCGCATCATTCTCGGATGGCGCAAAATCCACCACGCCCATTCCACCGCGGAAATAACTATCCTGCTTGTAATCGCCGATGCGAACGACGACGCGAAGAACGCGCACGTGCGAGCGCGAATCCAATTGCAACGCGCCGAAGATCGCGTTGGCGCTGTCGCCATCCACATCGGTGACGCGGTACTCGATGTAATAGGGTGCCTGCACGCCGTCCATCTTCAGCTTTGCCTTGGAACGATCGAGCTCCGTGAACATGGCCTGAAGGACGGGATCGGATTTCGCTGCAGCCAGTGCAGCATCAGAGAAAACGGGAGCCGAATTTGAAGCAGGCGCTGGTGCGGCTGGAGCGTCGCTCTGGGCGCAAGCGGTTCTCGGCGTGAAAGCGACCGCCAGCAAAATCGCTGCGAGAGTGAATAGCGAATAGCAACAGCGGAGCAGCAAGCGTACTCGCGTCATTGTTTTGCTCCGCTCTCCGGATCAGCAATCGGCGGCGGCAGAATCGGCGGCCGATTGTGCGACTGCGCGCGCTTCTGCACTTCCATTTCAGAGAAGAGCATTGCTGGAGCCGCCGCGGATACGGGGACCCATCCGGATTCCGCGCCGCACACGCCGTTGAACACGTCCGTCTTGTCGCCTGTCAGCTCGATGTGCGTAAGCGCCGCGAGGGGCGTTCCGACGATGTCCACGCCGCGCACCAGCTCATCCGGCCGTCCGTCTGCGTAGACACGCCATACCATCACAGGCAGCACCTGAAATGCCTGCGGCAGGCTGCGCATCGTCAATGTGAATCCGCCCTGAATGTCCTCGAAGTAGAGGCCGTACGGCTTGCCCTGTTTTTTGATGTCATCAATGAATTTCTGGCGGAGCTCGGCATCTGGCGCGGTTTTGGTCGAAGTGACGATGAGATTGCCCTGGCGCCCTGTGGGCATCAACCCCGGTTGGCCGCGTCCGTGGCCGTTCGATTGCGCGAAGCCTTTGAACGGCGTGCGCGACGTCAGAAAATCCTTCAGGACTCCCTTTTCGATCAGGTCCGCGCGCGCAGCCGGTTCGCCTTCGTTGTCGAATTCATACCATCCGGCTAAAGGTGTTCCATTCAATTGCCGCATCGTCGGATCGTCCACTACGCTCAAGAATTCCGGCAGAACCACCTGATTTACTTTTTTCGTGAACGTCTGGCCTTCGTTCTCGCCGCGTTGGCGATGGCCTTCGAGACGGTGGCCGAGCACTTCATGAAAAAAGACGGCGGCGGCGCGCCCGGAAAGCAGTGCGGGCCCATCGTACGGTTCGGCAATCGGCGCTTTGCGCAGCGCCGCGAGATCCGCGGCAATCTTCTGAATGTCCGATTGAATCTGTGTTTCTGCCGGCAACTGGTCCGGCGTCAGCGCCTGATAGGTTTCTACGCGAAGCAGGTCCATCCCGTCATCGGCGCGCGTTTCGGCCTGGACGATCAGCCGAATCATCGTCGCCGGTGCCGCGACGGCGCTGCCTTCGGTCGAGACGTAAGACATCTCGCTCTTTGAAATCGAGAGAACCACCGTCGACGAGTAAACATCCGGATATTTGCGAAATTCAGCCGAGAGCCGGCGCAGGCGGTCTTCCCATGAATGCGTGTCGAATGGAAATTTCGGAAGGTTTACGTCCTTGTGGTCCTGCGGTTTCTCCTCGGAAAAATCGGCCGACTTGTCTTCTTCCTCCGAGCGCACCGCCGTATTCGTTTTCACTTTCAAATAGACGGGTGAAGCGCGTTTGTATTCCCGATCCGTGAGTTCCCAAAGAACGCGCGCGATCGCGTCCGGGTCGTTTCCAAGCGGCAGCAGCCCCGAAGTCATTCCCGACGCGCGATTGTCGAGATGCGTGTTGTCGAGAGCGGGTGTGCCGACGCGCATCACGACGTCAGCGTTGCGGCGATGTCCCCCGCCTGAGACCAGTAGCGCTCCGTAAGAAGCCACAATCTGGAGCTCGCTCTGATCGTAAACCGTATAGCTCAGGAAATACGGCGCAGGATCGGATTTCGCGAGGTCGGTCTTCGCGCGATTCAATTCCTTCTGCATCGCCGCGACCAGCGGATCGGTGTTCGACGCGGCCGGCCCAGCAGCATTTGCCGTAACGCTTAAGCACACGGCCGCAGCGAATAACAACCGAAAAAAGACACGAATTGGTTGGGTCATCAATTAGTTCCTGAAATCAAGGGAAGCACGCGGGGCATTTGAGCGAGTCATTATGCGCTATTGCGGCGGTGCCAGCAAATTCAACATGCGTCATGTGTGAATTTGACGCTATTTCTGAAGGATGGGTTACCCGAACAATTACTAAGGCGTTTGCAAATCGCCAATCACGACGGATTCACGCGGTAAATCCACTTCTGTGACGAATCTAGCGCGGGAGTGGCGGGCGCATTCGCCTTTTCGAGAATTTCAGTGACGATGCCGTGCGACGGCGCGAGCGAGCAGACCGGATCGGTCACGTTCGCGTCCCCCGCCAGAAGAAGCGCCTGGCACCGGCATCCGCCAAAATCGAGAGTTCTGCGATCGCAGCTCCGGCATGGCTCCGGCATCCAGTCTTCGCCGCGGAATCTTGTAAATGACGGCGATTGCTCCCAGATCCATTCGACCGATCGCTCCGTGATTTTCTCGAATTGCATTCCAGGAATCACGCCGGCGGCGTGGCAGGGAAGCGCGTGGCCCGAAGGATCGATCAGCATGAGCTTTCGCCCCCATCCGCCCATGCACGCCTTTGGGAATATCGCATAGTAATCGGGCACGACGTACTCGATGCGCATTCGCCCGCGCAATCGCTCTTCAGCCGCGCGGATAATTTCGAGCGACCGTTCAACCTGCTCGCGCGACGGCAGAAGCGATTCGCGATTCTCGATCGCCCAACCGTAATACTGCACGTGCGCGATTTCCAGCCGATGCGCTCCAAGCTGCTCGGCAAGTGCGATCATTTCTTCCAGGCGCGCGAGATTTCGCCGGTGAACCACGATGTTCATCGTGAAGGCGAGGCGATGTTTCGCGATTTCCGCCGCAATGGCCAGCTTTCGTTCGTGCGCCGCCGCGCCCGCGAATTCATTGGCCGGCTCCTCGCGCGAATCCTGAAAGCTCAGTTGAATATGATCGAGGCCCGCTCTCACAAGCGCATCGAGGCGCTCCGCAGTAAGCCCGATGCCAGAGGTGATCAAATTCGTGTAAAGCCTGGCGTTACGCGCGGCCGCAACCAGTTCCGTCAAATCCGCGCGCGCGAGCGGCTCGCCGCCCGTTAAATCCAGTTGCAGCGCGCCAAGCGCCGCGGCCTGCTTGAACGCTTCAATCCACACTTTGGCCGGCAATTCCTCCGCGCGCGATTTCATCTCAAGCGGATTCGAGCAATAAACGCAGTGCAGCGGGCAGCGGTGAGTGATTTCAGCGATCAGTGCGAGCGGGCCGGCCATGGCTAAAAATCGATGGCGCGGCGGTTGTGCAGATGTTCGAGGAACCCGGCGACGTCGTCTTCAATTTTCTTAGGATCGGCTGCGCCAAATTGTTTTTGCAGCAAGCGGATGATCTCTTCGAAAGTATGCTCGCCGTCGCAACTGCGCACGATCTGAAGCCCCGGCCCTTTCAGCTTAAGCGCCCCTTCGGGCATGAGCAGCGTCGCCTCTTGATTCGGCGCATCGCTCAAGCGGCATCCGGGAGCGAGCCGCGGCTTCGAATCCAGCGCAGGTCGCGGCATCACTTTTCCTCGGGCCGAAACGCGCCCGGCGGCGGCCATCCCGGCTCGACGTACGCAAAATACAGCGCATCCAATTGCGCCCAGAGAATGTCGCATTTCGCGCGCAAAGCATTGCAAGCGAGTTCCTGCTGTTCGGAAGTTTCCGCGTGCTTCAGAACCCAATCAAGCGCGAAGTCCGCGTCCTCCGGAGCCTGCGTCGTGCGCGCTTCGAAATAACTCAATCCGCCCGCGAGCCACGGATAATGTTTTCGCAGCGCGTCCATTCTCAGCACGATCAGCGAGCCCGCAAACATTTCCGTCAGCGACGACGCAACAGCTTCGAGCAGCGATTTCTCCGACACAAAATGAACGTACGCTTCGACCGCATATCGCGTCGCCGGCAGCACGCCTTCGCCGCGAACCGCTTGCTCGCGCGAGAGGCCCGTGGCCTCGACGAGCCGCAGCCATTTCTCGATCCCTCCGGGTTTGCCGGCCTCGCCATCGTGGTCAATGATTCGCTTTCGCCACGCGCGGCGCAGATCCGCATCATCGCAACGCGCAAGAATCGCCGCATCTTTGAGCGGAATATGGCTCTGGTAGCAGTAGCGGTTCAGCGCCCACGCTTGCAATTGCCCACGAGTGAGCTTGCCTTCATGCATCCTCAGATGAAACGGATGGCGATTGTGGTAGCGCTCTTCGCCGATTTTCTTGAGGCGCGCAACGAGATCGTCCCCGGGTGCGGCCGCGGATTGCGCTTGAGGATTCATAGCTCGATTTCCATGCCATCGCACGCAATTTCCCACCCGGCCGCAATCACTTGCCGGTATTCGTCGCTGTCTTCGTCCAGGAGCGGATTCGTATTGTTCACGTGATAGAAGATTTTGCGCGTCCTTTTCAGCTTCGCCAGTGCTTCGAGTGGTCCGCCGCGGCCCGATATCGGCACATGCCCCATTTCGCGCGCCGTCTTGCCCTCTTTGCGCGTGCGCACCAATTCATCATCGGTCCAGAACGTGCCGTCAATCAAGATCGCGTCGCAGCGGTCCCATTCCGCGAGCCAGCGCTCGTCAATGCGCGGCAGGCTGGACGCGCAAAAGACTCTGCGTTCGTTTGCCTCGATAAATAATCCCAAGACCGCCTCATCCGGTTTCGCATTCGCGCCATCGGATTTGCGCGCGTAAGCGGGAATACTCCCGCCGATTGAGACCGGCAAGATTGTGAGATGCAGACTGTCGCCGTCCGGAGACTTCAACTCGTGCCGCGCATCCGGAACTATCGTTTCCCATTGTGCCTGCTTCTCGGTCTGATGGAGCGCACGGAAAATGGAATTCTCTTCGCGCAAAATTTGCTGGATCGTCGAGGCCGCATAAATTTGCAGCGGCTGAAATTCGCGGAGATGAAGAAGGCCGATCACCTGATCGATGTCAGCGCTCGTCAGCACCACAGCGGCAATCGGGGAATCGCGCGGCGATTTTTCTGGCTGAAGTTGAGGATCGGAAAGAATCTGCGTGCGGAGATCAGGCGACGCGCCAATCAGGCACCACGGCCGGCCTTCCGCGCGAACGGCAATCTGCGCTTGCGAGCGAGCATGTCCATGAAATTTACCTGCGCGCAGGCGGGCACAATTCGAACACGCGCAGTTCCACTGGGGAAAGCCTCCCCCGGCCGCAGAGCCGAGGATCTTGACCTGCATTTACCGCTTACAGCTCTGCGTTGGCGTAGGAGCTAATTTCGCAATTGAGGTTGACTTCTTCAAAACTCGGTGTAATCCACTCCATGCGGCTCCTCCGATTCCGGTTCCAATTTCATTCAAATGATACAAGCTTGCGCCAGCGTGCCGCAACGTGATTCTTGATGTGCGCACTTGGTATCTCGCCTTGAAATCCAATTGCTGCTCATCCGCTGCTCCAAGTGCCCGCGGCTCCCAAACTAAGGCCGAAAAATCTTGTTAACACACGGCATCCCAGCCGCGTCTACCTTTTCGGAGTTATTTGCGCGCAGTCCATGGCATAAACGTGGGTAGTAATATCGAATTTCGCGCGACCGCCGCAACGTCGCGGTTGGCTGCCTTGAGCGTATCGCCGGTTCCGGAAAGCCCTGACGCTTCACTCGTCGCCGCAGCGCGGGCGGGAGATACCGGCGCGTTCGGCGATCTCTACGCGCGTTATTCGCGGCTGATCCACGGAATTCTCCTAGCGCGAGTGCCGCCGTCCGAAGTGGACGATCTCGTCCACGATGTTTTTCTTTGCGCATTTGCGCGTCTCTCTGATCTTCGCGATGCTTCGCGATTCGGCGCGTGGCTCGGCACGATCGCGCGGAATCTCTCGAACGATTTTCACCGCCAGTCGCGCCCGCGGCTTGAGGTGAATCAAGATTTCTCTGAAGTTGAGATCCAAGATCGCGCGTCCGATTCCCGCGACGACGCGGACGCGATCGCCGCCCTCGAAGCCATTCGCGCCCTGCCCGAGAGTTATCGCGAAACGCTGCTCCTGCGTCTCGTTGAAGGTATGAGCGGGCCCGAAATCGCCTCGCGCACGGGACTCTCGCACGGCTCCGTGCGCGTCAATCTACATCGCGGCATGCAGATGCTTCGCGAAAAGCTAGACGAACACGCGCGCCCCGGCACACGAATCGATTCCGTGCGTGACGGTAAATGAGGTGAAATGAAATGCACGACGACCCCAAGAATAATTCCACAGCCAACGAGTATTTGTGGGACGGGACCGGCAAACCGGATCCGGAAATCGAGCGCCTCGAAAATTTGCTAGTCCGCTTCCGCCACAGCGCGCCTGCGCCCGAAGCGTCGGCGATTCTAATTCGTTACGAACAACAACGCCGGAAGCGCGCTCTCTGGACTCGATGGATACCTCTCGCCGCCGCAGCAGCCATCCTCCTAGCCATTGGCGCCGGTCTATTGCTCCGCCATCCGAAGACTTCTCCAATCTCACTTCCGCAATCTGGCTGGAATGTCGCTTGGAAATCGGGCGCGCCTCAGGTGGGAGCTGAAAAAATCCGCAGCGGCGCAGCGGATGGCACGCTCGGCGTGGGTCAACTTCTCGTCACCGATTCTCGATCTCGTGCCAGCATTCAAGTTTCCGATCTCGGAGAAATTGATATCGAGCCGCAATCCCGCGTCCGTCTTCTCGAAACGGATTCCGGCCGGAAGCACATTTCTCTCGAGCGCGGCATGATTCACGCGACGATCTGGGCGCCGCCAGGCGAATTCGTCGTCGATACTCCTTCCGCAGTGGCAGTTGATCTCGGCTGCGCGTACACGCTCCAAACCGACGAATCCGGCTCCGGCATTCTTCGCACCTCGCTCGGTTGGGTTGGATTCAAGCGCAACGGCCACGAATCGTTCATTCCGGCCGGCGCCGCTTGCCCGACCGATGGCAAGGCCGGGCCCGGCACTCCGTATTTCGAAGATGCTCCGGAACCGTTCCGGCTCGCGCTCTACCAGCTCGATTTTGATTCGCTGCCGCCTGATCTGCGCGCCGCCGCTTTAGACGTCGTGATAGAAGAAGCCCGCAAGCGCGACGCGCTTTCGCTCTGGCATCTTCTTTCGCGCGTGAGTGATTTCGAGCGGCCGCGCATCTACGATCGTCTCGCCGTGCTCGTTCCTCCACCCTCGGGCGTTACGCGCGAGTCCGCTCTGCGTCTCGATCCCAAGTCGCTCGATCTTTGGTGGAATGAATTCGGACTCGGTGACATCGAAGTCTGGCGTCATTGGGAGCGCTCGTGGTCTCAGCCCGGCGCCACCAAGTAGCCTGTTAACACTTCTCGCCTCCGTCGCGTCTTGGCTTGCGAGTGGTTAAGTCAAAACGAGGAGGTTCACAAGACCATGCAACGCAATCCGTTTTTCGTTCGCTTCGCTGCTTTGACAATCGCTGCGCTCGGTCTTCTCGCAGTCCCCACGCAAGCTGGCCCACCGCTGATATGCCACACGATTGATATCGGCAACGCAAAGTCGCTGCCCTGGATCAGCCATGATTGGAGTCTCACCGGAACAGAGAATTACGACACATCAAAACTAGCGCCGGATACCTTGGCGATTCTCAATGGAGACGCAACTGTTCTCGTTCAAATGGAAACGCTACGGCGCGCAACTTTGTATGCGCGCACGAACCCCCTCGCCGCAAAGGAATTGCTCGCGAAGCTCGTCGCTCGCGCGAACGACGCCGATTCTGCCGGGCACGGCGGCGGCCTCGCTCGCTTTGACGCAGGTTATCTTGCGGAAGCTTACGGCCAGTGGCTGGGGAAAGATCGAAACCCCGCCGCGGGTCTCGATGGCTACGCGTGGGTAAAGCAAGCGCTCTCAGTTCGCGGCAACGATCCACAGATGGAATTCGCCGCGGCTCTAATTACGCTCTCCGGCCCCGCGGCGGAACATCGCGCGTACGTCGAGAAGGCCCTTGCCGGCGCAAAATCCGATCCGCTGCTTGCCCGCAATCTCTCGAGCCACTTCATAGGTCCTCAAAGCCAGACGATCGCCGAACTTTTCAACCGCGACGTGCCGCCGACGAAGGCGCAGCGATGAGTCTGTATGCAAATTTCTCGACGAGCCTGGCGAAACTGAATCGTCTGCCGCGAAATGTCAGACGCGTCTGCCTCCTCGCGCCGGCCTTCCTTGTCCTAGTTGTGATCGCGTCCGCCAATTCGCGCAATGCGCGCCCGCAGTCGGTTGATCCCGGCCTCACGGCGCACGAGTGGGGCACATTCACCTCAATCGCGGGCAATGATGGCGCGGGGGTCGAATGGACGCCGCTATCCGGCACAAAGGATCTGCCCGGATTCGTGGAACACCTCCGCGCACAAAATTTCAAGCTCGGCCTGCGTGGGACGGTGCGAATGGAAACCCCGGTGTTATATTTTTACTCGACTCACGACATTTCCGTGTCCGTCCACGTTTCGTTCTCCCACGGCTACATCACGGAGTGGTACCCGCACGCCAAGAGCATTGCTCCCGCGTCGGGCGCGAACTCCTCTGTCTTCGCTGGGAACGACCAGGACGGAACCATCACGTGGAATTCCGTCGCGCTCACTCCGGGATCAACCGATGAACTGCCGCGTGAAGATCGAGATAGCCCCTATTACGCCGCGCGGGAGACGTCGAGCACGCCTTTATCCGTCAAAGCGTCTGCCGGCGATGAGCGCGAAAAATTTCTCTTCTATCGCGGCGTCTCGAGCTTTGCCGTTCCTGTTTCCGCGCGGCTCGTCTCTGAAAATCGCGTGCTCGTCCAAAATCTCAGCCAGCAGCCGATTCCCGCTGCCGTTTTGTTCGAACGCCGCGGCGACAAGATTGGCTATCGTGTTCTGAGCCCTCTGCAAAACACCGCGATATTCGAATCGCCCGAACTTTCCGGCTCGGTCGAATCGCTCGGTGGCGATTTAGAAGCGATTCTCGTTTCGCAGGGTCTCTACGCGGACGAAGCTCACGCCATGCTCGAGACGTGGCGCGATTCCTGGTTCGAGGAAGGCAGCCGCCTTTTTTACATCGTGCCGAAGCCGTTCGTCGATTCGGTGCTGCCGCTTTCGATCGCTCCCGCGCCCGCGGATCCAGTACGCGTATTCGTCGGCCGCCTCGATCTCGTCACGCCCGCCACGGAACAGAACGTTGCTCAAGCATTTGCCGCCAACGATCGCGAAACGCTGCAGAAATACAATCGCTTCCTCGAGCCAATTCTGAACATCATGATCGAAAGGGAATTGGACCCGGCGCGCGCCGCGAAGCTGCAAGAATATCTGCAGTCCGTCTACGCTCGGATGTTCGCTCAGAACCGCTAAAATTTGGCCCACGCTTCGCAAACGCCGCTCTCAATTCGAGCGTTGACTGAATTCATGCCCTAAGCCTAAGATTCCGGCCGACTCGCGAGAACAATTCGCGCCATCTTGTTATTTTCACCGGCGTCCCGACTCAATGATGAAAACCCAGGTCCCGCATCCCGGTTTCACGAAATGGCTTCTGGCCATTGTCGCCGTGCTCTGGTTCATGTCGGCGGGCGCCAAACCTCCAGCCCGTGAAATTCAGGCGAGTGACTCGAAGCCTCTCTACTCCGGTATCCGCATCGAGAAAACCTGGATTCCGATGCCCGACGGTGTAAAGCTCGCGGTGACTCTCTATCTTCCGGAGGGCGCAAAGCCCGCCGAGAAATTTCCCGCGATTCTCGAATACATTCCGTACCGCAAAGATGATTGGCAGGAGTCTTGGGATTACGAGCTTCATTCCTACTATGTACTGCGCGGATACGTCAGCGCTCGCGTCGATATCCGCGGCACTGGGACGAGTGAAGGCGCTCCGCCCGATCGTGAATACTCGCGCGTTGAACAAAGCGACTGCACGGAAACGATCGCGTGGCTCGCGCGCCAGTCTTGGTCGAACGGAAACGTCGGAATGACCGGCATCTCTTGGGGCGGTTTCAATGCGCTGCAAATGGCTTCGCGCCGCCCACCCGCGCTGAAGGCCATCATCGCCGTAGCCGCCACTGAGAATCTCTTCCACGACGACATTCACTACATTGACGGCATCATGCACGCCGACGAATACGAACTCGGCATGGATCAGGAACTTCAGATGACCGAGCCGCCGAATTTTCCGACGGACGAAAAGCATGTCGCGCCGCGCTTCGATTCCGATCCGTGGTTCTTGCTTTATCTTCGCCATCAGCGCAATGGCGCATTCTGGCTCGAGCCTTTTCAACAGCCGGTCTACGATTCAATTCAAATTCCCATCTATCTCATCGGCGGTTTTTACGACGGCTATCGCGACAATCTTCCTCGCATGATGATGCACTTGAAATCGCCGGTGAAAGCGCTCCTCGGCCCCTGGAACCACACGTATCCGAATGATGCCGAGCCAGGCCCGGAATTCGAATGGCGCGAATCCGCCGTGCGCTGGTGGGATCGCTGGCTGAAGGGCGTGAACAACGGAATTGAAAAAGAACCGAGCCTTACGGTCTACATGCGCCACTGGTATCGGCCCGATCCAAGCGCGCGCGAGATTCCCGGCGAATGGCGAACCGAAAATTCCTGGCCGCCCGCCGGAATGAACGAGCAGACGATGTTTCTCGCCGCGAATCACGCGCTCAGTTCCACTGCGCCCGCGGTCTCCGCAGATCAATTGAAATACGCTCCGACCGCTGGCGTGGACGCGGGCTTCTGGTGGGGCGAATTGACGAACGATCAGCGCCCGTCAGACGCCTACAGCCTCGTCTACGATTCGCCGCCGCTCGACCAGGACACCGCGATACTCGGCTTTCCGCACGTCTCGCTAAACGCTTCAGCGACCGCACCGCTTGCGGATTGGATGGCGCGGCTATCTGACGTCGCGCCCGATGGCACCACGACGCTCATCACCGGCGCAGCATTGAACGGCGCGCAGCGAGAGTCGGACAGCGATCCAAAAGATTTGCAACCGGGCAAGATCTACCCGCTGCAGATCGAGATGCACGTGACCTCCTGGGTTTTTCCGCGCGGCCATCGCATCCGCGTCGCAATTTCGAATGCATTGTGGCCGATGCTTTGGCCGACGCCGTTTCCGATGACGACAACGCTCGCGCTCGGCGGCGACAGCGCTTCGCGTCTCGTCTTGCCAGTCGTGCCGCTACACGGCACCTCACCAGCGCCGTTTCCGCCGCCAGCAAAGGATCCGTCGCTCCCGGGATTCACCCATGGCGGCGGCACGTTTCCCGGCGTTTTCGAGCTCGTCCGTGACGAGAACGGGCACACATCGCGCGTCAACTGGCATAGCGATACCTTCGCCGGATTTCCGTGGGGCAAAGAGGATTATCACGAAGAACTTTCTTACGCGGCGGCCGACGACACTCCCGCCGTTAGCTCGGTTCGCGGCGAAGCGGAAACAAAAATCGAATTGAAAGGCCGCGTTGTGCTTTTCAAATCAGTTCTCGAGCTTCATAGCGACGCAAAAAATTTCTACTACCATTACAAACGCGATCTAGTCGAAAACGGCAAGACGATTCGCACGAAAACCTGGGCGGAAACGATCCCACGCGATCATCAATAACCGCCGATCATCGATTCCTCGGCTCAGAATCCAGTTTTGGCCTCGAATGAAGTCGAGACTAGGTAGACAAACGCTACGAACTTAGCGCAGACTTTTTCCGGTGTATCGCGCACGTGAGCGCTAGGATAAATATCGCAATTTCGAGAGCTGGCTCTCACAAAATGTCACGGTGACGATGATGCCGCCCCGTCCAAAAAACAGCGCGATTCTTCTGATCAGTTGCCCGGACCAGAAGGGCCTAAACGCTGCAATTGCAGACTTTATCTTTCGCAACGGCGGCAACATCCTTCACGCCGACGAGCACCAGGATGAAGATCTCGGCCTGTTTCTCATGCGCGTCGAGTGGGATCTCGCCGGCTTCGCCCTCGACATGCGGGAGTTCCATCGCCACTTCGCGCCCATCGCCACAAAATTCGGAATGGATTGGCGCGTCGCTCTATCAGCCTATCGTCCTAGCATGGCGCTTTTCGTTTCGAGATTCGATCACTGCCTCGCCGATTTGCTTTACCGGCACCGCAGCGGCGAACTCGCTTGCGACATTCCTTTCATCATCAGCAATCATCCCGACGTGCAGGCTCTTGCCGATTTTTATCGCGTGCCGCTTCACGTCGTCCCCGTTACGAAGGAAAATAAATCTCAGGCGGAGGCCGCGGAGCTCGCGCTTCTCTCACCGCAAAATATCGATCTGATCGTCCTCGCGCGTTACATGCAAGTGCTCTCGCCCGATTTCATCCGGCATTTTCCGCACCGCATCATCAATATTCACCATTCGTTTCTACCCGCTTTCGTCGGCGGAAAGCCGCACCACCAGGCGTATCAGCGCGGAGTGAAGCTCATCGGCGCCACCGGCCACTACGTCACGGAAGTTCTCGACGATGGTCCGATCATCGAGCAGGACGTTGTGCGCATCTCCCATCGCGATACACTCGACGATTTAATTCAAAAGGGAAGGGATCTCGAAAAGGTCGTACTCTCTCGCGCGGTCCGCTGGCACATCGAGAATCGAATTCTTCTCTACGGCAACAAGACGGTCATTTTCGACTGATCGAACGCGGTCATCCGGCGGATCCGACCAGCGCGGGATAGGCAATCCGTAGGGGCGGGTCTCAGACCCGCCCGGCCTTTCATCGCTTCTATTTAATCTCCACTTCGAATCTAATGTCCCGCCGTCGCCGCGCGTATGTCTTTCAAATCAGCCGCCAGCAATCGATGAAACAGATGCTCGCCCGTCTCGCGCCGCACCGATAGCCGTCCCGCTAAATACGCCTGCGAATTCAATCCGCGCTGCACGGCTTCGCACAGAGAAATATCTTCTTCCTGCACGCGATGGCTCACGGAAATGCTCTGCCGGTTGTAATCGTTCGCGTCGCCGCCCGTCTTCTCAAAATAAAAATCAAAAATCACAAGGCAGCGATCCTGCTTCAGCGGCAGGACAAGATTCGTATCCAAATATCCTTCATACCAATTCAGCATGAAGTTCGGATAAAGCCAGAAATAATGACCCATGTCGCCGGTGCGCGTAGCGGCTACGTCGGCATCTTCCTTCGATTGTTTCAGTGGCGTGGATTGCACGCAGAAGCGATCTTCATTTTCGATCGTGTACTTCGTGATATCGATGCCGCTGTTTAATCCTTTATGCGCGTGCGGCACGTGATAGCCGCCATCGAGAAAATTATCCACGTAAACTTTCCAATTGCAGTTCAGCTCGTAGCTTCTGCGCTCGACGAATTGCAGCGTCCCAAGCTTTAGCGGTTTCACGCGCGCGACGAGCCCGCCGAGAAATTCTTCCAGCGGCTCCGCTTTCGGATCGAGGTTGATGAAAACAAGATTTTCCCACGTCGCGACGCGAATCGGCACAAGCCCATTCTGTGAGCGGTCGAAGTGGCAGACACCCTCGAACTCCGTCATGCCCTTCAGCGCGCCGTCGAGCCCGTAAGTCCAGCCGTGATAAGGACAGCGCAAATGCTCGGCGTGCCCCTGCGGTTCGGTGACCACCGCTGCGGCGTGGTGGCGGCAAACATTGAAGAATGCCCGGAGAACACTATCTTTGCCGCGAACCACGACGATCGGCTCCCCGGCAATCTCGGCAGTGAAAAATTGTCCCGGCTCGACCACTTGATGCGCCCGGCCGATCGCCTGCCACGTCTTGCTGAAGACACGCCGCCTCTCCAAATCCGCAATCCGCGAATCAAAATACCACGGCGCCGGAATCGTATACGCTTCGGCGAGCGGCGCCTTATCGTCGTAAAGCGCGAGAATCTCCTGAACCGTCTGTTCCATGAAAGCTTCCCTTTCGATGTCTTTCAATTCCATCGTGAGCTCGTAGCGCGTTTTAGCGCGCGCCGATGGCTCCACGAAGAATCGTCAGGAATTGCTGAATGCGAATTTTGTTTTTCTCCGGATCGCCCGGATGCGGAAAAAGTCCTGGGTCCAATTCTTCCGTGAGCAGTGCATCCTGGAAACGCTCCATCGTCCATTCCAAAATCGACGCAATCATCGGCGAGTCAACGTCTGAGCGGACTTCGCCGCGCCCGATGGCGTACCGGACGACCGCCGCGCTGCCGTAAGGATCGTCGGCAATCAGAAATCGGTTGATCTCGCGCTTCAATGAAAGCTCAACGCCGTAATTTCCGATCAGCACGACGCGGTAGGGAATCCAGTCTTCGTGCAACATGTGCTCGGTGCGAACGAGCCAGTAGCGCAACACATCGAAAAATCCCTTGTCGCGAATGTTCGCGGGGCAATCGAGATACTTCGGCAGGGAATGCGCGGCCCTTTTATACGCCTCGAGAAACAATCCCGACTTGCTGCCGAAATACTGAAAGATCGAGCCCTTTGCCACACCGAGTTCAACGGCGAGATCCTCGATGCGCGCGTCGTGATAGCCGCGCTCGGCGAAATGGCGCATCGCCGCCTCGACGATTCGCAGGCGCTTGGCTTCGAGTTTTGGCCGCGGTTCCGGTGGTGCGAGAGGTGCGGGAGGGATAATTGCACGTTGAGCCTTCGCTGGCATAGGTGACCCCAAGTCAGAAACTTTGAAACGGCCTTCGAGGCGCACTGTAATATCATAACCGCGCATACGCAAGACATTTTATGACTAAGGGTCATCGCTCTTGCCGACCTTCCAGCCTCGCAAAACCTATGACGTGATTGTGGTCGGGGCCGGCCACAACGGCCTGACGGCCGCGGCGTATCTGGCGCGCGCGGGACTTTCGACACTCATTCTCGAGCGCCGTGAAATCGTTGGCGGTTGCTGCGTCACGGAAGAGATCGTGCCCGGTTGCCGCGCTTCCACGACTTCTTACATTGCCAGCATGTTGCGCCCGAAAGTCATTCGCGATCTCGATCTCGGCGAGCACGGTCTGCGCATGGTCCCGTGCGATCCGTCGATTTTGGTCGCGTTCCCTGACGATACCGTGCTGCCGTGGTGGGCCGAGCGTGAGCGCGCGGTCGCTGAATTTCGCAAAATTTCCACTCGCGACGCTGAAACATTTGCCCGCGTCGATGACAAACTGAAAAAGATCGCGCGATATTTTCAGCCCTTCTTTCTCGAAGCGCCGCCCGACGTACGCGCGACAGGGATCGCGGGTCTGCTCGAACTCTTGCGCACCGGGAGGCGATTCCGCGGAATCAGCGGCGAAGAGATTGCCGAAATTATTTCATTTTTCACCGGCAGCCTCGGCGATTTCCTGGATCGAACTTACGAAACGGAGAAAATGAAGACGCTGATCCTCGCCAACAATGTCTACGGAAAGCACGGCGGGCCTTACGACAATGGATCGGCACTCGGGCTTTTGTTTCATCTACTCAGCGGCGGTGACGGCGAAATTCAAGGATTTTACGGACACGTGATCGGTGGAATGGGTTCGATTACAGAAGCTCTTGCGGCCGCGGCACGAAAACACAGCGCCGAGATCGTAACGTCAGCGCCCGTCGCAAAAATTGATTCGCGCAATGGCCAGTCGCGCGGCGTTGTGCTCGAGGACGGAACCGAGATCCAATCGCGTTTTGTTTTTTCGAATGCCGATCCGAAGCGGACGTTCCTGCGCCTCGTCGAGCCAAACGAATTGTCCGCGGAATTCCGGCGCTCGGTCGAAGGCATCAAGATGGCCGGCCCGTGCGCGAAAGTGAATTTCGTCTTGAGCGAAGAACCGAAATTCAAAGGCATGCCGCGCGAATGGCCGAAATCGCAGCGATCGTTCTGCACGCTCGTTCCGTCGCTTGAATTCGCCGAACGTTGCTACGACATTTCGAAATTCGGCGAGATTCCCGAGGATTTGTGGGTCGATTGTGTCATCGCATCGAACGTTGACGACACGCTGGCCCCTGCCGGGAAACACATCATGACCTGCTTCATCCAATACGTGCCATACAAGCTGCGCGAAGGCACGTGGGACGAGAAGCGCGATCTGCTCGGCGACCGCGTGGTGAAAATGATTTCGCAATACGCACCGGGATTTGCGAGCTCGATCCTGGCCCGGCAAATTCTGACGCCGCTCGATCTCGAGCGCACGTACGGCCTGACGGAAGGCAATATTTTTCACGGCGATCTTTCGCTTGATCAGTTGTTCTTCATGCGCCCGGTCCCCGGCTGGGCGCAATATCGAACGCCGATCAAGGGACTTTATCTCTGCGGCGCGGGCGCGCATCCCGGCGGCGGCGTCACTGGCGCGCCCGGCTATAACGCGGCGCATCAGGCTCTGCGCGACATGAAGCGCGGCGTTGCGTAAGCAAACATTTTGGAGGGAGAAATGAAGAAGGGAATTCTCGAGCGCCTGGAAGAGGGAATCGTTCTCGGCGATGGCGGCTACTTGCTCGAACTCGAAAAGCGCGGCTGGGTGCGCGCGGGACCGTTCACGCCCGAAGTTGCGCTGATGCATCCCGATGCGCTTCGCGAATTGCATCTTGAATTTCGCGAGGCCGGCGCCGAAGTGCTTCAGGCGCTGACGTTCTACGCGAGCCGCGACAAGCTCGCCACAGTCGGCTTCGACTCGCGCATCGAAGAACTCAACCGCGCCGCCGTCCGCATCGCAAAGGGCGTCGCCGGCGACCGTTGTCTAGTCGCGGGAAACCTGAGCCTCACCTGGATGTACGAGCCGAATGACAAAGCTTCACATGACCGCGTGCGAAAACTTTTCGACGAGCAACTCGAATGGCAAACAAGCGAGGGTGTGGACTTCATCATCGGCGAAACATTTTCGTACTTAGGCGAGGCGCTGCTCTGCGTCGAGCGCAGCAAGAGGACCGGCCTGCCCACGATGGTGACAATGTGCTTCGAAAATCAGGATGTCGCCATCGAAGGCCAGTCGCCCGCCGATTGCGCGCGTGCTTTGGCGGACGCGGGCGCTGACATCGTCGGCATCAACTGCTTGCGCGGACCCAAGCACATGCTTCCGCTCGCCGCCGAAATGCGGAAAGCCACCTCGGCGTATATCGCGACGCAGCCGGTGGCCTATCGCACCACCGACGAAAATCGCGATTTCACAAGCCTGCCCGCGTTTCCCACCCAACTCGATCCCTATCAACTCTCGAGAAGTGAAATGGCCGAATATGCAGCCGACGCCCGGGCGATCGGCGTCAATTACATCGGCGCGTGCTGCGGCGCCGTCGCATCGCACATTCGCGAAATGGCGCAGGCGCTCGGAAAAATTCAGGCAGACACGCGCGTCTGGAAAAAGGGCGGCGAAAGAGCGATGTCCGCGTACGAATACTACGGCCACGACAAAAAATAGCGCCGCGCGATTCCCCGGCAGATCGCGGAATCGCTCGCATCGCCCTGCCGCCTGAGGCATGATGTCCCGCACTTTGCTTGATTAAGAGTGAGGGCTGATGGCGACGAAAGAGGTCTCGAACCAGCCGCGCCGCGCGATGGGCTTTCGAGACCTCGTTCTGTTTTACGTTGTCACCGGCATCAGCCTGCGCTGGATTGCGACCGCGGCCACCGCCGGCGCGAGTGCCGTTGTCATCTGGCTCTTCGCGTGGTTCGCGTTTTACCTCCCTCTCGCGCTCTCGGTGATGGAACTCTCCTCGCGTTATCCGCAGGAGGGCGGCCTCTACGTCTGGACCAAGCACGCGTTCGGCGATTTCGCGGCGTTCATGAATGGCTGGACATACTGGGCCAGCAACCTACCTTACTTTCCCGCCGTACTTTATTTCGCCGCGAGCAGCGCGCTTTACATCGGTCCGGCGCGTTGGCATAGCCTCGCCGGCAACAAAACGTACTTCATCGTTTTTTCCCTCGCTGGTCTGCTGCTCGGAACCGTGCTGAATGTCGTCGGCCTCTCCGTCGGCAAATGGCTTCACAATCTCGGCGCGATCGGCACGTGGCTGCCGATCGGAATCCTTTACGTAATCGCGGCGATATGCTGGTGGCGCTTCGGTTCGGCTACGTCTTTTCGCGGCGCGAATCTGATCCCGCATGCGCATTTTCGCGACGTACTTTTCTGGGCGACGATCGTCTTCGCGCTCGGCGGCTCCGAGTCCGCCTCGTTTCTTGGCGATGAAGTCGAAAATCCGCGGCGCAATATTCCGCGCGCGTTACTGATCGCCGGAACAATCGTGACCACCGGCTACATTCTCGGCACAGTTGCGATGCTCGTCGCGCTGCCTTCCGGCGAAGTCAGCGGGCTCGAAGGAATCATGCAGGCGATCTCAACCGCGGGAAGCCGCGTCGGTCTCGGCGGCATTGGCCCGATCGCCGCGCTGCTCATTGTGATCAGCAACGTCGGTGCGCTGGGAGCTTGGCTCGCGGCGACCGCGCGGCTTCCTTTTGTCGCAGGCATCGATCGATATCTTCCATCGATTTTCGCGCGACTTCATCCGCGATGGCGCACCCCGTACGTCGCGCTCCTCACGCAGTCCGCCTTGGGCGCCGTGTTTATCTTTCTCGGCCAGGCCGGAACGAGCATCTACGGCGCGTACGAAATATTCGTCAGCACGGGAATCATTTCGTATTTCATCCCGTATCTCTTCACATTTGCTTCGCTCATTCGATTGCAGCGAGAGCCCGCCGGCCCCGATGTGTTCCGCATACCCGGCGGACGCCCAGTGGTGACGATGATCGGTGTCCTCGGATTCACCACAACGCTCGTGACGATTGTTCTGTCGCTCGTTCCCGCGTCGGATGAACCGCATCCATTCATCGCCGTGGCGAAAATCATCGGCCTAACATTCGTGCTGCTGGCTGGTGGCGCTGGTATTTTCTACACAGGCCGCAAGCGCCAACAGCAAACCGCCTAGATGCATTCGCAGGGATAGACGCCGCCGCAAAAAAAGGGCCTGAAATGAGGAACGGGGCCGCCTGGGTCGAGACGGCCCCGCTTTTACTGCCCGGGGGTTTGGGGGACGTTAAATTCGCTGCCTACGATTTCTCTCCGCGCTGCAGAATTGTGCCCAGATCGGTGCCGACGGGCTTGCTGCTCGGATCCACTTCGATATGGCCCTTAAAGAACGCGCCTTCCTCGATCGAAATTCGGCCGGTCGTCAGGTCTCCCGTGAACGAGCCGCCCTTCTTGATTTCCATGCGGTCGTGCGCGTTGAGATCGCCGTTCAATTTTCCGTAGAGAATCGCTTCCCGCGCCACGACGTCGCCTTCCACGTTTGAACTGCGGCCGATCGTCACGCGGTGCCCGCCGAAATTCACAGGCCCTTCAAATTTGCAGTCGAGATAAAGATCTTCGTGTCCGGTGAGTTCGCCCTTGAGCGTCAATCCGGGCCCAAGAGTGGCAACGTCGCGCGACACGCGCGATTCCGGCTGCAACGAATCGCCTCGAGGCGCAGGCGGCTGAGACCCCGGTGTGTTATTCCACATGATGTTTCCTTTCGGCGCTGGCGGGCCGGAGCGGCTGAAACAGTTGCCAGAAATTTCCTTCAGCGCGAACGAACTCGAGTCCGACTTTCCACTTCGCACGGCGCATCGCTCGTATATCCACGACGCGGCATTCCTTCTCTTCCTCCGTGATCCCGTGAACGAGAAGAAGCGTTTGTCCCTGGTTCACGGAAACGGAAAGCTCAACACGCGCTCCGTGGGCATTGACGGCTAACGTATCCGTCAATTCCCGAAAGGGTTGGTTCTCCGCAGTGCGCCCATAAATTCGAACCGGTACGCGCAGACTCAACCGAGTGCTGCGCCGCCGGTTTTCGCGGCGATGAGCCATCAATTTCAGAGGCTAGCTTGGATTTTGGAATTGAAAAATAGTACGCGAGGACAGTGGCCCGAGAGACAGCTAGGTTCAGGCTACGAAGCGATAACCCACCCCGCGGACCGTCACCAGGTATTGCGGTTTTGCTGGATCTTTCTCGATGTAGCGGCGCAGGCGCACGATGAAGTTGTCGATCGCGCGCGTGTCCGTGTCTTCGCGCAATCCCCAGACGTCTTCGAGAATGGACTTGCGCGAGACGGTGTGGCCCTGGTTCTGGATCAGGTGACGGAGGAGCTTGGCCTCCATGAGTGTGAGGTGGATGGTGGCGCCGTTCGTGCGCAATTCGAGCGCGGAAAAATCAATCGTCTTGCCATTGAACGAAAACGAGTCGCCATTCGCCTCGGGCGCGCTATCTTCAGCTTTGGCCCCCGCCGCTACTCCCGTTTCTTCGGCGTTCGCGTTTCGCGTCCAGGCATTCCGGCGCAAGAGTCCTTGCAGGCGCGCAAGAAAAATCGGCAGCTCGAACGGCTTCGGAAGGTAATCGTCCGCACCCGCGGCAAATCCTTCGAGGACATCTTCGGGCCGCCCGCGAGCTGTGAGGATGAGGACGGGAACGAAATTCTTCGCCTTGCGCAATTCAGAGACAACGGTGAAACCGTTCACGCCGGGAAGCATGACGTCGAGGATGACTGCGTCGTACGGTTCCTTTCTCTCGACGAGCCGGTCGAGCGCCATCTCACCGTCTCCCACAATCTGCGCGGCATAGCCTTCCGCTTCGAGATTGAATCGCAGCCCTTCGGCCAAATGTGTCTCGTCTTCCACCACCAGGACGCGGCTCATGCGCGGCTCCTCGGCAACTCGAGGGTGATCGTCGTGCCTCGCCCTTCGCCCGCGCTTTCAGCAAATACTTTTCCGCCGTGCTTCTTCGCGATAGAGCGGACGATGAAGAGTCCGAGCCCAGTACCTTTCACCTGCGCGCGCGACCGGCCGCGCACACGGTAAAAGCGTTTGAAAATGCGCTTCAATTCATCCACCGGAATTCCCATGCCGTGATCGCGTACGCGAAGGAGAACGTGTTTTGTATCCGGTGTCTCGATTTGCGCGGAAACATCCACGTTGTCCTTCGAATACTTGATGGCGTTGTCGAGCACGTTGGTAACGGCCGTGCGAAGCTCGTCGGCATCGCCGCGGACGGTGATCTGATTCCCGTTTTTCGGCACCTTGTATTGCAGCGCCTTGGCAGTGAGGTGATGCCGCGACCGCGCGAGTTCCATGCATTCCGATACCAGTCCGCCGAAATCGATCTCCGTGCGCTCGCGCCGCCCGGTCTTGAAGCGCGCCTCTCCGGCCTTTAGCACTTGTTCAACTGTGTGGACCAGCCGGTCGGTGTCATTCAGCATTAGATCGTAAAATTGCTGCCGCTTCTTTTCATCCACATCGTGCCGCTGGAGAGTCTCGAGATACAGCCGGATTGAGGTGATCGGCGTCTTCAGTTCGTGAGTGACCGAATTTATGAAACTGTCGTGCTGTTCGTTCCGCTTGATTTCACGAATGAGAAAGCTCGTATTGAGAATCATTCCAGCGATGATGGCCGCGAAAAAGACGATACCGAAAAAAAGCAGCACGCCTTCGCGCCAGTTGAGAATGATCCAACTGATATTGAGCGCGACGGCCAGCGCCACCAGGCCTGAGCCCAGCGTCACGAAGAACGCGATTGTTTTTCGACGGCTCGCGATTTGCATGTTGTCTGGACGTAATTGTACCGCCGATGGGTTGCTATGAGGTTCGCGCATGAACCGAAAGGTTCATGGGCACGCCTGAGAGAGGCGTTTAAATGAAAGGCGAAAAATGCAACCGCGAGCCGGCTGCCAGGTTCTCTTACGCCAGCTTTACGACGAAAGATTTGGCTGAACTTGCGGCGTCGCGGGAACGATTCCGCTGGCCGGCGAATCCTCGGCTGGCTTTTCGCCTGTCTCAACCGTGCGAAGACTGGCGACGCGAAGGTTTTTCGCGAGTCCGAACGTTTTCAGCAGCCAGATTCCGTACCAGTTGAAGTCGATTTCATACCACGTTAGTCCGTGGCGCACCGATGTCGGATGAGCGTGATGGTTGTTGTGCCATCCTTCGCCCCACGTCAATAGCGCAACCCACAAACTGTTGGTCGAAAGGTCCCGCGTCACATAGCGGCGCGTTCCCCACGAGTGAGTGGCGGAATTGACGAGCCATGTGGTTTGCAGCCCGACAACCGTGCGGAGGAAAATTCCCCATAGCATGACGGACCATCCGCCAAATACAAGCAGCACCACTCCGAGAACGATGAGCGGGACGTAGTGATATTTCGTGATCCAAACATAAAAGCGGTCTTTCGCGAGATCGGGTACGTACCGCGCGAGCGTTGACGTATCGTGGTGCATCGACTTTCCGACAAGTATCCAGCCCATGTGCGCCCACCATGTGCCGTCGATCGGCGAGTGCGGATCGCCTTCGTGGTCGGAATATTTATGGTGGATGCGGTGCGTTGACACCCAGAAAATCGGTCCGCCTTCGAGCGCGAGCGTCGCGAAGACGGTGAGTGTGTACTCGAGCCACTTTGGAATCTTATAGCCGCGATGCGTTAGCAAGCGGTGGTAGCACATGCCAATTCCAACGCTCGCCGATAGCCACCACAGGTAAAGTGCGATGAACAGCGCTTTCCACGTGAAGAAAAATAGCGCGACGATCGCGAGTGCGTGAAAAGCCATCATCACGCCCGCCGTCACCCAATTGATTCCGTCGTCCTTTGCCTTCGCCGCTCGTAGATCGGTGAGTTCCATACTTGGCCCTTCCCACGAAATGTCAATGATTGTGCTGTGCTTGTGGCGCTGGACTAAGGCTAGCAAAGAAGCTCGCAAGTGTTTGTAATACTTGTGTAATAGGGATTTCAGGGGCGCTTATCGGTTAGTGCGGCCTTAATTGAGGCTGAATTGTTGATCTGTGGGAGTGCCTTGCGGAACTGACTGGCAGCTGCGTCGGGCGCCGCGAACTATGAAATAAAGCCTAGCCGGGTGATGCCAGCGCGTCCGCTTCCGAAGGCACGAATCGTGCCGCATGTCCGCGATCGATTAACGGTTTTTCGAAGTATTTCCATGAGATTTGTGCGATTCCCGCAGTCAGCGCGAGGGCTAGCGCCGTTGTCGCCACGCCACGCCATTCGGTAATGCGCGGGAGTGAATGCAGCAGAACCCTGTGGCACGTCCACAGGACTCCCGTGTGGATAAGATAGACGCAATACGAAATGCGCCCCCACTCGCGGAGAAACGGCCATCGGGCCACCTTCGCCACTGTGCCGTCGCGCTTTAAGAGCGCCACCATGATCATCACGGCATACATCGCGGCGAGCCATGAATACTGGTACGCGGCCTCAAACCTGTTCCGCGGGCCCGGCATCCATTTCGTCATTGCAAGTGCGCCCGCCACCAGCACAGCAAGAGCGGCATTTGCCAGCTGCATGTGTCCCGCGGTCCACGCCTTCACATCCGATCGCCACGCGATGGCGAGCAGCATTCCCATCGCCAGCGCGTCGGCGCGGCACGGCATCAACACGTACTGCGGGCTGAGGATTCCGGGCTTCGCGGAGTAAACGATCGCCCGGAGAATTGGCGCCCCGATGATGCAACCGGCCAAGACGCGCGTGAGCCGCCGGCGCGATAGAAATCGAATCAGAAATGGCGAGACGAGATAGAATTGCTCCTCCACGGCCAGCGACCACGTTTGCGACATCCACCACGTCGTAAATCGCGAGAGTGGCGTGAAGACGAGATTTTGCAGAAACAGGTAGTAGACCACTACAGGGACCGAAATTAACGGCACGCTCGATTCCTTCGCGAATCCGCGTTCGGCAACAATCGAGCCTACAATCGCGAACAGCGCAATCCATGTGTAATAAACCGGCAAAATCCGATGAATCCGGCGCACATAGAACGCCTTAAAATAATTTGGACTTTCGCGCGCGTCGAGCAGAATCCCCCCGATCAAGAATCCTGAGAGAACAAAGAACAGATCGACGCCACTCCATCCGAGCCGGAAGATTTGGACGAAGCGATAAAGCTTCCCGAATTGGACGTTGTTGTAGCCGTAGGTGAGGTAGTGCAGCGAGAGCACGAGAAGAATGGCCAAGCCTCGCAAGCCATCGAGCTCCGGCAACCGGTTTTTTGCACCCAACCCCAAGAAATTTCGCAACCTTTCGCGTTAGCCCCAGAAACTTCAGAGCCCGGAGGCCCCCGCCTGCGGGTCGGTGCGCCTAGCTGATGCACTTGCGGGCGTTAGTCGCCCTTGTGCCGCCAACTTGGAGAGCGGCAAAGCGTAATATCCCGTCGCTCCGAGTCGTTCCCAGTTTTGCAATTCCGATCTCGGCGGCTGAAATCGGGTCACGAAAAATCGTGCTCCCGCATCCGCGAGTGCGTTCAGTATTCGCGATTTCGTTTCCGCGCTCGATTCCCAATAGGCAGGGACGCCTTCCGCAGGAACATCCGCGACGATACGAACTTGCGCGAGGTGAGCCCAGTAATCTCCGTGCGTCGAATGGCCGAGCACCGCCACTTCATCTCCCGGCCTTAAACCAAGTTGCGCCAAGTCCGCGCTTACCGTCCACTCGCCGTTCTCCGATCCTCGAAGCGCGGCTATCGCGTGGCCTGCCGCCTGGCTCGTAATCGTGACGCCCATCGTCAGCGCCACCGCGAGCACGACGCAATTCCACACACGCGCCGAAGTCTCGCTTCGCGGCAAACGGACAGCAGCGAACAAGAAGCACCAAAGTATGACCATCGGCGCTCCCACGAACCGCGGTTCGACGTGCACCAGAGCGTAAAGCCCGCAAGTCGCAGCCGCCGGGAGCCAAAGAGTCCAAAGCAAATGCAATTCACGAAAGTAGCCGCCGGCTCCTCCCGCAAGAAGCGCGAGCACCAGCACGCCAACCATGATCGATTTCTCTGCCGAGAGAAGCCGGAAATACTCCGCGGCACTTACTGCGAGTACACGCAATTGTCCGCGAAGCTCAAAATGTGATCGCAGCCCTTCGACCCAATAGCTTGGGTCATACCACGGCGGATACGTACCAGCGACCGGCGTCGCAAACTCATCCACCGGAGGAATTTCGTTCAGCCGCCGTGCTCCGTGGATCGGCGCCCCAGCTCCTGCAATCTCGCCATGCCATTGCGGAAGTGCCGACAATCCGTTCACAAACCACGCATAGCTTACGCGTCCGGCCTCGCCATACGTGATTCGTCCCTGCGCACGCGAAATCGCGATCGCCCACGGTCCGCCGATCGCGAAAAACACAACTAGCGCAAACGCCACTCGCGGTGCGGCGCGTTTCCAATTTCCGAATGCAAATAAGCTGCAGAGCAGAAACACAAATGTGAGAGGGAACAAAACCGACTTCGCGAGGTAGCCGACTGCGAGCACCGCGCCAAGCGACACATACGCTTGCCGGCTTGTTTGCCCTCGGCGAATTCGAATCAAAATCGCCGTCGCCAGGAAAAAAATCGCCGACACGAACATGTCCGGCTTGTCCGTTCCTACTCCCACCAACTCAAGCGATGAGTACGTGAAGAGCGAGTAGCCGAAAACCGTCCACGCCCAGCTTTGCGGCGATTGCGCTTCGACGCCAGCCGCGCGCTCACCGCACAGCGCGGTCAACTCGCGAAAGAAAAATCCGAAGCACCCCAGCGCAAAAAGATAGATGACGAAATTCACAAGGTGAAGAACGGTGGCTTCCCAATACAGTGAAGTGTGTGTGAGCGCGAAAACGAGAGCCAGTAGCCACGAATACATCGGGCTCCAATAAGCATTGATCGCGTTGTGCCAATCATGGCGAAGATAGGCATAGCTGATGTCGAGATAATTTACGCCATCCGGCTCAATCGAGAACCGCTCCGCCCACGCTTGCAACAGCCCCGCGCCACCAGCCAGCACGAAACACCACTGAGGCACGCCGAGAACGCGAGCTGGAAAATAATCCATCGCCGCCGAGCGCCGCCATGGCACCGCGACGGATTCAGCCGCCGCTGCGGCGGGCGCGAAACCAAATAAACGGGAAGTCGCGCCATGGATCGCCGAAGCGCGTTCCGCGCCCGTTCGATAAAGAATCTTGCCGAGTCCTGTGTTAGCCATGAATAGTCGTCAAAGGCGATAGCGTCCGCGCGCCTTACGAGCGCCATCCCGAATTTCGAGGCGAGGGATTATGAACCGGCGTGCGGAAAATGAAACGGTACGCCGCTGGAAGTTACGTCCGTAGTTCCAACATCATCGCGGCGGCGCAATTAAGCGTGTCCCGCTTACTTTCCGAAACGCGCATTGCGCCGGCACGGTAATAGAATAGACTTCCCGAATTCTGAAATGCGATGTAACCGAGAGGGGCGCGCCATCAAATCCATGAGTCAATTGTTTATACGGCTGCCCAGCACATCGCTAGCCCGAGCGCCCCGGCGATGAAGACGTCGCGCTGCTCGAAAATTTACGACGCGGTAATCGGTCGCGTAACCGCGCTCGGATTGCCGCAAGGCGCAAAAGTGCTCGATGCGCCGTGCGGCGACGGTGAAGTCTCGATTCTGCTCGCGAAGGCAGGCCTGGAAGTTTCGGGCATCGATATTGTGGATGAGCTAACGGGCGAAGCGCGCGCGATTCTCGGCGAGCGATTTCGCGTCGCCGATCTCACCGCGAAGCGTCCGTGGCCCGACGCCAGTTTCGATCTCGTCGTTTCCATCGAAGGCATCGAGCATCTCGAAAATGCCTTCGCATTCGTGCGCGAAATGCATCGCGTCTGCCGTCCAGGCGGCATTTTCATTCTCTCCACACCGAACACGATTTCCATTCGCTCGCGCGTTCGATTTTTCGGCAGCGGCTTCTATCTTTCGGATCCGCGCCCGTGCGATGAGGCAAGCCCGCATCCTTTGCATCACATCGGGCTCAAAACTTTCTCTGAGCTGCGCTACATCCTGCACACCTCCGGCTTCCAAATTCTCGATATCGAGCCCACGCACGTAAAGCCGGTCAGCTATGCTTACGCTTTCCTCGCTCCCTGGATGTGGCTCTACACGCTCATCGCATTCCGCAAAGAGCGAAACGCGGCTCGGCGCTCGCGCAATAAAGAAATCCGCCACGCACAATCGTCCCGCGCATTAATGTTCGGCGAAAATATAATGATCGTATCGCGAAGAAGATGAACCCCGTCTTCGACAGCGATTCGCAGCCACGCAATGCTGGAGCGCGTGCTTACATATCGAATTCGAAATTTCAAAGTTGAAATTCCGGCGGTACGTCGAAAGCCTTTACATTTAGCAACCGCAGAATCACGGCACTCGTAGGGCTGGCCGGCAGGCCGGCCGGTTTTTCGGTCGCGTCCCGGCCGGACGAAGCGTCGCCAAGATTCTCGCAAACGTTTGAAAGATCAACTTGGCGTCGTTCGCGAATCGAATGTCCTCACAATATCTCAAATCAAGTTCAAGTTTTCTCGGCAGGATTTCTGCGGTATAAAAATTCTGACTATCGGCTCGCCCAGCAAGGATCTCTTCTTCCCGCACATAAGCACTCGCCGCCGGCCCCGTAATCCCGGGTCGCGCAAGCAGCACCCCGCGATATTTCTCCGCATAGTGTTTCGTGAATTCAGGAATTTCAGGCCGCGGCCCAACGAGACTCATCTCGCCGAGCAGCACATTGATCAACTGCGGCAACTCATCAATCTTAGTTTTACGCAACATCCGGCCCAGCGCCGTAATCCTCGAGTCGTCCCCAGCGGTAATGAGATCCCCGCGTTCCGCGCCACCGTTAATCATTGTCCGAAACTTGAATATGCGGAACGGCCGCCCGCTCCGGCCCGTCCTGACCTGGCGAAAAAATATCGGCCCCGCGCTCTTGAGCCGCACCGCGATCGCAATGCCGATCAGCAATGGCGACAGCAGAACAATTCCCGCCGCCGACGCCGCAGCGTCGAACCATCTCTTTCCCCATCGTCGGTAGAAGGTTTCTGTCAATAGTAGAGAGGCACGCATCACCGCGCCTACGGTTGGAAACTTTACCACCGTTACGAAAGTGAATCCGTAATTACCCGTGAGGTATTCTGTCTCAGTGGGGTCGCTTAGACCGTGGGGAATGTCGTGAATGAAACCTCCGGCAACCTGCTCCCGAACGATGAACCTTGAATCCATAATCGCTTTCTTCGTTTCCCCCTTGCTTACCGAGGGGAGTGGGGGTACTCTGCCTCGGTAACCGAGGGGGAGTGCGTGAGCAAACACGCCGCGAGGACGCAAGGAGACGCACATGCGACCGAGACAATGGATCTATACGGTTCCGCTCAGGCTGCGTTCGATATTTCACCGGCGGCTGGCGGACCAGGAACTCGATGAGGAACTCCGATATCACGTCGAGTGTAAAACTCGGGAAAATATCGCCAAGGGTATGACCCCGCAAGCGGCGCGCCGCGCGGCGCTGCTCGAAATCGGCGGGGTCGAGAAACGCAAAGAAGAATGTCGCGAGGCACGCAGAGTGAATTGGCTCCAGGATCTCGCGCAAGACGTTCGTTACGCACTTCGAATGCTGCGCAAATCTCCCGGCTTCACCGCCATCGCCGTCTTGACGATTGCCCTGGGCATTGGAGCCACGACGGCGATTTTCAGTGTCGTTAATGCCACGTTGCTGCACCCGTTGCCGTATCCTCAGCCAGAACAGCTCGTGCGGATCGAGGACGAACTGCCAGGAGTGGGCGCGCAGGATGTCGGAATGTCCGTGCCCGAATGGCAGGATCTTCAGCGCTCCGGCATTTTTGACTATGTTTCGCCAATAGGGGGCGGGGACGTGAATCTCACGGGCGGTTCTCAGCCCGAGCGAATCCCCTTTTTGAACGTGGCGCCGAATTACTTTGCGCTGCTCGGCGTAAAACCTCAGTTGGGTAGCGCGTTCAATCCCGAAGATCACACGCCCGGATTTACTTTGGAAGTTCTTATCAGCGACGGTCTGTGGAAGCGCGCTTTCGCTGCCGATCCCGGAATTCTGGGCAAAAGTCTGCGGCTCGACAACGACTTGTATCGCGTGATCGGCGTGATGCCGGCCGATTATCATGATCCGGGGCGAACAGCGGAGGAACGGCACACTGAAATTTGGGCGGCTTCGGGCTTTGCCGCCGCGCCTGCCCCTCCCCCGCTACGCAGTTCGCGGATTCTTCAGGCCGCAATCGCGCGGATCAAACCGGGTGTCACAATTGACGTGGCGCAGAGCCGGCTAGACGCGCTCGTTGCCGTCATGCAGAAACAATTCCCCATCGATTATCCGCAGCAAAGCGCATGGACGGTGCGTCTGGTCCCGCTCAAGGAGAGCGTGGTCGGCAATGTTCGCCAGTCGCTGATTCTGCTGCTCGGCGCCGTGGGATTGGTCCTGCTGATCGGCTGCGTAAACATTGCTAATCTGCTGCTCGCGAGAGCCAGCGCGAGAGGGCGCGAAATGGCCATTCGGCAGGCGCTCGGAGCCGCGCGGGCGCGATTGATGTCGCAACTGCTGACCGAAAGCTTGCTTCTCTCACTGCTAGGCGGAATTGGCGGTTTAGCAATTCTCTTCTGCACGAAGGGATTGCTGCTCCGAATTGTGCCCGAGGGCCTGCCGCGGCTCAATGAAGTATCGACGAACTGGGCCGTTTTGCTTTTTGCCCTCGTCGCTTCGCTCGTCGCCGGCGCGATCTTCGGTCTCGCTCCCGCGTTGCATGCCGGCCGGCCGGATTTGATTCCGATGCTCAAACGGGAAGGGCGCGGCTCGGCAGGTTCCGGTGAACAGGCGCGCACCCGCCGCGTGCTTGTCGTAACGGAATTTGCTCTCTCTCTGGTGCTGATGATTGCCGCTGGGCTTCTGCTGCGCAGTTTCTGGGATTTGTTGAACGTGCGGCCGGGATTCAATCCACAGAGAGTAATGGTGGTACGCACGTGGCTGCCTGTCCCAAATGATCCCGCCACCGATGTCTATGGAACCGCCGCGCAAGAAGCGCCGCTCTTGCACGAAATACTTCGTCGCGGCCGGACATTGCCCGGAGTGGAAGAAGTCGCCATCGGGGATTTGGCGGCTGTTCCATTGGGCCACGGTTGGAGGGATCTAAATCCGTATCCATTGATGCTCGAAGGCCGCGAAGCTCAAAGCGGCGAGACTCCCATCGTCAACCGTTCCACCGTCACGCCCGAATATTTTCACTTGCTCGGCATGTCGCTGCTGCGCGGCCGTTTATTCAACGAGTCGGACAACGACAAAGCGCTGCAATCCGCCGTGATCAACGAAGCGCTGGCGCGGAAGTATTGGCCGGACGGGGATGCGGTTGCCAAGCGCTTCAAGCGGCCCTCGGATTCTTCCTGGACCACGGTGATCGGTGTGATCGCGGATGCTCGAACAGAATCTCTAGCGGAAGCGGCTGTTCCGGAAATTTATTTGAGCGCGTATCAGCGGCGGCCCAAGGATCTCGCGATCTTTGTACGCGGGCGGCTGGACGCCGCTGCCATTCCCGTGGAGCTGCGCGAGCAAGTCCAATCCGTCGATCCCGGACTGCCGGTATTCGGCGCGCAAACGCTCGACGAAGCCGTATCCGCGTCTCTCTCCGCAAGACGATTTTCGATGGAGATGGTCGGACTCTTCGCTCTGACTGCATTGCTTCTCGCCGGGCTTGGAATTTACGGAGTGATTTCGTACATCGTGAACGAGCGCACGCACGAGATTGGGATTCGCCTCGCACTCGGCGCGCAACGCCGCAACATCCTGCGCATGGTTCTGCGTCAAGGATTGGGTCTCGCGATTGCTGGCGCTGCGGTCGGCCTTGCTTGTGCGCTGATTGTGTCGCACTTAATGGCAGGACTGCTTTACGGCGTGATGCCAGTAGACCCTCTGACGTTCGCGGGTGTCGCTCTTCTTCTCATCGGCGTCGCACTGCTCGCTTGTTATATTCCGGCGCGTCGCGCCATTCGCGTCGATCCGATCGTCGCACTAAGATACGAATAGTTCAGGCCGGATGTGGCGGAAATCCAAAGCCACCTTCTCGCGCAGACACAAACTCGTCTACGCATCGAATGCCCAATAATCCATTTCTGGTGGATTCAAACTAAATGAGGAGACTTGCTCGCGAGCGCCCGAAGAACCGCAAGGGGAATTTGAAAAGTGGTCGGGGCGAGTGGATTTGAACCACCGACCTCCTGGTCCCGAACCAGGCGCGATAACCAGGCTTCGCTACGCCCCGAACCGTGTTTCTAACTTTCATCAGTCTACCCGCGATTGAACGTGCCCGCAACCGCACGCTTTTCTTCGCAGCGCCGCACCGCCTTTCATGCGGCACGTTTTTCCGTCTGTCACGAGCGAGCCAGCCTTTCATCCTTGCGCTTCGTGAGATAATCCCGCGCATGAAAGCGCACATCGCGGCCATTGCCACAGCATTCCTCGCCGTTCTCGTTTCTGCCGCGCCTCTATCTGCGCAGGCACCCGCGACCCAGCAGCAGCAACAACAGCCGCAGCAGCCCGAGTACATCAAGCAAGGCCAGCAATTGATGCACGAGGGAAAGCTCGACGACGCGCTCGCTCTCTATCGCAAGACCCTCCAGTCCACGCCGAATTCCGTTCCAGCGAATATCGCAGCGGGGATCGTCCTGGACCTGATGTCTCAAGGTGACGAAGCTCGCAAATATTTCGCCAAGGCAACAGACGCCGCGTACACGCCCGAACTCAAAGCCGTCGCGCAAAGGATGACGGCGATGTCGTACGCTTTCGAAGCCGATTGCAAAAAGACCGTCGAGTACGAACAGCTCGTCTTCGATTATTACGGCAGCACGAAGGATTATTTCGAGCAGGGCGAAATCGCCGACGAAGCCGCGCGCGTTTGCCTCGACTCCGGCGATCTGGACGCCGCCACACACTGGTATCAGCTCGGCCACGATACCGGACTCAAGCAGCCTGATATTCCAGCGGCTCGCCAGGATCTTTGGGAGTTTCGTTGGGAGAATGCGCAGGCCCGCATCGCCGCCCGCCGCGGAAATCAAGCCGAAGCGCAGAAGCATGTGGCGGCCGCCAAAGCCATCCTCGACAAGGGAACCAACGCCGGGCAAGCGCAATTCCTGCCAGCTCTGGAAGGCTACGTCGCGTTCTATGCAGCCGACTACAAGACCGCCCTCGACGAATTCCAAAAGGCCAGCCAGAACGATCCATTCATAATTTGCATGCTGGGCCAAACCTACGAAAAATTAGGCGACAAGGACAAAGCCGCGGAGTTCTACCGCAAGGCCGCGACAACGATCACGCACAATCCCCCCGCCGCCTACGCACTGCCGCTGGCCAAGAAAAAACTCGCCTCGCCGTGAACCCCAATATCAAGCGCTCCCCGAGATCACGCTTTTCCATTTTTCCTTTTCCACTTTCTCTTTTCCATCTCCCCTTTTCCGCTCTCCACTCCCCCCGCGTTGACTTGCACCCACCCACAGCCTAAAATTCGCTCCCAATGCCCGAATCGCAATCTTTAATCGGCCGGACAATCTCTCACTACCGAATCCTCGAAAAACTCGGCGGCGGCGGAATGGGAGTGGTGTACAAAGCCGAGGACACTCGCCTCGACCGCGCCGTCGCTCTGAAATTTCTTCCCGACGATTTAGCTCACGACGCGCAGGCGCTCGAACGATTCAAGCGCGAAGCCAAAGCCAGCTCCGCCCTGAATCACCCCAACATCTGCACGATTTACGATATCGGCGAAGAGAATGGCCGCGCGTTTATCGTGATGGAATTCTTGGACGGCAACACGCTGAAACACCGCATCGGCGGGCGTCCGATGGAAAATGAAGCCGTGCTCGATTTGGCGATCCAGATTGTAGATGGGCTCGAAGCGGCTCACAAAGAAGGCATTGTCCACCGCGACATCAAGCCCGCCAACATTTTCGTCACGAAGCGCGGTCACGCCAAAATTCTCGATTTTGGTTTGGCGAAACTCACTCCGAAGAACGAAGCCATAGCCTCGCAAGACACGCTCCCCACGAACGCGATCACGCCCGTGAGACCGGAGTACCTCACCAGTCCCGGTACAGCCATTGGAACCGTTGCGTACATGTCTCCCGAGCAGTTGGCGGCGAAAGAATTGGACGCGCGCACGGATCTCTATTCTTTCGGCGCTGTGCTGTACGAAATGTCCACCGGCGCTTTGCCTTTTCGCGGCGATACTTCCGCTCTCATCACGGACGCGATCCTTCACCGTGCGCCTGTGGCTCCCGTGCGTCTCAATCCCGAAATTCCGCCGAAGCTCGAAGAGATCATCAGCACGGCCCTCGAGAAAGATCGGGATTTGCGTTACCAAAGCGCTGCCGAACTTCGCGCCGACCTGAAACGCCTGAAACGAGATCTCGATTCGGCACGCCCCGTCATCGCCAAGTTCGAACGAGAGGACGTAAGCGGTTCGCAGGCGGGTACGTCTCCCAGTTCGTCATCTGTTTCGTCGATTGGAACCTCGGCCGGTTCTTCGTCCCGCATCTCAGCCGCGCGTCCATCAGAACTAAGTGCCACGCAGCAGTCTTCGCGCAGCGTGCCACAAGCCGCCGCGGCCGTAGTTGCGCCAGCCGTTCCATCGCGCGTGTCTCGATGGATCGCTGCTGGCGTAATCGCGGGGCTGCTCATCGGCGCTGCTGTCGGGCTCTTCTTCGGCAAGCGCATTTGGCAAGCCAACTTACCGAACTATATTCCTCTTACTTTCCGCCGCGGAATCATTCGCACGGCGCGGTTTGCGCCCGACGGTCAAACCATCGTCTACAGCGCATCGTGGGACGGAAATCCATCCGACATATTCGTGACGAACCAGGCAAGCCCCGAGTCGCGTGCGCTTGGTCTGACGGGCGCGGTACTCCTCGGAATCTCTTCCACCGGAGAGCTGGCGGTATTGCTCAACAGCCGCGTTACAGGGCCGTTCACGGTGAACGGCACACTCGCGCGCGTGCCGCTGACCGGTGGCGCGCCGCGCGAGGTCCTCGAAGGCGTGGAATGGGCGGACTGGTCTCCGGACGGAACGAAGCTCGCGGTGGTGCGAAGCGCGGGCGGGCAGGACCGCCTGGAGTATCCCATCGATGCGCCGCTTTACTCGACTACCGGATGGATTTCCCACGTGCGAATTTCGCCGAAGGGCGATCAGATTGCGTTTCTCGATCACGGTCTTCGCGACGATGACAGGGGAACGGTGGCGGTCGTGGACCTCGCCGGCCACAAGAAAACTCTGACCCAAGATTGGCCGACCGTGCAGGGTCTTACCTGGTCGCCCGGCGGCGATGAAATTTGGTTTACCAACGGAGGAGGAGTTCAAGCCGTAAGCCTTTCAGGACGCGGGCGGGCGTTGACGCGACTCCCGGGATTTTTCAATCTCCACGATGTTCGGCGCGACGGCGGCGCATTGATCGCGCACGACGACCGCCGGCGCGGGATGATTGATCTCACCGTGGGCGAGACGAAAGAGCGCGACCTCGCCTTGTTCGACATTTCACTTCCTGCCGACATTTCTGCCGACGGTAAGACGCTGCTCTTTTACGAAGGCGGCGCAGCCATGCGAGGCAACTACGTGGTCTATATCCGCCAGACCGACGGGTCTCCTGCGACCGATTTGGGAACTGGCCGCGCGTTCGCGCTCTCGCCGGACGGCAAGTGGGCGTTGTCTTCCGATCCCACGAAACCTACGCAAGTCACACTTCTGCCCACGAGAGCGGGCGCGCCGAAGCTGCTCCCGGATGACGGAATCGCCAATCTCGATGCAAGGTGGTTTCCGGACGGGAAGCGATTTGTCTTGTCCGGGGACGAGCCGGGCCATAGCGACCGGCTCTACGTCGAGGACCTCGTCGGGACGAAGCCGCGAGCCATCACGCCGGAAGGAGTGGCGCCATTTGAGTTCGCGATTTCTCCGGATGGCAAGTTCGTGGCCGCGATCAGTCCCGATCGCAAGGGACTTCTCTTCCCCGTGGAAAGCGGCCAGCCGCAACCGATTCAAGGCTGGGGAGAAAACGACGCGCCGATCGCCTGGAGCGCGGACGGGCAATCGCTTTATATTTTTGAGCGCGGCAAAGTTCCCACGAACGTTTATCGGCTGAATCTAAAAACCGGGCAGAAGGCGCTGATGCGGCAGCTCGTGCCGTACGATCCCGCTGGCGTGTATATGATCGGCTTGGTGCGCATGACGCCCGACGGAAAGACCTGCATCTACAATTATCGCCGCATTCTCTCCTCGCTCAATCTGGTCGAAGGACTGAAGTAATTTCGCGTCAGTTGGTCTCGTGCTCATCTCGCAAGTTTGGTAGCGAGCACCGAAGGCTCCGAGGCAGCGGCCCGCCCCAAACGCTTTGGCTGAATACGTTTGCTCTTCGTAGGGGCGTCCGCCGCGGCGGGCTGCTCCCGCTCTCCGCTCCTGCCGTTCGTAGGGCTCGCCGGAAGGCGGGCCGGCCTTTCTTTGTTTATCCCTCGTACGCACGCCGCAGCCTACTTGCCGTGAATCACCGAGATAACCCGGCATGTCTTTTTCGAAATCCTGATCTCCGCCGCGCCTCCGTTCATCCCCAATGGCATGTGTCCACTCACAATCCAAATACCGTCCTTGAGTTCAGCTGATAATGGACGTTCCGACGTGATCTGCTTTTCGCCATATATTGGAATTAAAACCGCTTCGGCAACGCGTATCGCAGTCTCTTTGTCCGGAACAAAACCATTCTTCGGCACGAAAGTTTGCGTTGGCTTCATGGAGCGGACCACGCCGATACCTCCAGCGAAAACCGAACTCGTCAATAAGAACCAAGCCGCAATAATTTTCACGCTAGCTCGTCCTCTCCGTTTTCGATTTCGAGATTTCAAATCAAATCTCAAATCTTAAATTTCAAATCTGAAATATTTAGTCTGTATGTTCCCACGGCCGAATCCACAGCACCCCCCACTTGCGCACTGCAAAACGCGATGCTATATCTGAAGCATGATTAACTTAAATGATAAACTAGACCGCACACGCCCCGGCCACGCGCCGCTGGCCGATCCTGCATGGCGCGCCCTCAAACGCGCTGTCGCGCCCACTGCAGGACAGGGAATCGGCCCGCAGAAGCAAACTCTAATCGGTACACCAAAATGATTAGAAATCGGCGTAACTCACACAAAACAAACGATCGAGCTCACTTCTAATCGGTACAAAAAAGCCCCCTGTTCCACAGGCCGATCAGACAAGCAAATGTAGCGCCGGACCGATTTTCGTCTGGCATTCGGAAGCACTGTGAAGACGCGCGGCAAAGCACAAACTGAGTTCATGGCGCGGGCATCCTGCCCGCGGCTCTTTGCGCCCTCGGCGCGAAATCGAAATTCGCCAGCAGAAAGCCGGCGCTACTGCTTACTCACGGCTTGCGCGCCACGGATCACGCCCGCGTTGCCGCCAACGTGTTACGAATCCGCCAGCCGAATAATCGTCGCTTCCGTGATCGACGGAATCTCCCGAATCCGCGCCGCAACCGAATCCGCAACTTCTCCATCGAGCCGCACGAGCGCCAGCGCATCCGACTCGCGCGAGGGCGAGCGCCGTCCGAGCGCAAACGTCGCAATGTTGATGCCCATCGTCCCGAGCGCCGTCCCGATGTGGCCGATCACGCCGGGAACATCTCGATTGCGCGTAAGAAGCAAAGTCCCTTCGAGCGGCGCTTCGAGATCAATTCCGTCAAATCGCAAAATGCGCGGGCCGGTATCCGGCAGCACGGTGCCTTCAGCGGCAAGTTCGTGCGCACCGCAGAGAGTCACCTCAATCGTGTTCGGGAATCCGCGCTCGCGCCGCCGCGTGGATTCCTCAACGGCAATTCCGCGACCCGCTGCAGCCGCCGTCGCATTCACGAGATTCACTTTCTGCGCGAGCACGCGATTCAGCACGCCGACGAGAACCGCATTGCCAAGCACTCGCGCGCCGACCTCGGACGCTTCGCCCGCGTAGCGAATGCGCACGCGATCCGCACGGCCGTCAAATGCCTGCGCCACGAGCGATCCGAGCCGCTCGGCAAGTTCGAGATAAGGGCGCACGCGCCGGTACTGCTCGCCGGAAAGCGACGGCAGATTCACCGAATTGCGAATCACGCCCTCGGCAAGATAGTCGCGGATTTGCAGCGCAATTTGAATCCCGACTTCTTCCTGCGCTTCGGAAGTCGAGCCCGCGATATGCGGCGTCGCAATCACGTTAGCGAGCGCGACGAGCGGGGAATTTGTTGGCGGCTCTTGCGCAAATGTATCGAGCGCAGCGCCCGCCAAGTGGCCCGAGCGAATCGCTTCGGCCAGCGCGGCTTCGTCGATCAATTCGCCCCGCGCGCAATTGATGATTCGCGCGCCGCGCTTCATTTGCGCGATCGTCGCGGCGTTGATCAATTTTTCAGTCGAGGCACTGAGTGAGGTATGCAGCGAAATATAATCGGCGCGCTTCAACAAATCTGCCAGCGGCAGCAACTCCACTTCAAGCTCGCGCGCAACGTCCGGGCTGACGTAGGGATCGTGCGCGAGAATTTTCATCTCGAGCGCCGCCGCGCGCCGCGCCACTTCCGTCCCCACGCGGCCAAGCCCGACGAGGCCGAGCGTCTTTCCGCGAACTTCCGTGCCCATCGCGCTCGATTTTTCCCAGCGTCCGGCGTGAATCGCGGCATTGAACTGCGGCACCGATCGCGCGAGAGCCAGCATCAGCGCAATCGTGTGCTCGGCGACGCTGACCGAATTTCCTCCCGGCGTATTCATCACGAGCACGCCGCGATTCGTCGCCGCGTCAACATCCACGTTGTCCACGCCGACGCCTGCGCGGCCCACCACGCGCAGCGCCGCCGCTTTTTCGAGAAGTTCAGCCGTGACTTTCGTCGCGCTGCGCACGATCAGTCCATCGGCGTCCGCGAGTTCCGCCGCAAGCGCAGCCGGCGCCGGAATTGCAATCGTCCAGCCGGTTTCGCGCAGAATTTCGATTCCGCGTTCGCTGATTTTGTCCGCGACAACAATTTTCATAGCAAAGAGCCTACGGGCCGCTCGCACTTCTGTCAAATCCCGCCGCGAACTGCCGCGTGTGCTATTCTGGATTTTCGAATCGCAATTTTATCCGGAGGCGGACGCATGGCGCTGGGCGAACAGATCCAAAAAGATATCGTCGCGGCGATGAGAGAAAAAGACGTGCTTCGCCTCAGCACGCTTCGCATGGTGAAATCCGCGCTGCAGCTCAGAGAAGTGGAAAAAATGCGCCCGCTCGAAGACGCCGAAATTCTTCAGATGTTGCAAACGCTTTTGAAGCAGCGGCGCGAATCGGTGGAGCAATTCACCAAAGGCGGCCGCAC